>NZ_WWVR01000057.1 GCF_009883055.1 Blautia sp. BIOML-A1 | reverse complement strand
GGCAGTCGGAATTATGAAAAACAGAAGAAACGGGTTGCACTGTGTCATGAAAAGATCCGAAATCAGAGAAAAGATTTCCAGCATAAACTCAGTACAGGTCTTGCAGAGAACTATGATGCAGTATGCGTGGAAGACCTGAATTTGAAAGGGATGGCAGGAGGACTTCATCTTGGAAAAGGCGTACATGATAATGGATATGGCCTGTTTCTGTCTATGCTGGAATATAAACTGGAGGAACGCGGAAAATATCTGATCAAAGTAAACCGTTATTTCGCATCCAGTAAGATATGCAGTGTATGCGGAAAGAAAAAAGCCGAATTGTCTTTATCTGAAAGAATTTATTACTGTGAATGTGGAAACAGAATGGATCGTGATGTAAATGCAGCAGTGAACATCATGAATGAGGGAAAAAGAATCTTTGCAGAATGTGCATGACAGCACAATAAAAAGTCCGTATCCGGACAAGACAATAAGTAAGAAATATGCCCGTGTCCGGGCAAAAAATCGCGGGGCACGCGAGGATAGCTTGTAGATACTTGGCTCAGTAGAGCCATTGAGCAAGAAGCCCCCACTTCAAAATCAGAGATTTAAGTGGTGGGAGCATGTCACGATTTCTTTATAAAATTTCGTTTTCTTTTAGAAATGAGGTTTTATTTTCAAAGCCATTCCAGAAAGCATATTGAATTACTTTTTTGCATATGCTATAATGCCAGTAGGCAAAAAAAGAAAGCATCCATAGTGGAAGTACAAAGAAAAACCCCAGTGTTGCAGCACTGGGGTTTTTTATTCCTACTTTTGGCAATGGAAAGGATTGACTCCATAGGCTAGTTACCGACTATCGCTTGCCTAAAGAACAGTATGAAGAATGGCTGAAAAAGAAACATAAAGAATTGACAAAAAGACCAAAAAATCGCTCCGCACATTAATTTGTACCAGACTTTTATTTTCTGTATATTCTATTTTATTCTAACGTGTGCTACAGTAATGATGTTGCTGCCCTCAATCTGGCAACAGAAAGGAGGGTTGTCTGTGTTAGATGTACTTATTTCATTCTTAGTCGCTGTTGCGGCTGGTGTAGCCTGCCACTATATCATCAAATGGTTAGACAGCGGCAAATAACAGCAACTAACCTCGGTTCGTGCACCGTGAAAGCACAAAAAGAAAGCCCCCAGTATTCCCAGTACTGAGGGCTTTTGTCTGTGTTAGACATGTATTTCATTCTTTGCCTACGGCAATTATAGCATATGCCTTTTCGGAAATCAATATGCCTGATCTCGATATTTCTATAGATTTTTTCGCCATTTGTCACAAATTTGTCGCAAAATCATCTTTTCACAATTTCGTTAATTTCTGGAAAACCAATAAAATCAAGGGGTTTCGGCGTTATTTGTTACTATTATTTTAGACTTTTTAGATTTCTTTTAGAATCCGTACACAGTTTGCACACATTTATTTCTTATAATATGTCTTGGATAGATGAATAACCACTCTCTATCTCCCCCCTCAAAAAGTTAAGGAAAGCCGCCTAATTCAGGCGGCTTTCCTTATTCCCAAAACATACCTTCTTTTTAGTTCTTACGATTTGCCTCCGGTATTTTGGGCAAAATGTATTCCAAATACCTTTGGACATTCCATCTTTTTATTGCAATTCAACAGGCATTCTTTTATAATAAAACCAAAACCCAAAAGAAACGAGGAATCCATATGAGCGAAAAAACCGTAGTTGTTGCTCTTGGTCATAAAGCCCTTGGCACAACACTTCCAGAACAGAAACTTGCTACTAAAGAAACCGCGAAAGTGATCGCTGATCTTGTCGAAGAGGGAACCCGTGTTGTCATCTCTCACAGCAACGGTCCGCAGGTCGGCATGATCCACACAGCAATGAACGAATTCGGTAAAGCACACCCGGATTTCACCTTTGCTCCAATGTCTGTCTGCTCTGCCATGAGCCAGGGATATATTGGTTATGACCTTCAGAACGCAATCCGTGCCGAACTGATTTCCAGAGGTATTTATAAACCAGTTGCCACTGTTCTGACTCAGGTTGTCATTGATCCATACGATGATGCCTTTGGCGAACCGGAGAAGATCATCGGACGTGTTCTCACCGCAGACGAGGCAGAAGCAGAGGAAGACAAGGGAAATTTCGTTACTGAAACTGCACCTGGCGAATATCGCCGTATCCTTGCAGCTCCGAAACCACAGCGTATCGTTGAGATTGAAACTGTACGTGCACTTGCAAATGCAGAACAGATCGTAATTGCAGCAGGCGGCGGCGGAATTCCTGTTATGGAGCAGGGCATCGATCTTCACGGTGCAAGCGCCATCATTGAAAAGGATCTTGCAAGCGGTCTTCTTGCCGAAGAGCTGAATGCGGATACTCTTCTGATCCTCACCAGCGTCGAAAAAGTCAGCCTCAACAAGGACACTGACAAAGAAACTTATCTCGGTACTATTTCTGCCGAAGAAGCTCAGACATACATGAATGAAGGACAGTTCGCCGCAGGTTCCATGCTTCCTAAGATCCAGGCAGGACTCTCTTTCATAAGCAAAGGCGAAAACCGCCGTGCTATTATTACTGATATCGCACATGCCAAAGACGGTTACAGAGAAAAAACAGGAACTATCATTAAGTAATTTCCCTATAAACCGAATCAGTTCAGAACGCTGCCCTGTATTGCCCATACATGCAGCGTTCTTTTTTGACACCGATTGTATTTTTCTGTCATTTCATATATAATAGAAATACTGAACGAATTTTTTCTCAAATTCGATATTTTTTCGTAGAAATGGAGTAGCAAAATGGAACTAAAAAACAGAACGTTATCTAATTTTGCAGAACTGGTCCGTACCGGCGAATGCAAAAACTATCGCGGCAGACTCAAAGTCGGTGTTGACCTCGGTACTGCCAATACTGTCCTTGCAGTTGTGGATACCAACAACCGTCCCATCGCAGGAGTTTCTGCTCCTTCCCACGCTATCCGTGACGGTGTGATCGTTAATTATTATGAGTCTGTCCAGCTTGTAACTAAACTGAAAGAGCAGCTCGAAGAAAAACTCGGAACAGAACTGCTCTATGCTGCCGCTGCAATCCCTCCGGGAGTTTCTGAAGGCAGCATCAAGAGTATCGGCTATGTCCTTGAGGGAGCCGGTTTTGAAGTAACGAATATCGTGGACGAGCCTACTGCTGCTTCTGCCATCCTCAAGATTACTGATGGTGCTGTTGTCGATGTCGGCGGTGGTACTACCGGTATCAGTATTCTCAAAGACGGCAAAGTCATCTACACGGACGATGAGGCAACCGGTGGAAGTCACATGACCATGACTGTTGCCGGTCATTATAAGATTCCTTATGAAGAAGCTGAGGTACTCAAAACCACTCCGGAAAAAGAAGATGAAATTTTTCCTGTTATCAAGGCAACCATCGAAAAAATGGCAACTATCACCGAACGTTTTCTCAAGGGTTATGAAGTTCCTGCTGTTTATGTCGTAGGCGGTTCTGCAAGCTTCAAAGAATTCACCACAGTATTTGAAAAAAAACTCAGGCTTCCTGTTTACCGTCCGGTCCATCCTCTTCTTGTAACTCCTCTCGGCATCGCTTACAACTGCATACTGCCGCCTGTATCACCAAAGAAAAACTGATCAGAAGATTCATTATTATCTATTACACAAAAAACAGTACAGACACAACCATTGGTCATGTCTGTACTGTTTTTGTATACCCTTAACTGTTCAGCACCCTCACAGTTACTTATAAATTTTACATGGATTTTCGTTCAGCAATCTCTGCCATCTTCGCTTCATTCAGTCGTGTATCACCATGCACACGGCTGTAAGAAAGATATCCGTTCATACGGTCGATTTTCGTCAGATTACGTGATCCGCATACCGGGCACACATCCATTTCCAGTTCCTGATGCCCGCAGTCATCACAATATGCCAGAGAAAGATTTACTCCCTCATAGTAGCCCAGATTCATTGCTCTGCGGATCAGAGTACGAATGGCTTCTTTATTATATCCGATAGGATAGCGCACATACTGGATCTTGCCTCCATTGCAGAGTTCCCAGAAACGCCCTTCCAGATCCTGCTTCTCGATCGGAGTCACATCCTCTGTAACATGGCAGTGAAAACTGTTGCTTACATACGGTCTGTCAGAAACGCCCTCGACGATCCCATACATCTTACGGAACTGCTCAACCTGGAGTCCACAGAGACTTTCTGCCGGTGTTCCATAAATCGCATAAAGGTATCCGTCCTCCTGCTTAAACTGATTTACCTTATCGTTGATATACTTCAGAACTTCCAGTGCGAACTGTCCGTCCTCGCGGATTGACTTGCCATTGTAAAGTTCCTGCAGTTCATTCAATGCAGTAATTCCAAAGGAAGCTGTCATTGGTTTCAAAATCTTGCCGATTTTTTCATTTGGTTTAAGATGTCCGCCATAGAATCCGCCTTCGCAGTAAGCAAGCGGATTGGTGGATGCTCTCATCTGTCCCAGATATTCGTAGGTACGAATGTGGAGATTTCGGATCATCTGCAGATAAAAGTCAAGAACCTCATAAAAATCTCTGCTCTCCGCCCTTGCTTTTGCCAGGATCATCGGAAGATGAAGACTGACTGCACCAATATTGAATCGTCCCACAAATACCGGTGTATCCTTCTCATCAGCCGGATACATGCCGCCTCTCTCATACCACGGACTTAAGAAAGCACGACATCCCATAGGACTTATGACCTTGCCATACTGCTTGTACATGCTGGCAATATAACCCTTACCGGTCAGGGAAAGCCAGTCCGGATACATTGTCTTTGAAGAACAGTCCACACCTTCTTCAAAAATATCCTCACATGGTTTGCCCGGACCATGAAGGTTTTCATCATACAGAAATACGATCTTAGGGAAGAGCACCGGTTTCTTGTGTCCGGCCTTGCCCTGTCCTCCCTTGTGCACTTCCAGAAGAGAAATGTTGCACATCTTCTCAAACTGTCCTGTGCCAAGTCCAAGTGTCACTGTCACAAACGGATAATCACCTCTGGATGAACCCACGGTATTTAACTTATATTCAATTCCCTGCCATCCCTGGTCAAAATCTCTTCTTACTTTATCCAGTGCGTACTCAACAGCCTTCTCTTCTCTGCCTGTCCAGTTCTCATCCGAATATTTCATAAATTCACTGATATATTTATCATAACTCTTCTGTGCATACGGTCCGAGGATCTTGTCTACCTCCGGTACTGTAAATCCACCATACTGCTGTGCTGCAGTACTCAGAATAATATCACCCATGACATCAAACGCTGTATCCAATGTCTTCGGCTCATTGTACCAGACATTTCCCATCTCAAAACCGCCTTTAAGAACTGCACCGACGTCAAACAGACAGCAGTTCATCGTATCCAGTCTGGCAGACTGATCATGGATATAAATGTACCCGTCCTTACATGCCTGAAGTTCATTACGGTTCATAAAAAATTTACGATATAATTCTTTGTTCAGCTCATTAAAAATCAGACTTCTCTTTGTCGCTACCAGTGCACTGTCTGTATTTGCATTGCTCTTATCGCCGATATAGCGGATCGCCTGACTCTTGGTATAAACGTCATCCATCATATGAATAAAATCCAGCTTATAGTTGCGGTAATCACGATAACTCTTGGCAACCGCCGGATTCACACGCTCCAGTGCACCCTCGACAATATTATGCATCTCCTGGATCTCAATCTCATTCTTCCCCAGAGAGTCTGCATGCTCCTGAGCGAACTGACAGATAAATTCCTTCTCTTCATCTGAAAATGTATAAAGAATACGTGCGGCAGATTTGTTTACCGCCTTAACAATCTTCTGAGGATCAAATTCTTCTCTTGTACCATCTTTTTTGATTACATAGATCATATTCTTTGTCTCTCCTGTTTGCTGCAATTTTAAGGCCTTTCAGAGCTGTTCTGCCGCTTCACAGCTACAACGTACCAGTCCGTCAGCCTTCCCCATATATAGTGTTACTTATGAGAGTATACCACAACATCATGTGAAGTTAAAGGGGAAATTTCATTTTTTATTGTCTGAAATTTCCCCTTGTTTTTGTTATGTTTGTAACTGTTCAGTACCCTCACTGTCACGAGTCAAAATGCATTCCAAATCACCTTCGGTGATGGCATTTTGCCTTGTATGTGAAACACTCCTTCTCGCAGAACAGATCCTCTGACGACAGTAACATATATTTTAATCTCATTTCAAAAATAATGCAAGGTTAAAATTGCAATACATAAATTTTCTTGTTATAATAAAAAATATTCGACTGTTCCGTAGCTCACCGTTACAAGTCAATATTTATTATACAATTCACTTATAAAGTTTTAGGAGGAATTCCAATGGATCAGATTAAAATACCTGTCGGTTATCATTCAGATCTCAATCTGCATGATACACAGGTTGCAATTAAAACTGTAAAAGACTTTTTTCAGCAGACACTGGCTCAGAAATTAAATCTTCTCCGTGTTTCTGCTCCGGTTTTTGTATCACCATCTTCCGGTCTTAACGATAACCTGAATGGTGTAGAACGTCCTGTAAGCTTCGACATCAAAGGACAGGAAGAAAATGCCGAGATCGTACACTCTCTTGCCAAATGGAAACGCTACGCCCTTAAGAAATACGGCTTTGCTCACGGCGAGGGACTCTATACAGATATGATCGCTATCCGCCGTGATGAAGATCTCGATAATATCCACTCTGTTTATGTAGACCAGTGGGACTGGGAAAAAATCATCTCCAAAGAAGAGCGTACCATGGAAACGCTGATCAACACAGTTCGTTCCATCTACAGTGTTCTTCGCAAAACGGAGAAATATATGGCTGTTCAGTATGACTATATCGAAGAGATCCTTCCAAAGGAAATTGCTTTTGTTTCCACTCAGGAACTGGTTGATATGTATCCGGATCTTACACCAAAGGAACGGGAATACAAGATTGTCAAAGAAAAGGGTGCGGTCTTCCTCATGCAGGTAGGTAAGGTTTTATCTAACGGAGAGCGACATGACGGACGTGCCCCGGACTATGATGACTGGGAACTGAACGGAGATATCCTTGTATATTATCCTGTACTTGACATTGCTCTGGAGCTCTCTTCCATGGGTATCCGTGTTGACGAGGACTCTCTTGATTCCCAGCTTACAGAAGCAGGCTGCGATGACCGAAGAGAACTTCCATTCCAGAAGGCAATCTTCAATCAGGAGCTTCCATACACCATCGGCGGTGGTATCGGTCAGTCCCGAATCTGTATGTTCTTCCTGCGCAAAGCTCATATCGGTGAAGTACATGTTTCTATCTGGCCGGATTCTATTCAGAAAGCTGCTGAAGAAGGCGGAGTAAATCTGCTGTAAAATTTTCTTATTTTTTTAGTTTTATAGTTATTTTTCACCAATTTTTAATATTTAAACAATTGACATTCTGTACCCTACATACTATCATAATACTGTTCACAGCAGTCTGCTGCCTGTGAACAGCTACATAATTATAACAGCATCTGAATCAATGTTCAGATACACATATGATTAAAGAAAGACAGAGGTACTGACTGTGAATATTTTGTTTTTTTTAACACCCAAAAGTGATGTTGCTTATATATTTGAAGATGAGACACTTCGCCAGACAGTTGAGAAGATGGAACACCGCAAGTTCTCCTGTATCCCGATCCTCAATAAGGAGGGGAAATACACCGGCACCATATCTGAAGGTGATCTTCTGTGGGGTATTAAGCGTCTCAACATCAATATCACCGATCTGAAAGAAATGGAAGATGTTTCCATCATGGCAATCCCCCGCCGGGCTACCTATAAGCCGGTTCATGCGGATGCCGACATGGAGGATCTCCTGGATCGTGCCATCAACCAGAACTATGTTCCGGTTATAGATGACAAAGGGTCTTTTATCGGCATTATCACCCGTAAGGAAATCATCAAATACTGTTACAAGGAAATGAAGAAACTGAGGTAACTGTTCACAGGTAATATCCCGCGAGGTGTTTTGCCATGAATATGGCAAAATCCCGAGACATACGGGGCAAAAT
>NZ_WWVR01000056.1 GCF_009883055.1 Blautia sp. BIOML-A1 | reverse complement strand
TGATTGCCAGCAACTGGTATCCGGCATCACTGGTGAAGAAAAAATTTCTGATGCTGACCTATTCACATATCGAGTATGTATTACACTGTATGAGTGGTAACACCACAAAGGTGAAGAACATCAAGAAATATTTATTAGCAGCCCTGTTTAATGCACCGTCAACGATGAACGGGTATTATCAGGCAGAGGTGAACCATGATATGCCAGGACTGGTAAGATAGGAGGTGCACATGTTTATTTTAAAACTTGCTGGGAAGATATTATTACTGCCGGTATGGCTGATCCTTTTTGTAATTGGCCTGGCAGTGAAGATGACAGTACAGACATATGCGGTTGTCAGAGGGATCCTTGGATTTATATTCACTTTGTTGATTATAGCGACTGCATACTGTTACCATGATTGGGTACAGGTTGCATTCCTGTTTTCGCTGAGTGTAATTCTGTATCTGATCCTGTTTGCAGGAGTGGTTGTAGATACTGTACTGGACATGACAAGAGAACGTATTATTGATTTTATTATATCGTGAGGAGGATATGAAAATGAGCGAAAACAATGATTATATTCAGTTACCACCACTAAAAAAAGACACACCGTCCGATGTGGTAGCATTTATGTGGGAGTACATGAAAGTACTGGAGGATTCAAGAGAAAAAGTTAAGAATCTGATTAAAGATGCAAATGAAAATGGAGTAAAAATAAGTCATCAGGCACCAACACTGTATGATGTTGTTCCGAAAGAAGAAATTGCTGAATTTGAAGAGCTTATGCGCAAAACCATAGCTGACAGTGTATCAGAAGCCAGTAGCGTTGCCTGTTGGGTGTATGTGCAGAAATATGTGAAGCACAAAACCCTAAACGAAATGCTGCAAGAATTGCCAGACGTAGGTCAATTCATCCTAGCTATGAATACCTGGTTTGAAAAACTGATGGAGAAATAATCTAGGAAAATAGTTTAAAGTTTACATGTTATGATCATGTATGAAGTTGGAACAAAATAAAAGAATTGTGCTATAATATTGTTCAAGAAAAAACTCATTGACATATTTCAATCTATTTAGGAGGATAAACGATCATGTGTACAGCAGCAACTTATAAAACAAAAGATTTTTACTTTGGACGAACCCTCGATTATGAATTCTCTTATGGTGATCAGATAGTAATTACACCACGTAATTATGCGTTTAATTTTCGCCATGTTGGCGATATGAAAAATCATTATGCAATTATTGGAATGGCTCATGTTGCAGAGGATTATCCTTTGTATTATGATGCTATGAATGAAAAAGGAGTGGCAATGGCAGGACTGAATTTTGTCGGAAATGCTGTTTATGCTGCGCTTAAGCCAGATGTGGAAAATATTGCACAGTTTGAATTTATTCCGTGGATTTTAAGTCAGTGTTCTTCTTTAGTTGAAGTTCGCGAGCTTCTTGAACGAATTAATATTGTTAATACTCCTTTCAGCGAGCAATTACCATTAGCACAATTACACTGGATCATTTCTGATGAGAATGAGTCAATTACGGTAGAATCTATGTCAGATGGTTTGCATATTTATGACAATCCAGTAGGAGTGCTTACGAATAATCCGCCATTTCCACAGCAGATGTTTCAACTAAATAATTATATGTATTTATCTCCTAAACAGCCCAGAAATACTTTCTGCGAAAATTTGGCTCTTGATGCATATAGTAGAGGTATGGGAGGATTAGGTCTTCCGGGAGATCTCTCATCTTCCTCACGCTTTGTACGTGTAGCTTTTACAAAGGTAAATGCAATTTCAGGTGAATCAGAGGAAGAAAGCGTTAGCCAATTCTTCCACATTCTCGGATCTGTGGATCAGCAACGAGGATGTTGCGAAGTAGCGGATGGAAAATATGAAATCACATTGTATACGTCGTGTTGTAATGTTACAAAAGGTATTTATTATTACAATACTTATGAAAACCATCAGATCAGTGCAGTAGATATGCATGTAGAAAATCTGGATAGTGATAAAATGATTTGTTATCCAGTAATTCAAGGAGAACGAATCAACTATCAAAATAAATAATGTTTTGAAATCAGGGATGAGGTAGAAAGGAAAGTTCCATGACAAAAGATGAAGTAAAAAAACTCAGGATGAACAGTCCGGAATCACTACAGTTTTTCAATAATGCTACAAAATTTTATAATTTAATGATGATGTATCGTTGTGCTATTAGGGAGATACAAACTAAACTTGAGGTTTTGGATGATGAATTTTCAGTTGAGAACAATCGAAATCCTATTTCTTTTATAAAAACAAGAATTAAGCAGCCCAATAGTATTTACGATAAATTGCAGAAGATGGGATATGAATTTACAACAGAAAATATACAGACATATCTCAATGATGTAGCAGGCGTTCGAATAGTTTGTGCGTTTATTGACGATATTTATATGATATCAGATTTGATTACCCAACAGGATGATATTAAAGTTATTGAAATAAAAGATTATATAAAAAATCCAAAATCGAATGGTTATCGAAGCTATCATATGATTGTTGAAATACCAGTATTTTTTGCTAAGGGTAAAACACCTATGCGTGTAGAATTACAGATTCGAACCAATGGTATGGATTTCTGGGCAACATTGGAACATCAACTTCGCTATAAAAAAGGAATTGAAGAAATGCCTGGCTATGATGAGATAAGTGAAGAATTACTTCATTCTGCAAGAGCTATCATTGAAGCAGATAATGAAATGCAGAGAATAAAAGACAAAATTGGTATGTTCCACGAAATTTAGGGAGAAAACTGAGCAAGTAGGAAGGTGGAATATATATGAAACAAGATACTTTAGAGGGCAAAGCAAAAACAAAAAATGGGGTAAAACGGCTGTGTTTTTCCATAATCTGCATTCTTCTGGAAGTGATTTTTATTATTACTATCGTAACACGCTTGAATGAATATGCAGAAATCATAAATTTATTTACAAGGATTTTGAGTGGGATCTTGGTTTTGGGATTGTACGCATCAAATAAGACATCCTCTATGAAAATGCCTTGGATCATCTTAATTCTAGTTTTCCCAATTATGGGTGTAGGCCTGTATTTGTTGATTGGTTTGAATGGTGGCACACATAAAATGCGTGAGCGATATGCAGAAATTGATAGCAAATTGTTACCAATGCTTCCGGACAGTCAGGAGTGTTTGAGCAAAATAAAAGAAACAATTCCGAAAGCAGGAAATATAGCAAGTTACATACAAAGAAATTCGCAGTATCCAATCTATCAGAATACGGATATTGTGTATTTTGATGAAGCAGTGAAAGGATTAGAGGCACAGCTTAAGGATTTGGAGAAAGCACAGAAGTTTATCTTTATGGAATATCATGCGATAGAAGACGCTGAAGCATGGCATAAGATTCAAGATGTTCTGGAAGAGCGAGTAAAAGCAGGTGTGGAAGTTAGAGTATTCTACGATGATATGGGTTCTATAGGCTTTATTAACACAGATTTTGTGAAAAAGATGGAGGCAATAGGAATTCATTGCCGTGTATTCAATCCGTTTATGCCAGGTTTAAATCTGTTTTTGAACAATCGTGATCATAGAAAAATAACAGTTATTGATGGAAAAGTCGGATTTACAGGTGGATATAATCTAGCAAACGAATATTTTAATTACACACACCCGTATGGACAGTGGAAAGATACAGGTATTCGTTTAGAAGGAGATGCTGTTCAGTCGCTTACGGTGACATTTTTGGAAATGTGGAATGCAGTAAGTGATAAGGATGCTAATGATTCTGATTTTAGTAAATACCTTTTCCACTATGATTATGCGGCACAGCAAACTGGGTTTGTTCAACCTTATGCAGACAGCCCTATGGATAATGAGCAAGTAGGAGAAGAAGTTTATATCAGTATGATAAATAAAGCTGAAAAATATTGTTGGTTTATGACTCCATATCTAATCATAACAGATGAAATGACGCATGCGTTATGTCTGGCTGCTAAGCGAGGGGTAGACGTAAGAATTATCACACCTGGTATCCCTGATAAAAAATTCATTTATAATATAACTCGTTCTTTTTATCATGGATTAGTTAAACATGGTGTTCGTGTTTATGAGTGGACTCCTGGTTTCTGTCATGCAAAAATGAGTGTGGCAGATGACTGTATAGCAACTTGTGGAACAATTAATCTGGATTATCGAAGTTTATATCACCATTTTGAAAACGGCTGTTTTATGGCAGATTGTCAGACAGTTGTGGAAATAAAAAATGATCTGATAAGAACGATGGGAGAATGTCGTGATGTGACAGACCAATATCAAACCGGACGAAGTGCATATTTGCGACTGGGACAATTATTTATGAGATTATTTGCTGGATTGCTATAAGAATCTGATGAAACGACCTTTCAAAAAACAGTTGATTTAGAAGTTAACTGTTTTTGAAAGGCCGTTTTTGCTATATCTAACAGTCTGTTGTACAAAGAAGATTTTGCATGGATAGTGATTAATACAACGGAGTAAGAAAAGCTCCTTCATATATTAGAATAAAAATATGACTGTTTCTTTAAAAAGAAGCCGGTCATATTTTTTTATGAAAAATAAATTTTGTTGAGGTTAAATTGAGATTGACTTTGTATTGTATAAGTATGAAATAAAAAGGAATCAGGTGATGTACAATGAAAAAGCATAAAATATGTAAAATCCTTCTTGTTATACTGGCAATTTTTTTATGTGTGGCTTTTTATGAATTGCTCGGAATCTGCGTTGCATATAAAAAGCAGCCGGAAGTGTCCAATACAACCAAAAAAGAAACAAAAAATGGGTCATGGAACGAATGCAGTGAAAATACAGAACGGGCAGTAATCATAGAAAAGAATCCAGAAGCGCTTTTACAAAGAGTGCGTTTGATCAAGAATGCAAAAAAGGAAATTATTCTTTCTACTTTTGCATTTCAATCCGATGAAAGTGGAAAATTGATTTTAGGAGCACTGCATGATGCGGCAGACAGAGGTGTACATATTCGTCTGTTAGTAGATGGAATGGAGAGCTGGATTGATATGGAAGGAAATCCGTATTTCTATGGATTATCTTCCCATGAGAATGTTGAAATTAAACTGTATAATAAGGCCAATCCGTTGAAACCGTGGAAAATGATGGGTAGAATGCATGATAAATATTTGATTGCAGATGGAAAGAGATATATTCTTGGGGGAAGAAATACATACAATTATTTTCTGGGTGATTTTCCGGGACATAAAAACTATGACAGAGACGTGTTAGTGGTTTGCGATGAACCTGAGAAAGAAAATTCAGTTAACCAGTTGTCAGAGTATTTTGAAACCATATGGAATCAGGAAGACAGTGGTTATTTTCATAACAATAAAAAACTGGCAAATAGAAAATCTGTAAAGAACGCAGTTTTAGAGCTGCAGAACAGCTATCAGAAATATTTTGAAGAGAATAAGGAAAGAATCTGCGAGACCGATTATACGGACGAAACTTTTGAGACAGAAAAGATTACATTAGTGTCAAATCCTATTCACACAGGTTCCAAAGAACCAGTAGTGTGGTATCAGTTGGGAGAATTGATGAAAAATGCAAAAAATCGTGTGAAGATCCACACGCCATATATTATCTGTAATGATATGATGTATAATACATGGGAGGAGATTGCAGAGAACGTTTCAGATTTTTCTATCATGACAAATTCAGTTGCGAATAATGGGAATCCATTTGGGGCTGCCGATTATGCGAAAAACAGAAATAGAATCTTAAGTACAGGAATTAATATCTGGGAATATGAAGGCGGTTATTCATACCACGGAAAAAGTATTCTCATTGACGATGATCTGTCTGTAATCGGTTCCTTTAATATGGACATGAGAAGTGCATATCTGGATACGGAACTGATGCTTGTAATTCGCAGTAAAGATATTAATAAACAGTTGGAAGAGGGCATGATGGAATATGAAAAAGTGTCCCGCCAGATATTAGAAGGCGGAACTTATAATGATCCATATCATGTAGAGCCAATCGAATTAACAAAGAAACGTCAGAGAAAAATATTTTTGGTACAGCATCTGCTTGGATGGGCAAGGTATCTGTTTTAATAAGGAGGAAGGAAAACGTGTTTCAAATATTGATTGTAGAAGATGATAAAGAATTAAGCCAGCTATTCCAAAAAGTGCTTGAGAAGAATGGATATCAAGTCAAAAGTGCATCGGATGGAGCACAGGCATTAGAAGTATTGGATAAGGAATATATTGATCTGATCATTTCTGATATTATGATGCCGGTTATGGATGGCTATGAACTGGTGTCAGAACTTCGTTCAGCAGGATATCAGATACCAGTGCTTATGATCACTGCGAAAGGTTCCTTTGATGATATGCGCCAGGGATTTCTTTCGGGAAGTGACGATTATATGGTAAAACCGGTAAATGTGAATGAAATGGTTTTAAGAGTCGGAGCACTGCTTCGCCGTGCACAGATACTGAATGAACACAAAATTGTGATCGGTTCAACAGAGTTTGATTATGATGCAATGACAGTTACAACTGATAAGGAAAGTCTTGTTTTGCCTAAAAAAGAATTCCTGCTTTTATATAAGCTTGCAGCTTCGCCAGGCAGAACATTTACAAAACAACAGTTGATGGATGAAGTATGGGGATACGAGACGGAGGCAGACCCACATACGATAGAGGTACATATAGGAAGAATCAGAGAGCGTTTTAAAGATAACCCTGATTTTGAAATCGTAACAATGCGTGGAATTGGATACAAGGTGGTGAAAAAATAATGGAACAAAAGAAAGAAAAAGGATTGCGGATCCGATCCTGTCTGACTGGTGCAATCTGGCTGGCACTTGTATTTTCAACAGTCATATCTGCTTTATTATTTGCTTTTTTGAATCATTTTTTTAATCTGCCGGGCAGCATACCTGTGCTTGGCTGGCTTTTGATTTTCAATACATTGATTGCAGGGCTGATCACTTCCTTTATCAATGCAAAGTTACTGGAACCAATTACCAGACTTAGTAAAGCAATGAAGGAAGTTTCTCAGGGAGATTTTGAACAGCATTTGGAAACGAACAGCCGTATAGCAGAAGTTGGAGAATCTTATCAAAGTTTTAATGTTATGACAAAAGAACTTCGTGCAACAGAGGTGCTGCAGATGGATTTTGTATCTAATGTTTCTCATGAGTTTAAGACCCCGATTAATGCCATTGAAGGATATACAATGCTGCTTCAGGGAGAAGAACTGTCTCCGGATCAAGAGGAATATGTAGAAAAAATCTTATTTAACACCCAAAGACTTTCCGGATTGGTTGGTAATATTTTGCTGTTATCCAAGTTAGAGAATCAGAATATACCAATGAAAAAAACAGAATATCGTCTGGATGAACAGATCCGCCAGGCATTTCTTTCATTGGAAACAAAATGGACAGAAAAAGAAATTGGTTTTCAGGTAGAATTGGAGGAAGTTAAATATACTGGGAATGAAGGACTTTTTATGCATATCTGGATAAATCTTTTGGATAATGCGATTAAGTTCAGCCCTTCAAAGGGGACAATTACGATGTTTCTGAAACAAGAACAGGATTCTGTTAAGTTCATTCTGGAAGATGAAGGACCAGGAATAGAGGATGATGTAAAATCCAGAATATTTGACAAGTTCTATCAGGTAGATGGATCTCATAAAGCAGAAGGAAATGGCCTAGGTCTTGCACTTGTAAAACGGATTGTAGATAGTGCCGGAGGAACAATCAAAGCAGAAAACCGTGAATATGGTGGATGCAGATTTGTTATAGAGCTGCCAAAGCAGAAAGATGAGATTATATAGTTTTAAGATAAATTAGAAGATGGGAGGATTTATATGACATTTTATCAGGAGTTGCAGTTAAATCAGACAGGTTCTAAAAACCTGTTGAAAAAGAGTGAAACACTAAAAGAAAAATTATATCATATGTGGGTATATCTGGTGAAGATAGCTGTTACAATGGCATTTTGTTTTTTCTTTGTTAGTATTTTCAGCATCCTATTTGGAAATGAGAACAGCATTGTAGGTGTAGTAGTCTTATTATGTCTCATGGTGTTTAGAAATGCTGATCTGGGGATCCACACCGGACAATCTACGATGCTTTTGGCTTTGTTCTTTGTAATTATGACTGTATGTCCGCATTTAGCAAATCAGTTTTCACCGGTATTGGGAATGCTGTTAAATATTGCGGCACTGGCTGTGTTGATTCTGTTCGGATGCCATAATCCATTCATGTTTAATCAATCTACATTGGTTCTTGGGTATCTGCTGCTATATGGTTATGATGTTACGGGAAAAAGCTATCAGATGCGATTAGTCGGAATGGCTTTAGGTGCAGCACTTACCTGCTTCGTATTTTATCGAAATCATAAAAACAGAACTTATAAAAGAAATCTGAAAGATCTGATACAAGAATTTGATATCACTTCTTCCAGAACAAAATGGCAGATATGTCAGATTTTATGCGTACCGATTGTCCTTTGCATTGCAGAACTTTGTAATATGCCACGTGCAATGTGGGCTGGTATTGCGGCCATGTCCACGATTTTGCCGTTTATGGAAGATATGCACTACAGAATCCGTAAAAGGATTGTCGGAAATATTGCAGGTGTTATATGTTTTACAGTATTATATTTTCTGCTTCCTTCGTCAATCTATGCATATATAGGAATTCTTGGTGGAATTGGTGTAGGATTTTCAGCACAATATGGCTGGCAGGCAGTATTTAACACATTTGGTGCTTTAGCCATTGCTGCAGAGACTTATGGACTACAAGGAGCGGTTAGTCTTAGAGTGATTCAAAATGTTTTTGGTGTTGTGTTTGCTTTAGCATTTTGTGTTATATTTTATTGGTTTATGTCTAAAAAAAAGGAAAGTGAGGTGACCGTACATGCAGAGTGAAGTGAATCAGGAAGAAAATTTGAATAGAATTATTACGGTTCCTAATCTTCTTTCTTTTTTTCGGCTTTGTCTGATTCCGGTAATTATATGGAGTTATTGTGTAAAGAAAAATCCTCTGTTAGCTGGTGAAATCTTATTGCTGTCTGGTCTTACGGATCTTGCTGATGGATATATCGCAAGAAGATTCCATAGGATTAGTAATTTAGGAAAAATACTTGATCCGGTGGCTGATAAGCTGACACTGGCAGCGATGTTAATCTGTCTGTTTACTCGTTTTCCGCATGTGCTTCTTTTAATCGTAATAATGGCAGGTAAGGAGCTGTATATGGTAGTCAGTGGATGTCTTGTGATACGAAAGACAGGAAAAGTACATGGTGCAGACTGGCATGGAAAGATAGTAACCTTTTTATTATATGGAACTGCAGCGGTGCATATTATATGGTTCCACATTACACCGATGGTATCAGATCTGTTGATTGGTTTGTGCGCTATAATGATGGTCATATCGGTCGCTCTGTATATTATCCAAAATACCAGGACTCTTAAGGGAGAGACTGTATAAGCAATTTTATATTGCAATGACTAGAAAAATATTTAGGAGAAGATAGATATAAACAGTAAGTCAAACACACAAACTATGGAGTCTTTAGTCGGTTTAATAAAATTTTAAATGAAAAGCCTAATCCCCCAGCATAGCTGGGGGATTAGGCTTTTCATTCAAGGAAAATTATCATTGGTCACGTCCGATCAGAAGCCTTGGCATTCGTGCTGATGATCTGGTAATGGGAACAGTACCGGTGCAGTTAGATTTGTTTATGAATGAACAACGTCGAGAAAAACAGGAGAAGTTAGACAGAGCAGTAGATGAAATCAGACGACGGTTTGGTTATCACAGTGTCCAGAGAGCATTTATGTATCAGGATAAAGTCTTATCAAGTTTGGATGCACAAAAATTCCACACGGTACATCCAGTAGGATATTTTAATGGGAGGTAAGTTCTTTGGAAAATTATAAAGTATATGTTGAAGTAACCGTAAAATTTAGTACTGATGGTGTTATGATGCCCGTAGAATTTATCTGGGAAGATGGAACGAAGTACATCATTGATAAAGTAAAATCAAAAGAACGATGTGCGAGTCGTAAGGCAGGTGGTACTGGAATCATGTATACAGTAATGGTAGATGGTAAGGAATGCCATTTATATTATGAATTTGATAAATGGTTTATGGAGCGCAAGAGTGCGTAAAGATTTAAGAAAGAAAATGGGATCTGCGGAAGAGCTGACCTTTCCCTTTTGCTCTTTTCAGATTGACATATAAGGGCATTACATCTATGTTCATGAAACAATATACCCACTATATTGTCCATGCAGATGTGGCTCTGCTCAAGAATAATTCTTATTGAGCTTCCGTCAAAATCACAGGGATGGGAGTGTAGAACGTCAGAGAAAGACGATTCAATACGAAAAAAGGAGATTTTGATAATGACAGAGAGAGATTATGCGATTAGATCGTTTAACAAAGCTTAGCAAGAATTCTCCTACCTCTTCAGGTAGTGAGATGAATTGTGGCTCTGAGCATAAATGCTCAAAAGAATCTTGTAAATAAAGAGAAGAAACGCTTGTTCTGGTAGCGGGTTTGTATTATAATAAAAAGGAACAAAATGTTCAAAAGCAATGATTGAAATCATTTATCAACATATAGAAATAAGAGGTGAGGAAAATAAACCGGGCAGTAAAAATAAGAATCTATCCAAATGCAGAACAACGTGTGCAGATAGAAAAAACAATCGGCTGCAGTCGATTTATCTATAACTGTATGCTTGCAGATAAGATAGAACATTATAAAAAAGAAAAGAAGATGTTAAGGAATACACCAGCCAGCTATAAGAAAGAATATCCCTGGCTGAAAGAGGTGGATTCATTAGCACTGGCAAATGTACAGATGCATCTGGAAAGTGCTTTCTGTAAGTTCTTTCGTGAACCATCCGCAGGATTTCCACGCTTCAAATCAAAGAAGTCATCAAGGAAATCTTATACAACAAACGTAGTGAATGGAAATATCTTTCTGGAAGGAAAATATTTGAAACTGCCTAAGATGACAGCCATCAGGATAAAGCTTCACCGTCCGATATCAGAAAAATGGAAACTGAAATCTGTAACAGTCAGCCGGGAACCATCCGGAAAATATTTTGCAAGTCTGTTATTTTGCTGTGAAAACCAAACAGTAGAAAAAAGACCGGCAGAAAAATTTCTGGGGATTGATTTTGCCATGCATGGGATGTGTGTATTTTCTACCGGTGAAAGAGCCGGATATCCGATGTNTTTAACAAAGCTTAGCAAGAATTCTCCTACCTCTTCAGGTAGTGAGATGAATTGTGGAGCTGAGCATAAATGCTCAAAAGAATCTTGTAAATAAAGAGAAGAAACACTTGTTCTGGTAGCGGGCTTGTATTATAATAAAAAGGAACAAAATGTTCAAAAGCAATGATTGAAATTATTTATCAACATATACGAGGTGAGGAAAATAAACCGGGCAGTAAAAATAAGAATCTATCCAAATGCAGAACAACGTGTGCAGATAGAAAAAACAATCGGCTGCAGTCGATTTATCTATAACTGTATGCTTGCAGATAAGATAGAACATTATAAAAAAGAAAAGAAGATGTTAAGGAATACACCAGCCAGCTATAAGAAAGAATATCCCTGGCTGAAAGAGGTGGATTCATTAGCACTGGCAAATGTACAGATGCATCTGGAAAGTGCTTTCTGTAAGTTCTTTCGTGAACCATCCGCAGGATTTCCACGCTTCAAATCAAAGAAGTCATCAAGGAAATCTTATACAACAAACGTAGTGAATGGAAATATCTTTCTGGAAGGAAAATATTTGAAACTGCCTAAGATGACAGCCATCAGGATAAAGCTTCACCGTCCGATATCAGAAAAATGGAAACTGAAATCTGTAACAGTCAGCCGGGAACCATCCGGAAAATATTTTGCAAGTCTGTTATTTTGCTGTGAAAACCAAACAGTAGAAAAAAGACCGGCAGAAAAATTTCTGGGGATTGATTTTGCCATGCATGGGATGTGTGTATTTTCTACCGGTGAAAGAGCCGGATATCCGATGTTCTACCGGAATACAGAGAAAAAGCTTGCACGGGAACAGCGGAAACTGTCCAGATGCCAGAGAGGCAGTCGGAATTATGAAAAACAGAAGAAACGGGTTGCACTGTGTCATGAAAAGANTTTGTATTATAACAAAAGAACAAAATGTTCAAAAGCAATGATTGAAATTATTTATCAACATATACGAGGTGAGGAAAATAAACCGGGCAGTAAAAATAAGAATCTATCCAAATGCAGAACAACGTGTGCAGATAGAAAAAACAATCGGCTGCAGTCGATTTATCTATAACTGTATGCTTGCAGATAAGATAGAACATTATAAAAAAGAAAAGAAGATGTTAAGGAATACACCAGCCAGCTATAAGAAAGAATATCCCTGGCTGAAAGAGGTGGATTCATTAGCACTGGCAAATGTACAGATGCATCTGGAAAGTGCTTTCTGTAAGTTCTTTCGTGAACCATCCGCAGGATTTCCACGCTTCAAATCAAAGAAGTCATCAAGGAAATCTTATACAACAAACGTAGTGAATGGAAATATCTTTCTGGAAGGAAAATATTTGAAACTGCCTAAGATGACAGCCATCAGGATAAAGCTTCACCGTCCGATATCAGAAAAATGGAAACTGAAATCTGTAACAGTCAGCCGGGAACCATCCGGAAAATATTTTGCAAGTCTGTTATTTTGCTGTGAGAACCAAACAGCAGAAAAAAGACAGGCAGAAAAATTTCTGGGGATTGATTTTGCCATGCATGGAATGTGTGTATT
Organism: Blautia sp. BIOML-A1; assembly: GCF_009883055.1. Taxonomy (GTDB): domain Bacteria; phylum Bacillota; class Clostridia; order Lachnospirales; family Lachnospiraceae; genus Blautia_A. The sequence continues at coordinate 26 of NZ_WWVR01000056.1, read as the reverse complement.
TTCTACCGGTGAAAGAGCCGGATATC
>NZ_WWVR01000055.1 GCF_009883055.1 Blautia sp. BIOML-A1 | reverse complement strand
ATGTAACTTATTAACTGTTCAGCAAAGTCAGTAAAATCAAGGATTTTTGTTGAACATGCACTAAAAAGAATAGAGAGGGCAAATGATATGAGCGAATTGAGACTTTGCAAAGAGGACTTTCTGCAGTACAGAATGTTGGAAACGCAGCGGTTATATTACGAGAAAAGACTGGCCGAACTCCGCGATAAATACCTGATTGTCGATACAGTGCAGGATTACAGGAGTGGACAGGCGCGTACCGTCAAAATCGAGGACGTCCAGCAGGTGGCGTACCAGAGGGAAAAGGCTTTAATCGAGGCTATTATTCTGGAAATTGTTCAGAAACGTTGGATCATCAAGCGTACGATTGATATGGCGGCATTGGACGGAGATATAGACAGGAGCATGCAGACCGTAGCCGCATTGGTTATCATTGGAGGTGAGAAATACGAGGATGCCGGTTACAAAGCTGGCATGGTCAAGTCCTGTGCATTCAGATATCTCAATAGATTTTTCACACTGCCGGCAGTTCAGAAGATTTTCAATCAGGCCGTCGTTGACAGTAAGAACAATCTCCGCGGACTCATCGCATAGCATTAAAGGGGTGCCTATAAGACACCTCTATTTTTTTTTAAAAGTCAAAAAAACGCCAAGAACTGCAATCCAGAACCACAAGAACCAGGAGAACTCTATAATATAATTGTGGAAAGGTAGGTAGGAAATGAGAGAAAACAATTTTTATCACGGTCCGATTTTTCCGGAGACGAGACAGTTCGTCAGAGATCAATTTCATGTTGGAGATACTGTAGAGATTTCCGATTTGGGGTCAGACGGACACACTCTCAAGGGATTCAAAAAAATTAAAATTATGGAAAAATACAGACATTTTTTTGTAGCAGTCGCAACGGATCCAACGCCGTCAGGCAAGCACGTCCGCGAGCGCTATACCTATACCGATCTCGCGACAGTTATGTATGTTCGCCCATGCATGGCGGTTTGAGATAATATATGTCAATAAATTTTGCTTCACAGTCTTTCTTCAAAATTTTATGTTCACCTCAGCCCTGTATGGGGTCACATCCTACAGGGTTATTCGCCGGAGTTGTCACCGGCATGTTGATTTTTTTCATATCAACCTCCTTTCTTTTATTATTGAACGCTTGCCGATTGAGAGTAGTGCACTCAGTCGGCGGGTGATTCGTAGGATGTAACACAGAAAAGCTTTCTTATATAGAAGGGAGCGAATAAACATGACAGCAAAATATACCGAAGTAGAAATTTATAAATCAATTACGTATAACAGATATACAGCAGATAGGTACGAGGTTTCAAACCTGGGCCACGTTCGTAACAAAATTACCGGCAAAATTTTAACCAATATTGCCAGACCGAGCTATGCGAGTGTGATATTACAGATTGGAAACGGCAGACAAAAATCTTTTTACGTACACGTTTTGGTTGCCAGATATTTTTTACCGAATCCAAGCGGGCTTCCGGAAATAAATCACCGCGATCAAAATAAAATGAATCCTAAACTCAATAACCTGGAATGGTGTGACCGCAGATACAACATGGCTTACGGAGATGTAGTTGATCGTATTATTGCCGGATTGGTGAATCATTCTCCAGAGTTTATGTGCATGGAGACTGGAATGATCTACAATAATCAATCTCAAGCGGCGCGAGAATTAGGAGTTAACAGATATAATCTAAATTCTGTTTTGGCCGGAAGGCGCAGGTCTGTTAGTGGACTTACATTCAAATGGCTTTACCAGATTGCGGAGGGTTTGCCTTATGTTGGTTAGTTGTTCGTATTACAGACGCATCCACGAGAAGAATTTTGACTGTGGAAGAAAAAGTAAAATGCGCTATCGTTACAGTCGCGATGCCGAGTCGTCCAAATTTAGAAGCTCTACAAAATGGTAAAAAAAAGAGCCTGGAAATTCGCAAACGGGATAATGGTCTCTGGCAATGTTGTATTAGGGATTTCTCTGGAACATTTAGCAAAGTCGATTGATATGGATATTTTCTATTGCGACAATGTTGAAGTACATATAAAGGATTTTTTGAATAAAAAACGTCTGGCTATGAGTGGCTAGACGTTTTTTGCGTGAACAGGGGTATTTGCAAGGGGGAGCGTTTGCCTGTATCAATTTCGTAGTCGCAACGAACGCGCTAACCACCTAAGTGGTACAAGTGAACGAAAGGGTGATTACTGAAATATGTAGAAATAGAGCATTTGGGGATTATGTAGATAGAAAGCAGGAATGTTAAGTAGTTGCTCAAGACATCGTAAAAATGTGGTTAGGTTTTAAGTGAATACTTTTTAACGATATAAAGTAGAAAATTAGTTTATTTATGTTTAACCATTTAGATAGCATGATATAATCAGGATAGCAAGAATAGTTTTTGATTAGAAAGCACAAGGATAGGGGAACGACATATGGCTCATAGAACGGTTGCAATATGTGATGGAAAATACATAGGAATCGAATCCATATATACGGTTATTAATGGGCATCAAATAAATATACCGGATAGATTAAAAAATCTTAGAGAAAAAAGTAGAAATAATAAATTGTTTTGTCCTTGCGGGTGTGGAGCAAATCTTATATTAGTTGCAGGAGATAAAAATCTTCGTGAACAGCATTTCAGAATCAAGGATGGGACATACAATAACAATTGTAGAGTTCATTTTTTTAATCAACTATTCCCATGATATATACAATATGTAAATGTGCAATTCAAATATCAGTTTATGCTAAGTACAAAAATAATAATAATTACTATTATTGACAAGAGAATAATTATCATGTATAATACAGATATACAAGAAACAAAGTGTTAGAAAAATTGCTAGGAACTTGGTAACAAAAATAAATCGACATTGAAAAGGGAAAATGACTATGATAAAATATGAATGTGAACCATGTGGATATATTTATGATCCGGCAGTAGGAGATCCAGACGCTGGTATCGATCCAGAAACTGCATTTGAGGATATTCCAGATGACTGGACATGCCCAATCTGCGGATTAGGAAAAGATGTTTTCGTTCCTGTAGAAGACTAAGCAGAAAATGCAGGTACGAAACTGCCAGACATTAAAAGAGCCTAAGAGAACATATAAAAGAAATGGAGGTCAAATTATGACTTACGATTTAAACATTACCTTTGATGACAATTTAGTAACAGGAAATAAAACAATCGATACACAGCACAAAGAATTGATTGACCGTATTCAGAACTTTGTAATTGCCTGTCAAAATGGCGACAGCAAGGTAAAGGCGATCAAACTTCTGGATTATCTTAACGAGTATACTGACTTTCATTTTAAAGAAGAAGAAGCACTTCAGGAAAAAGCCGGTTATCCAGAGCGTGAAAAACATTATGAAAAACATGAAGAGTTTAAAAAGACAATTCAGGAACTGTATGAATACCTTCAGGAGTATGAAGGACCAACAGATCGGTTCAGTGAACTTGTACAGAAAAATGTAATCGACTGGCTGTTTGGACACATTAAAACATACGACCGCTCTGTGGCAAAATTTATCTTTATGAAACAAAATCCAGACCGATGCTAAAATAAACCAGGGAACGAGTTCACTCAGAATGTAGACAACGTGATGAAGTAAACTAGGGGCTGTCACAATGCAGCCCCTTTCCTGTTATAGCGATATTCTAGGTAATATATTGCGCTGGCATGACATATTATTTTACTACTACTATATGGGAAGAGCAAGCAGCTCTTCTTTTTTTGTCCTTTTTATCCAATTTTAAGTTGTAAAGTCTCTTTTCATTCGACAAAATTCTCCACAGACAGAGGATATGCGACGAGCATTGATATGAACATCTATTTATGGAAAGAGGATATTGAAGACGGGGAATCGGTAATGACAGCCGAATATAGACCTGTAGAATACGGAAAGGACTATGATGTTGTCAATAATCCTGATAAATTTCAACTATATATAGATGGAAAAGAGATTAAATAGTAATCTCCTGAAAGCAAGCTTTTTGTCAATTATTTCAAAGAAAAATTAAAGGATAACAATACATAGTTTTGACAATGATATTTTGAAAAATTTTATAGGAATGCTCTATTATCAAATTGACATAGGAATATGGTAGCGTATAATTAGAATTGAATACACTGAAAAAATGGAGGAATTACATGAAAGCACATAAATATTGGTCAGTAGGAGCATTGATCACAATGCTTGGGACTTTTTACACTGGATATAAAAAGCAAAAATCAAGTCACAAATACTTTGCTTTAAGTTCTATGTTATGTATGGTAATGGCGATATATACAGGTCATAAAATGATTACCGGGAATAGGAAGAAAAAGGCGAATAAAGAGAAAGATACAGAAAGGGAGAGATAAATAATGTTGGAAGTAGGGGTTAAGGCACCGGATTTTGAGTTGCCAGATCAAAATGGGAAAATACATAGATTATCGGATTATACAGGAAAAAAAGTGATTTTATATTTCTATCCCAAGGATAATACAGCGGGATGCACGAAACAGGCATGTGGGTTTTCTGAGCGATACCCTCAGTTTACCGAAAAAGGAGCAGTTATTCTTGGAGTCAGTAAGGATTCTGTATCCTCTCATAAGAGATTTGAGGAAAAATATGGATTGACATTTACACTTTTAGCAGATCCAGAGCGGAAAGTTATTGAAGCATATGATGTATGGAAAGAAAAGAAAAATTATGGCAAAGTCTCTATGGGAGTAGTAAGAACCACATATCTTATTGATGAACAGGGGATTATTATAAAGGCAAATGATAAAGTCAAGGCTGCAGATGATCCTGAAAATATGCTCAAGGAATTAGATTAATGAAGATAATATTATCCCCTGCTAAAAAGATGATTACAGATACTGACAGCATAGCGCCGGATGGATTGCCTGAATTTATTGAAAAGACGACAGAGATACAAAGTTGGTTGAAAAGTAAGTCAAAAGAAGAACTGAAGACTATCTGGAAATGTAATGACAAAATTACAGAACAGAACTTCAATAGATTGGAAAACATGGATCTTTATCATTTACTTACCCCAGCTGTCTTATCATATGAAGGAATTGCTTTTCAATATATGGCTCCATCCGTGTTTGAGGACAGTCAGTTCGAGTATGTACAAAATCATTTGAGAATAATATCTGCATTTTATGGTGTGCTAAAACCAAGGGATGGTGTGACACCTTATCGTTTGGAAATGCAGGCGAAGGTTGGAATAGGAGAAACAAAAAATCTGTATGAGTACTGGGGAGATTTATTATACCGCTCAGTGATTGATAACAGCAGGATTATAATCAATCTGGCATCGAAAGAATACTCTAAGTGCATAGAAAAATATCTGACACGACAGGATAGATACATTACGATTACATTTTGTGAGTTATCAGGAGATAAACTGGTGACAAAAGGTACATATGCTAAGATGGCCCGTGGTGAAATGGTTAGGTTCATGGCTGAAAACAGAATTGAAAATCCTGAGGATATTAAGAAATTTGATAGACTAGGCTATTCATTCCGCTCTGATTTATCATCAGATGCAGAATATGTTTTTGAACGGAAAAAATGATGATTGAATGATTATTTTAAATGAAAGGTAATCAGTAATATTGATTATTATAATAATAGTAATTATTGCTATTATTTATTGACAATAAACAGATTGAGAAGCACCACGAAGAGAGATATCGTGCACTTCTTAAGAATATTGAAACTGCACAGGTGTTTGAAAAGAGCGAAGTTAAGGTATGGGAATGCCGTAACTGTGGACATATTGTGGTAGGAACTAAGGCGCCTGAAGTATGTCCGGTATGTAATCATCCATAGAACTATTTTGAAGTACATGAAGAGAATTATTAAGGAGATGAGATTATTATGAAGAAAGTGATTAATTCAAAAAAAGCAGTAATGATAGGCTGTGGCTTTGTTGGTTCTGCATCGGTATTTGCTCTGATGCAGAGTGGCTTGTTTACAGAGATTGTCCTTATCGATGCAGATAAGAACAAGGCAGAAGGAGAAGCGATGGATATCAGTCATGGTATTCCATTTGCTAGTCCGATGAAAATATATGCCGGAGATTATGATGATGTGGCTGATGCTGCAATTGTTGTCATATCTGCCGGAGCGGGACAGAAACCGGGAGAGACAAGGCTTGATCTCGTAAATAAAAATGTAGCAATATTTAAGTCAATCATTCCTGAAATAGCAAAGAGAAATTTTGCAGGTATCATGCTTGTAGTTGCGAATCCGGTAGATATCCTGACTCAGGTAGCCATAAAGTTATCAGGACTTCCAGAAAACAGGGTTATTGGATCGGGTACTGTGTTAGATAGTGCCAGATTAAGATATAAGCTTGGTGAGCATTTATCTGTGGACAGCAGGAGTGTTCATGCATTTATAGTAGGTGAGCATGGAGACAGCGAAGTTGTAGCATGGTCATCAGCCAATGTATCTGGTGTTCCATTAAGTGAAATGTGTGAAATGCGTGGACATTACAAGCACAAGGAAAACACGGCAGAAATAGCTACAGCAGTCAAGAACAGTGCTTATGAGATTATAAACAAAAAGCACGCTACATATTATGGAATTGCAATGTCTGTAAAAAGAATCTGTGAAGCGATTATGAGAGATGAAAAATCAATACTTCCTGTATCACACATGATTCATGGAGTATATGATATTGACGAAGTATCGTTAAGTATGCCAGCTATTGTAGGTGCAGATGGTATTGAGTCTGATATACCTATTAATTTAAGTGGCGAGGAAGCGTTAAAGCTTAAGGAATCTGCAGATTCATTGAAAAAGATTATGGAGACAATTGAATTATAAATTTTACACATGGAAGTAAGGTATTATATTTGTAAGCATTGTGGAAACATTGTTGAAAAGGTAAAGGATAAGGGTGTACCTGTAATTTGTTGCGGAGAACCTATGCAGGAATTAAAAGCCGGAGTGACAGATGCTGCTGTCGAGAAGCATGTACCTGTATATACGATAGAAGGCAGTCATGTTCATGTCGTGGTCGGAGAGACAAAACATCCAATGCTTGAAGAGCATTTCATTGAGTGGATTACATTAAATACAAACCAGGGAATATACAGAAAACAGTTAAATCCAGGGCAGGAGCCAGTAGCAGATTTTTGTCTTTGCGATGGTGAACAGGTAGAAGAGGTATATGCATATTGTAACCTGCATGGATTATGGAAATGCTAAAAGCATTTATACATATTAAGGTTACAGAACAACACAAATACAACAGTAATATATGCTGTATATTAATATATTTATAAGGAGGAACAAACTAATGAAATATGTATGTGACGTTTGCGGATGGGAATATGATGAAGAGGAAGGTTATCCTGAAGGTGGTATTGCACCAGGAACAAAGTGGGAGGACGTTCCAGAAGATTTTGAATGCCCATTATGTAATGTTGGAAAAGATCAGTTTTCAGAAGTTGAATAAAATTCTGATTATTTAAATACGGATAGATAAACAAAAACCCTGGTGCGTGTGAGCAACAGGGTTTTTTATTGCGATAGTTTGTGATGATATCACAGAAAATGGTTTACCTTTTGCTTATAATGTAACTACAAACAAAGTAAGGAGGTAGTCTAAATGAGATTAAAAGATAAAGTTGCAATCATTACTGGTGGAAGCCGTGGTATAGGATTTGCTACAGCTGATAAATTCTTGAAGGAAGGTGCTTCAGTTGTGTTGGCAGCAAGTTCACAGGAATCGGCAGATGTTGCTGTAGATAAATTAAAAGAAAAATATCCCAATGCAATAGTTGCTGGAATTAGTCCAAATCTGGCAAGCATGGAGTCTGTCAGAAAGGCTTTTAAAGAGGCAACTGAAAAATATGGATGTGTCGACATACTGGTAAATAATGCAGGGATTTCAGAAAACACCTCATTTATGGATTATACAGAGGAGACTTTTGATAAAGTCATGGATCTAAATGTAAAAGGAGTATTTAATACTACTCGTGTAGCAGCAGAATGTATGGTGGCAAGAGGCAAGGGGGTCATTCTCTCAACTTCTTCCATGGTGAGTATTTCGGGACAGCCAAGTGGGTTTGCTTATCCGGCATCGAAGTTTGCAGTAAACGGATTGACTGTATCATTAGCAAGAGAATTAGGACCTAAAGGTATTCGTGTTAATGCTGTTGCACCTGGGATTACAGAAACTGATATGATGAAGGCCGTGCCAAAGGAAGTTATCGAACCTATGATTGAAAGAATTCCATTGCGTCGTCTTGGACAGCCAGAAGATATTGCCAATGCGTTTGTGTTTCTTGCTTCAGATGAGGCGAGTTACATTACAGGTGTTATATTAAGTGTAGATGGTATGGCAAGAAGTTAAGTTAATGAGGTATGGTGATGTAATCACGGAAAATAAATGAAATTAAGACTATAATAAATCTACAAAAAGAAAAAGATAAGGAGGACTGTAAAATGTCTGCTATTAATATCAATAAAAATAATTTTCAGAACGAAGTACTGAATTCCGATAAACCCGTTCTTTTAGATTTTTGGGCATCTTGGTGTGCGCCTTGCCGTATGGTAGTACCTATTGTAGAGGAGATTGCAAGTGAGCGTAGAGATATTAAAGTTGGAAAGATTAATGTAGACGAAGAGCCTGAACTGGCAAATAAGTTCAGTATTATGAGCATTCCAACTTTAGTGGTTATGAAGAATGGGAAGATTGTACAGCAGGTTTCAGGGGCGAGACCTAAGAATGCGATTTTAGAAATGCTTTAGGGGGGGTGTGCTAATGGGATTTTTTGATCTCTTTAAACAGTCGAATATTAATCAAGGCATAGAAGAATATAAAAGGACTGATGATGCAGTTCTGCTGGATGTACGTACACCGCAGGAATATCAGGAAGGACATATACCAGAAAGTAAAAATGTGCCGTTGCAGCAACTTGACAATATTGCTTCTGTAGCGAAGAATAAGGATATCCCACTGTTTGTATATTGTTATTCCGGTTCACGAAGCCGCCAGGCAACTGGGATACTGCAACGAATGGGATATTCTAAAGTAAATAATATCGGTGGCATTGCAGCTTACTCAGGAAAGGTGGAAAAATAAGATGAAGGTAATAATTGTAGGAGGTGTAGCCGGAGGAGCTACAGCTGCAGCAAGAATACGAAGACTGGATGAACATGCAGAAATTACTGTGTTTGAAAGATCCGGATACATATCCTATGCGAATTGTGGGCTTCCATATTATATTGGAGACGTGATCACAGACCCGGAAGAACTTACACTACAGACACCAGAGAGTTTTTTTAAACGCTTCCGTATTAACATGAAAATTCATCATGAAGTTATCTCCATACATCCGGAACGTAAAACGGTTTCAGTGAAAAATTTAGAGAATGGTGAGATATTTGAAGAAAAATATGATAAGCTGATCCTCTCTCCAGGTGCAAAGCCAACACAGCCGAGACTTCCCGGAGTAGGTATTGATAAACTTTTTACACTTCGTACTGTAGAAGACACTTTTCGGATAAAGGAATATATAAATAAGAATCATCCAAAATCGGCTGTATTGGCAGGTGGCGGTTTTATTGGTCTGGAACTGGCAGAAAATTTGAGGGAGCTTGGCATGGATGTTACGATTGTCCAGCGGCCTAAGCAGCTGATGAACCCTTTTGACCCGGATATGGCATCCATGATCCATAATGAAATGAGAAAGCATGGGATAAAACTGGTACTGGGCTATACAGTAGAAGGATTTAAAGAAAAAGACAACGGAGTGGAGGTCCTGTTGAAAGATAATCCATCCCTTCAGGCTGATATGGTAGTTCTGGCAATCGGAGTCACACCAGACACAGTATTAGCAAAAGAAGCCGGTCTGGAACTTGGCATCAAGGAAAGTATTGTAGTGAATGACAGAATGGAAACCTCTGTACCGGATATTTATGCTGCAGGTGATGCAGTTCAGGTAAAACATTATGTTACGGGTAATGATGCGCTGATTTCTTTGGCAGGACCAGCCAATAAACAGGGCAGAATCATCGCTGATAATATTTGTGGCGGTGATAGTCGTTACCTGGGCAGTCAGGGAAGCTCCGTTATCAAAGTATTTGATATGACAGCAGCTACTACAGGTATCAATGAAACCAATGCCAAAAAGTCAGGATTAGAGGTAGATACAGTAATTCTTTCTCCTATGAGTCATGCCGGTTACTATCCTGGTGGAAAAGTGATGACCATGAAGGTGTTTTTTGAAAAAGAGACCTATCGTTTGCTTGGTGCTCAGATTATTGGATATGAAGGAGTTGATAAACGTATTGATGTGCTGGCAACAGCAATTCATGCAGGGCTGAAGGCAACCCAGCTGAAGGATTTGGATCTCGCATATGCACCGCCTTATTCCTCTGCCAAGGATCCTGTAAATATGGCAGGATTCATGATAGACAATATAGCAAAAGGTACCTTAAAACAATGGCATCTGGAAGATATGGATAAGATTTCTAGAGATAAAAGTGTTGTGTTGCTGGATGTGAGAACTGTAGGTGAATTTAACAGGGGGCATATGGATGGATTCAAAAATATTCCTGTAGATGAACTGAGGGAACGGATCAATGAAATTGAGAAGGGAAAGCCTGTTTACCTGATATGCCAGAGTGGGCTACGCAGTTATATTGCAAGCCGTATTTTGGAAGGAAATGGATATGAAACATACAACTTTTCAGGTGGATTCCGCTTTTATGATGCAGTGGCTAATGACCATGCACTGATTGAAAGATCATATGCATGTGGTATGGATTATTAGAAATAAATAAAATATTTTTATAGTTTGATTGTAGTATAAAAAGATCCCCCATTTATTAGAATGACTTTCATAATTCTGATAAATGGAGGATTCTTTAGAGAAAAAAACGTTTTATGATCTTTGTAGTGTTTCCAGTCTTTTCGAATCAAGGATTGTTATTTTGCCGCGAGAGAGTCTGACGAGTCCTTCGCCTTGA
>NZ_WWVR01000089.1 GCF_009883055.1 Blautia sp. BIOML-A1 | reverse complement strand
GACGTCCTCATGGGTGGCATCAACCACCTGTGCGATATGGGCTTCGATGTGCTGACCGAGGCTGGCTACCAGCCGGAGATCGCCTACTTCGAGGTGTTCCACGAGCTGAAGATGCTGGTCGACCTGGCCAACGAGGGTGGCCTGAACAAGGCTCGTTGGTCCTGCTCCGACACCGCCCAGTACGGCGACTACACCTCCACGGTCATCACCGAGGAGACCAAGAAGCGCATGCAGTACCAGCTCAAGCGCATCCAGGACGGCTCCTTCGCCAAGGAGTTCATGGATGACCAGGCCGCTGGCGCCCCGAAGTTCAAGAAGCTGCAGGAAGAGTACAGCCACCCGCACCTGGAGACCGTTGGCCCGAAGCTGCGCGCCATGTTCTCCTGGAACAACGGCAAGGATGACGACGCTGACATGGCCACTTTCACCGGCAAGATCGCCCGTGGCTGAGTAACGTCTCGCATTCATTGCGATTAATCGCATTAACTGCGATTGAAGGCCGCCGCCCAAGTTGGGTGGCGGCCTTTCGTTATGCCGGAACGTACGCAACCGTCGCACGCACGACGATATGCAAAAAGCGCCGTCCGCATGAAGCGGGCGACGCTTTCTAATTCGCTAAATAGCTTATGCAGCTAGCGAAGCAATCTCACTGAACCTGGGTACGAGCGATCTTGCCGTTGAAGGACTCGGCCATATCGGCATCGGCGTCCACCTGGTTGTTCCAGGAGAACATGGCGCGCAGCTTCGGGCCAACGGTCTCGATGCGCACGTTGCCATATTCTTCCTGCAGCTGCTTGAACTTCGGAGCGCCGGCGTCCTGGTCATCCATGAACTCCTTGGCGAAGGAGCCGTCCTGGATGCGGCTCAGATGGTACTGCATGCGCTCACGCACGTGCTCGTCGATGCAGGTGTTGGTATAGTCGCCGTACTGGGCGGTGTCGGAGCAGGACCAACGAGCCTTGTTCAGGCCGCCTTCGTTCATGAGGTCGACCAGCATCTTCAGCTCGTGGCAGACCTCGAAGTAGGCGATCTCCGGCTGGTAGCCAGCGTCGGTGAGGACCTCGAAGCCCATTTCAACGAGCTTGTTCACGCCGCCCATGAGCACGTT
>NZ_WWVR01000054.1 GCF_009883055.1 Blautia sp. BIOML-A1 | reverse complement strand
AACGGCAGCGGCTCGCAGATGCCGGGGGCCAGCCAGCCTGGTTTTGAATTCTCCGGCAAGGTGAGCTGGGATGGTTCTTCCGCCGCGGTGAGCGCGGTGAACTGCAACACTCCGCAGCCGGTTCCGGTCGAGTCGGTGTCGATCTCTGGTGACGGCGTGAAGGATGGGAAGCTGAGTCTGAAGTCCGGGGCGAGCGTGCAGCTGACCGCTACCGTGAATCCGTCCAACGCTACCGACAAGACGATCTCTTGGACCAGCTCGAATAGTTCTGTGGCTAAGGTGTCCGACGGCAAGGTCACTGCTGTGAAGGCTGGTACTGCAACGATTACAGCGACTGCTGGCGGCAAGACGGCTTCGGTTGTTGTAACTGTGGCTGACAATCCGGTTCCGGTATCTTCGGTGTCGATCTCGGGTGATGGCGTGAGCAATGGCAAGCTCTCCCTGAAGTCGGGCGCGAGCGTGCAGCTGACGGCGACGGTCAAGCCCGACAACGCGACGGACCGCAAGGTCACGTGGACGAGCTCGGACTCGAGCGTCGCGAACGTGATGGGCACGGGCGTGGTCACCGCCGGTTCGAAGGCCGGCACCGCGACCGTCACCGCGACGGCGGGCGGCAAGTCGGCGTCCGTCCAGGTCACGGTCACGGGCGTGCCGGATCCGTACGCGCAACTGGACGCTTTGGCGAAGGCCCACGCGTCGGACCTGGAGGACGGCACGTACACGGTGTCTACCGCGTTGAAGGACGGCATGGTCCTGGACGTGGCCGGCGGGTCGAAGTCCGACCGGGCCAACGTGCAGCTGGGCGGCTCGAACGGCGGTGCGAACCAGAAGTGGAGGGTGTCGCACGACTCGAAGGGCTACGTGACGCTCGCGAACGTGAATTCGGGCAAGGTCCTGGACGTGGCGGGCGGTTCCGCGAGGAACGGCGCGAACGCGTTGCAGTACTCGTCGAACGGCGGCCGCAACCAGAAGTGGGTCGCGGTCCGGTCCGGTTCGTCGTACCGTCTGGTGTCCGCGCTGTCGCAGTCGCTGGTCCTGGACGTGGCGGGCTGGTCCACGAAGAACGGCGCGAACGTGGACGTGTGGGCGTCGAACGGCGGCGCGAACCAGCAGTGGAAGTTCGCTAATGCCGTTTCCAAGAAGCCCATGACCGTGTGGTACAGGCCGGATTCCTCGTGGAAGAAGACGGAGTTGTATTACCGTACGTTCGTGGGTGGTGAGTCGCTCTCCTCCGTGGCCATGGAGAAGGCGTGCGGCGGCTGGTACAAGGCAGTCGTGCCCGACTCCAAGGGCGGCAAGGTGCGCCTGGCGTTCACGGACGGCTCGAAGTGGGACACCGGTGGCATGAGGTACTACGCGACGGGTGACTCGGCCGCGGTCGCCGGCGGGCAGGTCATCGCTGACGTGACGCCCAACTGCGTGGCCACGGCCAAGCAGTAACCCGGAAAACAATCGGCTGGGGCCCGGTTCCATACTCCAACGGAACCGGGCCCCAGCCGTCCTCATGACGAAAACAAGACATATCCGTAACTTTTCTCAATCATGCTATGGAAAAAGCAGGATAAGCAGCATGCAATAAAAATTCCAAGCAAAATATTAGTTACTTTTACATCAGCGCATTTTGCGTCTCATTCAAGAAAATGCATTTTTTTGTATATATTTACTATCAGTTTTTTATAGTTAACTAATTATGTAGAGTTTTTAGAAATTTTGTGACAAATGGAAAAATAGCGATGTGTATTAGATCTATTCACCCCCGTCTATGGGAAATGAAATACTTAAAAGCGTTCTGCAAGGATAGAAGAGGGTAAATGGCGAGCAATACTAATAGAAAGTGCTTACATGCCAGTAGCGGCTTTTATTTAGCAAATGCAATAGATCAGAAGCCGATTCGCGTGGCTCAGGTTGTCGGCAAGATGGTCGGCGGCGGTGTTGAATCCGTAGTGATGAACTACTATCGGCATATCGACCGCAGCAAAGTACAGTTTGATTTCCTGGTTGATGAGGATTCCACGTATGTTCCTGAAGAGGAAATCACTGCTTTGGGTGGTCGCGTGTTTCGTATACCACCGTACCAGCATCCGATTCGCTACCGTCGTGAGCTGATTTGTCTGATGCGCGAACAGCAGTGGCCGATTGTGCACAGTAACATCAACACGCTGAGCGTATTCCCATTGTCGGCAGCGAAGAAAGTTGGAGTGCCTATTCGCATCGCGCATTCTCATTCGACCATGGGCAAAGGTGAGTTTGCAAAGAATGCAATGAAGCTTATGTTGCGTCCGTTCGCCAATGTGTATCCGACAGTCCGTTTTGCGTGTAGCCACTATGCAGGAGAATGGTTGTTCGGGAAAAATGCGGATTTTACTGTAATTCCCAATGGCATTGAATTGGATAAATTCCAGTTTGATCCTGTGATTCGTCAAGAAACTCGCAAAGAACTCGGTATTGCGGATGATACGTTTCTGATTGGTCATGTTGGTCGTTTCATGCCGCAGAAGAACCAGGCATTCCTAGTTGATGTACTTGCGGATTTGCTTCCTAAACGATCTAATACCATGCTTGCCTTCGTCGGTGATGGTCCGGACAGGCTAGCCGTCCAACAACATGCCGTAGAACTCGGTATCGCTGATCATGTGCTGTTCCTCGGTCAACGCTCCGACGTGAACCGCCTGTATCAGGCGTTCGATGTATTCTGCCTCCCCAGCCTTTATGAGGGTTTGGGGATGGTAGCTGTAGAGGCTCAAGTCGCAGGTTTGCCTTGCTTGCTGGGGGACGCTGTTCCTTTGGAAGCAGATGTGACCACTCAATCGCATTTCCTGCAGATTGCCGATGTGAAGCCTTGGTCTGAAGCTTTATCGAATTTGCCTGTCTCGGATTATTCCGACCAAGTTGATGTAACAAGTACATCTAAATTTATACCCATAGACTCGCATGAAGAATGGAGTTCTTCTATATCGGCATTGGGACCGGGGACACGGATCGGTTCTTCCGAGAAAGTGTTCTCTGACTATGATATTTCTGTGAATGCTCGAAAACTGGCTTCAATGTATTTGAAACTTTTTGAGAAGAAATGAAAAGCAAAATGGATCCGCTAGTTTCAGTTGTCATACCTGTATATAACGTTGAGTCTTATCTACATGAATGTGTGAAAAGTGTGGTCGAACAGACTTACACGAATATTGAAATTATTCTTGTGGATGATGGTTCGACTGATAATTCAGGAACGTTATGTGATGAATTTGCTTTGTCGGATTCAAGAATATGTGTTTTCCATAAGAAGAATGGTGGACTGTCTGACGCTCGGAATTACGGCATTCGCCGATCCCGTGGAAGTTTGATTTCCTTTATTGACAGTGACGATTATGTATCATCTGATTACATAATGCACTTGTATCAGGCGTTAGTCCGAGGGAACACTGATATTGCAGCCACTTCCATTTGCATTTTCCATAACGGAGAACTTCCTAAAGTGGATAAGCATAATACGGCAGTCTTTCATGTGTATGATGCGTGTGATGCCCTTGAAGATATGCTTTATATGAGGCATTTGGAGCCTAACGCTTTCCCGAAAATTTATAAGAGAGAATTGTTCGACACGATTCAGTATCCTGTCGGGAAATTGTATGAGGATATTGCCACTACTGCCAAGCTTATCGATAAGGCTGGCAAGATCGCATATCTGAATGAGAAAGACTATTACTATAGGATTCGTCCGAATAGTATCCAAACAGCGAGTTTTAATCCCAAGAAGCTTGATTTACTTGATCAGCTTAACGTTGTTAAGTCGATTGTGCAGACAACGTATCCGAGTATCATTAATGCTTATTATTCAAAAGAACAGAGCGCATTATTCAATTTGTATATGAATATAAGTCCTGATGATACAAAAGAAATGCTTGGAATAGCAGATGACTTGTGGCATGGAATCAAAAAAAATCGGATTTCAGTTTTAAAGGATAGAGAAGCAAGGCCTGATGCTAGAATCGCTTCTTTGTTGTCCTTCTTGGGTTCAATTCCTTGTAGATGTGTTTATAAGTTGGTAAGAAAATGAAAATATTCTCTAATATAGACAAACGATCTCAAGACCGTTATGTTTGTATACTTCTAATATTGGTTTTGGTCGGGTCTGCATTTCAGAATGTCAAAGTAGTTGGCCCGTTAAATCCAGGGCATTTACTTGCGTTATGCTTTATTCCTTTTTTGCTACCGAAGCTTAAAGAGACAAAATTCCCGCCTGCTGTAATATGCATTTTTACGGCGTACATCCTCTGTGTGTCCTTGTTCGCAAGTTTCAAATGGGGATTAGACACATCTATTATTAATTATCTGTTTGTCTTTTACATTATCTTTGTCATTGTCAATTTGGGAAGAAATATCTCATTTGAATCATATAAGAAAGTATTCCAATTAGCTGGAATACTTTCTTTTGCAATTGTTATATTAAATGCGATTCACTATAAAGATGCCATATTAAGATATTTTTCATCTGGATATTACGTAAACCATCCGTACTATCCAACAATATATGGAGGTGGTGCCAACCTTGAAGCATCATGGCCCAGCATATATGGTGTTTTTTTCATGGATAATCCTTACGGTATTATATATCTCGTTTTATCTTTCATATTTGCCTCTATTCAGGTTAGTAGAGCTGGTATTATTATCTCGTTAATTTGTTTGGTTATATATGCATATAAACGGTTACGGGAATCAAAAAATCCTTTTTTGATTTTATTCTTGATATTTGTTGTTCTTTCCCTTGGCTCTTTTTATGCGCTAAGACTTGGAATATTCCAACCAATTTTAGATCGTTTCTTTAAGAACCAAGAAGATAGGGGTGCCGCGGGGCGTATCGGTATTTACGACAATGCGCTTCCTTTTCTTTCTAGTCATCCTTTTGGTGTTGGTTTGGGGAATGCAGTTTCTGCAGTGAATAAAGTAGCTGCGAATACAGTGGGGATGGAGCCGATAGTAGATGACAATTTACATAATCTATTCCTCCAGATGACCGTTGAAACTGGTGTGTTTGGCGGGGTGTTTTATGCATGTTTGGTTGCTTTCCTGTGTTTTAATTGTATCTTCAAACATAAATTCGCCAATCCTTTTGAAAACTTCCTGCTTGCTTTCTTTGCTTTATCGTTGATTCAATTTGAAAAAATAGAAATCTTCCCTGCAATATGCCTTGGTATATTGTTAAGCAAAAAATATTATTCAAACAAGGATTTCGATTTATAATGTTATTCTCTATTATTATTCCTGCCTTTAACGCAGAAAGATATTTACATGATTCTTTGAAATCTATCCGGATGCAGACTTTTACGGATTATGAAACTATAATTGTTGATGATGGATCTACCGATAAGACGGGTGAGATAGCAGATTCTTTTGCTAGGGAAACCTCTCGGACTCATGTGATTCACCAAGAAAACGAAGGTCTTTTGCTTGCTAGAAGAACTGGGCTACAAGCAGCAAGTGGCAAATATGTTGTTTTCTTAGACGCGGATGATTCTTTACGTTCCACGGCTTTGCAGGATATTGCCGATGCAATTCATAAATATAATGTTGATATTGTTTCTTTTAGGTATTCTCGGCAGGATAATTTCTTGACGTCTGATTCACCTTCCCCCTTGCCGGTCGGGATATATAATGGCGAACGATTCGAAGAAGCTAAACTTCATCTCTGCAAAGGACGATTTAATGAGATGTGGGGCAAGGCGATAAGGCTTTCATGTTTTGACTGTACTGCTGATTATTCCAACTATGCAGGGTTGATGCACGGCGAAGATCTTTTACAGCTTCTTCCTGTTTTCGACAGTGCTCATTCTCTTTATAGTTCAGATAAGGTTCTCTATTTTTATAGACCTAATGATTCCGCTAGCACGGCTAGATATAAGTCCAGTCAGCTATCTGATATCAGAAAAGTGAATGCTCGTCTTCTGTCTTTTTCGATGAAATGGGGGAAAGCCTGTTATAAGACGGCATGCAGTGGCGAGGTCATGCAGTATATCAATCTTCTTAAGATTGCTGTTTCATGCCTTTCCTATAGCTCTTTTGGTGATGTGTTTCGTTCGATGCATAAGGCAATGGATGATGAAGGATGCTTGGCGCGTGCTCAGAATTGTCAATTGAGGATTGACAATTCTGTTGTCGTTTTTTGTCTTATGCACAATTTCTGTTATCTTTCTTTTCTTGTTTTGAAAGCAATAAATTCCATTAAGAGATGAAGCATAAGGACTTTTGATGATTAGAACAAAAGCTGATTTATTAGAATACATTCAAGAAGACATGCGTATGCAGCCGCGGTCTTCATCTTTTGTGAAGCGTTATTTGGGTACAAGTGGGGCAGTGGTCCGTTGGAAAAAATGTTTAAGGAAATGTGAGTACCATCACAATATTTCCAAGAATATTTATCACAGATTGGCATATTTTGTTTATCTTTTTATGTTGAAAAGGTATGATCGACGTTTCTGTTCAGAAATCCCTATTAATGTTTTCGGCAAGGGATTATTAATTTGGCATCCAGAAAGGATAATTATTAATCCTGAGTCAAAAGTTGGAGATTACTGTGCGCTTTCGAGCGGTGTTGTTATTGCGCAGGCACATGGAGAATGCCCGACAATCGGGAATCATGTAGAGCTTATGATTGATTCGAAGGTGCTGGGAGGAATTACTGTAGCTGACAATGCAAGAATCGGAGCTTCTGCGTTGGTGCTTAAACCGATAAATGAAGCTGACACAACCTGGGCTGGTGTGCCGGCAAAGAAAATTAACAATCAGGGAACTATTGAAACGCCGATTCCTGTTTGCACTTATTAGTGCTACGAAGGTGAGACGGATGGAACAGAGGGAAAATCAGCTGGTCAGCGTCATCTTACCAGCATATAATGTGGCGAATTATTTAGATGACTGTTTGGAAAGTATCATTTCCCAGACATATACCAACATGGAGATCATCATCGTTGATGACGGATCAACTGATGATACCGCAAAGAAGGCGGATGATTGGCTTTCCAAAGATGGGCGTATTCGTGTTATCCATCGACAGAATGGTGGTCTTTCGGCGGCAAGAAATACAGGCCTGCACTATGCACAGGGCGAATTTATTATTTTTATTGATCCCGATGATTGTATTGATAAAAATTTGATTTCCAAATGCATGGAATTGTTGAGCGACGGTTCGGTTTCTTTGGTTCATTATGGGTACCGATTAATTAATGAAAACGGAGTATTGTGCGGAAAGAATTTTCCGGATATGCTCACGAATGCTGAGAAACTATTGCTAACAATTTTAAGTGACAAAATTCCAAGTCATTCTTGGCAATTCTTATGCAGGAAAGAACTATATTCTGATATCCGTTTCCCTGAAGGGCGCAAAGCTGAAGATCTGGCAACGACGTACAAGATTGTAGCTAAGGCAAAAAAGTGCGTTATTTTACCGGATTGTCTGTATGAATACCGTGTTCGCAGCAACTCAATCCTCGGAGAGCTAACGTCAGACCACTCTAAGGCTATAAAGTACTATGAAGATGAGCTTCTTGCGTTCCACGAGATAATTGATTGGGCTATTGCTCAAAAGCGAGAAGATTATCAAAATCTTGCGTGGAATAACGAATTAATGCATTTGTTTAATCATTACAAAGAGCGGATTGTAATCGATGATAATTTAGGAACCAAATGGGTGCACAATAAAATATGCAAAGAGCTTTCTGCTTTTAACGTAGATGGAGTAACTTCCTCTAATCGATTTAAAGCGTTCCTATTCAGGTTTGGGTTTATGCCTTTTTGCTATCGAGTAATGGGAAAGTTGAAAAAAAGAGTCAAATCTATTTTGCGAAAAGAATGATATAATAAAAGAATTCTTTTACATCTAGTTTAGTTTTTGATAATTGAATTTACGTCGTTTAATCAGCTGGTTTAAGATTGTGCCATAAAGATTAAACCCAAAAAGACTTACTATTTTATTTTAATTGAAAGCGGGATGAAATATGAATTTCAAATCATTTATTAAAAAAAAGATGCCTGTTTCTTTTATTGTGAAAAGACAGCGCTGGAAGACTCTTTGCTTGTTGAAGCATGAGGGGAAAAGGGAATTCAGACGTTTTTCACGGGCATATGCTGCTCCTGCATGTTCAGATCAAGTTCAGATGGAAAGCCTCTTGACTTTCTTTGTCCATCAGATTGAAAAGGGCTTTTCGTTTGATACATACCAGTACGGTCGTGGTCGTGGCGCTTTGCGTAATATTGCTGATCTTTCTGCAAGACTTATAGAGGCTGATGCACAATGGCGTGACAAATCAATTTATAAGGACATGGTGCTTGCTTTGGGAGAGTATTGCCGACGCCATGTGGCAGCCAATCAAGATATCGCATTTGTGACAGAATTGTTTGATGAAACCACCAAACTTGATATAGTGGCTGCTTCTAAAAAAGAATATCCTAGTATTCAGCTCTCTTTGAGTTCTAAAGTAGATAATGCCACCGTTCCTTTTAAAGAGTTGGTGGAACGGCGGCACGCGGTCCGGGCGTATTCCAAGAAGCCTGTGGCACGAGTTGAACTTGAAAAGGCAATTGAAATGTCTCTTCGTACGCCATCTGTATGCAACAGGCAACCAGCCCGTGTCCGAATTTTCACGGATCAGCAGTTAATTAGCAAAGCTTTAAAAGTGCAGGGCGGTTTCGGAGGATATGACATCCCGCCAGCATTGTTGCTTGTGACTGCTGACTTGCGCGCATTCATGGGTGCGAATGAGCATAATGAAGGATACGTTGATGGTGGACTGTTTGGCATGTCATTGTTGTATTCGCTGGAAACATGCGGTCTCGCGGCATGTCCTCTAAATACGATGTTCAGTGAAGAGGCTGATGAGCAAACTCGATCTATGCTCGCTGTTCCGGATAACGAGGTGTTCATTATGTATATTGCAGTAGGACACTTCCGCGAAACCTCCAAGATTTGCCGTTCCCAAAGGTTCGGGATTGATCGAGTATTGATGAACTGATTACGGGGGTCTTCTTGGGTAAATACAAGAATCTACTGGTGAATATCGGCTTATTCACATTAAATACGGTATCAACGAAATTGATTACATTTCTGCTGGTACCGCTATATACGTATTTCTTGACTGCGGCGCAGTACGGCGTGACCGACATGTCTCTTACGGTGGCGGGTTTGGTCACGCCTGTCGTTACCCTGTCCATCGGCGATGCCACCACTAGATATATCATCGATGATCCTGATGATAAGGAACGATATATATCTGTTGGGTTTTGGGTGACTTTGTTTGGTTGCCTGATTATGCTCCTTCTGCTTCCGCTACTGGGATTGCCCATATTCGGCGGACTCGGGAATTACAAATGGTTCTATCTTGCCTATTTTGCTTCATCCGCTTTCAATGCGTACTTGGCAAATGTGGCAAGAGGTTTGAACCAGATTAAACTCATCACCTGGGCATCTATAGCTTCGTCGCTTGTTTCGGCTCTATCGGCAGGTTTGCTCATCGGTCTGCTTAATTGGAAGGTCGAGGGATATTTTGTTTCGTTGATTTTCGGCGGGCTTGTTGCAATTGTTTTATATCTTATATTTGGTGGCTCATGGGAATACGTACGTATTCCCAAAAAGGAACGCGACCGTCATTTTCTTAGGAAGATGCTGCTGTATTCAGTGCCGCTGATGCCCAATGCTATCTTCTGGTGGGTTGGCACAAGTGTGAACAGGTTCTTCATTACCAGTATGCTCGGTATCGGTGCTTCCGGCTTATTTGCTGCGGCCAGCAAGATACCGAACGTAATGAATATGGTCTCTTCCACGTTTTGGCAGGCTTGGAGCTTGTCTGCATTCCAAGAGTTCAAGAAGACTGATACCGGCAAGTTCTATAGCAATGTGTTTGCGGTGTTTCGTACGTTCTGTTTCCTCGCGGCATCAGGACTTATGTTGTTGACACCGTGGCTCGCCTCATTGCTTTTGCAGAAGAAATTCTATGATTCGTGGCCTATCATTCCTGTCTTGATTCTTGCATTTCTGTTTAATGTGTTCGCAGGATTCTATGGAACGGTCTTTACTGCAAGTATGAAAACCAAACATCTAATGACATCGACTGCTGCTGCTGCGATCGTCGTTGTTGTTCTGACTTGGCTGCTCGTCCGTATCATGGGACTGCAAGGAGCTGCGTGGGCTATGGTCGGCAGCAACCTAGTTATGTATGTCATACGCGTGGCTATGGCTCATCCGATTGTCAGGATAGCGGTGAACTGGCCTCTTATGCTGATCAATATCCTGATTGTAGCTGTTCAAGCATGCATAATGGCATGGCATCCATCCAGGTACTTGTTGATCTCTGGTGTGCTCTTCCTTCTTGTATGCATAGTATCTGCGTTGGATGCCTATCCATTCGTAAAATCTTTGGCAACTGCAATCAGCGGAAAGTCACTGCATAAAAATGGCAAACATGTCGGGAAATAGGGATTTAAGGAGATGAATAATGAGGATAGGAACCATTACCTTCCATTGTGCATATAATTTTGGTTCTGCACTGCAGACTTATGCACTCAGAAAATATCTCACGAATTTAGGCCATGATGTACATGTTATCGATTATCGGAGCGCAGATTTCAATGGGTATAAGATTTTTCGTGGAATAGGGGTTAAATCATTTATTGCAGATTTGCTCTTTCTTCCAGGTAATTTACGCAGGCGCAGCAGTTTTCAATCTTTCTGGCATAAATGTTTTGGCCTGACGAGCCGGACTTATGAGGGGGTTGATGCAGAGCGTTCTCTAGCTGAGGATTTGAAGGATTATGATGCACTGATTTGTGGTAGCGATCAGATTTGGAATTTGGATTGCACCTTAGGGCCTGTTCCTCCGTTCTTTCTTTCTTTCGCTTCTGATGGAACAAAGAAAATTGCGTATGCGCCTAGCTTGTCGCATGCCAAGTTTGAAGAAAAGAACTTCACTCTAGAAGATAAGAAGCATGTCTCCGAGTGGTTGAATCGTTTTGATGCACTTTCTGTGCGTGAGCTTTCTGTAGCAGGGCAGTTTCAGCAACTAACTAATAAGCATATTGTTGAAACGCTTGATCCGACGCTTTTGTTGAATTTAGAGGATTATCGACATATACAGGCTCCGCGACTTCCAAAGAAGCTGGAAGCAGGCAAATATATATTTGCATATACGTTATGGCCGAATAAAGATATGGTGCATTATATTGATAAATTGGCGGCAAAACGTGGACTAACTATCGTTTATTACTCTCAGAAGCCGATTCGGTATCAATCGCACGCGATCAATGTATGGGGAATTGGCCCAGCTGATTTTCTTACATTGATTGATAAGGCAAACTGTGTGATTTCGAACTCTTTCCATGCAACGGTGTTCTCCATTCTCTATGGCAAGCCATTTCTTACGTTTGGTACGGAAAAGAGTAGTTCTCGCATGAGAACGTTACTTGTCAAACTGGGTTTACCTGAAAAGCATCTTTTGCCTCCTGATTTCGAGGGCGGAAGTAATGTTGAACCATTTGCCTCTGTACTGAATATGGCTCGACTTAATAATCTTCGTGCAGATTCTGAACGGTTCCTTAATGATGCACTGATGTAAAAACTCTCAACTAGTATTTGGCATGGAATTTATTGCATGCTGCTTTTTCAATTTTCATAGCATGTTTGAGTTAAGGAGTGCGGATATTTTCTTGAAGATAGTCATACAGCTCCTTATCTGAGATTTTGTGAGGATGTCTTGTTTCCGCCATGAGGATGACTGGGGTCCACCGGAGATAACGCCCGAATTCTTGCGCACTTTCGGATTCCGGCCCTGACGTAAGAGGGCATGGCC
>NZ_WWVR01000053.1 GCF_009883055.1 Blautia sp. BIOML-A1 | reverse complement strand
AATATGGCAAAATCCCGAGACATACGGGGCAAAATGCTATCACCGAAGGTGATTTGGAATGCATTTTGACCAAGTTACTGTGAACGAAGTGAACAGTAAGAAACTGAGTGCTCCTCGCACATAAAAAAACCGGCTCCTGATGGAGCCGGTTTTTTATATCAGTCCGGAATTACCGGTACTGCATCTGCCGGAATCGGGCATACATAACCGGATTTTGTACGTTTTTCAAACTCTGCTCTTGCTTCATCCAGAATCGACGTATCCTCAAGAATATCAATCGCAGCCGCTGCAAGAACTTTTCCCGCATGAACTGCCGCTTTATGTCCGATTTCTGAACCATCACAGGAGACATTCTGCCAGCTGTGTCCCGGGCATCCATTTGGCCATGCTGCCACATGAATCTGTGCTGTCGGAGTCAGCCAGCTTACATCACCGACATCTGTCGAACCAGCCTGGAATGCATCCTTCTGATACAGAGGTGCAAGAAATCCATTCATAGCATGTCCATATGCTTTCTGCATCTTCTCAACTTCTTCTCTTGCATCCTCATCATTTTCTGCTGCAACCCCGGGAACTGCACTGTGATCATAAGTGTCTGCCAGTGTATCTGCAAAGGCATTTTCTTCTTCTGTATACTCCGGAACTCCAAGTTCCTGGAAATTTCTGTAGAGAACCCTCTCCAGAGCAAAATTGCTCACGGTATCCGCAAGTCCGTCAATAAACTTTCTCTCATAAGTAGTCTCTGTCATCAGAGCTGCACCCTCTGCGATCTTGTCCACACGTTTCTGAAGTTCTACCGCCTCAGCCACATGATTGGATCGTACCATATAAAGAACACTCGCGCGAGGCTGTACAACATTCGGACTGCAGCCGCCTGCATCTGTGATCGCATAGTGGATTCTCGCCGTGTCGCTCATATGCTCTCTCAAAAACTGTACTCCAATGTTCATAAGCTCCACTGCGTCCAGTGCACTGCGTCCCATCTCCGGTGCACCTGCCGCATGAGAAGCAGTTCCGGTAAACTTGTACTGTACCTGAATACAGGAATTAGAAGATCCTGTTGCCACCTCATTGACATCCTCCGGATGCCAGGTAAGTGCCACATCCAGCTTTTTCCATACACCATCTCTTGCCATAAATGCTTTTGCGGCACCACCCTCTTCTCCCGGACATCCATAGAAGAGTACCGTACCGGAAATGTCGTTTTGCTCAAGATAGGCTTTGATTCCAAGGGCAGCGGCAAAGGCTCCTGCACCAAGAAGGTTGTGTCCACATCCATGACCATTTCCACCTGCACAGCGTTCTTTTCGCTCGGTCAGACCAGCCTCCTGGGAAAGTCCGGAAAGTGCATCATATTCTGCCAGAACTCCGATATATGGACGTCCATGACCATAAGATGCGGTAAATGCCGTCTCAATACCTGCTGTTCCACGCTCTACTTCAAAACCTTCCGCTTCCAGTGCATCACAATAGGTTTTTGCTGACTTGAATTCCTGAAGAGAAAGTTCCGCAAATTCCCATACTTTATCTGCAATCTCAATGACCAGATCTCTTTTTTCTTCAATTGTCTGCAGTGCAGACTGTTTTTCTGCTGTCATAATCTACCTCTTTCTGTAAAGTATAAAAAGGCAACCAGAATTTTCGTAGCTGTTCACAGTAACTAATTTTCTGATTACCTTTTTCACTGATTCATAACTGCTCAATATCTTCCATAAATATTACAGTACCTTGGACAGGAATTCCTGAAGACGTGGATTGGTCGGATTCTCAAAAATATCTGCCGGTGTTCCATCTTCAAGCAGTTTTCCGTCTGCCATAAAAAGTACACGGTTTCCGACTTCTCTCGCAAATCCCATCTCATGAGTTACCACCACCATGGTCATTCCTTCTTTTGCGAGTTCTTTCATAACATCCAGAACCTCTCCTACCATCTCCGGGTCAAGTGCCGATGTTGGCTCATCAAAAAGCATGACATCAGGTTCCATGGCAAGCGCTCTCACGATCGCAACACGCTGTTTCTGTCCACCGGAGAGCTGGATTGGATACGCATTCGCACGGTCAGCAAGTCCTACACGTTCAAGAAGCTCCAGAGCCTTTTTCTCTGCATCTGCTTTGGAAACTCCCTTGACCTTCATCGGTGCAAGTGTCATATTATCAAGAATCGTCATGTGCGGAAACAGATTAAAATGCTGGAACACCATTCCCATCTTCTGTCTGAGGGCATCGATATCCAGTTTGACCTTCTTGCCGGAAGCATCCTTATATCTCCTCTTGGTAATATCCACGCCATTAAAGATGATCTCTCCATCTGTCGGTTCTTCCAGAAGGTTCAGACTGCGAAGGAAAGTAGATTTACCGGAACCGGAAGGTCCGATGACTACCATAACATCGCCTTTGTTAATATTCACAGTCACATCATCCAGTGCTTTGATCGCACCTCTGTGATAATGTTTCTTAAGGTTTTTTACCTGGATCATACTATCGTTTGTCGCCATGGCTCATTCTCCTTTCGAAATATGCGATCAGTTTGGAGGTCGGGAAGCACAGGCAGAAATAGATCGCTGTTGCAACCAGCAGAGGCTCAATGATGATAAATGTTGCACCCTTCACTGCGTTTACAGCAGACATGATATCCTGTACACCGATGGTATAAGTAATCGCAGACTCCTTGATGATAACAACAAATTCATTTGCGATTGCCGGAAGGATATTTTTGAGAGCCTGCGGAAGGATAATGTAACGCAGGTTCATAGTCTGGGAAAGTCCCAGAGAACGTGCTGCCTCTGTCTGTCCCTGATCAATGGACTGGATACCGGCACGGATGATCTCACAGAGATACGCACCAGAGTTCATGCCAAGTGCTACTACACCAGGGAAAAATCTGTTAAATTTAATGAATCCAAACATCTGGAAGGATGGCAGATCGATCATTCCAAAAACCCCATAATAAATGATGAAGATCTGTACAAGCACAGGAGTGGATCGAAGGATCTCAACATATGCTGTTGCGATAAAAGAAAGAGGATTAAATTTTGACAGCCATACCAGCGGTCCTCCCTCTCTCAGATGTCCGTTTCGCTTCACGGCAAGACCACGGAACGGACGAATGTTCGACATACGCATCAGTGCCAGAAGCAGGGCGAGTACGAAACCGATCGCTACTGTAAAAAGAGACAGCAGTACAGTTACCAGAAGTCCCTGTCTGAACAGCTGTGCATAGGGAGCAATTTTCCCGAAATTTGATAATTTAATAAAACTGTCCATAAAAACTCCTTTCATTATATAGTAGTATTTTCAGCAAAATTCCTCCCCATGTATTCTGGGGAGGAATCTGTCAGCTATTATCTTGTATTTCCTGTAAAGTAAATCTGCTTATTCAGCATCTGTTTCCGGAACAGCACCATTATCATCCAGTGTTCCTTCATATGTCTGACCTGCTGCAAGCTCTGTAGCATCTGCAACAAATTTGTCCAGGGAACCATCTTCCTTGGCGGATTTAATTGCCTCATTGACAGCCTTCAGAAGAGCCTCATTTCCCTTGGCAACACCGATGGAAGAACCGGTTGCCTCATATGGTACGTCACATACGATCTCGAGATCCGGGTAGTTCTCTTTGTAGCTCTCTGCAACAGCTGTTTCGATAAATGCTCCGTCCATCTTGCCAGTCAGAAGTTCTGTGATAAGATCTGTAACCTTCGGAAGAGATACGATATCAGCATCCGGAGCATTCTCGTTTGCAAGAGTCAGCTGGATAGAACCTGTCTGTGCTCCGATAGAATAATCTGCGTTGTTTGCATCTTCCAGAGTCTTGAATTTGTCTGCTTTATCCTTAACTGTTACAAAAGACTGTCCACCTTCATAATAGATGTCAGAAAAGTCCATTGCATCCTCACGAGCCGGATCCGGTGAAAGACCAGCCATACCAAGGTCTACGTTCTTCTGAGACAGTTCGCTTAAAACACCGTCAAAGTCCATCGGAATTACTTCCAGTTCCAGTCCCATCTTGTCTGCAATATATTTTGCCAGATCCATGTCGAATCCTGCCAGTGACGGATTGCCATCCTCATCGATAGAATAGAATTCATACGGTGCAAAATCCGGGCTTGTTGCTACTGTAAGCTTGCCATCTGTAACGGTCTCAACCTCATCTGCTGCAAATGTCGGTACTGCCATAGAAACTGCCATAACTGCGCCAAGTGCCAGTGCTGTAATTTTCTTTAAGTTCATTTTCTTCTCCTCCTCGTTCTGCTTCGAGAATATTTATGCATGAATTTGCATATTTCCTCTTCGTTTTACTTATTGTAACACACTATTTCAAAATTACAAGCACTACTTTCATTAATAAACACACAAAATTTCCGTCATATTTGTCAGTTCCTTTGTAAAAACACCTAAATCCGGATGGATATCCCTGTATTACACTTGAATATACTCATATATTTTTTTATAATAAATAAATACTTTTGTTTTCTAAATTTTTATGCATTTTACACATAAAAGGAGGCTGTGCTATGGGAATGAATCAGACACCCACCTCAGAACGGGTACATATCAGTTTTTTCGGAAAAAGAAATGCAGGTAAATCCAGTGTCATCAATGCTGTGACCGGTCAGGATCTCTCCATCGTTTCTTCCGTCATGGGAACCACGACGGATCCTGTATACAAGACAATGGAACTTCTTCCTCTCGGACCTGTAATGATCATTGATACTCCCGGTATTGATGATAAAGGAGAACTTGGTGCGCTTCGTGTCCGCAAAAGCTATCAGGTTCTGAATAAAACCGATATCGCCATTCTGGTCATAGACAGTACAATCAGCAAAACAGAAGAAGAGTTCGCCCTGATCCATCGTTTCCATAAGAAAAAAATTCCATATCTGGTCGTTTATAACAAGATCGATCTGCTTTCAAACGAAGAGATCAAAGATCTGGCTATGTCTGTCCGTCCCGGCGAAGTTCTGGTCAGTGCTTCCTCAAATATGAATATCTATGAACTGAAAGAAAAAATCGCCTCTCTCAAGCCAGAAGATACGCACAAATATCCTCTGATCCAGGATCTGATCGAGCCTCTGGATCTGGTGATCCTTGTTGTCCCGATCGACAAGGCCGCGCCAAAAGGCCGTCTGATCCTGCCGCAACAGCAGACGATCCGCGACATCCTGGAGAGGGGTGCGCTTTCTCTTGTTGTACGTGATACCGAACTTAAAGATACTCTGGAACATTTCCGTGCCCAGGGGATCAGGCCACGGCTCGTAGTCACCGACAGCCAGGCATTTGCACGCGTTTCCAGAGATACCCCTGAAGATATTACCCTGACTTCATTTTCTATTCTCTTTGCGAGATATAAGGGAGAACTTGAGACACAGTTAAAGGGAGTTTCTTCACTTTCTTCTCTTGAAGACGGCGACCGTATTCTGATATCTGAGGGATGTACGCATCACCGTCAGTGCGGAGATATCGGAACCAGCAAGATTCCCGACTGGATTCGAAATTATACCGGCAAAAAACCAGTCTTTGAATTTACCTCCGGAACAGAATTCCCGGAAGATGTTTCTTCCTATAAAATGGTGGTTCATTGTGGTGGATGTATGCTGAATGAGAGGGAAATGAAATATCGTATTGCCTGCTGCCAGGATCAGGGAGTTCCCATCACCAACTATGGTATCCTGATCGCACAGGTCACAGGAATTCTAAAAAGAAGCCTTGGTCCTTTTCCAGAAATGCAGAAACTGCTTCCGTAGACTTATCGGCAAGAAATTTTAAGCGTTGTTCATAAGAATTTTGAGTTCTTTTTGGTAAATTTTCACAAAATCATAACATTTTTCCGCTATACTGTGGTTCTATGATACTGGAAAGTTTATCCAGCTTTTTACAAAAGATATTGTGTTACTGTTCACTCCGTTCGCAGTAACTTGGTCAAAATGCATTCCAAATCACCTTCGGTGATGGCATTTTGCCCCATATGTCTCGGGATTTTGCCATATTCATGGCAAAACACCTCGCGGGATATTACCTGTGAACAGTTACGATATTATAACTAATGGGGAGAATACTTTAATAACAGGAGGAAATTTATGAAATTTACAAAAATGCAAGGTATCGGCAATGATTATGTATACGTAAACTGCTTTAAGGAAACTGTCACCAATCCCTCTGAAGTAGCCAAATTTGTCAGTGACCGCCACTTCGGAATCGGATCTGACGGACTGATCCTGATCAAACCATCTGATGCTGCCGACTGTGAGATGGATATGTACAACCTTGACGGATCCCAGGGAGCCATGTGCGGAAACGGAATCCGCTGCGTTGCCAAATACGCTTATGATTACGGTATTGTCAACAAGACAAGCATCTCTGTTGCCACCAAAAGTGGTATCAAATATCTTGATCTGACCCTCGGTGATGACGGTAAGGTCGCTCTGGTCAAAGTAAACATGGGCTCACCGATTCTCACAGCAAACCAGATCCCGATCGTATCCGACAAGGAACAGGTCATCAATGAGCCATTGGATGTAGATGGCACTGCTTATCGTATCACAGGTGTTTCCATGGGAAATCCCCATGCGATCGTATATATGGATGATCTCGAAAACCTCGAAATCGAAAAAATTGGTCCGAAATTCGAAAACCATATTGCTTTCCCGGATCGTATCAATACAGAATTTGTCAGGGTCATTGACCGCCATACTCTTCAGATGCGCGTGTGGGAACGTGGTTCCGGTGAAACCCTCGCCTGTGGTACCGGTGCCTGCGCTGTGGCTGTAGCCTCCACCCTGAACGGACTCGTCGATGAGGGCAGGCCTGTCACCGTCAAGCTCCTCGGAGGCGATCTCCAGATCCTCTGGAACCGCCAGGAAAACCTTGTCTACATGACCGGACCGGCTACTACTGTTTTCGATGGAGAGATTGATCTTTCATTTCTTAGGTAATCTGTAACAAAAAAGCACTGAACTCATGACACTATCATGGGTTCAGTGCTTTTTCTTATTATTCTGGTAAAATTTAAAAGCTCAATAGAAATATCATTATTAATATCTCTTTCCACCACTCTTAATCTTGATTCTGCCAGCTCAAAATAGTTCCCATTACTTTTCTTGGCTGTGCCTTTATTTGAACATCAAATTTTAATGATGTTCTTGATATTTTTGAGTCTGCATTATGCAATCTCATAGAAATAATCCATTGATCAAAATAAACTTCTATAGTTGTTTTGCTCTTAGGTTTTACCCGTACTTCAACGATTTCTTCTGGCATAGTAATTGTTTGTACTGCTTGCTCATTCTTGTGACCATTATAGTCTCTCATAAGGCAACCATGCATATTATATGGATATACCTTTGTAGCACAAGAATGATCCTCTTTAATAAATTTATAAAAATCACGTGTTCCGAACATATATTCAAAAAATGTTTTTGTAAACAATCTTGCTCGTTCCTGCTCTTCTTCGCTTGCATTTTCATCTACCGTTCCCAAGCGTTTTATTTCTGTTGCATATAATTTTATAATAGGATAATAAATACTCTCTTTTTTATCTGCAACTTCTGACCATTTTTTATACTTATTCGCATATAAATCTATTAAATCAAATACTTTATTCATTTCACAAATGAACTGCCTACTACATTCAAATTGCCCATTCGTCCAAGCCTTCGCAAAATCTGGATTCTCTGTTATTCTTGGATGTTTCACTGCTTCATGATTATTTTTACAGCTAATCCCTATATCAATAATTTCTATTTTTCGATTCTCATCTTCAAATATCTTTAAATCAATATCTCTTACATCACCTTTACTTCCTGCTTGATCGGGCATAGCTCTTAAAATTCCATATAATTCTTCTTTTGATGTTAAAATCGGCTCTACACTTCTCAAATATCGAGCAGCAACTCGAGCTGCACGGTCATAATCATTAGGAGTTTCTTCTACTTGTATAAAATCTATTTCATTGTCATCTTCTTCAACTTCTTCATTAAGGTCACTAATAAGCTGATATGCTCGTTCTATATTTTTATAATATTTGTCCCTGTGTAGCTTTAAATTTGAAGCCTTCCATCCATGCTCTATCAACTCTTGATATATACCAATCAATGTAGCATATTCAAAAGCTTTTCCACTTATTACTGTATTTGTAATTCTTTTATCTGCCGAGCTTCCTTTTATCTCTGCTTCTGGATTTTCCATATTTAAAAAAGGACTTAAATCCTCTGTCATTAAAATTCTATTTACCTCTGTTGCTATCGCTTCTGCTAATTTTACAGGTACCGCATTTCCAATCTGTCTATACTTGCTCTCTAAATCACCACAAAATTCCATTTCCCTTGGAAAAGTTTGTATCGCCGCAGCCTCTCTATAACTTAATCTTCTATATTTTCCAATAAATTCAAATTTATCTTTTGCTGCAAATTGCATTCCATCTGAGTCAGGACTTAATGGAACCTGTTTTGCCATAGCAGGTATCGTAAATGAAACATCATCATAATCTCTTTGTCTATTTCTCGACATATATCTAGATGAAAATGGTGCCTGACATACTTCATTTAAATCCACTTCATTTAGATCTTTTAATGCTTCTTTTAGCGTTACAATTTTGGGATCTCCAGAAGGGAAAATATATGCCCCACCTTTGCATATTTCATTTTTTATTCCTATAAATATAACTCGCATTCTATCCTGTGGAACTCCATAGTTTTTTGCATTAACTGTTGGTGCCGACATTGTGTATCCTAACTCAGAAAAATCTTCAATAATTTTATCAAAAACAGCTCCACCACCTAATGTTTTTATTCCTATAACATTTTCAGCCACAATAACCTTTGGTTTTTTTATTCTAACCATTTCTACAAAGTGTCTATATAAAACATTTCTAGAATCATCAACTTGTCTTGGTCCCGCTAAAGAAAATCCCTGACATGGAAATCCACCTAATACAACATCTACCTCTGTATCTGGTAATACAGTTTTTAAATCCAATTTTGAAATATCTCCACATTTAATTATTGTACACTCTTTTTCCGGTTTTCTACTTCCATCCTTATTATAATTAGCCCATTTATCATACGTGTCACATGCATCTTTTGCCGAATCATTGGCCCATAATATTTTAAATCCTTTATTATGAAATCCCATATCTAAACCGCCAGCTCCAGAAAACATAGAAACAACTTTAAAACTCATTCCAATAACCTCCATCGTCCTTTGATTCCTTTGAATCATTCGCCTTAACCACTTATATTATACAACATTATTTCCCGAAATAATTTTAAGACTACTATTTATACTGCACTTATTTTCCAATAAATATTTTATCAAATATGCATCCTGATAATTTAAATCTGGAAAATAATATATCTCTTTTTCATCAACTTCTGCTAGTAATCCCTTTTTATTTTGAGCACAAAAGAAATTTAATATTTCTTCTTTCTGATTTTCCTCTACATTGAAAACTACTAATTTATGTTTTCTTATCTTTTCTATATTATCACAGATATCATCAATATATAAGTTCTTTATTAATAGTTTTCCCTTCTTATCAATCATAATCGTTTTTATAGTTCTACATTTTTGTTTTTCTAAACAATACTCAATATTCATTAAATGTTTTATTTTTTTCATACACACCTCGCAATTATAGAACATATGTTTTTATTTTTCAAGAACTATTTTCACCACTTAAACGCATTTTTTATAATTATTTTATTCTCTTATGATTTTAGCTTACATTCAAAAAATCTTGTGTGAATATCACCTCAACTTCCAGTAACTAAAATTAATTTTTCCTGCATTTAAATATAGCACATTATGTACTTTTCGAAAAGAAAAAATGTTCGACAAAATTTTCCATAGATAATCATTCATACACAACAAAGCGTAGCTTCACATTAACAACAAAAAAACACTGAACTCATGATTCATCATAACTTTCAGTGCTTTTTCTTATTATTCCACATTATTTTTTAATTCATATTCTGCCTCTATTTCTGTTTTTTCATTTTCAAGTTCAAGGCGAATCTTTTCGTACTCCGTAGCAAATTCCCAATCTGTCATTTGTTCTGCTTTGAATTGCTCTAATGTTTTCATATTTTCACAGCCCTTTTCGGTAAACTTTGTTTATCGTTGCCTGGGCGTGTTCCAGTTCTTTCTTTTGGATGATTGCTTCGCGGTCGGTCAGGATTGCGAGCATTTCGTCTACTACGTCCTCCGGGCGGGGATTGGAGACGCGGTAGAGGTAGCCTAACATTCGCGTGGCTGTATAATCTGTATTCATCTGCTGATAGGCGATCTCCTTGCAGAATTCATCCGGATACCCCTTTTCACATAACGCATGATAAAGTTCATCTGATCTAGATTCCATTGTTTTATACCTCCAATGTTTCTGTGTCTACTGTATACACAGTATAACCGCTTTCATTCTAGTTCTCAATACTATCTCAAAAAATCCCCTGATATTTCTCCTTCCTCTAACTTTGCAAATGATTGTTAATCATCCCAAAATATGATATGCTTATAAAAACTCCTGGATATAATTTCATATAAATTCGGATGTGATACGATATGAGATACAATCTACCGGATAGAGTTTTCAGAGAACTTACCACACTTGCCCAGAAATATTCCGTTACCAAAATCATACCATTTGGTTCTCGCGCACGAGGTACGCATACAGAACGAAGCGATATTGATATTGTCGTATACGGTGTGGATTTCGATAACTTTTACTGGGATGTCAAAGAAAATATATATTCACTCTTGATGTTTGATATTATACAAGCAGATGCACCCATTTCAGATGCATTAAAAGAAGAAATAAAAAAAGATGGTATTACCATCTACGAAAACAAACTTAAATCACTTACAACCTAAAACACCTGACACCAATTTTTCAAAATCAGTAAAGTCAACACCCTCCCGTCCTCCACAATGAAGAACTCTGTATCTTTCCTACTACCATTCGTCCCGTCGAAAGCACAAACGAGGGGTGTGCAGAGGGGACTGCGAAGTCCCCTTTGCGATTCCCCACAGCATCCGCTGTAAGTTTTCTCAACTTCTCAAGCCAATATTTCCTCTTCTTAAGAGAAATACTTCTCTTTTATGATCTCCACCGGCATCTCTTCCCCTGTCCAGAGTTTAAAGGATGCAGCTCCCTGATACAGAAGCATGTACATACCGTTACCAGTCTTGCATCCTGCTTCCTTTGCTTCACGGAGCAGTCTTGTCTCCTGTGGATTATAAATTACATCAAATACAAACAGATCCTTATGGAACATACTTGTATCTGTGATGATCGTTCTGTCTACGTTAGGAGCCATTCCCACAGAAGTACCGTTTACAAGGATCGCACTCTCTGCGATGGATGCCCGGAGAATCTCCGGATCAGAATAATCATGAAGTGTAACCTTACACTCTGTTCGTTCGTTCAGCTTCGCAACGATCTCCTCAGCTCTTCCAAAGAAATTATCTCTTACATTAAATACATTGATCTCAGCAACACCATCCAGTGCAGCCTGTACCAGGATTGCAGTAGCTGCTCCGCCGGCACCCAGAAGAGTCATCTTCTTTCCGATGATGTCCACTCCGTTCTCTGCAACTGCTCTCATAAATCCAACGCCATC
The DNA here is from genome assembly GCF_009883055.1 of Blautia sp. BIOML-A1. Lineage (GTDB taxonomy): Bacteria > Bacillota > Clostridia > Lachnospirales > Lachnospiraceae > Blautia_A. The sequence continues at coordinate 851 of NZ_WWVR01000053.1, read as the reverse complement.
TGTTGTATAAGCAGTCAGTATGCCATTGTCATTGACAATCGTGTTGCACGCACCGGAAATCTCGGAAGCAGGAGATACCTTGTCAGCAAGCTTACACATGATATTCTTGCCCGGCATGGTAATATTCCATCCTCTGGCTCCCATTGTGCGGAGACCCTGAACTGCTTCCGGCATCTTGTCTTCCGGTACATCAAACGCAAGATATGTATAATCCAGCCCCAGCTGATCGCATGCTTCATTGTGCATTTCCGGTGAAACGCTGTGTGCGACCGGGCTTCCAAGTAAACATAATAATCCGGTGTGTCCTGTGATATGTTTTGACATAATCCATATTCCTTTCCGCGTATCAAAATTTGGCAAGTCCTCTCTCACCTTTATGTAGTGTCAATTATACACGATTTAAAGTGATAAAGCAAGGCTGTGTTTTATCATGTCTCGTGCATATTCCATTTTGTTCTAAACCATGATATAGTGAACTACTCGGCAACTGAGTTACCAGAGCATCTGAAATCTGGCGGGATACCGCCTTTTTTCAGGGTGCGTCCATGACACCAATACTGCTTGCCTTTCGGCTATGCAGCTACTTTTATTATTTCTGGCTTTTTTAGTCCGGTTACGAACAATTCTTTTTGCTTCCCGGATACGGACAGATATTTCCGCAGGATATTAAACGCACCTACCGCATCTGCGTTAAATCTTACTCCGTCAGTTATATACATCCCCCGCTCTTTTCGGTTTGATGATTCTGCATATCTCTTTGATATTTCCGGTGAAAACGGGCTGCACTGACTGGTATAGCTTTCCTCTTGTTTTATCAATTGAATCCCATACAGTTTCAACTTATATTCCAG
>NZ_WWVR01000052.1 GCF_009883055.1 Blautia sp. BIOML-A1 | reverse complement strand
TTCTCTTTACCGATCTCGTTGTTGAGATATTCTGTTTCTTTCTGGGAACGTCCATCATTCCAGAGGATTGCCGGGCGGATAACCTTGTCATTCTCATCCAGCGTTACCAGTCCATGCATCTGTCCCCCGAAGCCAATTCCAGCTACCTTGGAACGATCAATCCCCTCCGTCAGTTCTTTCATTCCCTCTACGCTCTGCGTAAACCAGTCCTCCGGATTCTGTTCTGACCAGCCCGGATGCGGAAAAAATAATGGATATTCTTTTGATACAATATTACAGATCTTGCCGGATTCTTCCATAAGAAGAAGTTTTACGGCAGAAGTCCCTAAATCTATGCCAATATAGTACATTTTTCCTCCTAACTGTGCATCTGCATTCATACCTGCAGATGCACATTCTGTCTGCGGATCATCCCCACGGATTTTCTGTCGGGTATCTCACACCTGCCGGCTGATTGTATCCAATCTCATCAACCGGAACACCGATATATTTAAATACCTCAAAGAGAGCTTTTCCATGATGTCCGAATGCTACTGCACCGTGATGCGGATATCCTCCCTCGATCAGGACATGGCGATAGAAACGTCCCATTTCCGGGATAGCAAAGACACCAATCGCGCCAAAGGAACGGGTTGCAACCGGAAGCACTTCGCCGTGTGCGATATAGGCACGAAGTTTGTTATCAGCCGTGCTCTGCAGACGATAGAATGTGATATCACCAGGTTTGATGTCACCCTCCAGAGTACCGTTTGTAACTTCGATCGGAAGAGATCTTGCCATGATCATCTGGTATTTCATTTCACAGAAGGAAAGTTTGCTCGAAGCAGTGTTTCCACAGTGGAATCCCATGAATGTGTCTTTCAGTGTATAATTGTATTTTCCCTCGATGGACTCTTTATACATATCCTTCGGTACAGAGTTGTTGATATCAAGCAGGGTAACGACATCGTTGCTTACAACCTGTCCGATGAATTCACTTAATGTACCATAAATATCAACTTCGCAGGATACCGGAATGCCCTGGGCAGTCAGACGGCTATTTACATAGCATGGAACAAATCCAAACTGTGTCTGGAATGCCGGCCAGCATTTTCCTGTCAGAGTTACATATTTACGGTATCCTCTGTGATCTCTTACCCAGTCTTTCAGAGTCAGTTCATACTGAGCAAGTTTCGGAAGGACCTCTGGTTTCTTGTTTCCGGCACCAAGTTCTTCTTCCATTTCTTTTACAATTTCCGGGATTCTTTCATCGCCTTCGTGCTTATTGAATGCTTCAAAGAGATCCAGTTCAGAGTTTTCTTCAATCTCTACGCCAAGATTGTAGAGTTGCTTGATCGGTGCATTGCAGGCAAGGAAGTTTGTCGGACGCGGTCCAAAGCTGATGATCTTAAGATTGCTCAGTCCTTCAACTGCTCTTGCGATCGGAAGGAACTCATGAATCATATCTGCACAGTCTTCGGCATCACCAACCGGATATTCCGGGATATAGGCTTTTACATTACGAAGCTGCAGGTTATAGCTTGCATTCAGCATACCGCAGTAAGCATCTCCACGTCCCTGGCAAAGGTTATCCTGTGTCTCCTCTGCTGCTGCGATAAACATTTTTGGTCCGTCGAAATGTTTTGCAAGAAGTGTTTCGGAAATTTCAGGTCCAAAGTTTCCAAGGTAAACACAAAGTGCATTGCAGCCTGCTTTTTTGATGTCCTCAAGAGCCTGTACCATATGAATTTCGCTTTCTACGATACAGATTGGACATTCGTAGATATCCTTTGCATCATATTTGTTTGTATAAGCCTCTACAAGAGCTTTTCTTCTGTTTACAGAAAGTGATTCCGGGAAACAGTCACGGCTGACTGCAACGATTCCAACTTTTACTTCTGGCATATTGTTCATGATAAAAATTCCTCCATATTATTATAAATTAAATTATTTGTATATTCTTACCTTTCAGTCCATTAAACGCACCTTCGATAGCTGCTTCCTCATGTACGATCAGCCATTTATTCTTAGCTGTGAGAAGTCTGTCTTCTCCTTTATCTTCTTTATCAAAAGTCAGCTCTGTATTTGTTCCCTTCGGTAAAACAACGACACACTGGAAACCTGTTTCTTTTACATGACATGGTGCATAATGAAGAGTGGTTGCATAAACCTCAACTGCGGTTCCTGCCGGAACAAGAAATGCTTCTACCTTGGATGTGTCATATGTGAAGTCTTTTTCTACATCCTGCTGATGTCCGATAAGAAGTACCATATCTGTGACTGCTACATTAATTTCGGAGCTGCGATGATATTCCAGTCCATTCAGTTTCTTGTTATGACCGTTGCAGTATCCGATCTCAATTGGAAGTCCACCATATCCTTTGTCCTGAAGTTCCTTCGCTACCGGCAATGCTTCCATCTCTTCTACAGATGGTACATAGATTACATCCTCCGGTACCGGCGTGTGTTTCATTTCTTTCAGAAGTTCTGTAAAGTCATACCCCTCCAGTACTTTACCATATCTGCGAAATGCGTCATCTGCTACATTCTGAATCTTCACCTGAAGTTACCTCCTTTATATTTTTTGTATTGAAAATATCATATCACTCACCAAATAATATTTCGCCAAATTTTTTGTCCTGTTTAGTGCATTTTTTTGACCTGTAAATCAGTTATTTGCCCTCATCCTGATATAAACAAAAAAACAGGCAGTTTAATGACTACCTGTTTTTTATCTTATTTTGTTCGTCCAAGTTCGCTTGGCAAAATACCGTAGCGTCTCTGAAATTCTCTTGTAAACGCCCGACTGCTGCTGAATCCGTTATCCAGTGCGATCTGGCTGATCGTCTTATCTGTATTGAGAAGTTCTCGGTACGCATAAGTCATGCGAATGTCCTGAAGATATGTCTTAAAATTGACATTTGCATATTTCTGAAACATCCTGGATAAATATGCATCTGAATATCCAAACATATTCGCAATTTCAGTCAGTTTAAGTTCTTCCTGGTAATGTTCTCTCATATAGGAAGTAATCCTTGCAAGTGCATCCAGGCGGCGGCTATGGCGTACTTCCTGCTCTCCGGCCTCGTCCAGACGATAATGATTGACCAGAAGATACAATACATCATAATAAAATGAACGGATCTTGAATTCATATCCGCTTCCTCTTTTTATATATAAGCGGTACATTTCCTGAACCAGATTTGATAATTCTGTATCCATCTGTGGGATACTTCCGGCAAACCGGATAAAACGATGTGCGGTAAAATAATCCTCGAACTGTTTCAGGGGAATCTGAAGCACTGCCGTATGATTTTCCTCCGGCGAATTGATTGAATGGACTTCATTTGAGTTAATGATCATCAGCTCGCCTGCCTTGAGCGGATGTTCCTCTTCATTCAGATAAAATGTCAGAGATCCTTCCATGACAGCAAAAATCTCAATTGACGTATGCCAGTGTTTCTCTCTTACATAATTTCCCTGACTACCCTCAAACAGGAAAAATTTAAAAGGCAGTCCCTCATCCGGGATCACCAGTTCATGCTGGAATTCCATGCTATACCCCTCTCATCCGTATATGATATTTTACTTCTACTGTTACTTATCATTTTTATATCATAACATGAATTGGTATATGACGGAAGCAGAATATATGATAATGATATATGACGGAAGATGGTATATCATGTGCAGGTACATAAAATAATGCTGCGTTGTGTTGCTGTTCACTACGTTCACAGCACCCCGGTCAAAATGCATTCCAGATCGCCTACGGCGATGGCATTTTGACCTGTATGTCTCGGGATTTTGGCATATTCATGCCAAAACACCTCGCGGGATACTATTTTTATGAAAATTACTACTTCTTCTCTCCGTGCATGCGCTTATTTGCCTGCACGTCATGACGAAAGCCTCGCAGACATTTCCTGTCCCTGCACATGAATACCAAACTTCCTGTATATTACCAAAGGAGGACTCCCTGCATATGCTTTGCACTGTCCCGGCTTTTATTACTTCCTGTATGTCACCACACTCCCATCTTCAGATAAAGTACGGTGAGATGGAATCAAAATAAAAAAATCCAGTCAAGAAGTTTTATAATCATCCTCTGGTGCAGTCTCGCCTGAAGAACTTCGTAAAGGTTCCTGGTTGTACAGGTTTTTGCGTTGATACAGAAAATGCTGCTGTCTGAGCGTCAGCGAGTTCAGCATTTTTCTGTATCGTTCTTAGCAAAGTTCTGTACACCACGGTACCTTAGAAGTTCTGAATTGAGACAAATCCAGAGGATGATTCATAAAACGACCTTCCTGGAGTTCAATTATTTTATTTCCATCGTCACCGGGAATCCTTTATTTCTTTATCGCATCCTTCATAGATTTCACATACTCTCGGATATACGGCACGCAGTCAGCTCCGTAAGTTTCACACAGCTTCACGATCGCCGATCCCACAATAACCCCATCTGCCTGAGCTGCCATCTTCTTCGCCTGCTCCGGATTAGAAATACCAAATCCAACAGCACACGGGATATCTTTCTGAGCTTTGACAAGATCTACCATAGCCCCGATATCCGTAGTAATCTGACTTCGCATACCGGTAACTCCAAGCGAAGATACACAATAAACAAAACCCTCCGCCTCGTTTGCAATCATAGAAATTCTCTCATGAGAAGTTGGTGCAATCAGCGAAATCAGATCCAGACCATACTTCTCTGCAACAGATGCAAACTCCTCTTTTTCCTCAAACGGAACATCCGGAAGAATCATTCCATCCATCCCAACCTCTGCAGCTTTCTTGCAGAAACGCTCAGTCCCATAGGAAAAAACAACATTCGCATAAGTCATAAACACCATCGGGATACTGGTATTTTTACGGATTTTTTCCACCATTTCAAAAACTTTATCTGTGGTAACTCCACCAGACAGGGCACGCAGATTTGCTCCCTGGATAACAAGTCCCTCTGCTGTAGGATCAGAAAACGGAATACCAAGCTCGATCAGATCAGCTCCTGCATCTTCCATAGCATATACAATTTTTTCAGTAACATCCAGAGATGGATCCCCACAGGTAACAAACGGGATAAATGCTTTTCCCTTCGCAAATGCCTCAGTAATTCTCTTATTCATGGATATCCTCCCCTCTGTAACGTGCGATTGCCGCACAGTCCTTGTCTCCACGTCCGGAAATAGTGATTACAACAATCTGATCTTTGCTCATCTGCGGCACAATCTTTCTCGCATAAGCAACTGCATGCGCACTCTCGATTGCCGGAATAATACCTTCGGTTCTGGAAAGATATTCAAACGCTTCAACCGCCTCATCATCTGTCACAGGCACATATTCCGCACGTCCGATATCATAAAGATGTGCATGCTCCGGTCCGACTCCAGGATAATCCAGACCCGCGGAAATAGAATATACCGGTGCGATCTGACCATATTCATCCTGACAGAAATAGGATTTCATTCCATGGAAGATACCAAGCTTTCCGGTTGCGATCGTTGCCGCCGTCTCAGCCGTATTCACGCCTCGTCCTGCTGCCTCGCAGCCAATCAGACGAACACCCTCGTCCTCAATAAAATTATAGAAAGTTCCGATCGCATTGGAGCCGCCGCCGACACAGGCCAACACAGCATCCGGAAGTTTCCCCTCTTTTTCAAGAATCTGTTCTTTGATCTCTTTGGAAATAATCGCCTGAAAATCACGGACGATCGTCGGGAATGGATGAGGACCCATGGCTGAACCAAGAACATAATGCGTATCCGCAATACGATTTGTCCACTCTCTCATGGTCTCAGAAACAGCATCCTTCAAAGTTGCCGTTCCCGATGTAACCGCATTTACCTTTGCTCCCAGAAGACGCATTCTGTAGACATTTAAAGCCTGACGTTCCGTATCTTCTTTTCCCATGAAGATTTCACATTCCATCCCCATAAGAGCAGCTGCTGTCGCGGTTGCAACACCATGCTGGCCGGCTCCTGTCTCTGCAATAACACGGGTTTTTCCCATCTTTTTGGCAAGCAGGACCTGTCCCAGAACATTGTTGATCTTATGAGCACCTGTATGGTTCAGATCCTCACGCTTCAGATAAACCCTGGCACCGCCCAGGTCCTCCGTCATATGTGCTGCATAATACAGACGGGACGGACGACCTGCATAGTTATTCAGCAAATCCGTGAGTTCCCGGTTGAATTCCGGATCATCTTTGTAGTGATTATAAGCCTCTTCCAGTTCCAGCACTGCATTCATCAGTGTCTCCGGAATGTACTGCCCTCCATGTATTCCAAATCTTCCCTTTGACATTGGTATCCTCCTCTATGTTCTTCAAATCACAGCATTTCCCTGTAATTTATTTACACACTTTTTTTCACAATATCCACAACCTGCCGGATTTTCTCCGGATCTTTCCACTTATCTGTCTCCACACTGCTGCTCAGATCCACAGCATATGGTCTGATTTCCCGGATTGCCTGCCTCAGATTCTCTGTGCCAAGCCCTCCTGCAAGAAAAAACTCTCTTCGGATCTCCGGTATCAAAGTCCAGTCAAACGTCTTTCCCGTTCCTCCGCCGCCCTGATCCAGAAGGATATAGTCCGCCGGACTTAAAATTGCCTTCTCTATATCCTCTTTTGTCTTCACAGAAAATGCCTTAATGACCGGCTTCTCCACTGTTTTCTTTAATTCCCTGATATAGGACTCATCTTCCTGTCCGTGAAGCTGTGCAAGTGCAAGTGTCCCGTCATTCAAAAGATCTCTCACCAGTTCCATCGGTGCATTCACAAATACTCCAACTGCACGGATCTTTGGCGAAAGTTCTCTCACCAGTTCTCTGGCTTTATCTGCTGTTATGCTCCGGAAACTTCGCGGAAATTCTATAATAAATCCACAGTAATCCGGCTTTGCTTCATTGATTGCAAGAATGTCTTCCCTGCGCCTGAGCCCACATATTTTGATTTTGGTTTTTGTATGCTTTTCTATTGTCATATCTGTTTTTATTTGTAACCGTTCTGAATAGTTACTTTTATTCTTCTGTTAACGGTGCTCCGTTCAGTTCTTCCAGTGCTGCTTTTTTGTCCGCACTTCTCATCAGGGTTTCTCCGATCAGAACCGCTTCGATCCGGTTTTCATGCAGCTTTCGGATATCTTCTGCAGTACGGATGCCGCTCTCCGATACAAAGATCACATCGTCCGGGGCAAGTTTACGAAGTCGGATACTGTTTTCCATATCCACCTCAAAGGTTTTGAGATCACGGTTATTGACACCAATGATCCTTGCTCCACTCTTTAAGGCTCTCTCCACTTCCTCTGCATCATGTGCCTCCACCAGTGCATCCATGCCCAGATCCTCTGCCATTTCCCGATATTCACGAAGCTGTCTGTCATCAAGAAGTGCACAAATCAGAAGCACAGCTGCAGCTCCATAAGCGGCTGCCTGCACGATCATGTAATCATCCACTACGAAATCCTTTCTCAGAACCGGAATGTCTACTTCCGATGCGATCTCCCATAAATACTGGTCAGATCCCTGGAAATAAAATGGCTCTGTCAGACAGGAGATTGCTGCTGCTCCGGCTTCTTTATATTCCTTTGCAATCTCCAGATACGGGAAATCCGGTGCGATCAGTCCCTTAGAAGGAGAAGCTTTTTTTACTTCACAGATATAGGACATTCCCTGCTTTTTTAATGCCTGGTAAAAGCTGTGCGGCGTTTTTGCTGTCTCAGACTGAGTCAGTGGATTGAGCAGCATCTGGACTTTTTTCTGCCGGATCTCACGGATCAGATCCTCTCTCGGCATTTCTTTCTTGTCCTTTTCGATACGCTCCCTTGTCTTTTCGGCAATCTCGTTTAAGATGTTCATGATAATTTTCCTTTTCTTATACTACGTGAATTTCAGCACTTTCTTCTGCCAGGCAGAAATAAATATACTGATTCTCTTATTATAGCACTTATTCGTTGGAAGCCTGGATAAATTCTTCCAGCTTCTTCAATGCCGCGCCACTGTCGATAAGCTCTTCAGCCATACGGACACCGGCCTCCATACTTTCCGCTTTACCTGCAATATAAAGTGCCGCACCTGCATTCAGGCAGACCGCCTGACGCTTCGGTCCTCTCTCTTCCCCCTTTAAAATTGCTCTGGTAATCTCTGCATTTTCTGCCGGAGTTCCTCCAACCAGATCTTCCTTGGAGCATCTGGTGTAGCCAAACTGTTCCGGTGTAATCTCATAGGACTGGAACCATCCGTCCCTGATCTCACATACGGAGGTTGGTGCGCTCATGGAAATCTCATCCAGCTTATCCTGTCCGAAAACCACCATTCCTCTGATCACGCCAAGCTTCGCCATAACCTGTGCCAGCGGTTCCACAAGAGCCTGATCAAACACGCCCATCAGTTCCATGTTTGCTCCTGCCGGATTACTCAGAGGTCCAAGAATGTTAAACACGGTGCGGATTCCAAGTTCCTTACGGATTGGTGCCACATACTTCATTGCAATATGATAATTCTGTGCAAACAGGAAGCAGATATTGATTTTTTTAAGCAATTCCGCACTCTTTTCCGGCGGGATTGTAATATTCACTCCAAGAGCCTCAAGAACATCTGCTGCCCCGCTTTTTGACGATGCTGCACGATTTCCATGCTTCGCTACCGGCACGCCGCCTGCTGCGATCACCAGGGAAGAGGTTGTGGAAATATTGAAGGAATTTGCTCCATCACCACCGGTTCCCACAATCTCCAGCACATCAAGATCATGCAGTAATTTAATGCAGTGTGCTCTCATTCCTGCTGCGGAAGCTGTGATCTCATCAATAGTTTCCCCCTTCATGGAAAGAGCTGTCAGATAAGAAGACATCTGGACCGGTGTTGCCTGTCCGCTCATGATCTCATCCATAACTGTCTCCGCTTCCTGATATGTTAAATCTTCTTTTTTTGAAAGTTTTATGATTGACTCTTTGATCATCTTACTACCTCCCTGACTATATTCTGTAGCTGTATTACCTGTGAACAGTTGCCATAAAGTTCTGTATCATTAATTTTCCATCGGGTGTCATGACAGATTCCGGATGAAACTGTACTCCATAAACAGGATATTCTGTATGTTCTACCGCCATGACTTCTCCATCTTCTGCCTCTGCTGTGACCTTAAGTACCTCCGGAAGTTCCTCTCTCACAGCAGCCAGTGAATGGTATCTGGCCGCCTGGAAACTGTCTCCCAGACCTTCAAAAATTTTACTTTTTCCAACCGTGTAGATTGTTTTTTTCTTTCCATGCATCAGCTCTTTTGCATAAGAAACCCGACCGCCAAAGGCTTCACAGATTGCCTGATGTCCCAGACAGATTCCAAGGATCGGGATCTTTCCTGCAAAGTATCTGATAGCCTCAATGCAGATTCCCGCATCGGAGGGTTTTCCCGGTCCCGGCGAAAGGATCAGTGCCTCCGGCTTCATTTTTTCTATTTCTTCAACGGTATATTCATCGTTTCGAACCACTTTGATGTCCGGTTCGACAGAACCGATCAGTTGAAATACGTTATAGGAAAAGCTGTCATAATTATCGATCAGTACGATCATTCCAATCCCTCCTGTGCCTTATTGATTGCCAGAACTACGGCTCTTGCCTTGTTGCAGCACTCCTCAAATTCCTTTTCCGGAACACTGTCTGCCACGATTCCTGCTCCGGAGCGAATACATATCTCACCTTTTTTCTTGTACACGAGGCGGATTGCAATACAGGTATCAAGGTTTCCTGCAAAGTCCAGATAACCGATCGCGCCACCATAGATTCCTCTTTTACTCTGCTCCAGCTCCTCAATAATCTGGCAGGCACGGAATTTGGGTGCTCCGGAAAGTGTTCCTGCCGGAAGGATGGAATCTACCGCATCCACCGCATCTCTGTCCTCGCGGATCTCACCGGCTACCGTGGAACCAATATGCATGACCTGTGAAAAATGCTCCACGCTCATATACTTTTCTACTTTTACACTTCCGATCTTACTGATCCTTCCGATATCATTTCGACCAAGATCCACCAGCATATTATGCTCCGCAAGTTCTTTTTCGTCTTTCAGAAGTCCCTCTTCCAGTTCCCGGTCTTCCTGCTTTGTTTTACCCCTCGGTCTGGTACCTGCCAGAGGGAATGTAGTGAGTTTTTTGTTCTCAAGTTTGACCAGTGTTTCCGGCGAAGCACCTGCCAGTTCGATGTCATCACTGGAAAAATAAAACATATACGGGGATGGATTTGTTGCTCTCAAAACCCTGTAGGTATCAAACAGGCTGCCCTCTGCCTTCGCTCTCATCGGGTTGGAAAGTACTACCTGAAAAATATCTCCTTCGTGAATATAATGTTTTGCTTTTTCCACCATCTGACAGTATTTTTCTTTTGGAAACTGCGGTCTGATCTCTGAATCCAGCTGCAGCGGCGGAAACTCTGCTTTCTTTCCACTACGGATCAGATCTGCCATTTCCTGAAGCTTTTGCTCTGCTTTCCGAAGAGAATTTTCCAGGTCATCCAGCATGACTCCTGTGATCAGAAGTACCTTCTGTCTGTAATGATCAAAGGCGATCACCTGGTCAAAAAGCATCAGATCCATATCTCTGAAATCCGGATCCTCATGCTCTCCAAGCTTCAGCTTCGGTTCGCTGTATTTGATATAATCATAAGAAAAATATCCTACCAGACCACCGGTGAATGGAGGCATATCCTCCATGACCGGGCTCTTATATTCCTTTAATATCTCTCTTAAGGTATCTCCCGGATGTGCCACCTGCTTTGTAATTTCTTCTTTATCTGCACCTTCAGTCCTGCGGATTTTCATAATTCCGTCTGTACAGGTAATCTCCATGACCGGCTCATATCCCAGGAAAGAATAACGTCCCCATACCTCTGTCTGACTTGCACTTTCCAGCAGATAACAATGTCTGCTTGCCTCCCTGAGAGTTCTCATCATCTCCACAGGAGTATATCTGTCTGCATATAGTTCCCGACATACCGGAACTCTTTTGTACTGTCCTTTTGCTGCGATTTTCCTGATGTCTTCCATCGTAGGATACATGGATCTTACCTCCTCATATGGTGTCAGTTTCCTTACTCCATTCTGTCATCACAGACTTTTTGGTAAAAAGAAAGCCCGTCCACGACAGAAACTGATCTCTGTCAAGGACGAGCATTAAAATTCACCCGCGGTGCCACCTTGATTCACGGAACGACCCGTGCTCTTTGCGGAATACCTGCATATTCCCGGCAACTGACGTATGCCTCACGTCGCAGAATACTCGAACTAATCTTTCCCTGCGCCCTCAGCGGTCCATTTGACAACCTGCATTTCTACCCGGCTCTCACCCTCCCGGACTCTCTGTGCGCGCATGACTGCCTTTATCTCCGCTTCAACGGTTTAACTAGCTAAATTATTTTCTATAAAATACCACTATTTTTTCCAATTGTCAATAGGGTTCATCATATTTCGCATTTTATATGCGACAAAATATTACCTGCACACAGAAAAGACAAAATTGCTTCCGCGACTCCATCTTCTTCATTGGTGCCTGTTACATATGCGGCAGCTTTCTGGCAGTTTTCTGTCGCATTTCCCATCGCAAAGCCATATTTCACAACTTCCAGCATACTGCTGTCATTATCTGCATCGCCAAAAGCCATTGCTTCCTCCGCCGCGATTCCAAGATGTCCCAGAAGCCATAGAAGTGTCTTGCCCTTTCCGGCATCCTTATGACCGATCTCCAGAAGGTTTGACACAGAAGAAGTCACATAAACATCCGGAATCTCTTCTCTCAGTGATGTATACAATCGCTCTCTGTCCTCATGACTGCATACAAAAGAAATACTGTCCAGTTCCGCTTTGTGCTCTGCTGCAAACTGCAGAATATCCTTCACCGGTCTTCTCGTCGCCCTGATATATTTCGCACCGTATTCCGTCGCAAGATAACGGATCGGATCTTTTACATACTCCTCCTCCGCATAGGGAATGCCATCAATAACCGCCTCCATGACAATTTTTTCTCTTTGTCTCACGGCAATCGCTGCATCCACAGATTCCGGGCTGAGCAGACACTGATAAATACGTTTCTCGGCTTCTGCCGAATAAACAGCTCCTCCGTTGGCAGTGATCAGATATTTCACTCCCGGATATTCCCGGATCATTTCCGGCACTGATTCAAAAGATCTGCCCGTTGCCGGAACAATATAAATCCCTTGTGCTGCCGCCATATCAAGAGCCTTTCTTGTCCCTGGCGAAAGTTCTTTTTTGTCGGTCAGCAGAGTTCCATCCAGGTCACTGGCGATAAGTTTAATGGACATAATTTTCTGCCACTCAAAATGTGATTAAACATACTTACATCGAGATAATGCGGATTCTCACGAATACCGCTTACTGTTTCTTCGTGTATGCTTTTGAGTAACCGTAGTTATCTCTACTCACAGATCCTAAGTACACTCCACAGTCGTTAATTCCCGAAATAGCCTTCGGTACATACTTACGTTTACGGAATCATGCAACTTCGTAAGTCTCTGCATCTCTCAGATTCAGTGCTGCATTGAGATCTCTGTCCTCAATATATCCACATGTGCATCTGTAGATCCTGTCTGAAAGTTTCAGATCTTTTTTAATACAGCTACAACAGTGACAGGTCTTTGAAGACGGATACCACCTGTCAACTACCCGCAGTTCGATTCCATATTCAGCACATTTTGCTTTCAATCTTGTCCGGAATTCATAGAATTTCTGGGACGCA
>NZ_WWVR01000051.1 GCF_009883055.1 Blautia sp. BIOML-A1 | reverse complement strand
AAACGAAGGGGCAGTTCTCTGCAATGTCAAAACTGCTTTTTCGTTTACACCATCAGCGATTGTAACCTAAAGAATTTGTAGGGCTAAATTATAGAAAATTAAAAAAACGGAAAATTTATTATTGAATTCGTTTTAACTGTTGGCATTTTTTGTATTTTCAGAAGGGAAAGCAAACATGGAGAATGAATTAATTTTGTTTGAAACTGCCGATAAAGAAATAAAGTTAACTGTGCCTATAAAAAATAATACTGTATGGCTTAATAGAAAACAGTTAGCCGAATTGTTTGGAAGAGATGTAAAGACAATTGGGAAACATATTAATAATGCATTAAAAGAAGAGTTGGATAATTCAGTTGTCGCAAATTTTGCGACAACTGCTTCAGATGGAAAAGTGTATCAAGTTGAACATTATAATTTAGATATGATTATTTCTGTAGGCTATAGAGTGAAATCTAATCGAGGAGTAGAATTTAGAAAATGGGCTAATAGTGTTCTAAAACAGTATATCATACAGGGGTATGCAATCAATGAAAAAAGATTAGAAGCTTTACAACGAACAATAAATATCCAAACAAAAATGCTTGCATGCACTTTGGAAGTAGATGAAGCAGAGGTGTTGAAAGCTGTTAGCTTATATACAAATGCTTTGATGCTGTTAGATCAGTATGATCATCAATCACTTAAAAAGCCTACTGGAAGCAAAGCTATCTATAGAATTACATATGAAGATTGCCGAAATATGGTGAATGCAATGGAAGATTCATTTCACTCGGATGTCTTTGGGATTGAGAAAGAAAAGGGAAAAGTTGAAGGTATTCTTGCAGCAGTTTATCAAAATGTTTTTGGAGGAGATGTTTATCCTTCCTTAGAAGAGAAAGCAGCCAATCTTTTGTATTTTATGATAAAAGATCATCCTTATGCTGATGGATGCAAGAGAATTGCTGCATCGTTATTTTTGGAATTTTTGGCTCGAAATAATATACTTTACAAAGCTGATCAAAAAAGGGTAAGTGATGGTGCATTAGTAGCAATAACATTAATGATTGCAGAGTCAGATCCAAAGGAGAAAGATATTATGGTTAATTTGGTGATGAATTTGCTAATAATGTAAATTTGATTTCGAATCGGAATTGACCGAACTCTTTGAGCGAGGGATACTTCTTGTCCGAAGGGCAAGAAGGTGGAGTTGAAAAAGATTATAACAATCGTAATTTGGAGGGATAATGAGATGAATATAAAAGACTTTAAGTGGACGAGAGAACCTGATGATTACACGCTGACAGATGACAAAATTGAGATTATTACACAGCCTGGAACTGATTTGTGGCAAAGAACTTACTATCATTTCCGCAATGATAATGCTCCGGTTCTGCAGATAGAAACAGAGGAAAAGTTTTTTTCATTTATAGTGAAAACTGATTTTAAGGAAAGCCATCATCGCTTTGATCAGTGCGGTGTGGTTATGTATCTTGACAGTGAGAATTGGTTGAAAGGTTCTATAGAATATGAGAATGACTATTTTCAGCACCTGGGAAGTGTTGTGACAAACAATGGATATTCAGATTGGGCAACTACGGAAATTGATGCAGAGATTAAATCTATGTGGTATCGTCTCAGTAGACGTGAAGATGATTATTGCATTGAATGTTCTGAGGATGGAATACGGTTTAAGCAAATGAGGATTTGTCATATGTGGGCTGGTGCAGGAAAAATCAAATTTGGAATTTATGCATGCAGTCCGGAAGATTCATCGTTTAAAGCGGTATTTACAGATATGAAATTGACGGAGTGTCAATGGAAAGCCCACGATGGTCAAAAGCCGGATGAGATGTAGCAGACTGTATTTGATATAAAAAACTAATATGAAAATAGTTAAAGTTTTTCAGTTTGTGTAACTGAGAAAAACGAAAATTCCTTTAAAGTGGATTGAAGGGGCCGCTAATAATTCTAATACAGATAAACCGGAGATGATCAATAGTTTACTAGAAGAGTTCTTCTCGAATATTTTATGACAGGCAACCTAAAGTTATTTGAATTGAAAAAGTTGGAGGATACACGCATGAAAATTGTAATCATTAATGGAAGTGCCAGAAAAGGAAACACGCTGACAGCAATCAATGCATTTATAAAAGGAGCGTCAGAAAAGAATGAAATTGAAATCATTGAACCCGACAAACTCAACATTGCACCATGCAGGGGATGTGGTGTCTGTCAATGCTCTAAGGGATGCGTCGATAAGGATGATACAAATCCTACAATTGATAAAATTGCTGCCGCAGATATGATTCTTTTTGCTACGCCAGTTTATTGGTGGGGAATGTCAGCACAATTGAAATTAGTCATTGATAAGTGCTACTGCCGTGGATTGCAGTTAAAAAATAAAAAAGTGGGCACGATTGTTGTAGGTGGTTCTCCCGTAGACAGTATCCAGTATGAGCTGATTGATAAGCAGTTTGACTGTATGGCAAAATATCTTTCATGGGACATGCTTTTCAATAAATCATATTATGCAACAGCCAGAGATGAACTTGAAAAAAATAAGAATTCCATGAACGAACTTGAGGGAATCGGAAAAAATTTATAAAGCACACTCCAAATTCCAGTTTGTAGAATTCAAAAATTTAATATGAAATGTGAGATAGAGCGTATGGAAATAATCTATGAAAGACTGATGTGTGAAAAAGATAGTTACATTTGAAAATAGAAATATGGAAAAATAAATGATAAGACCTCCTGTGTGCAAATAGATAACTCACAGGAGGCACTATAGTATACGGTATTATCAATAGATTATTCTGCAAATCCCTGCTGTTCCATTTCGTATTCGACTTTAGATTCATTTCCTTGGTTGGTGGAGGCGAACAGATGACGGAATATGAAGCGGCAGAACGGACCAACAACTAAGATCTGCAGTGGGTAAGCCATAATGAAATTTAGACAAATGGTCTGGAGCCAGATAAAAATCAGGTTTGAAGTGATTCCTGATGATTCGATGGTTCCAAGCAGGCTCATAAGCGGCACCATTGTACAGACTGTGAAGGTCTGGATGCAGAGGATGATGAAGATTGGTCGGTCAGTTGATTTTGCCACGCGGAATGCGAAGTATTTGGACGTTTTGCTGGCAATGAAGAATGCACAGAGAAGCCCGATGAACCATTCCAATGGGAAAGAATGCAGTGCGTGTTTGAAGGTAGCAGCCTGAAGTTGGATAAGCGACATTTTATGTCATATTTATTTTATCAAGTATTGGAGTTCAATGTCATAGGGATTTTGCACAAAATATAAATGAAAAGTAAAAAGTTCTGTGGAATCTTTAAGAAAGCTTTGCAGAATAACTAGCACTAAGCACTGACTATAACGGTCAGTGTTTCTTTTTTGATTTCATAAAAAATCGTCTGACATTCTTCAAAGTCACCACGTGTGCTTAGTAGGAAAATAAATTTTTCTGCGAAAGTACCGTCCAAAGATAAGGTCAATGCTATTTTAGATATCGAGAACTGGGAAAAAGTAGAGAATATAGATAAAAACATCAATCCTATATACACCTTAGAATTATATTATGATACTACGAAACGTACTATTGTTTATATTGAAGTGAATGTTACTATGAGGAGCCGTATGCGGGAAAGCCGCACGTACGGATCTGTGAGGGGCTAAGATTGAGAGGTCTTAGTCTACTCGACTGTAACGAAGGTATTTGCGATGAAAGGAATTAAGATTGAGTTATTGGGGATTGCAATAATACCTTTAGGAATTGCTGTGACAACAAATAATTTTTGGAGATATGTCCTAGGTGTTCTTGGATTTGGCGTCGCTGTAGTTGGCTGTTTTCTAAAAGATAATCACTGATAACTTCTTGTTTGAAAAATTGAGAAAACGTAATATTGAACAAAAAAGAAATGCACAGTTCTTAGCTTATCGTGAACTGTGCATTTTTGTAAATAAATACTTTTAATTAGCCGATTACGGCATCCTCTGCTGTAAAATGTTCCAGAGAGTTTTCTTTTACCTGAATGCAGATATAAGTAATTCCAGAAATATCGGATGCAAAAAACTGACGCTTTGCAGCAGGTGCGATTTTTAGCCAGTCTCCAGTTGAAAGGCTAATTTCTTCTCCATCAATTATGGCTTTGCCGTTACCTGAAAGAATTCCATAGATTTCTTCATTTTCTTTATGAGAATGAACAAATGGGACATTTGCTCCTGCAGGTAGTTCGTTTAAACTGATTTCTGCACCTGTTAAAGACAACTTTTCATGCAGCTCAATTCGGTTTTCCTTTCCAATAGTTGTTTTTGTGTAATTTGCCATAATAACCTCCATAGTTAATTTGTAGTTTCTGGTTGCTTGGTATTAGTATAGTGTGAGACACATACAAAAACAAGTACGCACCTTTTTGTAACTGTACACTCAAAAATGAATGTGTTACAATAGACTCGGAGGTGAGAATTATGCGAGCAAAAGAAGAATTACCGGAATGCCCAGTTGCAACAGCAGTATCTCTTATCGGAGGAAAATGGAAACTGCTGATTTTGCGTAACTTGAAAGAGCGTCCATGGAGATTCAATGAGCTACAACGAAGTATAGATGGTATTTCACAAAAGGTTTTGACAGATAGTTTAAGACAAATGATGAGTGATGGGTTGGCATATCGCCACGATTACCATGAGCAGCCACCGAGAGTTGAATACGGCTTAACGGAACTTGGAACAAAAATGCTTCCAATTGTTAATTCACTTGCTGACTTTGGTAACTACTATAAATCAATTATTGAACAAAATTAAGGACGTTAGTATTTGAAAAGCTCGAACAATTCTAGTTGATATTTCACATATTTTAGGAAATTTAATAACTGTTATATTTGATTATCAAATTCTTCGCAAACCCTTGAAAATACTAAGTTTGTAGCAAGTGAACTTTCCCTTACTCTTTCCCTTGTGTTACATTTTCCCATTGCTTTTCATGAACCTTAATATGGGAAAAATTAAGGGAAAGAAAATTTCATAACACAATATAACATATAACAATAACGACATGGTGAACTGATTGAAATGTTTTCGATATTTAACTCTGTAACTGATTATCAAAAGAAAATGGAGATAAGATACGATGAGAACAATTTATGCAGAATATAATATAAACCACGATAGTATTGATGTTTACACAAGTGCTGGATATATGCTTCGCATTGATTGCTGGGAAGCTGAAAAAAATTTAAAAACCACATATGGATCAGAATGTGCGCTTACTTCATTGGCTGTGGATGAGCCTTTGGAATATGCAAGATTATATCTTGATGGCAATTTACAGATGTGGGTGGATACAGAAGATTCATTAGAACTTTATTAAGCAAGAAGTGAGATAGTGTTGTAGGGAGTTTCCTGTAGTTAAAGATACCACACCCGATATGATGAACCCACGCTTATACACTACCAGCTATGATAAAAGAAAGGACAGCAATTTGACACTGCTGTCCTTTCTTTTATAAAATTGCAGTACACAGAAAAAAGCTGTAAAATGAAAAATATATTTGTCCTTGTAACAATTCTCGGACATTTGCCTGTTATACTATCTGCAAAAAGAAAAGGAAGTGATAATATGAAGCATATTTTAATTGTCGAAGATGATAATCTTTTGAATAAAACGCTTACTTATAATTTGGAATTGGACGGTTACACAATAACTTCTGTTCTGAATGCAAGGACAGCCGCTGAATCATTAAAAACAAACATTTTTGATTTGGTATTGCTGGATATAAATTTACCAGACGGAAATGGTTATGACCTATGCCGTCTTATCAAGCCAGAGCATCCTGATACAGTAGTTATATTTCTAACTGCCAACGATCAGGAAAGCAATCAGATACGGGGATATGAAGCTGGTGCAGTGGATTATATCACAAAACCTTTTTCGATTAGTGCTTTGCAGCGAAAAATCAAAGCCATGTTCGCTATGTTGGAGCATCACAAACCAGCTAAGGATATTTACGAGGATGGTAGCTTGTTTCTGGATTTTTCGGAACAATTTGCAAGTTTGAACGGGAAACCATTAGCACTTTCTGCGATGGAATATAAAATGTTGAACCTATTTCTTAAAAATCCGAAGCAGGTACTTACTCGCCAACAATTTTTAGAAAAACTGTGGGATGTTGATGAAAAATATGTAGATGAACATACCCTTACTACTTCTATCAGCCGTATTCGCAGTAAGATTGAAGCGGATGGCGACACATATATCAAAACGGTTTATGGTATGGGGTATCAATGGACAGGAGGCGAAAAGAAATGAATCTGAATAACCTTTCTGCTAAGAAAATTTGTAGACTGGTTAGTGCTGGCATGGTTTTCTCTATGCTGGTAATTACCGGTATTTTCGGCGGTATAATGCAGGATATACGAATTTTTATAGTGGGTGGAACATTGACACTCTGTGCGTTTTTCTGGATTTGGCTATTGGTGCTGATTTTTGGAAAACGCCTTTCTCATTTTACTTCTAATTTGTGCCGGACGCTGGACAACATGATTGATGGAAACGAGGAATTACAAAAGTCAAATGATAGTGAAACTCTTTTTGCCCGTATCAACCACCGCTTAATTCGGTTGTATGAGATTATGCAGAAAAACCGGCACAAGGTAGACATGGAACGACAGGAGCTTCAAATGCTGATTTCTGATATTTCACATCAAGTTAAAACGCCTGTCAGCAATTTGCAAATGGTAACGGACACACTTTTAACAAAGCCTGTTTCAGAAGAAGAACGGATGGACTTTTTACAAGGCATACGTAGTCAGACTGATAAACTGGATTTTCTGTTCCAAGCACTGGTTAAAACGTCCCGGTTGGAAACCGGAGCAATACGATTAGAAAAGAAAGACAGCAGCTTATTCCATACGCTTGCACAAGCCATGAGCAGTATTGTATATGCCGCAGAGAAAAAAGAAATTGCTGTATCCGTGGATTGCCCGGAAAATTTGATAATCTCCCATGACAGCAAGTGGACAAGCGAAGCCCTTTTCAATCTGCTGGACAATGCAGTAAAATACACTCCGTCAGGTGGAAAGATTTCTGTATCAGTGGTTCAGTGGGAAATGTACGTAGAGGTCAAAGTGACCGACACCGGCAAGGGCATTTCAGAAAGCAATCAGGCTGCCATCTTCCGGCGCTTCTATCGTGAGGAAGAAGTACACGATCAACAGGGTGTGGGAATAGGTTTGTATTTGGCTCGTGAGATTGTAACAAGGCAAGGGGGCTATATCAAGGTTGTTTCAGAGCTGAGGCAAGGCTCAGAATTTTCTATTATGCTTCCTGTAAGGTAAGATATAACCACTTTTTTTGAAATGTCCGAGCGTTGTAACATTTCACTCTGATTTTCGATAAAAATTTTTTCTATCTCGGACATTTGTGTAACATTTGTGGTTTACAATGGCTTTATCAACAGATAGAAAGCCTTGAAAGGAGCATTTGAATATGAGCATTTTACAAACAATCGACTTAAAGAAGTATTACGGCACAGAACCAAATATTACTCGTGCCCTTAATGGTGTAAATTTTACTGTGGAACAGGGAGAATTTGTTGCCGTAGTTGGAACTTCCGGCAGCGGTAAGTCTACATTGCTTCACATGATGGGAGGACTTGATACCCCCACTTCCGGCAGCGTGATTGTACGGGGAGAAGAACTCGCAAAAAAGAATGATGATGAATTGACAATTTTCCGCCGTCGTAACATCGGATTTATCTTCCAAAATTATAATCTGGTTCCGATTTTGAATGTATATGAAAATATCGTCCTGCCTGTGGAACTGGATGGCGATACAGTAGACCAGAAATTTATGGACGAAGTTGTGTATATGTTGGCTTTAGAAGATAAACTGGAAAATATGCCGAACAATCTTTCAGGCGGTCAACAGCAACGTGTAGCGATTGCACGAGCTTTAATTACGAAGCCTGCGATTATCCTTGCTGATGAACCGACCGGAAATCTTGATAGCAAGACCAGTGCAGATGTGTTAGGGCTTTTGAAGCATACCAGCGGAGAATTTAATCAGACCATTGTAATGATTACTCACAACAACGAGATCGCTCAACTCGCAGACCGCATTGTACGGATTGAAGATGGTAAAATTGTTGGCTAAAGGAGGTGGGAATTATGAATTATCCTTTTGAAAATGATACCAGTGCAGTAATTAAAAAATTAGCACGAAAAAGTGTGCGTTTTGATAAGAAGAAAAACTTATTTTGCCTTTCGGCAATTATTGTAGCCGTTGCTATGATAATGATGTCGTTGCTCACAGTGCAAAATATCATTTATCAAAATCAGAAAGAAATCGAAGGATTACATCAAGGGATTTTCTTTGACATTACGCAGGACAGTAAAGAAAAGTTGTTAGCAAACGAAGAAGTAAAAAGTGTAGGACTTTCCTGTAATATCAAAACAGTGAAAGAAAATTCTAAAGAACTGTCTCTGATTTATTATGATGATGACATGCTTAGTTTGATTCCTGCCTTTGACGGAAAATATCCAGAGAAAGCAAGTGAAATTGCTGTTACAGATGCCTTTTTTGCCAGTGAAAATAAGTCTCCGGAAATCAACGCCATAGTTCAGTTGAATCTGGATGGTACTTTGAAGAATTATACTATTGTTGGTATTTATCATGATAAAACTTCTACCGCTTATCCTGTTTTTGTTTCACTTGAAAAATGCCGGGAATTACGTGGAAATAACCTGCTTAATGGATATGTTTGGCTTGAAAATGCAGATACCCTTACAAAAGACGAAGCAACAGAAATATTATCTCAAATTTCAGAGGAGACTGGACTGAATAATTGGACAGTCAGCAGTTACTATGATTATGTAAATACAACTTTGTCCTTCAGTAATTATGCGGTATATGGTGTAGTTGCTGCCATTTTGTTTTTAGCTGCCGCACTTGTAATTTACAGCATTTTCTATATTTCGGTTGGACAAAAAGTTGCTGAGTTCGGACAGCTTCGGACAATAGGGGCAAGTAAAAAGCAAATTTATAAAATAGTTCTTAAACAGGGTTATATGCTTGTAGTTCCGGGGATTTTAATTGGTAGTATCATGGGAACGATCATCAGCTATTGTCTGCAATCAAAAGGCTGGTCAGTATTTGCATTTATTGTTTCTCTATGTGGCGCATGCCTTTTTGGAATACTGCTTGTTTATATTAGTGTTCGTAAACCAGCAAAAATTGCAGCGAATACTTCTCCAATTTCCGCCCTGAAAAATCCAGTGGGAATTGTAAATTACCGCACTCACAAAAGACATCGTATTACGCCTGTATATTTAGCGAAAATCAGCTTTTCCAGAAACAGAAAAAAATCTCTATTGACCATTTTATCATTGGGACTGTGCGGAGTTATATTTTTCCTTGCAGCAAGTTATCAGAGTTCTTTTAATGCCGAGAGTATGGCTCGTTATTGGGATATGAAGTACGGAGATTTCAAAATCAGCATTGATTTAGAAAACGAAAGTGAAAATTTGGATGCTCTCTTGCAGAAAGAATATTTTTCTGATTATGTAAAGCGTGTTGGAGATATAGAGGGAGTTAGCAATATATTTACTTATGCTACCGTACCAGTTGATTTCTCAACAGACAATGATATTTCAGATAGCACCTTGATGCTCGGCTATAATGAAAAGGATTTGGCGTCGCTAAATGCAGCGGTTTTGTCTGGAAATATTACTGATGATACAGAATTAGTTGTAAGTGATCCCGAACGTATTTATGATGTTTACCATTGGAAACCTCAAATTGGGGATACTGTGACCTTTAATTTCAAAAATCATAGTGGTAAAACAATAACAAAAGCATTCAAAATTGGTGCAATCACTTCCAGCAATGATGGAATGGGTGGCTATATTTTCAGAATGCCGGAAAATATGCTCAAAGAACTTGCAGGTTATGACTGTACATACGCAATCGAAATACAAGCAGAAGCTGAATATCAGGAGATAATCGAGCAAGAACTCAAATTACTCGTTTCTGACAATAGGGATGTTCGCTTACAAACCCTTCAAGATTTTATTGTAGAACACCAATCAGACAATCGTGCAGGTTTTACATTAGCTTATGCGATTGCAGCCATCTTGTGGATATTTGCGGTCATCAATCAAATCAATCTTACTGTGACAAATCTTTTATCACAGAAACAGGAAATGGGCACACTAAAATCTATTGGTATGACAAATAAGCAGTTGAAGCAAGCATTTATGATGGAAGGTCTTTTTACTACTTTGATTGCATTGCTTATAACTGCTGTTGTTGGAATCCCCGGCGGATATGCAATCGGTATATTTTTGAAAAATGCAGGCATGTCTACGGGATTTGTATTTCCGGTTGTTGCTTTTACTCTTTTTGCTGTTGCTATGTTTATGCTTGAAAGTTTGATGACAATATTGCTTATTCATTCATGGAAGAAGCAATCTGTTATTGCAATAATGCGAAATTGATGATAGAAAGCTTTTCATATCTCGGTCAGCTCCACAATTACATTACTCTGCTGATACAGCCAGTCCGTAAATTCTTTCGGGCTGGCTGTTCCTGTTTTTACAGCCTTTTTTCTCTGTAATACTTCTTTTCATACAGTAAATTTTCACTAGGCTGGTATGGAGTAATTTTACTGTCTATACAGTAAGTTGAAAATACTAATATGGTCTTTTTTCTAACCAAACTTTAAGATAACATCTAATTCCAACATATGCGCCCTGCGAAAGTACGAAAAGCAATAGAAGATTTACTGACAGTACTTTTTTGATTGATTCTCCAAAATAAATGACAATAGCAACACTTGTCAGTATCATTAGTAGAGTAATAACATCCCAACAGTTTTTCTTATATAATTCTATAACCTTTATTTCTATCAGTATCGCCAGCATCCCTGTTCCTGCCATACATATTCCTACAATCAATATTAGCAATAACCAATATACCATTCCGGCTATAAAAGCAGTTGGAATTTTTGTACTAATCTGTGCCGCAGAATGCCCGGCATCAATCGTCCATCCGACAAAGGTTTGTATGAATGATGCTAAATCATTGAAGAATGATTTACAATCGACAAGGAACATATCTGACTGTACTGCCTGAAAAAGAGTGGTTGTCAACGAATACCATGCAAGAAGGAACAAGGTTGTTTGGAACATTACCGTTTTTGCTTTATACTGTCCTGCAAGTCGCTCTTTTTGTGTTTCGTATTTTGCTTTTGCATTCTGATAGGCTGTCCGGTTACAGGCTTCACATTTTTCATAGAGTACCGGCTTTTCTACCGGTATTTCTACGATTTTCTGATGTGTCCGGGCATAATCCCGTTCCTGTGTTAAATAGCATATTTTATCTTGACATTCCTCTATCATGACGTTTGCGCTTCGCAACTTCTCTTTCTCGATCCGCAATGCTCTGTCTGCCAGCTTCAAGTCGTTCTTTAATGCTTGAATATTCCCGGCTCTGTTCTCTTTGTTTAATTTCTCGTTCAAGGTCAGAGATTCGCTGAGCTGCGTCTTCAGTTCCACGATAAGCTGTTCTTTCTGTTCTAGTTCTTCTTGTATCTCCTCGGTCAAGAGCAGAAGTTCTTCCAACTGTTCGGCGTTCTTTGATTCTCTGGATTCGTTCATCTATATCACGTCCTTTCTCTATCTGCTGTTCCAGTTCAGCAATTCGGTGTTCTGTTTCAGTAATAAACTGTTTTCGCTGTTCAGCTTCTGTGCCAATTTCTGCCATTGCTGATTTTCGTTTTCCAAAAGCTCTATCTTCGTTTTCTGTTCTTCCATCTTGGAAAGCAGTTCCTCGGTATTTGGCAAAATGTTGAGCAGCTCGGATAACTCGTTGTTTAATTTTTGTAATTTCTGATTCTGTTTTTGCATAAGAGAGAGTTGAGTGTCCCGGTTCTGCATTTCCAGAATCATTTCTGCCATTAGGTTCTGCTGTTCTTCGATTTGACCAATCATGGATTCCATTAAGGGTATAATTTCCCGGCTTTCTTCTAATGTCATTTAATCGCTCCTTCCATAATGATAATGCACCCGATACTTTCCCAAAGGTGTTTAGTATCTTTTGCAATAACGTGTTTTGTTGTTTTATGATTTGATTTTCCGCTACTTTCCACGAGCCTTTTATTTCCTGCCCGGCAAAAAACTTTTGTTCAATCTTTCTTGCGTCAGCTCCTTCATGGATGGTAGGAATCTGGAGTTTTCCCTGCTTTTCATAAGAACGATGATCAACTTGATTATGCAAAGGCAGATGTTCATTACACACCTTTGCCCACTCACTCCGCCACAGCTCACAATTTTTGGGATTGTTCCATCCAGTAGCATCGGTCAGCACCCGTTTCCATTGCAGGCGGTTTCTTGCACCAATCTTCTGGATTCCGTTTTCGTCTAATACAGGGATACGGATTCCATGACGGTCAGGGTTTTTCTTAGCCTGCCACCAGTCCGGGTGGGATTCGTCAATCACGATATTTCCGCTTTTATCTCTGACAAAATCCCAATCCTTGACTTCTTTCTTTCCCCAAGAATGGTCCGGGTTAAAAGGTCGCATCGTCAGAAGCAGGTGGACATGGGGGTTGCCATCCCCTTTGTCGTGGATACTCCAATCAGCACACATTCCCTTATCCACAAATGTTTTTTGGATATAGTCGGATGTATATTGAATCTGTTCCTGTCTGCTCCATTCTTTTGGGAGGGCAAATTCAAATGACCTGCCAAGTTGGGCATCCGCACTTTTTTCAATCTTCAATACCTCATTCCATAATCTTTGTTTCTGAAATGTGATTTTGAATTTTTCTAAAGCAGCTTCTTTATCTTCTGACCTTTTGTAGCGGACAGATTTTTGAAAGCGTTTTATATTTTCTTCTGGTACTATCTGCCATTCAGGAGGTGCGTTTTC
>NZ_WWVR01000050.1 GCF_009883055.1 Blautia sp. BIOML-A1 | reverse complement strand
GCAAGAAACCGCCTGCAATGGAAACGGGTGCTGACCGATGCTACTGGATGGAACAATCCCAAAAATTGTGAGCTGTGGCGGAGTGAGTGGGCAAAGGTGTGTAATGAACATCTTCCTTTGCATAATCAGGTTAATCACCGTTCTTATGAAAAACAGGGAAAACTCCAGATTCCTACCATCCATGAAGGTGCTGACGCAAGAAAGATTGAACAAAAATTTCTTGCCGGGCAGGAAATAAAAGGTTCGTGGAAAGTAGCGGAAAATCAAATCATAAAACAGCAAAACACGTTATTGCAAAAGATACTGGACACCTTTGGAAAAGTATCAGGTGCATTATCATTATGGAAGGAGCGATTAAATGACATTAGAAGAAAGCCGGGAAGTCATTCCCATGATGGAATCAATGATAAACCAGATCGAGGAACAGCAGAACCTTATGGCAGAGATGGTACAGGAATTACAGGAAAAAGACAGACAGCTTCTGTCCTTTCAGGAGCAGAACCAGAGTTTGCAGATATTAAACAGCGAGTTATCCGGACTGCTGAATCTTTTGCCAGATACAGAAGAACTGTTTTCCCAGATTGAACAGCAGAAAAACAGAATCGAACAGTTGGAAACCGAGAATCAGCAATGGCAGGAATTAACGCAGAAGCTGAACAACGAGAACAGCTTATTGCTGAAACAGAGCAGAGAATTACTGACCTTAAACAGCAGATAGAGAAAGTGAGGGATATAGATGCGAGAATGCGTAAACTTAGAGAACGTCGGTCAAGTGGAAGAACTTCTACAGATGACAGAACAGATGCAGGACGAACTGGATCAGAAAGACCAGATGATTATGGAACTGAACAGGCAGCTAAACAGATCGCTGACCTTGAACGAGAAATTGAACAGCGAAAACAGAGTCGAGAATATCGAAGCATTGCGGACAAGATTAAGGAAAATAGAAGAACAATTAGCCAACGAGACAGACAGCAGGAAAAGAGCCGACGCAGAAGTCGTGGCATGGAAATTTAGGTATGAAAAAGCGGAACAGGCAAAACGCTATGCACAGACACACCAAAAGACAACAGAGGTAGCTGTTGAGAAAAAAGTGCCCTATGAGAAATGCGATAACTGTGACCGCACTGCTTACCAAAAAGCAAAAGAAAAATGCGATAACCGTAAAATTCAGTTAGAGAAAAAATATAAAAATATGACGGCTGGTTATGAAAGTATCCTGTTTCTGCTGGCATGGTACAGTATAGCCATTACACTATTCACTGCTATCCTTTCTCCAGTTTTCTTTAGTGACTGTATTAGCTTTTTCAGTATGTTTGCTAAAGGAATCTTAAGCCTGTTTCAAAAATTTGTTGCAGGTGCAGATTCTTTCGGACAGTTAAGCAGTGGAATCTCAAATAGTATCATTTCAGGGATTGTGTACTGGCTGATTGTAAGTATTGTTATGGGAATTTTATTTATCATAACGGGATTGCTGATAATCGGGACTGGCTATCAGGTGGGGAAAATCTACCGGAAATATTGCTGGGATATTATCAGCATCATGGTGGTGATAATGAGTACAGCTATCATAATCTATTTCGGAAAATGGATAAAATCAATTATTCCGATAAACCTCATTATGTTGCTACTTCTGGTACATGCGGTTTATATCGGAATCCGATGTTATGTGAAAAACTGGCGAGAAAAACGAGGATATTTTTAAAGTAAAATGGGCAGGTAAAACTGCCTGTTTTTCACAAAACAAATATACTTATTTTTAGTTATCCAGATTTTTAGAGTCTGTGAAAACTGTTCTTTGATTTTTAACACTATTTTTTATAATCTTCCAAATGAATCTGTTTTGATTGATTGACAATTACCGAGCTATTCTAGTATATTTAATCCATAAAGCAGATACAAAATCGCAGATGTGCAGGTGAACAGACATGAAAAATATCCATAGCATTGAATTTTATACTGGAAGCAAGGAAGAACTGCTTCCCGGTTTTGAAAAAGATTTTCCCTATATCGCTTCAAGGGCAGAACTTGACAAGTATATCGGACATTATGTACCGTGGCACTGGCACAAGACAGTGGAACTTTTTTATATGGAAAGTGGTAGCATTGAATATGATACGCCGGGAGGAAAACTGTTGTTTCCGGCTGGAAGCGGCGGCATAGTAAATTCCAATGTACTCCATATGACAAAAGCAATATCGCAGAAAGAAAAGAATATACAGCTACTTCATATTTTCGATGTTTCCCTACTTGCCGGGGAACAGGGAAGCAGGATTGAACAAAAATATATTGCGCCTATCATAACAGCCCCACAGATTGAGGTAATTCCGCTTTTTCCAGGCAATGCAGAAGAAGAAAGGATTTTGAAACTGCTTGCCGCTTCATTTCGTTTATCCAGTGATGAATTTGGATATGAAATAAAACTGCGGGAAACCCTAACAGAAATATGGCTCATGCTTTTTGAACTATCCCGTCCTATGCGTGAAAAAAAGGGGGAACATAATAAAAGCAACGATAAAATAAAGCTGATGATGATATATATTCACGAACATTACAGAGAGAAAATCTCTATCCCGGAACTTGCGGCAGCAGCATACCTAAGCGAAAGGGAGTGTTATAGAGTGTTCCATGACTGTCTGCACATGACACCCGTAGAGTATATAAAGGCTTACCGTCTGCAAGCTGCCTGTCAGATGCTAGCAAAGGGGCAGGAAGCAGTTACCGTTATCAGCCATGAGTGCGGTTTGGGGAGTAGCAGTTATTTTGGAAAGGTTTTTCGAGAATACACACATTGTTCACCCACAGAATATCGGAGAAAATGGCAGAATAGTGATAGATAAGGGCAGAAAAGAAATATTTTTTCTATTCCTTTTGCATTATAATGATACCTGTAAAGTAAATCCGTCATTTACAGGAGGTGAGTGCAAAGTGGTAAAACTGAACATTCTGAACATGAAAAATTTTTTAGATACGGTCAATAGCTGTTCCGGCAAAGTAAATATGCTCTGCCCGGATGGTAAAAAACAAAACATCAATGGGGAAGAAAAGATACAGGGCAGTTTGTGGCGGCAATACTCCCAAAACAAAAACTGTTTGCGGCTTGTTTTAGAAGTTCCGAATCCAACGGACTATATGAACATTGTTTCGTACTATGCCGGGGATTGCTGATTTATCTGTAAATATTTCATCATAAAGGGGCTGGACAGTTTATCTTCCAGCCCCGCCCTTTTGAAAGGAGTTAAAAATGGAGTTGAACATTCAGACCGCAGAACTGGCATTAAGGGAAGCGGCAGAATCCAATCCGGGAGCATGGGCAGAACATTCCCGGTATGTAGCCGAAGCCTGTAAAAACATTGCGTCACACTGTAAAGATTTATCTTCTGAACAGGCGTATATTTTCGGGCTGTTACACGATATTGGACGTTATGCCGGAGTGAGTTCGGAAAGGCATCTGATAGACGGCTATCGTTACTGTATGGAGCGTGGGTGGGGAAAAGCCGCACAAATATGTATATCCCACGCATTTATGATACAGGATATTGCCACATCTATCGGAGAGTTTGATGTCAGTGATGAGGATTACCTGTTTATGAAAGAATTTGTTGCAAATGCGGTATATGATGATTATGACCGTCTTGTACAGTTATGTGACGCATTGGCTATGCCTTCGGGGTTCTGTCTTTTGGAAAAGAGATTTGTAGACGTGACAATGCGATACGGCGTTCACCCAGCGACAATAGACAGATGGAAAAAGATTTTAGAGATTAAAGAACGGTTTGAGGATCAGATTGGCTGTTCTATCTATGCCCTGCTTCCGGGCGTTATGGAAAACAGTTTTCGTTAAGGGGGGATATTGTGTATTACGAATCCAGTGATTTTTTGGAAACAGCGGACAGCGATACGTTAAAGCAGATTGCCCGCACAAGGGAATTAACACGGAAATATTATTTTTCTGATTATAGAGATACAGAAAAACGCACTTCCATTCTTCGGGAGCTGTTGGGCGGAATAGGGGAAAATGTGGCAATCGACACGCCTTTTCATTGCGACTATGGAAAAAATATTTTTTTGGGAAATGATGTGATCGTCAATATGAATTGTACCTTTGTGGATAACAAAACTATCCGAATTGGCGACAGGGTATTGATTGCGTCAAATGTGCAGATTTATACATCTTCACACCCTGTCTTACCACAGGAAAGGTTTGTGCCGGATTGGAGGGAACGTCAGACAACATTTTTTAGAACCTATGCACGTCCGATAGAAATAGAAAGTAATGTCTGGATTGGCGGCGGCTGTATTCTTCTGCCCGGAGTCACTATAGGAAAAAACAGCGTGATAGGGGCTGGAAGTGTAGTTACCCGCCCTATCCCGCCTAATTGTGTTGCAGTAGGAAATCCATGCAGGGTGATACGTTATTTTGATACAGACAGGGAAAGGTGGCAGCATGAAGTATAAGCATATCGTTTTTGACATTGACGGCACTCTGATTGATACGGAATATGCTGTATTACATTCTTTACAGGAAACTATAAAGGGATTGTCCGGGAGAGAGATACCATGTTCTGAACTAAGATTTGCGTTAGGGATTACAGGAACAGACGCTTTGAAAAAACTTGCGATAAAAGACACTTCCTATGCGATAGAATTATGGGATAAAAATATGCGTAACTATACAAATAACATTAAAGTATTTGACGGAATCGTTGAATTATTGAAAAATCTTCTAAGTCTGGATTATGAAATGGGGATTGTCACATCAAAGACAAGGGAAGAATTTACACATGATTTTTGTCCGTTTGGTATCAGTCATTATTTCAAAACAATCATATGTGCAGACGATACACAGGAACATAAACCCAATGCCGCACCGATTTTGAAATATGTGGAATTATCAAAAACAGACCATAGGAAAGTACTTTATATCGGAGATAGCAAATATGACAGTAAATGTGCGGAAAATGCGGGAATTGATTTTGCTTTAGCAGTATGGGGCAGTCATAATAAGCACATAAAAGCAGATTATTTTTTAGAAAAACCTGCCAATCTGTTATCTGCTATCACTTCAGAGAAATTTTATTAGCGATGAAAGATCGAACGAAAATGACTCCGAGGTATATTAAAAAAACTTGCTTGATCAATTATGGTGATTTTGATTAAGTAGCCTGTATGTAAAATAAAGCATACAGGCTACTTGTGGTTTACAATTCCAAAGAATCTTCTGCATCTACCCACATTTGCATATTACCATCAAGATATAATCGTGCATATTCAAGTGGCTCATCAATAGCAAGTGTATTTAATGCGCAGTCTGATCCAGGAGTGGTTTTTAAGTTCTTCTCAGCTTCCCAACAGTCAATGCGGAGCATATAACCGGCATTGGTATAAACATCAATGCTGTTTCTGTGTGGATTGTATTCTGCAAATATTGTTCTCATCGTATCTTATCTCCATTTTTTTAATAATCAGTTATAGAGTTAAATATCGAAAACATTTCAATCAGTTCACCATGTTGTTATTGTTATATGTTATACTGTGTTATGAAATTTTCTTTCCCTTAATTTTTCCCATATTAAGGTTCATGAAAGCTAATGGGAGAATGTAACACAAGGGAAAGAGTAAGGGAAAGTACACTTGCTACAAACTTAGTGTTTTCAAGGGTTTGCGAAGAATTTGATAATCAAATATAATAGTTATTAAATTTCCTAAAATAAGTGGAATATCAACTTGAATTTATATATGTCTTTGCAAATATACCATATCTATTAGCTGTACACCGCCCTCATAAATTGTGTGGTCATAATTGTCAGTAAAAAAATTGGGAATCTTGTGAGAACGAACAAATCCACATTTTTCATAAAATGGTATCGTCAATGGACTGTCACCTGTTCCAACTTGCAAAACAGAATATTCATCTGCATATTTACTGGCAAGAAAATCAATTAGTGCTTTGCCATAGCCCTTTCCCTGGTTTTCCGGATCGACTGCGATATTCTTGATTTCAAGTATTCCGTTACCTTCATCGGTGACAACACATTCAGCTTTTACATCATTATCTTCAAGCACATACATAGTTCCTTTTTCAAGATAACGATCAACCATGCTCTCCTGTTCATCAGCTAATAACAATAATGATATAAACTGCTTTTTATTTTTGTTAACTTCTCGAATTTTCATACAACTTGTTACTCCATCAATTGCCATCTAATTTAATTCATCAAACTTGAAGTTGTAGGTTTCTTTGCTATTATATCTTTAAAATTCGTTTTGCTTTCGCATTAACAAATTGGATAATCGGGCCTGAAATGATAACTGTAATGATTGTGCATATGCCAAACTTCCCGCCAAGCAAAACACCTATTATCACAACCAGAATATCTAATGCTATTCGAACAATTTTAACTTGCCAGTTGTTCTTTTCTGCCAAGGCAAAAGTAACTGCTTCATAAGAGCCACGACCAAGTGAGGCAGACGCATATAGTCCGGTCCCGACAGCAAACAAAATAACACCCAGCAACATGATAAAGAAGTTGAACCATCGATATGTACTGTAGACATGGCAGGTGGCAAATACATCTACACAGGTGCTGTATACAATTTGATATAGCACCGTCCCAATATGGATTTGACTTTTATCGTAAATTAATGCAAACAAAATCATCCCCACTGCTACAACAAAAGATGCCATACCGATGCTCAAGTGAAACGTTTCAGCGATACCCTGCCATAGCACTGCGAGCGTGGCGCCACCAAATCCTGCATACAGTGCAAGTGTAATGCCATAGGCTGCAACAATGGAACCTATCACAATAATTATCAATTTCTTTAATAAGTCCCGCAATAGCAAGGATTCCCTTTTGTGCTTATCAAACATCATAATTCCTCTATTCTACAAATTCCGATTTCTATTTTCGTTTCCATAGCATAGTGTACTCTTTTTCACCAGTAGCTTCATCCAAGCCTTCATATTGAATAATGAACCCTTCTCTTTGGTAAAAAGAAATTGCTCTGGCATTCTTCTGGTATACATTTAATCGTAAGCTAACTTTTTTATCCTTAACATAATCTAATAAAAGCTTACCTATGCCACATGACTGCATTTCATCGGAGACAAAAATACCTTCTATATATTTATCATTTAGTCCTACAAATCCTTGTATCATTTTATCTGCTTCAAACACATAAACTTCGTATTGTGACATCATTTCTTTTACTAATTCATAATTACTTTTCCAGTATTGATTGGAAATAAAATAATGGGCTTTCAGATTTGTCTTTAACCATATGTCAGCAATTCTATCGATATCTCCGTTCAGCAACTTTCTAATCATAACAAATATTCTCCACAACTACATCCTTTATGCTTTTCTCTTTTTTCCATTCTATCACAAGCTCACCATTAATCATCAATTTTTTGATATTTTTTCTTTTTCCCCACTGTAAAACAGCCTCTGAGCGTTTCGTTATATAGAGGGATACAAATAAGAGCAAGATCCACCCAGGTATTACCGTATCGCCATTTTATGGCTACGGCATACCTCCGGGTAAGTCTCTTGATGGGGATTCCGATTCCCCATACCCTCGTACAGACATCAAAGATATCCATTGACCATTCTCTACGTCAGATCTCACCTTCGCCTGGTTGTAAATCTCCAGACAAATGTGAAAGCAATGCAGAGCCCGGCTTATGCTCATTGGGTAAAACTTTCTAACCTGCAGCAAATGGCAAATACCATTATCTATGTGCAGGAGCATGGATTTGATACGCAGTCAGATTTGAAAAATACACTGCTTGCAGCAAAGCAGGAACTGAAAGAAATGCAGACACAGTTTGCTCAGCATCGGTCCAATCTAAGGACTCTCAACGATCAGATCCGCTACACCGGACAGTACTATGCAAACAAGGAAGTTTATTCCCAATTTTCAAATGCAAAGTACAAAGGAAAGTACCGGAAAGAACATGCGAAAGAAATTCAGAAATATGAAGAAGCCAGAGATTGGCTGAGATCCTTTTATCAGGATGGAAAGATGACAAGCCTAAAAACCCTGACTTTACAAAAAGAAAAACTGCAACAGCAGATAGCTTCCGAAGAAGAAGCAATAAGCAGCTTGAAAGAAAAATTAAAAGATCTGGACACTGCCGATCAGAATGTTGATGCCATTCTTCAGATGCAAATTCCAGAACCAGTGAAATCAAAAACCAAAGATCTCGAACGATAACTATTACAAAACAAAGGAGGAACTATCACATGACACAAGAAGAATTTAATGTTGTATTTGAACTTCAGATGAGAAAGTGTGCCGATATTCTGGCACATAAAAAGAAAGAATATACCGGTGATAATATTGACCGCCTCAGTGCATTCAAGATTGCTGCCGCTTTACAGAACTGTGATCCAAAAGCAGCACTGGCCGGCATGATGTCGAAACATGTCGTATCCCTTTACGATATGTGTTATTCCACTCTGTTGCATTTTGATATGGAACAGTGGGATGAAAAGATCACAGACTGCATCAATTATCTGATTCTTTTAAAAGCTCTGGTAAAGGAGGAACAGGCCTATGGATCACATTGAAACAGCTATCTTAAACTGCTATGGAATCCGGGAAGCAGAACAGAATATGGTCTTTGCTGCCAGGCTCACACAACACGGTCATACGATCCAGAACATGGCAAATCTGATGGATCTTTACCATCAATCCTACAGTCAGAAAACCGTAGACAATATTGCAGGACTTCCCCATCCGACAGTACAGAAATTCATGGTCATTACCGTGGCTGTTGTCGGTGCAAGCAGACGCTTTCTGACACAGATCACAAGGCATCAGAACGAAGTAAAGTACATGAGTGCATCTCTGCAGTACAGCAATTATTCCGGTCACGCTGCATTTGCTATTCCATATGGAATCATGAAAGCAGATAAAGAAATCCAGGATATTTACAAGAAAAGCTGTCAGTCAGATCTGGATCACTATGCAGAACTCTGTGCCTTAGGCATTGATCATGATTCAGCCGGATATGCTACACCTCAGGGACTTCGAAACGTATTGATCATCAGCGCGACACCTTACCAGTGGAAGCATATGATTGGTCAAAGAACCTGCCGAAGAAATACTGATGAAACCAGGATCGTGATGCTCTATATCTGGCAAAGATTGTACAAATTAAGCCCGATCCTTTTTGCACCGGATCTGACCGGTCCATTCTGTCAGAGAGGAAGCTGCATGGAAAAACAGATGTCCTGCCAGAATCCTATTTCAAAGCTTTGGATACCGTCAGATATCTTAAAAGCAGATTATCCATTGCTCATCAGGAAGGAGGTGAGCAGCCATAAAGATTAAACTGATTGACTTTGGTCTGAAAGCAGATCATCATCCCTTCCGGCCACATGAAAATGATGCCGGTGCGGATGTATTCATGCCTTATGATTGCGTATTAAAGCCAGGCGAAGTTGCGAGAATTCCGCTTGGATTTGGTCTCATCATCCCGGATGGATTTGCCGGATATGTCTTTCCACGAAGCAGCATGGCTGCAAAAGGACTGGTATGCGAACTTCCACCGATTGACTCCGGTTACCGTGGTGAGATCCATGCCATTATCAGCAACGTGAGCACATCTTCTCAGATCATTCATAAAGACACACGCGTCGGTCAGCTGGTGATCACACCGGTTGTGATTGCAGACTTTGTCCTGGATCTCGGTGAAGAACGAGGAACTGGGGCTTTTGGAAGCACAGGAGAATAATACTATGATTACATTTGGAAGAAAATTAAAACACTTAAGACAGAAAAATCATCTCACCCAGAAAGAACTTGGCATGGCTGTTGGATTTCCCGACAGCTGTGCTGATGTCCGGATTGCTCAGTATGAAAGCGATGTCCGAACACCAAAAGAGGATCTTATGAAAATCTTTGCATCAACACTCGGTGTTCCGGTTGAACTCTTTACTGTACCGGTACTCTCAGAATCTAGGGAATATGAGGCGGCGGAGTATTGGAGGTATGAGTTAGGGGCGGAACTAGATTAATTGTCATAATACTGATATGAGGCAACGGATTTTCCGCTGCCTCGCTTTTATCATTTTGAGGGTAATTGAAAATATCCTCCTGTGCTGAGCAATCCTCTTTTTCTGCGCTTTATCTGCATATCTATATATTTCATTTTATTTCTGTTCCATCGATAAAAAGCACATATTTATCCGGATTATGAACAATATCATAATCTTTTCCATATTCAATCGGTCTAAATTCTATCTGCATAATGGATTTTCCATTTCCGATATCTTCTTTCCAAGAATATACGGTCATATCAAGGCTGGTTGCATATCCATGATCTGTAGAAAATTTTATTGAATGAAATGAATTCTCTTTGTACATTTTTAAAAGCAGTCTTGTAAATGCTTCTTTATCAGAAATATTTTTTCTGTTAGCAACTACTGTAAGATTCTCATCTCTATTCATAGAAAAACTGCCAACTACATCTGGCTCACCTTCTTTATGCTTTAATAAGCTTTTCCCAATTATCATTCCAACAATAATCGAAAAAACGATAGCAACAAATACAAGTGTTATATTTTTTTTCTTCATTTTATCAAGTTCCTTAGAATTATATATAAGTCTTTAGAACTACTATATCATATTTTCACGTTAAACCAAATAAAAAAGAAGAGCAATAAGCCCTTCCATCTTCTTATTCACGTATTTATTCCACCAATGCTCTCACTGCATTGATAATTCTCTGTTGCTTTTCTTTAGGTAGTTTCTCTATCATTTCAGATAATTCATTCGTAACGCCGCTAACCGAATGTGTCACAACATCAATCAATAGTGTATCTGCTGAAACGTCTAATGCATTTGCAATCGCAATAAAAGTATCAAGTTTTGTTACTTTCAGTCCTCTCTCTATAACACTTACATGAGTTGGACTCAAGTTTACCAGTGCTGCCAATTCTTCTTGTGTAAGATTCTTAGCTTCCCTTGCAGCTTTTATTCTCTGACCAACCGCCTTTAAATCCATTGTGACACCTCCTTTAGAACGATAATTCGGTCTAAAATTAGTATAACGATTGATCTTTAAAACATACAGAATCTACAGATTGTCAACTTGTTCTTTAGAACTATTTTAAATTAAAAAGGCCCAAAAGGGCACTTTCCCTTTTGAGCCTATACACTTTATCAGCTAACGTATTTTGCTTTCATTTTTTCTCATGGTCATGAGGCTTTTTTCTCTTAAATCGCATTCTATGAATCCTTCGATTGCTCTTTCTGTTCTTCAATAATTCGTTCGGTTGCTTTATGAATTCTATCCTTGGAATAGGGTGGTCTTAAATTCAATGATAACCGCCCTTTTTTAATCATATACGTTTCACTACCATCCTCCGAAGATCCTTTCAACCAGCAATCATCCGGATACTTCTCCGCAAAAGACCTCAACCGTTTCTGCAAGTTCTGATTGAAGGTATACACATCATAGAATCCATCATCTTCATTAGTCAGAATAATCGTTTCTTTTTCACACTTTAACCTTCGCATATTCTATCCCCGCTTTCTTTCCATTTCCTGATCCAGGTACTTTGGTATCGGCTTTCCGGACCGGCGAGCAATGGCAATCTGTTTCTGATGCAGTCGTTTGATTACGGACCTTCGTTTCTTGGGTTTATTATTTTGTTGATTTCGGGACGTCTGTTTGTTGTTGCGTGCATCAGAAATTTTTTCCAGGTTCTTCTTCTGATTATTCACCAGACCGTCCACCATATCATAGTTAGCTTCTGTACCAGATTCTCTGCTTCGTTCATAAGTGCCGTTCTGGTAGAATTTCTGGTAATGTTCCAGACGGATTTTACCATCTTGTTTTAGCTGTTCGACCGGATTTAGCGGTACCTGCTGTTGGATGTAATCATGAATCTTTTGTTTTGTCTTTTCATCGAATTTCTTACATTCTTCGACAACCATTTTTCCATAAGCATCCAGGATAACACCCTGGGCCTGATCTCGGTATACCTGATGTTCCATCAAATAAAACTGTTTTCCATCAATAATGACGGTGTCTGTTGCAATCCAGTTCCCCTTTTTCCCATCAATCTGATAATTCTCAGTTTCCATAGTGATCAGTGCACCGGATGTGTTGATACGAATAAATCCGACCAGATACTGTGGATAGTTCTCATCTACATAGTAGCAGCTGATTTCTCCATTCTTGTTCAATACGAGCACGTCACTGACTTCGCATTGATTTTTCGTCCGTTTCCAGATGTCAGCGACTTTTTCATTTTCCTGCATTTCATGAATCGAGATTAATCGGTAATTTTCGACAGTAATCGACACATTCTGCTGTCTTGCCTCTTGATATGGCAGATGCCACAGTGCTTTTCCTGCTGTCTGCTGATCTACTCGGTAGACTGCAAATTGATTAAGCTTCATAGGCATCATCCTCCAAGTTATTCAGATAATAATTCAGATCCAGAGAATAGTAGTATTTGTCTTCGATCTGCTGTAATTTTCCAACTGTAGAATTGATGATCTCAATTATTTCATCATTCTCAGGATCACTTTCTTCCTGTTCCAAAACTTCCAAAGCTTCTTTCAGTGTTTGGATTGTTTCTTCCTTTGTGTGCTGCTGGAAGATAGCAGTAATAGTCAGTTCGTTTTCTTCCAGGTTTACATTTCTCATAGGCTCATTTCCCCCCTTTTCTTTTTCGGTATTGGTTTCATCTGTATATTCAGCTCCTTCTCGTTTTTTTCTTCGCTTATATTTTTTTCGTTATCCACTTTCTTATTGGATTCCAGAGGATTTTCCACATTTGGATGTCTTTCTTCCAAGTACTTTTCCACACGACTGATTGCATTTTGCACATAAGAATTTTCTCTAAATCCAGGAATCGAATTCAAAAATTTTTTCTGTATTTTTCCTTCGATCATCAGACTCTGCATTCCTTCATAATCACTTCCGTCTTTCAGATCAAAGCCAACACATTTCAGTCCATGCATACGTTCTGATGGGATTTTCTCATAAGCTTCCAAGGCTTCTGGTAATGTCAGGTCATAATGTACTTCACCCATTACAGGAAATTCAGCACATTCAGCCGCATAAAAGCTGATACATGTAAGATCATTTTCATAATCCACATTTTCTATTTCCGGGACAATATCGAGTATTTTTTCTCTTTGTGCTGCAAACTCTGGAAGTTCTGCAAATCCAAATCGATCCACGTAATATGCCTGCATATCCCCACCACGGTTTGTAATGATAACATCACTGACCGACATAGAATGTGCTTTATAATCTGCCGGTGGATTATCGTTGAATACGGCATACAAATCATCCAGCTTTTCATTTTCATGTAATCTGCCAGAATAGACACATTTATAATTTGCTGCATCGATTGTAATGCCATCTTCTTTGACCATTGCCATATTCATAAATAAATGTTGTTTTCCCGATGTGTCTTCATCCACATGATAAATCGCATAGCGGTCACCATTACCTCTGAACATTTCTTCCTCTAGGGTATAATCAAACTTAAATGGATACAAAGCCCGATCAACTCTTTCCGAAATATCTGTTCCTTCTGCAATCGTATCTTCCAGCCAGTCTTTGATATCTCCCCATGATTCAAACTGCAAATACCCAGCAATTTCATGTGTCCCATCCGGTGCCAGTACAATATGTCCCGGTTCGCTTTCCCGATAATCATAGCGGTATCCGGCTGCTTCTAGTGCATCTACCAAAATGCCGTATTTTTCATGTAATTCTGTTTTTTGTTTTTCTTCAAGAATGATTTCCAGTTCTTCTGTAAGCTGATCGATCATTTCACCAGCTGTCTTGCGGATCACATCCATAGATGCTTTCATTTCCTTCATTTCCCGGCTGCTGCTCCAACCTGCAATATAAGGAAAACTGTAATCCGATGTATCCAAAGGGAAATCAAATCCGCCTTATGAGCATCATGCCATCCATTCCGTAAGTGCCAAAGCTGCACGAACAGCACGATTTTTATTCTGATCAGATCTGCTTTGTCGATCTGTGCATCCTTTTTTATCCTTCCACCAGCTACCACACACTCTTTCCGGTACAAAAAATTCCGCTGTGATTAATTAACATGATATTTCAATAGTTTCAAATACATCACCAGTCAGATCACAGATGTCCTGGATCTGAATCTCGGTATCATCGATCCGTAAGTGGACTGATGGATCAAAAAATTCTACGGTTCCGGATAATGTATGGTACTGACCAATTAATGGATCCTTCCAGGA
Organism: Blautia sp. BIOML-A1; assembly: GCF_009883055.1. GTDB lineage: Bacteria > Bacillota > Clostridia > Lachnospirales > Lachnospiraceae > Blautia_A. The sequence goes on along the minus strand of NZ_WWVR01000050.1, from coordinate 977 downwards.
CTTTTGAAAATAAGTTGCCTGTATCTTCATTCCATATGCCAGGATTCTTAATTTCATATCCAGCTCATTTTTCTTTTCCTCAGATAAATCTCGTTTCGGTTCGTAAATGATTTCCTGTTGCCGGATCGTTTCATCCAGTCCGCGAAGTGCCGCAAATGGAGCAAACTGTTTTGCCCTGCGTCCTACATCCATGGGATGTCTCCTGGAAACCGGTCTTGGTAAATATAAATACGGTTGATATGCACTTGCCAGCACTTTTTGCACCTCCTCTACCGGGACTGGCTTTTATACCAGTTCTGAAAAGATTCTTTTGGTATTCGTTTCCAATAATCGACAATAACAACTTCCATTTGATTTTTCTTGAGTAAATCATAAACAAGATAATCATCAACCTCCAACAGATCTGCGACTTCCTTAACGGAATAGGACCAGGATTTCAATTCTTTCCCGGGTTTTTCTCCGGTAACTTTATGATATTTAATCTGATTGGCGTACCATTTTTCAAAGCTAGCAATGTTGATTCGTATCTTTCCGGCAATCTCTTTTGATTCAAAAACATTTTTATGAACCAGCCAGTATCGATCTGTCTTTTTTAATCCCAACAGCTTTCCCATTTCCGGCACGGTCATCCAGGTTCTCTTTTGCGTTGGACGACGTTTGTAAGGACTGTCCTCTGATATCTTCGAAATGATTTCTGCAACATCATCCATTTCCGGAACTTCTTTTTGTTTCATAATTGCTGTTGCCATTTATTCTTCACTTCCTGTCTTTTTTAGTGTTAGTGTTTTTTCTTATATCATATCTCAAATCCAGATAAAAATTTAGGATGTCGATTGCAGACAAAATCTGCCAGATCAACACCCTGTTTTTTACTGTTCCAAGTTATCGAGCCAGTCATCGAAACTCTTCTTAGAGATGCGATACTTTCCGCCATCCAACTGGATCCACCGGAATTCCTTTTTCTTCAAAAGGTTATA
>NZ_WWVR01000049.1 GCF_009883055.1 Blautia sp. BIOML-A1 | reverse complement strand
CCTGAAAATCTTATTTTCAAGATATAGAAATTTTTCATGGATCCCATATGTTTCTTCCATGTAGTTTTTCAGATCCTTTGGCAGAGACAGCCGCAGCTGGTCTGATCCTTTCTCATGCCGGATCCCCATCTGCATGTATGTGACCGGTATATTCTCCTGTTTAAAACGGGGCGGATTTGGGTCTTTGATTCCCCCGGTCTTTTTCAGGATATAAAAAGATTTCCATGCTTTATCCAGCTGCTTGCAGGTCTCCTGTGCTGTCTGTGACGGAAGCTGTTTATACCACAGATTTCCTTTATGTGCTTTTTTCTGATAATACCAGTCAGGATACTTTTCCAGTCCCAGTTCTTTATAATGATGACGTTCATAGTTGCAGACATTCCAGAGTTTAGATGCTGCATAACACATATGCCCTATGATATTGGAATATTCCTGACTGATCTTTATGGATGTTTTATGTGACAGCAGCATCTCCATTCTCCTTCTGATTGATAGTTTTTATTATGTTTATATCATAGCACAAAATGCTCTTGCTTTTCAACGCAGATCTGACCTGCTTTCTTCTGAAAACACATACAATAATCCGGAGATATATGAAATAAATTTTGTTGTTATATTTTTTTGTGCGGATACGCACAATCCTGCACTTTCATCTCGGTAATTGAATTACCGAGGATTCCCGCTTATTTTCCTAAATTTGATACCTTTTTGCATTATCCCAGTTTATCCTTTTGTCTTTGCGAGGTTTTCTGATTTTCGATATACTGCTTGATTACATCAAGCGGAGCACCACCAACCGTTGATACAAAATAACTGTTGGTCCACAATGACGGCATTCTTGTTTTTAATGACGGATATTCATCTCTCAAAACTTTTGAAGTATATCCTTTTAATGATTTGACTGCTTTGTGAATACCGAACTGAGGCTCTACCTCCATGAGTATGTGTACATGGTCTGGCATGATTTCCATTTCCATGATGTCTACAGAAATATTTGCAGCATACTCAAAAAGAAGTTCCTTTAATCGGGTATCTATTCCATTTGTTAAAATTTTGCGTCTATACTTAGGACACCACACAACATGGTATTTGCAAGAATAGACTATATTGCTATTAGATTTATATACAGTATTCATATATGTATTATATATTATTTCAAATTCTAATACAAGAACTTTTTGTTCTATCTTCAATTACATGCGTAAATTCGATGGAAGTGTCTTATATCCCCATAGCTAAAGCAAGGGGTTTTACGACACATTGGATAAATATTTAGTTGTTTCCTGTAAAAACTGCCCACCCAGCCTGTACTCTTTGTATCACGCTGCCATCGCGTGCATCGATCGTAAGAAGTGAAACACCTGCATCATCCATCGTCACGTCTCCCATAACCAGTCCATCCTCCCCATTTCCGTACTCATACTCTGGTTCTTCGGATGTCCATGTTCCATAAAAATCCCACACCGGGATCAGGACTGCTTCAGTATCGCTGCCTTCACTGTCTGGCATGCGCATATAACCCAGCTGTACCTTTGTTATGGTTATCTCCGCGCTCTGTGCATCAATGGACGGATAACGGTAGTTGCTTCCTCCATCGACAGCGATCATCCGATTCTTGTCTTCTGTCATGACCTGCAAAGTGATCGTTTTTTCAAAGATATCCTTGACCTCATCAAAAGGAAGTAAAAACAGCCTCTCATCGGAAGCATTCGATGCTTCTATGGGATTTCTGTGCAAAAAACTCTGAAGTGTCCCACTGCAAAAGTCCATCGTCAGTACTTCATTTTCCCATCCTTCAGATTGTCCTTCATGAAGTGTTCCGTCCTCATTTTCCCATTCAAGAGCCTGCTCATTAACAGGCAGAGAGGTTTCCCTTACATAATTAACCGGAACCCCGTCTATCATCCGTTCAAAAATGAAGTCATCTTTTTCCAGGGTAGTGCTTCCTTCAGTAAGTGCTTTTGAAGAACTTTCAAATATCTCCCAGTCTCCGGACACAAGACCTGAAACCTTCTCCTTTGCTTCCTTTTCAGGCACTTTCCCGCTTCCTGCCTTTATATAATTTTGAAAGCGTTCTTCCCTTTCTTTTTTCTCACTTGATGCCAGGGTCATGTCCCCACAATCGTCAAAGCTAAACTTCGCTATCTGAAATCCAAGTTCCTCCACATCCGATACCTGCTCGCTCTGTACATAAGAATACCGATAGGTCAGTCCATCTACTGTATACGTCCCCGCCTGTTCGTTCTCCTTCTTCTCTTCCTGCATGGGCTGTCCTTTTCCGAATGTGTCTTTTATTTTATTCTGTTCTTCTTCAGGAATCGCCAATCTTTTTACTTTTTTTAAACAGATTGCATCTACATCCGGCACTTTTACCGGTGCATCCGCTGTCAGGGTAAATTTCATCGGGGTTTCTTTATCCTCCCGGTTCGCTGATCTTAGATCTGCCTGGAGCGTTGTCTGGTATGTTTCCGGTGCCTCTACCTGTTCTGCAACGGTTTTCTGAACTGTTTCCTTTTTCTCTTCTTTTTTCTGTTCTGTCTGATCCTTTTCTTCCACAACAGCAGACTGGACAACACGGTCACACCCGGATAATGTCAAAAGATTCATACACAGAACGGCTCCCATAAACATTTTTATTTTCTTCATCCTTTTTCCATCCTTTTCTTTCGGTATTAAAAAAGGTACCCTCTTCTTATGAGAAAAGAGTACCATATTGCCTTTTCAATGTATTCATCAAAATGTAAACAACTTGTAAATCAGAAGACAGCTCTTACCGTTGTCCCCTCTCCTGGCTGGCTTTCGATCTTCAGGAATCCGCCATGGATCTCTGCCACCTTCACACAGAGTGCCAGCCCAAGTCCGGATCCGCCTTCTTTTCGGCTTCGTGACTTATCCACCATATAAAACGCATCTGTAATCTTTCCCAGTTCTTCTTCCGGAATCCCCATTCCGGTGTCGGACACCTCAAAAATCTTTTTTCCGGATGTTTCATATGCTTTTACCAGAATACTCCCACCTGTATCCGTAGCCTTTAGCGCATTGTCAATCATGTTTACCAGAAGGCTTTCCATCAAGGCAGGATCCATCTTCATGAGAAATGCTTCATATTCCATCTTCAGCTGCACATTTTTCTTCTCTGCCTGTTCCTTTTCCATATCAATGACTTGTTTTAAAAGGTCACCTGCTGGAGTCATTTCCATCTGTATGGCATGGTTCTGATAAAGACCCAGCAGCTGCAGCATTTTCCCCGAAAGAGCCTCCAGACGTTTTCCCTCCCGGTTGATATGTTCCAGTGCCCGTTCTTTCTGTTCGTCTTTCAGCTTTACATGTCGCAGGGTATCCGAATATCCGATAATGGACGTTAACGGGGTACGCATTTCATGGGAAAGTGCCCCCATGAGCAGTTCCTGTTTCTCCGCCACTTCCTGCAGTTTCTCCATCCGTTCCACGGTTCTTTTCATCATCATATAAATAAAAAATCCTGCCATCAGAAACACTGCCAGATAGATTCCGGCAAACCAGACAGCGGTCTGCCTCAGCTCTGTGAAGAGTCCTGTGACTTCCCGGACGGAGAGGACTTCGTATCCTTCTGGTTTAGATAAAGCTACTTTTTGAAGAAGAAGGTATTTCTTCCCCAGTTTCTGTATCTTGTAGGCATATGGATCTTTTTCATTCTTCAGGCCCAGATTTTCAATCCCAACCACTTCATAATCTGTCAGGTTTTCAATAGCGGTACTACTTTTCTTATCGATCAGCGCCATGCCGGACCCACAGCATCGTTGAAATTGAAATCCCATATAGGCCTTCTTTCCAGTCTCTGACATCTGCTCATATTTGCTGTTGTCCCAAAATTGTTCCAGGAGTATCTTGCCATTTTCCAGCTGTCTTCCGTAGGTCTCTGCGGCATTATTGAGGCTTCGTTTTCCTGTGACATAAATGCTTAATGCACCCACCGGGATCAACGCGCACAATAAGGTTACCAACATAAGAAGTACTGTCCGTTTCCACAGCTTCATACTTATTCCTCCAGACGGTATCCAAGCTTCGGGATCGTCTTGATCTCATCATAAAGTTCCAGTTTTTTTCTGAGCTGTCCGATATGGACATCCACCGTCCTGCTTTCCCCCAGGTAGTTTTCTCCCCAGACCCGTTTTAACAGTTCTTCCCTTCCAAGCGCAATGTTCTTATTTTGCAGGAGCAGCACAAAGAGGTCATATTCCATTGGCTTTAGGCTTACCGGAAGCCCGTCTTTGTAGACCTGATGGCTTTGCATGTCCACTAGGATGTTCCGGACCGTTAAGACTTTCTTTGCCCGTCCCGTCCTCTCCAGCACCTTCTCAATGCGTACCAGAAGTTCTAGCATCTCAAAAGGTTTTACCATATAATCTTCCGCACCCAACTTTAATCCCTTCACCTTGGAAGCCACATCATCCTTTGCAGTCAGATAGAACACCGGAAGCTCCTTCTTTTTAAAATCCTCCATCAGTGCAAACCCGTTTTTTCCCGGCAGCATAATATCCACCACTGCCATATCTGCATCCTCATGCCATAAGAGCAGCCGCTGGGCTTCTTCCCCATCATAAACTGCCACAGTCTCATATCCTGCCGCTTCCAGATTCATGCACAACAATTCTGAAATTGCACGGTCGTCCTCGATTACCAAAATTTTATTCTTCATTCCTGCTGCCACCTCTGGTACTTTTTCTACAGTATAGCTTTTTTTATATCTCACGTCTATATGTATGGATATCTTATTCCTTATGCATCTGTACATTTGCTAATGCCAATGAATCACAAAAAAGCCGGAAACCATTGATTTTTCAAAGTTTCCGACTTTTCGCCATAACGTGCGTTAGAGGTTGCTGCGTGCCAGTGGCACGCGTTTAGCAACGACCGAAGCGGAGCGAAGATCGAACCCGTTCGAGTCCGACCCGGACTCGAACAAAAAATAAGACACAGCTTAACGCTGTGTCTTATTTTTTATTAGCGTGCGTTAGAGGATTCGAACCCCCGACCTTTTGGTCCGTAGCCAAACGCTCTATCCAGCTGAGCTAAACGCACATCTCTTTTGTTTTGTGAGTACTTGTCGCTCACAACAAAATGTATTCTATATTATAAATGCTCTTTTGTCAACACCTTTTTTAAAAAAATTTTATTTTTTTATTTTTATTTTCATGATACAATAAAATCACAGGGAATCAGAGACGTATTCCTATCACAAATATTATAGATACAGGAGATCCGACATGTCTTTTATCAGCGTATTTGATGTAATGGGACCAAATATGATTGGTCCTTCCAGTTCCCACACAGCCGGTGCTACCCGCATCGGTTTTCTCGCACAGAAAATGATCCATGGTCCACTGAAAAAAGTTGACTTCACACTGTATGGTTCTTTTTCCAGAACTTATAAGGGACATGGTACCGACCGTGCACTTCTCGGCGGTATCATGGGATTTTCCACCGACGATATGCGTATCCGAAACTCCTTTGAAATTGCAGAAAAAAAAGGGCTCGAATTTACTTTTACACCGAATGAAGTGGAAACAGACCTTCACCCCAACACGGTGGATATTCATATGGTAAATGAAAAAGGCCAGGAAATGACGGTGCGCGGTGAATCTCTGGGTGGAGGCAAGGTCCGTATCGTAAGGATCAACTCTGTGCAGGTGGATTTCACCGGAGACTACAGTGCTGTGATCGTAATCCATCAGGACAAACCGGGCGTCATCGCATATATCACTAAATGCCTCAGTGATCGAAACGTAAATATTGCTTTTATGCGTCTTTTTCGTGAATCCAAGGGTGAGATTGCCTATACGATCGTAGAATCCGACGGACAGCTTCCGGAAGACATTGGAGACACGATCCGCCAGAATATAAATATTCATGAAGTCATGATCGTTCAGATGTAAGAAGGGAGATTTTTATTATGGATTTTAGAAATGCACAGGAGCTTCTGGCACTCTGCGAAGAACATCAGCTTCCAATTTCCGAGATTATGCGTCAGCGGGAAATTACTGTCGGCGAATCAACTGCTGACTCCGTCGATTCACAAATGAAGCGTGTTCTCGAAATTATGAAAGATGCTGCCTTTTCCCCGATAAAATCTCCTGTAAAATCTATGGGCGGACTGATCGGCGGAGAGGCACAGAAACTCTCCGAACATCTTGCCTCCGGGAAAGGAATCTGCGGAGATGTGCTCGAAAAAGCAATCACCTACGCAATGGCAACTCTGGAGACCAACGCTTCCATGGGACTGATCGTAGCCTCACCTACTGCCGGTTCTGCCGGTATTGTTCCCGGCCTTCTCCTTGCCCTTCAGGAAATTTATCATTTTTCTGATGAAGAAACAGAAAAAGTTCTTTTTAATGCCGGAGCAATCGGATATCTTGCCATGCGAAATGCAACTGTTGCCGGTGCTGTAGGTGGCTGCCAGGCAGAAACAGGTGTTGCGGCTGCCATGGCTGCCTCCGCTGCCACAGAACTGATGGGAGGCACTCCACTGCAGTGTACCTATGCTGCTTCCACAGTCCTTATGAATATGCTCGGACTCGTATGTGACCCGGTTGGCGGACTGGTAGAATATCCCTGCCAGAACCGCAATGCTTCCGGTGTTTCCATCGCCCTGGTCGCTGCTGAGATGGCTCTTGCAGGCATCACACAGCTTATCCCTCTCGATGAAATGATCACGATCATGTACACCGTAGGCAGAAAACTCCCTGCGGAGCTGCGAGAGACTGCACTTGGCGGCTGTGCAGCTGCCCCTTCTGCCTGCGAGGCCTGTCATATGTGCGAATAAAAACAGAATTATCTACAGACAGAAAAATGACCGGAATCTCTACCGGTCATTTCTCTGTCTTTTATCTTTATACGGATTCTATGTCAATGGTTGTACGCTGCATTTTGATTTGTGATCATTCAGCATCTGCACTGTCATCTGTTGTTTCTGCTGCTGCACTGTCGTCTTTGGATGCATCATCTTTCTTATCCTCTGTCTGTGCTGCTTCATCCTTTGCTTCCGGTGCATCTGCACTTATTACAACAACTGCTGCTGCATTTCCATCTTTATCCAGAGTAACCTTGATGGTATCACCAACCTTCAGATCAGAGAATGCAATGGCTTCTGTCTTCATTTCCGGTGCTTTTGCGTCATCCTTATCTGCGCTGTCATCTGTTGCTTCGGCATTTTCGTCTGCTGCCTCTGCATCATCTGTTTTTTCAGTATCATCTGATTTCTCATCTGTACTGTCAGCGTCCTTGGAATCATCGGCTTTCTGCGCCTCATCTGCTGCCGGTGCTTCTTCTGGTTTCTCAGGCTGTGCTTCTTTTTCGTAGGTAGTTGTGTCTGTTACTTTAATTGTCTGAGATTCTCCTGTCAGATCCAGCATGGAAGGCACTTCTCCTTTATCTTCAGAGGCTGCATCTGCTGATTCCGCATCGCTGGAATCATCGGCTTTCTCGTCTTTAGAGTCATCAGCCTTTTCGTCCTTGGAATCATCTGTTTTCTCATCTTTGGAGTCATCAGCCTTTTCGTCTTTGGCATCTTTTGCATCGTCCGGTTTCTCACCATCCGGAGCCTGGCCTTCTTTTAAGGTACCAACATTGATCGTAATGCTGTCCTCTCCTACTTCTGTAACTTCACCATAGACTTCCTGGGAAGCAGTCTCATCTGCTGCATCTGCAGATGCAGCTGCATTTTCATCCTCAGTTGCTGCCTCTGTTGTCTGTGCAGTATCTGTATCCTTATCTGCTGCATATGCCATATTCATTGAAGTCAGTGCCAGTGTCAGTCCTAATACCATAGCTGCATATTTACGTTTCATAAAAATCAAGTCCTCTCTTCTATTTCCATTTTGATTTTTCTTTCTGTTGCTTACAGCTAACAATATAGGTCGAAATTGTGACACTTATGTGATGGAAATAAGGAGTTTTTATGAACTCTGAAACTTCTTCAGTTTCGTCTCAGTGCCTCGATCGGACTGAGTTTTGCAGCTTTTTTTGCCGGATAGATGCCAAAAAAGACGCCTACCGCACAGGAAAACAATGTTGCCGCCATAACCACTGTCGGACTGATCCCCGGTGTGATCGCCATTCCCATACTGCTGCTCATGATCGTACAGATTCCATAAGCAGCCAGTATACCAAGCAGAATTCCGATCAGACCTCCGATCACCGTCAGGATCGCAGCTTCCGCAAGGAACTGCATCATAATAGAAGCTGTCTTTGCTCCGAGAGATTTACGGATACCAATCTCCCTGGTTCTCTCTGTGACAGAGACAAGCATGATATTCATAACGCCAATACCACCGACAAGCAGCGAAATGCCTGCGACAAAGGAAATAAAAGCAGTCACCATACCAAGCATTTCATTCATCGACTTCATGACATCCTGAAAGCTCTGAACCTGAAAATATTCTTCCCCGGCACACTGGTGGCGTTTTTCCAGAATATGGACGATCTGATCTGCGATCATCTGAGAATCCAGCGTCTTATCTGCCTGAGCAGTAATCGAATAAAACTCATCCGCACCTGTCACAAGATCATCCATAGCTGAGTAGGGGATATTCACCGTAACCGGCATTCCATCATAGGTATAGCTGACAAAGGTGCCGTTTTCTTTCTGCGTGGTAACTCCCATAATGCGAAACGATTTCGATGAATCATAGCAGGTGACATCAAGGCTCATTCCGACCACATCATCTGTACCAAACAGTCTTTTGGCATCGGAATCAGAGATCACACAGACATTTTTGCCTTCCTCTATCTCCTGTTCTCCAAAATAATTTCCATATTTCATTTCAGAGTTATTGACCATTTTGGCATCCGGTCCTTCACCGGTCAGACTAATCGTAAATGTTCCTTTCCCTGTTACAGTTTCACCGTCATAACTGTTGGAGACACTGATACCCTCTACCGCATCCAGCTGGCGTACCTCCTGTACATCGTCGGGAGTGATCCACTCTCCTTCTGTCATGGCATCATTGCTTATACTGATATAGATCTGTCCGCCGCCGATTCCGTCAATCTCACTGTTCATCTGATTCTTGGTTCCCTCACCGATGGAAACGATCGCGATAACAGAGGCAATACCGATAATGATACCAAGCATGGTAAGAAAAGAACGTCCCTTGTTTGCCCGGATATTCTGAACCGCCATTTTTATATATTCATACAGTCCGCTCATCAGACACCTTCTTCTGTAACTATATCTTCTGTATCTGCTGAAAGTCCTTCTTCTGTTCCTGCCGCATTACTCTCCACTGCCTGCACAGTCATTCCTTCCTGCAGGGAACCAATATCACGGATCACCTGCTCATCGGCCTCAATCCCCTCTGTTACTTCTACATAGTCATCAGAGCTTACACCTGTAGTAATATCTTTTCTGGTGATCACTCCGTCCTTGAGGACATAACAGAAAGAACCGTTTTTGCCAATATTTACCACTTCGGATGGCAGAACAACAACATTCTCGGCGTTCTGAGCCTGGATCGTTACTTTTGCATCCACTCCGAGAAAAATATTTTCGTCCGGATTTTTGATACGGACATCTGCTGCGATCAGAGAAGCACCCTTTTCATTCTGCGTTGCGGCATGACTGATCTTTATCACTTCGCCTTCGTATGTCTTTCCTGCAAGGGTGATCTGTGCACTCTGGCCTTCCTTCACCTTATCATAGTCATACTTGGAGATATTTACAGTCACATCCACTTTATCTGTATTCTGAAGAGTAAACAACTCTGTTCCCAGTGCTGTTGTCGCTCCTTCTACTACAGATACCTTAGTCACCACTCCGTTAAAATCTGCACAGATTCCCTTCTTTGCTGCCTCTACAAGTTCTTCTGCTGACATCTGATCCAATTCTGACAGATTGTTGGTGAGTTCCATTTTTTTCTTTTCTTCTTCTGTCACAGCTCCCGGATCTGTCTCCGCTGCTGCCTGCTCACTTGCCAGGCGGGACTGAAGTTCAGCCAGATCACTGCTTGCCTTTTCCAGGGCAGATTCCAGTGCGGAAGTATCTGCTGGCACTGCTACAGCTGTACTGTCCGAGGAATCAGACGAAAAATCTGCTCCTGCTGTCCCATCCGAAACAACCGCTGAACTTTCTCCTGTATAATCGGATAATACCGGTGCTGCCGGTTTCTGTGTCTTATAATCCTCATAGGCACTTTTTGCCTCCTGATAGCCAATCTGTGACTCACTTCGAAGCTGCTCCGAAACAGAAAGAGCTTCTGCGTTTTCATCGCTCTGATCTGCGGACCATGTCTGAAAAGCCATCTGATATTCACTTTCAGCCTGATTATATTCCAGAAGAGCCTGATTCATCTCATTGTTGAGTTCATTCAGCTTATTCTGATATTCCGGAAGTGTCCTGGTCTGATATGTACTGAGATCTGCATTGTACTCCTGCTGGAGTTTCTGCCTGGCCGCCTCCTGGGCAGCTTTTTCACGGGCAGCCTTATCTGCTGCTTCTGCAGCCGCCTGCACCTGAGCATTTGCTGTCACCTGCGATATCTGAGCCTTAAGACTTGCCACATAATCCTCCTGTGCCGCTACCTGCTGTTTAAGACTTGCCGCATTTCCCTGTGCATCCTTCTGCTTCTGAACTGCTTTGTCTGATTTATTGAGTGTGTTCTGCATATCCAGTTTTCCGGACTCTACATTCAGTTCCGCCTTTTTCTCTTCTCTCTCAAGGTCTTTCCTGTCAAAAGCCACCAGCTCTGTGCCGGCTTTGACTATATCGCCTTCCTTGAAATCAACTTTATCTACTCTGGCATTCACCGGCGAAAAATAAGTTTTGGATTCCTCGCTTACCACAGTTCCGCTTGCTTCCACAGTCTGCTGCACATCGCCGATCTCAGCCTTTACAACCTCAACCTGAGGAACCATCTCTTCACCGGAGGACATTTTGCCAAAGGCAGAGACGCCTCCAACAGCCACAACAATCAGCACACCTGCACCGATCAGCAGTTTTTTTCTGGATTTTTTCTTCTTCACGCTTCTACCTCCTGATCAAAATCCTCATTTATCGTATCAGACTCTATTTTTCCATCCATGATCCGGACTACACGCCGTGCCTGTGCAGCAATTCCGTTATCATGCGTGATCAGTATCACAGTCCTTCCTGATTTGTGCATCTTCTTGAGAATTGCAAGAATCTCTCTGCTGGATGCAGAGTCCAGATTTCCGGTCGGCTCATCTGCAAGGATCACCGGCGGCTGTGCAGCGATCGCTCTGGCAATCGCCACCCTCTGCTGCTGTCCGCCGGACATTTCACTCGGTTTATGATCCATACGTTTCTCAAGTCCAACCAGCTTCAGAGAATCGACCGCAAGCTGATGTCTTGTTTTCTTATCAACACCTCTGTAGATCAGCGGAAGTTCTACATTCTCTATCGCATTCAGGTTTGGAATCAGATTAAATCCCTGAAAAATAAAACCTATCTCTCGATTCCTCACTTCAGAAAGCTCATTGTCCGTCATTTCGGACACATCCGTCCCATTCAGATAATATCTGCCGGATGTCGGAACATCCAGACAGCCAAGCATGTTCATAAATGTAGATTTACCTGAACCAGACTGACCGATGATTGCCACCAACTCACCCTTTTTGATCTCCAGGCTCACATGATCCAGAGCTCGCACTTCGTTTTCTCCGGGATTATAAATTTTGCATAAGTCCTCTACTTTGATCAGAATATCATTATCCATAAAATCTCCTCTGTTGTGGCTCTCCTTGAGCCTGTTGTCGTGTACTGTTCCGTCTGTTTTCGATCCCCCGGTTTTCTGTTTAGTTACGCGTCAAGCAAAAATGCCTTGTATGCTTTCTTTGCTTCATAAATATCTGCTTTGCTTGTTACCTCCCACGGAGCATGCATGCTGAGCACAGATACACCGCTGTCGATCACGTTCATTCCGTAAAGAGCTGCGATGTATGCGATGGTTCCGCCGCCGCCGACATCAACCTTGCCAAGTTCCGCTGTCTGGAATGCAACCTGATTGTCGTCAAAGATTTTGCGGACTTTTGCCACATATTCTGCATTTGCATCATTGGAACCGGATTTTCCTCTTGCTCCTGTAAATTTATTCAGTACGATACCTCTTCCGAGATATGCAGAATTCTTTTTCTCGAAGCATTCGCCGTAAGCCGGATCGTATCCTGCACTTACATCAGAGGAAAGCATGCTGCAGTTGCGAAGAGTTCTTCTGAGTACCAGGTCAGAGTAGCATCCCATACCCTCAAGAAGCTCTGCCACTGTATTCTCAAAGAATCTGGACTGCATTCCGGTCGCTCCGACACTTCCGATCTCTTCCTTATCTGTCAGCAGACAGCAGCTTGTGCGTTTCGGTGCTTCCATTTCCATCATTGCCACAAAGGAGGTATAAGCGCAGACACGGTCATCCTGTCCGTAAGCTGCTACCATACTTCTGTCAAGTCCGCAGTCACGTGCCTTTCCTGCCGGAACGATTTCCAGTTCTGCTGAAAGGAAATCTTCTTCCTCTACATCGTATTTCTCTTTGAGGATACGAAGAACATTGGATTTCACCGCTTCTTTCTGCTTCTCATCTGTACTCTCATTGAGCGGTCTGCTTCCGATCAGAATGTCAAGGTTTTCTCCCTCGATAACCTCAGCAGCTTTTTTCTGCAGCTGTTTGCCTGCAAGATGGATCAGAAGGTCTGTGATGTATACGATCGGATCATTTTCATCTTCACCGATAACCACATCAACTACGCTTCCGTCTTTTTTGACGATCACACCATGGATTGCAAGTGGAATTGCTACCCACTGGTATTTCTTGACACCTCCGTAGTAGTGCGTATCAAGATATGCCAGATCTGTATCTTCATATAAAGGATTCTGCTTCACATCAAGACGTGGAGAGTCAATATGCGCACCAAGAATGTTCATACCTTTTTCCAGCGGCTCCTGACCTACATGGAACAGAGCCATGACCTTCTTCATACCAACTGCATATACTTTGTCACCTGGCTGGATCTTCTCTCCTGCTGCCAGCTTTGTCTCAAGATTTACATAACCATTGGCTTCTGCCTCTCTGACAAGCTCTGTGACACATTCACGTTCCGTCTTGCCTGCATCCAGGAATGCACGGTAATCCTTCGCGAGTTTCTCCATTGCTGTTTCATCTGCTTCCCCGTAGGAAAGCCATGCGTTCTTTCTTTCCATTATATATAACCACCTTTCGATTAATTGTTTACTGTATCTAAGGATACAGATATCTTCCCCATTATAGAACAAACTTCTGTATATTTCTACAATCCTCGCGATTCTTAATCAAAAAATAAGATATCACCGTAACTGTTTACAGCAACATATCATCTGTGAACCGTTACAAGTACCTCACTTATTCCTTATTTTTTACAGTTTTTTCTTGAAAAATTCCTGTGTGTCATTACAATAAGATTATTGTAACTGTTCAGTACCCTCACAGTTATAAATTATTATCTTATCTATGGAGGTCATCTATGCAGCAATCCACCGATCTGCAGAATCTTTTACATTCTGTCCACAAAAAAAGCTACCCTGCCTACAAAGCTCTGAAAGGCAGCTATCAGTTCAATAATTATATTCTCTCCATTGACCATGTACAGGGAGACCCTTTTGCCTCTCCCTCTCACATCAGTATCCGGATTCCGCACAAAACAGCAGGTTTTCCAAAAGAATATTATAAAGATTCCGTCACCAGCATGACCCTTTCCGACTATCTCACCAGACAGTTTGAAAAACAGATCGTCCACTATACCTTCCGTGCAAAAGGCTCCGGCAAAAGTGGCCTGATCTCCATCAGTCACTGCGGACAGGAAGTTCTCAAACGTACCGCCTGTGAGATCACAGAAAAAGAAATCATCGCCCGTTTCTTTATCGGATTTCCGGCAAACGGAAGAACGATCAACGCCACTGAACTGGAAAAGATTCTCTTTGATTTTCTTCCGGTCTGTGTACAGAAGGCCTTTCTCTACAAAAATACAAACCATAAAGAATTGGAAGATGCTATTTTTCTTGCTGAAGATCAGACCTGTATCCGAAAGCAGCTCTCTTCAGGAAATCTTGTCGCCTTTGTCGCTGACGGCTCCATTCTTCCGAGAGAAAGCGGGATTTCTTCCCGTCCAATGAAAGATTCCGTCCCTTTTATTTCCCCGGAATCTCTGCGTGTCACCATGACTCTTCCGCATAAGGGAGAAATCTCCGGCATGGGAATCCCGCGCGGCATTACCCTAATCGTGGGCGGCGGCTACCATGGCAAATCTACGCTTCTGAATGCTCTAGAACTCGGTGTATATAATCATATTTCCGGTGACGGCCGCGAATATGTCATCACCGACGATACCGCGCTGAAACTTCGCTCCGAAGACGGACGTTTTATTAAGGATGTAGATATTTCTCTGTTCATCAATGATCTTCCGAATAAGAAAGACACTCGTTGTTTTTCTACAGAAGACGCCAGTGGAAGCACCTCCCAGGCGGCTGGCATCGTAGAAGGAATGGAGGCTGGAAGCAGAGTTTTCCTGCTGGACGAAGATACGTCTGCCACAAATTTCATGGTGCGTGATACTTTCATGCAGGAAGTGATATCCAGAGAAAAAGAACCAATTACCCCATTTCTTGAACGTGCCGAAGATCTCTATAAAAAGGCCGGGATATCCACAATCCTCGTAGCCGGAAGCTCCGGAGCATTTTTCCACATTGCAGACACGATTATCCAGATGGATTCCTATCATCCTGTGGATATCTCCGAGAAAGTCAGGGCATTATGTGGAAAGTATCCTCTGAATCCTGTCAAAGCATCAGCCTTTGCCTTTCCGGCAAGTCATCGCATCATGAAAAAGCAGGCTCCTTGCATCCGCTCACACGGAAGAAATGCCGGCCGCCCGGAACAGCTCAAAATAAAAGTACATGGAAAAGATGGATTCCTGATTGGAAAACAGGATGTAGATCTCCGCTACGTGGAGCAGCTGATTGATCCGGAGCAGACAGCAGCACTTGGACTGCTTCTCAAATATGCCATCGAAAAGCTTGCCGATGACTGCCGCACTGTCGCAGACATCATTGAAATTCTTTCCGGACAGCTTGAGCAGAACGGACTCTCCTTCCTGTCCGGAGGCTCTTATATTTCCTGTGGCTATGCCATGCCAAGACTCCAGGAAATCTATTCCTGTTTTAATCGTTATCGGAGATAATAAACAACTCAAAAAAGATACCCGGAAATCATGCATCATAATTTCCAGGTATCTTTTTTTATTAAAATAAGGGGGTTAATGTAGGATATAACTTTCTAAATCTCTGGTAACATTCTTCATATTTCGCCACTAGTTCTTCTTCCGGCTCAACGGTGTCTACTACGTGAGCCATCTTCTTTCCGATGGTCTCAACATCCAGATATGCTCCGCATCCTACGGCTGCCAGCATGGCTCCGCCCATGGACGGGCCTTCCTCAACTTCAAGGACATCTACTTTAAGGTTCATCACATTTGCGATGATCTTTTTCCAAAGCGGACTCTTCGCACCGCCACCACAGATCTTGGTTCGTTCGATCTTAATGCCGAGTTTTCTTGCTACTTCCAGAGAATCACGAAGTCCGAAAGCCACACCTTCCAGAACAGCCTGTGTCATGTCAGCTCTTGTGGTGTCCATGGACATTCCAAAGAACACACCTCTTGCGTCCGGATTGTTGTGCGGTGACCGCTCTCCCATCAGGTACGGAAGGAAGAATACATGATTTTCACCAAGCTTCTCGATCGGAGCCTGTTCTGCTGCAAAATCCTTGGTCTGAAGGATTTCTTCTGCCCACCATTTGTTGCAGGATGCCGCACTTAACATACAGCCCATCAGATGATAGCTTCCATCTGCATGGCAGAAAGAATGCAGTGCGTTATTCTCATCAACGCCGAAGTTCTTGCTGGAGATAAAAATGGTTCCTGACGTTCCAAGAGAAATATTGCACTGTCCGTCACCAACGGTTCCTGTTCCGACCGCAGCTGCTGCATTATCTCCGGCACCTGCCACAACTTTGACATCGGCAGAAAATCCGAGTTCCGCTGCCACTTCCGGCTTCAGCGTTCCGACCACTTCCCAGCTCTCATACAGTTTCGGAAGCTGTTCTTCTCTTACGTCGCAAATCTCCATCATTTCCCTGGACCAACAGCGGTTCTTTACATCAAGAAGGAGCATACCGGATGCGTCAGAAACATCTGTGCAGAAAGATCCGGAAAGTCTGTAAGCAAGATAGTCTTTCGGAAGCATGATCTTGGCAATTTTTGCAAATTTCTCCGGCTCATTTTTCTTCATCCACAGGATCTTCGGAGCTGTAAAACCTGCAAAAGCAATGTTTGCTGTATATGCAGACAGTTTCTCTTTACCGATCTCGTTGTTGAGATATTCTGTTTCTTTCTGGGAACGTCCATCATTCCAGAGGATTGCCGGGCG
>NZ_WWVR01000004.1 GCF_009883055.1 Blautia sp. BIOML-A1 | reverse complement strand
GCTGCATAACACATATGCCCTATGATATTGGAATATTCCTGACTGATCTTTATGGATGTTTTATGTGACAGCAGCATTTCCATTCTCCTTCTGATTGATAGTTTTTATTATGTTTATATCATAGCACAAAATGCTCTTGTTTTTCAACGCATATCTGACCTACTTTCTTTTGAAAACAAATACAAGAATCAGGAGATATAAGAAATCAATTTTTGTTGTTATATTTTTTGTGCAGATATGCACAATCCTGCGCTTTCATCTCGGTAATTGAATTGCCGAGGATTCCCGCTTATTATCCTAAACCCGACGGAACTATTGGCAAAAGAAAAATTCGGAAGTCTTTCACTTGTGATGATCCAACCAAGAGAGGAAAACGTATCTGTGAACAGATGGCTGCTGAATGGGCCGCAAGTAAGGAGCAAAGCTCAACTACTGCCGGAGCTCTTAAATTCGGAGAAGCACTTGAAGATTATATTTCCTCGCGGGAAAATATTCTTTCTCCCTGCACAATCAGAGATTACAGGGGAATTCAGCGAAATTACATTCCATCCCTTATGGATATAAAGATTGACGACATCATTCAAGATGATATTCAAAAAGCAATTAACCTTGAAGCCGTCAAATTATCCCCTAAAACCGTTCGTAACATACATGGTCTAATATCTGCTGTACTACGGGTATACAGACCGTCTATGGCACTAAATACAGCCTTACCAAAGAAGAAACGCGTTGAGCTGTATATTCCTTCTGACGCAGAGGTAAAGATTCTTATGAACGCAGTACAGGGAACTGAATTGGAAATTCCAGTGCTTCTGTTGGGAATTCCAGATGTTTATATCATGCAACGCGGCGGTTGGGGAAATGATGGAACACTTAAAGCAGTTTACAGACATGCTCTATCAGACAAAGCACAGGAAATGAACAAACTCGCAAATGAGCATTTCGAAGATTTGTTGTCAGATGGTTCTCACGAAAGTTCTCACAAAAGAAAAAAGCCTTGAAAACTCAAGGCTTTTAAAGTGCCGCTGGCCGGACTCGAACCGGCACGGTTTCCCGCTTGATTTTGAGTCAAGTGCGTCTGCCAATTCCGCCACAGCGGCACATGAACCGAAAATTATATTATCATAATTTCCGGTTCTTAGCAAGTGTTTTTTAATTATTTGTACAATTTATCTTCGTCCTGCAAAAGCTTCTCATAAATCGGGAAGCTGTCGAAGGTCGCAAAATAATCTCTTGGGGTCTCTGCTCTTCGGATCATCTCAAAGCTACCGTCCTCATGCAGAAGAATCTCTGCTGATTTAAGTTTACCATTGTAGTTGTAGCCCATAGCAAATCCATGTGCTCCTGTGTCATGGATCACAAGCAGATCTCCCATCTCAATCTCCGGAAGATAGCGGTCAATTGCAAATTTATCGTTATTTTCACAAAGAGATCCTGTAATATCATAAAGATGATCACACGGCTTGTCTTCTTTACCCATGACAGTGATGTGATGATAAGCACCATACATAGCCGGCCGCATCAGGTTTACCGCACACGCATCTACCCCTACGTATTCTTTGTGTGTATGTTTTTCGTGGATTGCCTTTGTTACCAGGCAGCCATATGGTCCCATCATAAATCGTCCAAGCTCTGTGTAGATGGCAACATCACCCATTCCTGCCGGAACAAGAACTTCCTCATATACCTTGCGGACTCCTTCTCCGATCACACGGATATCATTCGGAGTCTGATCCGGTCTGTATGGAATACCAATTCCTCCAGAAAGATTAATAAATGCAACCTTTGCCCCTGTCTCTTTCTGAAGCTTCACTGCCAGTTCAAACATTACCTTCGCAAGCATCGGATAATATTCATTTGTGACAGTATTGCTTGCCAGGAATGCATGAATACCAAACTTCTCTGCTCCTTTGGATTTGAGGATACGGAAGGCTTCAAAAATCTGCTCTGTTGTCATTCCGTATTTTGCATCCCCGGGATTGTCCATAATATCATTGCTGATCTTGAACACACCACCCGGATTATAACGGCAGCTGATGGTTTTTGGAATTTTTCCCACTGCACGCTCTACCGCCTCGATATGTGTGATGTCGTCAAGATTGATGATTCCACCGATCTCATCTGCATAGCGGAATTCCTCTTCCGGAGTATCGTTGGAAGAGAACATGATATCGCCTTTTTTACAGCCGATTGCCTTGGAAAGCATCAGTTCTGTCATGGAAGAACAGTCACAGCCGCAGCCATACTCCTGAAGAATCTGAATCAGATACGGATTCGGGGTTGCTTTTACGGCAAAAAATTCTTTAAATCCTTTGTTCCATGCGAATGCCTCCTTTAAGGCCTTTGCATTTTCGCGGATTCCCTTTTCATCGTAGAGATGAAATGGTGTCGGATACTGTGCTGAAATTTCTTTCAGCTTGTCTAAGGTTACAAACGGCTTTTTTTTCATAATGTATCTCTCCTCGTTTGGTTTATTTCTTCCTGTTCACAGCCATACATTCACTTTACATGCTCATGTGTAAACAGATGATCCTGACAATATTCATAATTTCCATTGCATTTGGAACAGAATCTGAATTCCAGATTCGGATCGTCCTGCTCTGTTCTGCCGCAGATCGCACACTTATGTTTGGTGATCCCGCCTGTCGCCGGATTGACCCTGCTCTGTGCCACTGCCTTCTTGAACTCTCTCCTTCTGTGCACCTCTTTCGGATTATAACGATGCATATTTCTTGTGCTGAAGAAAAACAGCACAAAGTTCAGAAGTGAGGCAACGATCGGCACTGCCATCACCCAGAGTCCGGCTCTTATATAAGTGATCATATTATAAAGAACGATCACTCCGTAAACAATCGCCATCCACTTCATCTTGATCGGAATCACAAACCACAGAAGGATCTGCATGTCCGGACATGACATCGCATAGGCGAGGAATACAGACAGACTGACATAATAAGTCGTAAACACTCCACCGCCGATTGCATAGCTCATTCCTCCGATCACAACATAACCACCTGTTATGAAATAAGTCAGAAAAGCTGCAATCAGTACAAAGAACAGTCCTGAAAAAATATACAATGTATATCGGAAAGTTCCCCAGGTACGTTCCAGTGAAGTTCCTATCGGATAATAAAAAAACAAAATAGAAATTACAAACAGCAGGAAATTCCCTGTGCTGGGCGGGTAGATCACCCATGTCACCAGTCTCCATATCTGTCCATGGAGGATTTTGGCCACATCAAGACTCATCATTGCCATCAGGCTCGGGTTCAGATAAGTCAGAAAATATCCCACCACATAACAGATGATGATATACATCGTCAGATTCTGAATCCCGAATCGTCCAAACTTACGTTCCAGTTTATCAATCCAATTCATAAAATCACTTTCTCCTTTTCGGTCAGTATACTACTTGGAAAGACTAAAAATATTTCTTTTTTGCCAGAAAGATCGCTGCTACGATACTTGCCGCGATCGAGATCACGATTACAATCAGAAATCCCCATGATGTCTTGGAAAATGGCATGCCGACAGCACTTAAGTTCATTCCGTAAGCACTGAATATGATCGTCGGGATACTCATAACGATCGTGATCACAGACAGGATCTTCATTACATCATTCAGGTTATTGGAAATAACTGATGCAAACGCATCCATCATGTTGGCAAGGATACCGCTGTAGATATTTGCCATCTCGATCGCCTGCGTGTTCTCAATAATAACATCCTCAAGAAGTTCCGTATCTTCCGGGTATTTCTTGATGCTTTCGATCTTGATCAGTTTCTCCAGAACCGCCTCATTGGAACGCAGAGATGTCGTAAAGTAAACCAGTGATTTCTCCAGTTCCAGAAGCTCGATCAGCTCCTTGTTTCGCGGTGAAAAATGGAGTTTCTCCTCCACCTGTTCACTCTTTTTGTCAATGATACGCAGATAACGAAGATACATGCTTGCATTTCGATACAAAATCTGCAGGATAAAACGTGTCTTCATATAAGTAAAAAAATTGCGGACACGCCCCTCCATAAACCTTGTCAGTACCTGTGTATCTTCCAGGCAGATCGTAAAGATCATCTTGTCCGTGACAATGATACCAAGCGGAATAGTACCATACCAGTCCTTATCATTACGCTCCTCTATCATCGGGACATCTACCAGGATCAGTGTATAAGTATCCTCGACTTCGATACGGGAACGTTCTTCCTCATCCAAAGGAGCTCGCAGATCGTCGACCTCTATCTGGAACTGTTCTGATATTTCAAAAATCTCTGTTGCTGTAGGATTGGTCAATGCAATCCAGCAGCCGTCCTGTGGTTCCTGAATCTCATGAATGGCTCCATCTGATGTTCGAAACATTCTAACCACGATTCCACTCCCCTTCCACTCATATTACACATGTCCCAGAGTTCCATGTGTCTGTACAGCCGTTTTCTTCCTGTTCCCCTTTACTCTTTCTCAGTTACCGGCTCCGAACCGCTGCACAGCTTACATTATAAATTGTGCATGGTTCTTTGTCAATTCCAACAGTTTTGATTTACCCAAAATTAACATGCTCCTCTAAAACCTCATGTTTTTTGTTGTTTTTCGAGCATTACCATGCTAAAATAGACTCATTCTGTACATTATGCGTATATTCACACTCTAATTTTCAGGAAGGAATCAGATTCAGATGAATAAATCAAGCTTTGGAAATCACTTTACTGTCACGACCTGGGGCGAATCTCACGGCAAAGCTCTTGGAGCTGTCATAGACGGATGCCCGGCCGGTCTTTCTCTTAATGAAGAAGATATCCAGAAATTTCTCGACCGGCGTAAACCCGGGCAGAGTCGTTATACAACTGCCCGCAAGGAAGGGGATCTGGTAGAAATCCTCTCCGGAGTTTTTGAGGGAAAAACCACCGGAACTCCGATCTCGCTCATGGTACGCAACACAGACCAGCGTTCCAGGGATTATGGAAATCTTGCTTACTCCTACCGCCCGGGTCATGCCGACTTTACCTTTGATGCCAAATATGGCTTCCGTGATTACCGTGGAGGCGGCCGTTCCTCTGGGCGTGAAACCATCGGCCGCGTGGCAGCAGGTGCAATCGCATCCAGGATTCTTGAAACTCTTGGCATTTCGTTCTGCACTTACACCAAATCCATCGGTCCTGTAGAGATCACGGATTTTGACGCAGAAGAAATCACGAGAAATGCCTTTTATATGCCGGATGCCAGTGCAGCCTCTGCTGCCGGAGCCTATCTGGAGGAATGCATGAAGAATCAGGACAGTGCCGGCGGTATCATCGAATGCCGGATCAAAAACGTTCCTGCCGGTCTCGGAAATCCTGTTTTTGAGAAGCTCGATGCGGTTCTTGCACAGGCAGTTATGTCCATAGGTGCTGTAAAGGCGGTTGAGATCGGTGATGGTTTTCAGGTTTCCAGGATGAAGGGATCCGAGGACAATGACGGTTTCCACACAGAAAACGGACAGATCACGAAAACCAGCAACCACGCCGGAGGCATTATGGGCGGCATAAGTGATGGAAGCGAGATCGTTCTCCGTGCTGCGGTCAAACCAACCCCTTCCATCAGCCAGCCTCAGAATACTGTAACAAAGGACGGAAGCGAATTATCCCTGGAAATCCACGGCCGCCACGATCCTGTTATCGTGCCAAGAGCCGTTGTGGTCGTTGAATCCATGTGTGCTCTGGCGATCACAGATGCGCTCTTCTCCAATATGACCTCCCGAATGGATTCCATCCAGAAATTTTATCAGAAATAATTTTTTTTCTCAATGAAATAAAACGAAATCCCCTGTCAGCAGTCATACGACAGCCGGCAGGGGATTTCATTTTATTTTTTATTCAAATTCTTCTTGCTCTTCAGACTGATCTCCCTCTGGTGCTACCTCATCCGGTACCGGCCAGATATGAATGGAGTTTGGAGTTTCAATATGATGGGGTTTATCATTCATCACGATGATATTCTTGTCATAATCTACTGTAAATGTTGTAACAGTATTGCTTGCATGGTTTGCAACAGCAATGTGCTTATTGTCCGGGAAAATCACAAGATCCTTCGGATAGTCACCGCTAATCGGAAGAGTGAATTTCTTATCAAGAAGTCCTGTCTCTGTGTCAATCTCATACATGGAAACCGTATTCTCACCTGCGGTTGTGCAGAACAGATGCCTTCCATCCGGTGCAAGTGCAAGACCAGATGCTGCATTATGGAATGCATCCTCATCCTTCTCTTTCGTAAGTGTGCTGATACTCTGAAGCAGTTCGAACTCAGGAGTATGACCACTTCCGTCATAGCTGTAAACCTTAATCTCATTACTCAGCTCGAACAGGATATAGGCGAATCTGCCATCAGCACTGAAACGAATGATCCTTGGGCCGCTCTCTCTCGGACAGCGAAGAATATCAACCAGTTCCAGCTTATGCTGTCTCTTATTGATACGATAGAGTTTAACCTGATCGATTCCGTTATCAACTGCACACAGGTATTTATTGTCCGGTGTAGGACGCACACAGTTTACATGTGGGCGGAAGTTACGCTCTGCAACGCTTCCAAGTCCCTTGTGGTAAACGCCATCCATAATACGTCCAAGGCTTCCGTCGCGGCGTGTATGTACAACTGTCACCTTACCATCATGATATCCTGCCACATACAGATATTTACCATCTACATCTGTTGCCAGGAAGCAGCCTCGCATACCGTCAATGCTGACTCTGTTGATGCGGGTCAGATCTCCGTTCTCATCACGTCTGAACACTGCCACACCTTCGTCCTCGATCGAATACAAAAACTTGCCATTCTTAGAGATTGCTGTATGAGATGCATTGCTGACCTGTACTTCGCTTCGTTCTCTCAGTGTTCCCTTCTCAACATCTACATCATAAACCTGAATACCTTTACTGTTGCCGTGGGTATATGTTCCCACATAGGCTACGTATTTCTTGTTCCCCATGATATTGCCTCCTAAAATCGCGCGTTGTTTTGTTACTGTTTTTCCGTTCGCAGTAACCTGTCTGTCCATGCAGAACTAACACTCTGCATGAACTCAAGTGCCCTTATTATACCACAAAGCATGTATAAGAACAAGTTTCCATTCAGGAGGAAATGTATTTTATCCTATACTTGATGTATTTATTTTACAAAAAATGCCCTTACTTTATCCAGCGTTTCTTCCAGGACAGCATCCGTATGTGCCACAGAAAGGAACATTGCCTCAAACTGTGACGGTGCAAGATGGATTCCGTTTTTGAGCATATACAGAAAATACTCTGAGAATGCCCTGGTATCAGAAGTTTTGGCAGATGCATAATCTTTGACTTCTTCTGTTGCAAAGAAAATACTTCCAAGAGAAGAAACATGGTTTATCTGATACGGACTGTTTGTTTCTTTCAGGATTTCTTCGATACCTCCATATAATTTCTGTCCTTTAACCTCCAGGTCTTTGTAAATTTCCTGATGCTCATAGAGGTATTTAAGCTGAGTCAGTCCTGCTGCCATAGCAATCGGATTTCCACTTAAGGTACCTGCCTGGTATACAGGGCCTGCCGGAGAAACCATCTCCATGATCTCTTTTCTTCCACCATAAGCACCGACCGGCATTCCGGCTCCGATGATCTTACCATAGGTCACCATGTCCGGTCTTACTCCGAAATATTCTGCTGCTCCGCCAAATGCAAGACGGAAACCTGTGATTACCTCATCAAAAATCAGAAGTGCGCCATACTGATCACACAGAGTACGAAGCCCCTCAAGGAATCCTTTCTTCGGCGGAACCACACCCATATTTGCACCGACCGGTTCCACGATCACCGCTGCAACCTGCTCCGGTGCCTCTTCAAGAAGAGCTCTGACACTGTCAAGATCATTGTAAACAGCTGTCATGGTATCCCTAGTACATCCCTTCGGAACTCCTGCACTGTCCGGAACACCGCTTGTCATCACACCAGAACCTGCACTTACCAGAAGCGCATCGCTGTGTCCGTGATAGCATCCTGCAAATTTGATGATCTTATCTCTTCCTGTGAATCCTCTTGCAGTACGGATTGCACTCATAACTGCCTCCGTACCGGAATTGACCATACGCACCATTTCAACATGAGGGATGCGCTCACAGATAAATTCCGCCATTTCAACTTCTATCTCTGTTGCACAGCCAAAGCTGAGCCCCTTCTCACAGGCCTTCAGAACGCTCTCACGTACAGCCGGGAAGTTATGTCCAAGAATCATCGGTCCCCAGGAATCTATGTAATCGATATATTTATTGCCATCAACATCATAAATATAACATCCATCTGCACGCTCAATAAAACGAGGTGCCTCACCGATGGCTCCATATGCTCTTACCGGACTGTTTACACCGCCCGGAATTCTTTTGACCGCTCTCGCAAATAAAGATTCAGATTTCGTCATTATCCAATTCTCCCTTCATCAATAAAACGTGCCAATTCTTTTGCATAGTAGGTCAGATAGATAGAAACTCCTGCACGATAAGCACTTGCTGCCATCTCACAGACAATCTTGTCTTCATCGATCCAGCCCATCTTGGCTGCCGCTTTGACCATCGCATATTCACCGCTGACACTGTAAGCTGCAATCGGGACATTGGTTGCCTTATACACTTCTGAAACCATGTCAAGATAGGACATTGCCGGTTTGATCATGATGATGTCTGCACCTTCCTCAATATCTGTCAGTGCTTCCTTCATTCCCTCTCTCCGGTTATGATAATCCATCTGATAGCTCTTGCGGTCTCCAAAAGACGGTGCAGAGCCTGCCGCATCACGGAACGGTCCGTAAAAAGCGGATGCATATTTCACTGCATAGGACATGATCGGTGCTTCCTTATGTCCTGCTCTATCCAGACATTCACGGATCGCACGAACACGTCCGTCCATCATATCAGATGGTGCTACCATATCGGCACCTGCCTCTACATGGGAGAGAGCTGTTTTGGCAAGCAGCTCCAGAGTTGCATCGTTCTCAACTTCATGTCCACAGAGAACACCGCAGTGTCCATGAGAAGTGTACTCACACATGCATACATCTGTAATATAATAGAGATCCGGAAACTGTTTTCTGGCTTCACGAAGAGCTCTCTGCACGATACCATTCTCATCGTAGGCTCCGCTTCCGACCTCGTCCTTATGATCCGGGATTCCAAACAGCATGATACTGCTGACGCCGGCTTTTGTCAGACGTTCCAGTTCATATGGAAGACGGTCCACACTGTATCGAAACTGTCCTTCCATGGACGGAATTTCTTCCTCAATATTCTGTCCATCCTTAACAAAAAGAGGATAGATCAGAGAAGATTTATCAATTCTTGTCTCCCTTACCATTTTTCGCAGAGTTTCACTGCCACGCAGTCTTCTTGGTCTTTGAATCAGATCCATTATTGTCACTCCTATCTGTAACTGTTCCGTACACTCAGTCTGTGGAAGAATCAGTTACGTTTGTTTTTATTTTTTCAACAAGTGTCGTCAAATCATCGATCGTAGCCTTTGCAGCCATATATGTCTTCATTCCATAGCTGTCTGCCGCTGCTTTTGTCTGCTTGCCGATACATGCTGCTGTCACATGTGAATAATCAGAAAGTCCTGTACTTTCCACAAAGCCTTTTACCGTAGATGCACTGGTAAATACCACACAGTCGATTCCGCCCACTTTTATTTCTGCTGCCACATCAATCAGAGGATTTTTCTCATAGACGGTATCATAGGTCGGAATATCATCCACCTGTGCTCCACGTTCCATGAGAATCTTAACCAGATTCGCATTTCCCTTTGAGGCACGCGGGATCAGGATGTTTTCGCCACCGTCAAGCCCCTGTGCCAGAGCTTCTCCCAGAGAATCTCCATCGTAAACCTCCGGAATCAGATCTGCCAGAATTCCTCTCTGCTCCAGTGTTTTGGCTGTTCCCTGTCCAATCGCAGCCACTTTAAGAGAAGAAAGGCAGCGGATGTCCTTTTTCTCTGCAAACATTTCCTCAAAGAAAACCTCTGCACCTGTCGGACTTGTGAATACCAGCCACTGATACTGCTCTATCTTTTCAAGTGCCTGATGCAATCTGCTCTGATCTTCCAGCGGAACTGTCCGGATGGACGGAAGCTCCAGTACCTCCGCTCCCTTTCTTCGGAGTTCGTCCGCCGTGCGAGAACTTCTTCCCTTTGGCCGTGTCACAAGAATCTTCCAGCCCGCGAGCGGAAGTCTTTCATACCAGCCAAACTCCTCAGAAAGCTGGCATACCCTGCCAACCACGATGATTGCCGGAGTCTCGATTCCCTGTCGTTCCACCTCTTCCTTAAGCGTCGCAACGGTCGCAACCACCCGCTTCTGGTCGGAGGTCGTTCCCTTCTGAAGCACAGCCGCCGGCATCTTTGGATCCATTCCTGCATCCAGAAGTCCCTGACAGATATCGTTCAGTGCTGCGATTCCCATCAGAAACACCAGAGTACCCCTGGTATTGACAAGTGCCTGGAAATCAATATCATATTCTCGTCCTGCTCTTCTATGTCCTGTAATGATATGGACAGAAGAACAGAAATCTCTGTGCGTCACCGGAATGCCGTTGTACGCCGGCACAGCGCTTGAGGAAGTCACTCCCGGGACCACTTCATAAGGAATCCCATTCGCAGTCAGAAGCTCCAGTTCCTCTCCGCCTCTTCCAAACAGAAACGGGTCTCCGCCTTTGAGCCTTACTACCCGATATCCCTTCTGTGCTTCCTCAAGAAGCACCTGATTGATCTGTTCCTGTTTCATGGTATGCCTGTCTGCACGCTTTCCCACATTGATGAGTCTTGCAGAAGAAGGTACCTTTGCAAGCACACCCTGTCCCACCAGACTGTCATAGACAACAACATCCGCCTGGGAGAGGATTTCCATTCCCTTCAGTGTAAAAAGACCGATATCTCCCGGTCCTGCTCCTACAAGCCATACTTTTCCCTGTTTCATTCTGCCTCACCTTTATCCTGCTTTGTTCTGTCGGATTCTTTCATTTGTTCTGCAAGTGTAATTCCCAGTTCCTCTGCATCCTTCCTGTTTCCAAGGATACTGTCCTTAAACCAGTTTCCTGTTTCTTCATTATAATAGAGCCCACGGAGAAACAGCATCTCTCCTTCAACCGTTCCAAAGGCAGCTACCGGAGAAGAACAGCCGCCATTCAGGCAACGTACAAAGGCTCTCTCCGCACATCCTGCACTCCACGCATCCGCATCACAGTAACCATCCAGGAATGCATAGTCCACACCGGTCCGTCCCTGCACTGCCAGAATTCCCTGACCTGCTGCCGGAAGCATTTCTTCTTCTGTAAAATACCGGCTGATCCTCTCTTCCAGTCCGAGACGTTTCAGCCCTGCTGCTGCCAGGATTAGTCCTGAATACTGTCCTTCATCCAGTTTACGAAGTCTTGTCTGAAGGTTTCCCCTTATGCTCTTTATCTCCATATCCGGATACAATTCCCGAAGCTGAAGGGTTCTTCTGAGGCTGGAACAGCCAAGAGGTTTGGATCTGTCCAGTTCTGTCACCCCCTTTGGAAGCACCAGTACATCTCTCGGATCCTCTCTTTTTGAAAAAGCCAGAAGCGGGAGTTCTGCCGGAACTTCCATCGGCATATCCTTCAGACTGTGTACGGAAAGCTCCGTTCTTCCATCAAGAAGAGCATGATCAAGTTCTTTTACAAAAAGGCCCTTGCCGCCGACTTTGTCCAGTGTACGGTCAAGAATCTTATCCCCTGTTGTCTTCATGGTCAGAATTTCTACCTCAAGTTCCGGATCATGGTTTTTTATGTAATCCCGGACCATCTCGCTCTGCAGTACCGCGAGCTTGCTTTCTCTGCTTCCGATCGTAATCTTATTCTTCATTATCAGATGCCTCCATTGCCTCCTGAATTGCCACACGGACTTTCCTTGCTTTTTTGTGATTCAGTCCGCTTGCTGTAATTCCCACAACAACCTCGTCCTGCATATAAATTCCCGGGAAATAAAAATCACATTTACTCTTGTCATCTGCAACGTTGACATAGATTCCCTCTTCCTTACAGACACGGTAGATCTCATCATTCAGTTTCCAGTCATTTGTCGCAGCGATCACCATAAACGCCATAGTAAAATCAGAACGCTTCACCGGTCTGTTGATCAGATTTACAAAACCCGCCTTGCCAAGTTCATGGAGCTCCATCGTTGTCTTTGGAGCTACTGCTGTAATGTTTCTGGTAAACTGCAGCAGAGTCTTGATCCTTCTGGTTGCTATATTTCCACCGCCTACTACTACAATCTTTTTATCTGACAGATCTACAAACATTGGAAAAAAACGCTTATTCTTCATATAATTTCTCCAGTCCTGCCACGCACTCCAGAAAAGTATCCTGATTCAGACTGTCCCGGAGTCCAAAAATAAGTTTATTGACTACCTTGCCTGCTGCAGTATCTACTGCATTTAAGAGATTTGTACGGTCAGAATCCTCCATCGGTGTGTTCTTAAGAATCTTGTGGATACGAAGGTTCAGATCCTGCACCGCTTCCTCTCTGATCTCCTGGATCCTCGGGATTACATCCCTGCCATCCAGCCACTGAAAAAATTCATCCATCTGTTCTCTGACGATCTCACCGGCCTTTGTGATGCTTTCCATAGATTCCGGTGAAATCCTTTCTGTGCGGAAACTGTCCATATCATACAGTGTAATTCCCTCTTCCTTCGCAAGTGCCGGTTCAATATCTCTCGGCACAGCAAGATCCAGAAGAAGCAGTGGTTTCGTCAGGGTAATATCCTGAAAAAGTTCCCTGCGCAGCGTATAATTCGGACTGGCTGTCGCACTGACTACCACATCACATTTCGGCAGAAATCCCATACGCTCGCCATAATGGATCCGGCTGCACCCGATCGGAATGCTCACCATACCGCTTCTGTACTGACGGACTGTCACTGTGACATTTGCTCCGGCATCCCGAAGTGTCTGTGCCGCAACCTTGCCCATTTCTCCGTTCCCGATAACCATGCAGGTTTTTCCATGCATGTCATATCCCTGTTCTCTCAAAGTACTGACCGCCTGATGGATCACAGATGGATTTCCATGTGCCATCGGTGCCTCTGTCTTGATCCTCTTCCCTGCTGTTACTGCCATACGGAAAAGAACTTCCAAAACGCCGTCTGTCGTAAAGTGCTCTCTCGCCAGATTGAGGGCATCCTTGATCTGCGTAAGGATCTGGTCTTCGCCAAGAATCTGAGACTTCAGACCTCCTGCCAGATAAAAAAGATGCTCGACTGCTTCTTTATCCTGTCTTGAGATAAAATATTCTTCGTAAGAAGGATCCTGTATATTCTTGAGTTCGCAAAGACACCGGTACAGTGAAAACTCCTGATCATCCTCATGACTCGCCCAGATTTCCAGACGGTTACAGGTAGATAAAATAATGCAGCCATGAATGCCTGCTCTCTCTTTCAGTTGTTCCATTGCTTCTCCGGCATTTTTCTTTGTAAATGCAAACAGGGCACGGACGTCTACCGGTGCTCTGTCGTGATCTATCCCTATCATGGATATTGTCATGATATATTACTCCTTTGTGTTTCTCCTGTATCTTTTTTTGTAAAAATCTGTCGAATCTGCAAAAGGCACTTACAAAAAAACATACTGTTTTAATGATAGTCGTTTAATCCTGCAATGTCAATGGAATTCACTGGATTTTTAATAATAAAAAAGCGTACCGGATTCTTCCATAAGAAAAAAATCCGGTACCTGTCTCCGTTATAAACATTATTTGATTTTTATTGTGATGGTTCTTGATGTGGCATTGTACTTAGAAGTTGCAGCTGCCTTAATTTTAATCTTTACAGTACCTTTTCTTCGGAATGTGATCTTTCCTTTGGAAGATACCTGGGCAATCTTTTTGTTGCTGGAAACATAGGTGATCTTTCCTGCTGCCTTTGGTCTGATCGTCAGACTTTTGGAAGAATATCTTCTGGTATAGGAAGATGCCACCCCTGAAATCTTCTGAGATGCTTTCGTCACAGTCAGAGTCACTTTTTTGGCTGCCGCATTGCAGTTTCTGGTAGCCGCTGCCTTGACTGTGATGATAGTTTTGCCACAGCCCTTGATCGTAACCTGTCCATTTTTGTTGACTGTTGCAACCTTCGTATTGCTGGAAGAATACGTGAGTTTACCATCACCTTTGGTGCGTTTCACATCCAGCTTAAAAGAATTTGTGGCACCAGTCTTTTTGACTGTATTCGAACCCGTCAGAGTCTGTCCTGACTTGGCAACTGTATACTTCAGAAAAACACTGCCCGTATAATCATTGATTCCGTAAACTTCAATCGTATGCGTCCCCGCATTGCTGTTGTAATCGTATTCCACCTTATAATCTACATTCTGAAGCAGACCATTTGTGCAGGCAACCTGCGGATAGAAATATCCACCCGTCCAAGTATAGGAAGTAGTCTTAAGCGAGAAAGCCTTCGCATCCAATTTAGAAGTAGTGATCTTCTCAAAACGGTTGTTGTTGGAAACCGCATACTTCTGCACAGTAGAATTCTCATACCCACGAAGAGTAAGCTGCGTACCCTTGTTAAAAACATTGTAATTACTGATATCCACATTTTTGGCATGGATCGTAACTTTCGTAAGAGAATCACAGCCCCGGAATGCACCATCACTTATCTTGGTAAGATGACTTCCCATACGGACACTGGTAATACCTTTACAGTCCTGAAATGCATAGCTTCCTATTTTGAGAAGATTATCATTGAAAGAAAGTGTTTTCAGTGAAGCACATTTATAAAACGCTTCATATCCAATAGAATTTAAGTGCTCACCAAAGCTTATACTCTCCAGTGCAGCGTCTCCCGAAAATGCATAATCGCCAATGCTTGTACAGGAATTTCCAATCTTTACAGATGTAAGAGAACTACAGTCACGGAACGCAGAATCCTTGACAGTGCTCACTCTACTCGGAATATTGACCGATGTAAGTGAAACGCACTCGCGAAATGCACTGTAACCAATCGTTACAAGTCTGGAATTCAAAGATACCTTTTTTAACTTAGATGCACCCCTGAACGCAGCTTCTCCGATTTCTGTCACACTGCCCGGGATTGTTACCTCTGTAAGAGAACTACAATTATTGAATGCATAATTTCCAATCGTTGCTACTTTATTTCCGATCGTAAGCTTACTGAGATTCACATTTTCTGCAAATGCATAATTTCCAATTACCGTAGTGCTATTCGGTATGGTAACAGAAGTCAGATTACATTCATTAAACGCATAATTCCCAATACTGGTCACTTTACTTCCAAGAGAAAGTGTCTTTAATGAGATACAGCCTTCAAACGCTTGATTTCCGATTTCACAGCCTCCAGAAATACTTACTTTTTCCAGACCTACACAATTTCTAAATGCATCATATTCGATACTTGTAACAGATGACGGAATCGTCAGAGACTTCAAAGCACCTGCGTTTCTGAAAGCATGATAACCGATGGTTGTTAGTTTGTTTCCCATCGTAAGACTTTCCAGATTAGTACATCCATCAAAAGCGTAGCCTCCAATCTCTTTAAGAGATGCACCCAGTTTCACAGATGTCAGATTCGTTGCACCTGCAAAAGCTTCATAACCAATCGTTGCTACCTTATCCGGTATTGTCAGTTTCCGAAGATTACTGCAATTTGCAAACGCATAATTTTCAATAGTGACCAGGGATGTTCCCAGAGTAAGCTGAGATAAGTTCTGACAATCGCTGAATGCAGCACGTTTAATTATAGAAACTTTATTTCCGATTCGAACACTCTGAAGATTATAGCAGTCTTCAAATGCACGTTCGCCAATGGTTGTCACCTTATTTCCAATTGTGATGGAACGAATATTTTTAAATTCATAGAATGCACAATCTCCAATAGTTGTAATATTATCACTGATCACAACCCTGGAAATATATTCTCTCTGATCACTCCATGGAGTAGAAGAACTGCCCCAGTAATTATACATCGCACCAGATCCACTGAGTGTCAGAGTCGTTCCGTTGATTTTCCATTTGACATTGTCTCCACAGGTTCCGGAAGACGCCCCTACAGCATCCATACTTTCTTCGGAATCTGTAAATTCCTCCTCCGCGGAAATTTCCCCTGATTCCAGTTCAGTCGCTGTCTCATCTGCATCTTCCTCCTGAATCTCTGCCTGTGCATCCTCTGATGCAAAGTCCTCATCCAGAATTTCCGGCTCTTCCGTATCCTCTTCAATTTCCGTGGCAGGATCCTCTGTCTCCGTTTCCTCTGCTTCCATTTCAGAGTTCAGATCTGTTTCTCCCTCCTCTGACCAGGAATCTGTCTCCTCCTGTGTAACAACCGCAGAATCCGTAAAATCCGCAGCCGATGCAGACATTACACTTCCCACACTGAGCGTTGCTGCCAGAGTAATCGTTATCAGCTTTTTCATACCCTTCCTCCTTTTGTATTAGTTAGTCTCAATTGTACTACAAACTCGGCAAAAAAGAAACACTAATACCTGATATCTGATATTTTTTATTTCCCGTTACATTTCCGATATAGCATTTCCCTCTTCCTTTATAAAATACAATAAAATTCGGTGCCGGTATTTTCTGCAATGCTGAGGAATAGAGAGACTTATTATCCACCAGTTTCTGATACTCACCTGCAATATAAAACAAATCCCTCAGGGGGCATATTTGTGTATTAATATCCTTCTTACCAGTATTTTTTCACATAATTAC
Organism: Blautia sp. BIOML-A1; assembly: GCF_009883055.1. GTDB lineage: Bacteria > Bacillota > Clostridia > Lachnospirales > Lachnospiraceae > Blautia_A. The sequence continues at coordinate 109,186 of NZ_WWVR01000004.1, read as the reverse complement.
TGGCATCTTCTTCAGATAAGGAAAACTCTTCCATTATATTTTTTACAGAAGCTTCCTGGTCAAGTTTAAATTTCTTGCAGGTTTTAATTGCACCAGCAATCATGCCTTCTGCTTTAAGTCTTTCAGATTCCAGTTCCAGAACTTTACCTCCCATAATATCACCTATTCCTTTCCGGACATCCTCTTCTTTGCGAAAAATGTAGTCCGCAATCTTCACATCTTCCGGGTATGATGTATGAAACACCTCATTAATCAATGGCACGGCCAGATATAGCATCTTCTCGATCATTGTACGGAATACATCATCAAAAATCGTATTATTCATATAACACTCCTTTTTGTACCTACATTATAACATTCTGACGAGTTTTATCAAACACTTAATCTCTTTGAATTCATGTATTTTTATCTTTGGAATCAATGGCAGATATTGCCTGAAAAATTGCTTATTAGAAAATTTAGATTACCGTTTACATTTTATACCATACAATATTTACATTCATATAGCAAGTCCAATTTGGGCAGTTTTTTAATCCGAACTAACGCCAATCACCAAACACTCTCACTATCTTCCCACCACAACAAAAAGAAGCTGACCAGACCCAACATCTAACCAACTTCTTTTTTATCTAACTCTTAATTTATAAGTTTTCTTACTTCACACTTCTCGCTCTGGCGAAACAGCATTTTGCGTGGCCCGGTGGGGAGCGCGAGGGGAGAACGGCCTTCGCAACTTTGAGTGCCCTCCCCTCGCAGGATTTTCTTATTTTTCAAAAGTCGAAGGGTTTCAGGGCAGTACCCTAAATCACCCAGAAATTATCCGTGCAGACAACTTTTCTGTAGGTTTCAAATCTGGACCATTTATTGTGGAGTTCGGAGCGTTCTTCAGCAGAAGCCTCTTCCGATTCCGTAAGGAATTTTTCAAGATCTGCTCTGCTCTTAATAAGCAGTGCCATTCCTCTCTCATCAATGACAGGAAGTCCCATATAACGATAATCCTCGATCTTCTGGATATCCTCCACCTTACCGTCACGGATCAGGACTGCTGCCCCATCGTCAACAGAAAGAATGTCAAAGTATTCCGGATATTTGAAGCTGTCTCCGGCAACCGGCACTGCATCACCGACATGATAGGTTTTCTTGTCGGAACCGGCTTTGGACATCATCGCATTTTCAAGGTTGAAGTAGAATTCTTCAAATACATATCCACCGACTTTGATGTCATCTTTCTGGAAATACGGTTTTTCTCCATCACTTTTTACAGTCTCAAGCACACCGCAGGCGGAAGTCATATGACTTACACGGTCGATCAGGATCATCTCTCCAAGAGTTTTGTGTTTCTTAAATTCATCAAGGACAATCTTCTCTGCCAACTCAATCTCGCACAGTGCGATCTCATTTTTCTCAATAAAATCTGCCTTGATATGCTCCCCTGTATTGACATCGATCTTATATTTAATGCTGCGGATAAATCCGGGGATTTTCTTTGTTCCGAGTTTTACAAGGTATTCTTTTCCAAGAGTCAGTCTGCTGTCATCCATCCAGAGCAGTGTGGCCGTGAAGCTTTTTGCTACGGAGAACTGTGCCTGATCAGTGAGGACACATCCCCGGCTGACATCCACTTCTTTGTCAAGCTGGATGGTAACTGCCTGTCCTGTCACAGCTTCTTCTACAGAAGTACTTCCGTTCAGAAGAGATTTCACAGTTGCAGTTTCATTGCTTGGAAGTGTGGTGATCGTCTGTCCGACTTTGATCTTTCCACTTTCAATCTGGCCCTGGAAACCACGGAATTCATGGTTCGGACGGCAGACTCTCTGCACTGGCATATAGAATCCTGCTTCGCTTTCTGTCTCTGTCACATCTACGGTTTCCAGATGATTAAGAAGTACTTTTCCTGTATACCATGGCATATTTTCAGATCTTACAGTCACGTTGTCACCTTCTGTAGCACTGACCGGAATGATCACTACATCCTGAAGACCAAGGCTTTCGGAAAGTTCATTGATATCTTTGACGATCTCATTGAATCTTTCTTCACTGTAACCCACAAGATCCATCTTATTGACCGCAAATACAAAATGATGGATTCCCATCAGGGCACAGATACGGCTGTGACGTCTTGTCTGTACCAGAACGCCCTGTTTTGCATCGACAAGGATGATCGCAAGCTGTGCAAAAGAAGCACCGACAGCCATATTTCTTGTATATTCCTCGTGTCCCGGTGTATCTGCAACAATGAAGCTTCTCTTGTCCGTTGTAAAATAACGATAGGCAACATCAATGGTGATGCCCTGTTCTCTCTCTGCCATCAGACCATCCAGAAGGAGAGAATAGTCGATCGCACCGCCTCTGGATCCCACCTTACTGTCGAGGATCAGAGCTTTTTCCTGGTCTGCATAAAGCAGCTTGGAATCGTAAAGTATATGTCCGATCAGTGTGGATTTTCCATCGTCTACACTGCCGCAGGTAATAAATTTCAGTAAACCACTCATCTAGAAATACCCCTCTCTCTTTCTCTTTTCCATGCTGGCTGCACCGCCGTCAGAATCAATGATCCGGCTGGTTCTCTCAGATTCCACAGAACTCAATGTCTCGTCAATGATCGCATCGAGAGTATCTGCATCGGAAAGAATGCCTCCGGTCAGCGGATAACAGCCCAGTGTACGGAAACGGACTTTTTTCATTTCCGGTTTCTCGCCGGGTTTCAGCCGCATACGGTCATCATCCACCATGATGATGTTTCCGTCACGGTATACTACCGGACGTTCTTTTGCAAAGTAAAGAGGTACGATCGGAATATTTTCTCTTTGTATGTACTGCCAGATGTCTTTTTCTGTCCAGTTGGAGATTGGAAAGACACGGATGCTCTCGCCTTTGTTGATCTCTGTATTGTAAAGTTTCCACATCTCCGGTCTCTGGTTCTTCGGATCCCAGGCATGGTTTTCATTACGGAAAGAAAAGATTCTCTCCTTAGCACGGCTCTTTTCTTCATCACGGCGGCCGCCTCCAAAGGCTGCGGTAAATCCGTATTTGTTGAGGGCCTGCTTGAGAGCCTGTGTCTTCATGATATCAGTATAAGCGGATCCATTGTCAAAAGGATTGATTCCCTGTCTCACACCGTCCTCATTGATATATTCCAGCATTTCGATTCCAAGTTCTTTGGCCGTCTTGTCACGAAACTCGATCATTTCGCGAAATTTCCAGGTTGTGTTTACATGTAGAAACGGGAAAGGTGGTTTTTCCGGATAAAAGGCCTTCAGTGCGAGATGAAGCATCACTGAGCTGTCTTTTCCGATGGAATAAAGCATAACAGGTTTTTCGCATTCTGCAGCCACTTCCCGGATAATATATATTGCTTCTGCTTCGAGTTCATCTAAATGTGATAATCCGCTCATAGTTCTTCTCCTGTACTAATATTTATTGGAATTTCGCCGGTCAACGCTGATGACCAGCTCACTGCCGTCAGATCTGGTGATGTTCCAGTTAAGAAGATCGCCTTTCTGCGTGACGTTCATGGTTCCGCCCATGCCGCCGATGTCTGCACCAAGATAAAATTCAATGGCTCCTGCTTTACATTCCTTTACACAGGAAACACAGCCCCAGCAGTTTTTTGGATATTTCATGATTGCTTTTTTATCTGTGATCTGAATCAGAGTACCAGGACATACTTCCTGACATTTACCGCAGCCGACGCATCGGTCTTCACGAATTCGTATGCTCATAAGTATCCCCCTTTACCAGACCTCTGAACAGAATATGGATCTTTCCGTCTTCCATTCTGGAATTTACATATTTTTCAAATTTCTGGTCCGTTTCCGGATGATCCAGATTTTCATTAAACGAATGCCATCTGGTTTCTTTTCGGCTTTTAAGATGTTCGATCAGCACCTGACAGACAAGAAGTCTTTCTTTTAATTCATATGCAAAAAGAAGTTCATGCATATCTTCTGCACCGACCTTATCGGCCAGTTCACTTAAGCGTGCGATCTTTTCTTTTGCAAGATTTAACTGCTTTTCATTGAACTGATAATTAACGGCAATTCCGCCTGCATATTCGTCCATGACTTTCTGCATGGCTTCTTCCAGCTCCTCGATCGTGAAGAGACCATTCTGTGCGTTGCGGAGCTTTTCGTAATCTTCAATGATTGTCTGTGCCTGTTTTTCGACCTCGGATGTTTCTTCGCTATGCTTTTCTTTTAACTGTTCGATGATCGCAAGAGAGGCGATCTTGCCCTCTGCCAGAGCACCGGTAACATATTTCTGAGGACATCCCCCTGCCACATCCCCGGCTGCATACAGTCCGTGGATGGTAGTCTCTCTTCGGGTATCTACCCAGAATCCGCTGGCTGTGTGACCGCCTACGATGTACGGCTCTGTTCCCTGGATTTCCACATCCTGCTCCCCTGGCATCTTGCCGCTCTCGATCCATTTAAGGGTCTGACTCGGTGCCATGTTAAGATAGGCTTTGAGAAGATCCTGATCCTGTTCAGCTGTGATGCCAGAAGTTTTAAGATAACACGGACCATGACCAAGCTGATTTTCTCTGACTGTTCCATAAACTCTCTGGCTGGTAGTCAGTCCGTAAATATGTTCATAGACTTCGCCCTTTGCATTCACCTGTTTTGCCTGCACGCCCTGTGCGATGGTTCCTGTTGGAGCTATGGTGTCCTTACATCGGAGTGCAATAAAACGCATCTCAAAGGTTGTCATCTCTGCACCGGAACGAATTCCCATTGCAAATCCGGCTCCTGTATTGAATGGCGGATACCACATCTTATGTCTGGAAAATCCCGGGTTGTTTGGTTTGTAAAGACCGGCAGCCCCGCCTGTTGCGATCAGGACTGCTTTTGCATAGATCACATAGGCTGTTTCTTCCATGATGGAAAAACCGACCGCTCCATAAACTTTTCCGTTTTCTGTGAGAAGATCTGTGATATTCACGTAATTCAGAACGTCTACATTTTCACTCTTATATACGGCATCTGCGAGGAGTGGCTTGAAGTTCTCGCCATTGATCTTAATGTTACGGTTTCCTCTTGCCACGTAATCCCCATTTTCATCCTTGAGAATCACAAGTCCAAGCTTTTCCATATCTGCCGTTACTTCATTAAATTCTTCTGCGGCAGTCTGAAGGAGGTCGTTTCTGACAATTCCTGCCGCATCTTTGGTTGCGTAATCTACATAATCCTGTGGCTTGCGGCCTTTTACAATATAGGCGTTGATTGCGTTGACACCTGCTGCGAGGCAGCCGCTTCGTTTGATGTTTGCTTTTTCTGCGACAAGAACGGAAGCGTCGGAATTTCTGCTGATGGTAAGTGCGGCATAGCAGCCTGCGGTGCCGCCGCCTATAATCAGGACATCTGTATGTATGTGTTTTACCTGTAAGGGTTTGCTCATAGTTTTTTCTTCCTGACTTTATTCTGTAATCTCGATTTCGTGGATCGTGACATTCTTTTCTTTGTCAATCCCGAATGCCTTGAGTATCGGATTTCCCTCTTCCATAAGGGAGAGAATCAGATATTCAATCGTCGGGTCAAATGCCAGCCGCTTGTCTTCTTCGGATGGGCGGGAAGGAGACTCCGGATGGGAATGAAAGTTTCCGATGATCTTGTCTCCATTTGCCCTGGCATCTTTAAGTGCCGCAAGCTGTTCTTTGGGATCCATGGAAAAATGTTCTCTGCTGGCATCGATGTTTGTAAGGAGATAAACCTTCGTGACAGTGATCTCCTCGTCCTCTTTCTTTCCTGCAAGGAGGCCGCAGGATTCGTTGGGAAGACCGGTGATGCAATGCGTCAGGATGGTGTTGTAGTGTGATTTTTTTAAATATAATTTCATAAGAGGGCTCCTCGATATTCTTCTCTGACGTGTGTGAATAAACAGTTCAAACGGGGACACGCTCTCGCTGACTTCGACTGGCAACGGTGCTAAGTGACCACAACACGGTCACTAAGTACCGGCCGTCTCAGATCATCCCCTTATGAATCTGTTTATTCATACACTGTGCATTGAAAATATGTTCGTCGTAAAAGGTCGCGTGGGCTACTGGACTCCGCTCCCGAAACATTGTAATATAACTTTTAGTGCAATTGTTATCTCTGCATATCCACAGTGTGCGGATAAATATTTCGAGAGAAGATGCTCTGAGACGGCCGGTACTTAGGGAGTGTTTTTGCTCCCTTAGTATCCGCTGCCAGTCGAAGGCAGCGAGAGCGTATCTTCGATGAAATATTTGATCTCGCACACGTAATGCTATAACCTACAATCTATAATTCATATTATATATGCATATCGCATTCTGCCTGCTCGTAATCAATCAGTTTGGTGATCGTCGGGTGGTCACCGCATACCGGACATTCATGATTCTTTGGAAGCTTCACCGTACGGAAAGTCATAGTCAGAGCATCATAGGTGAGAAGCCTTCCCGTAAGAAGATCACCTTTTCCGATAATGTACTTGATAGCTTCCATCGCCTGAAGACTTCCAATAACTCCTGCCATGGCTCCGATGACTCCTGCCTGCTTACAGGTCGGTACAGCATCCTTCGGCGGCGGATCCTTGAATACACATCTGTAACACGGTCCCTCTCCCGGAACATAAGTCATCAGCTGTCCTTTGAAACGAATGATCCCCGCATGACAAAACGGTTTTCCTGCCATAACACAGGCATCATTGATCAGAAATTTTGCCGGGAAATTATCTGTTCCGTCGATGATAAAGTCATAATCCTTAATGATATCCATGATATTTTCGGATGTGATGAATTTACGATAAGTATTAACCTTGACATCCGGATTGATCGCCTGCATGGTTTCCTTTGCTGATTTGACTTTAGCTTTGCCAAGATCAGCAGTTGTATGGATGACCTGTCTCTGAAGATTGGAAAGATCAACCTCATCCGCATCTGCAATTCCGATGGTTCCGACACCTGCTGCTGCAAGATACATAGCCACCGGAGCACCAAGTCCGCCTGCACCGATGATCAGCACTTTTGCATTGAGGAGTTTCTTCTGGCCCTTGGCACCAACCTCTTTGAGGATGATGTGGCGGGAATAACGCTCCACCTGTTCGTTTGTAAATGACATTATCTTGCTCCTCCTCCCATGAAATACAGAAACTCGATTTCATCGCCGTCTTTGACTTCTGTGGAATCGAAAGCTCCGCTTTCCACAAATTCATCATTGAGCGTTACTGTAACATACTGTGGAGTTTCCACATCTTCCTTTTCAATCAATTCTTTAACTGTAAGTCCTTCCGGATATTCTTTTTTCTCTCCTGCTACTCTGATAAACATATTTTTTCTCCTTAATAATCAAATTTTATCTTGTATATGTAAATAATCAGACAAATTCTTCAAACAAGGCTTCGATTTCCTCCGGCTCCTTCAGTCCGACTACCTTGCCTTTCTGCTCTCCGTTTACAAAACAGATAACCGTCGGCGCGGACATGACCTTGAATTCTTCTGCCAGTGCCTTATCGTAATTTACATTGACTTTGTAAATATAAATATCATCTTCATTCTCATCCTCGATATCTCCGAGAATACCTGCCATCTGTTTGCATGGGATACAAGTATCCGAATAAAAGTCAACGAGAACCGGCTTATCTGCCTTTAATACCTTTTCTTCAAAATTCTCTGCGTTGATTCTCAGTGCCATATCATTCGTCCTCCACTTTCCGGACGATCAGGGTAAAAGTATCATCCCCATTGTCGTTAAGCTTCAGAATCTGGTGTCCCTCTTCCTTTATGCTTCTCGGTACATTCTGCACCGGCTCGCCGTTATTCATGCGGACTGCAAGGATCTGTCCGTCATCAAGCTCCTCCAGTGCAACCTTTGCCTTAACAAATGTTACCGGACACACAACATCTGTAATATCTATGGTATCATCGATTTTATAATCAGCCATCATAAGCTCCTTTCAGTACTTCGTACAGTTTATCTTCTCCAACCCGGTCAATGGTGAACTTGAATCGCTCACCTGCTTTTGCATGATCTGCAAAGAACTGGATTGCTGCGTCTGTCACACGGAAAAGCTGTTCTTCTGAAGTGATCAGCGGAAGTAATTCCTGTCCCTTACTGATATGATTTCCGAAGGTACCTCCAAAAGATACAAGATATGCCTCCTCTACATCCCAGGCATCTACCGGACAGGATTTTGCACAGCGTCCGCAGTAGTTGCATTTGTCGGTATCGATCACAAGTTTGTCGTCCTTAAAGGAAATTGCTTCCTCTCGACAGGCTTTTTCACAGACACCACAGTGGATACAGGAACCTTCCTTCCATGAAATCTGTGCTGCCCCTTTGATTCCTACGTCATTCTCTTCTGCTTTGAGGCAGTTATTCTGGCATCCTGTCACACCGAACTTGAATTTATGCGGAAGCTCTCTTCCGAAATATCTGTCGTTTAATTTCACTGCGATATCATAGCTGTTGATGTTTCCACTCGGACAGACCGCATTGCCCTGGCAGGCAGTTACTGTTCGTACTCTCGGTCCGCAGACACCCGGTTTGCAGCCGCCTGTGGCAAGGTCTGCTGTTACATCATCAATATCATTTAATTTGATAAACGGGATCTCAACTCCCTGTCTGGAAGTGAGATGTACGTATCCATCTCCGAATTTCTCTGCAACCTCTGCGATCTTCCTGAGATTTTCCGCTGTCAGTGTTCCGCCGACACAGGCAAGACGCAGCGAAAAATTATTCTTCTGTTTCTGACGCATAAAACCGCCTTTTTTTAATGTTGCATAATCTACTTTCGCCATCTTATTCTCCTTCTATCACTCGTCTGAAATCTTCTTTCAGGTCTTCTATATCTTCAATTCCCACGCTGATCCGGATCATATCGTCGTACACACCGGAAAGTTCTTTTTCTTCATCGGAAAGGTGTGCCGCAATAGTACTTGACGGATGAATCACCAGCGTCTTGGTATCTCCGATGTTGGATACCAGCCAGGGAAGTTTCAATTCATTTAAAATATGAAAAGCTCTTTCCTTACTTCCTGTTCTTAAGGTTATGATCGCTCCAAATCCACCGTGAAACTGTTTCGCCGCAATTTCATGATAAGGATGTTCCTTAAGACCCGGATAGGAAACCGTGATTTCATGTCCCAGTCCCTGAAGGAACTCTGCCAGTTCCATGGCATTGCTGCAGTGACGCTGCATTCGAAGTCCCAGGGTTTCAAGTCCCAGGTTATTGAGAAAAGCATTCTGCGGTGCAAGACAGGCTCCCATGCTTCGAAACAGTCCATTTCGCAGCTTTGCAAGATAGGCAAATGGACCAAATTTCTTAAACTCTGCCATTCCCGGAAATTTCTCCGGATCCCACCGAAACTTGCCTCCGCTTACCAGGATACCACTGATCGCATCACTGCTTCCATTTATGTATTTGGATGAGGAATGAATCACAACATCTGCTCCAAGCTTCAGTGGATTAATGAGATACGGTGTTGCGACCGTATTGTCTACCAGAAACGGAAGTCCTCTCTTATGTGCGATCGCTGCCACTCCCTCAATGTCTGTGACATCCAGCTTTGGATTACCGATCGTCTCTGCAAAAACAACTCTGGTCTCAGGTCTTATTGCTGCTTCAAAAGCCTCCGGGGTATTCTCCTGTACATAGGAGGTCGTAATCCCATATGCCTTAAGCTCATCCAGAAGCTCTACCGTCCCACCGTAAAGTCCTGCTGCCGCCACGACATGATCACCATTTTTAAGAATGTTCATCATTGCCATGGACAGTGCTGCCATTCCGGAGGAACACGCCACGCTTCCAATTCCACCTTCCAGTTTCGTCATCCGCTTCTCAAAAGATTCGATCGTAGGATTATTGATTCTTGTGTAAGAATATCCTGCACATTTATTGGCAAAAATCTTCTCCAATTCCTCTGCCGTATCATGACGGAATGCACTGGACTGGTAGATCGGTACCTGTGTCGCGCCGTGAGGATTACTGTCCTCGCTCCCATGAAGCAAAGTTGTATTAAAACCGTATTCTTTCATTCCTGTGCTCCTTTGTTTTCTTTGGCTGTTTTGATGGTATTACTATATACCTATAAACATACCATGTCAATAGGGTTTATAGGTTTTTTCTATTTTTTTCCATTTTTTATCATAGAAAAGGCAGCAGAACACATCTTTTTCTGCTTTGATATGTTCTGCCGCCTCATTCTTCGGAAGTGTCACAAGGATTCCCCGCAACAAACTGTCAGATCACATAATCTCCCATGTCGTCATTCTGTTCCATAAGATCCTCCAGTGTGATCCCGTCGAAATATTCATTGATCAGCTTATAAAATCCCTCCCACATCTGAAGTGTCCTGCAGGAAGAAGCTCGCTCACACTGGTTCGGATGGTCATCCAGACAGGCAACCGGTGCCATGGAACCCTCCGTGATCCTTAAGATGCTTCCAATCGTGTACTCAGAAGGTGCCTTGGCAAGACGATACCCCCCGCCCTTACCTCTGAGTGCCTTGACAAATTTCTGTTTACTTAATACGGAAACAATAGATTCCAGATATTTCTCTGAAATTTCCTGTCTCTTTGCAATGTCCATTAATGGAATATATTCCCCTGTGTTATGCTCTGCAAGATCCAGAAGAACTCGAATCGCATAGCGTCCTCTTGTTGAAATTTTCATGTAAATCCCTCCATATACCTATTATACTACAAGGTTATAGGGATTTCAAGCACTATCCTGTCAGATTACCAGATAATCTTCTCTTATAGAACTGTTCTCCAGTGCATAAACCTTGTTTTCTTTGATGGCAAAAAGCCTCTGTACAAACACATCCACCTTTTCTCCCTGGTGTACCAGAGGCTCATCCAGGCCTCTTTTGGCGCTTAAGGTGATATCTCCCACTTTCAGGCCCAGTTCAAAATAACTGCCGCGAAATGCCACTCTCTCGACTTCTGCCTCTGAAGCGGAACTCTTGTATTTCTGCACCTCATTCTTCCGGGTCACCTTGACAAACTCCGGACGAACGATCGCATAATCTGCTCCCGGAATATTTTCAAAATACCGGAACTTCTGATAATCTTTTACAATGGCTGCCTGTCCAAAGAAAGAGGCACTGAATGCAGTTTCCGGACTCTGGTATACTTCGACCGGACTTCCCTTCTGCTCAATATGTCCCTTGTTTGTAATGATAATCTCGTCTGCCACTTCAATTGCCTCATCCTGGTCATGCGTCACAAAGATACTGGTGATCCCCAGTTTTTCGATCATGTCCTTGAGCCAGGTACGCAGTTCCTGCCGGATCTTGGCATCGATCGCTGCAAACGGCTCATCCAGAAGAAGGAGCTGTGGATTCGGTGCCAGCGCCCTTGCAAAAGCAACCCTCTGTCTCTGTCCGCCGGAGAGCTGACTCGGATATCTTTTTTCCAGTCCTCTAAGCCCGATCAGTTCGATCAGCTCCATGACTCTGCTTTTGATATATTTTTTATCCGCTTTCTGCACCTTCAGCCCAAAGGCAATGTTATCATATACTGTCATATAGCGGAACAGAGCATAGCTTTGAAATACAAATCCAATACCTCTCTCACTGGCAGGAATATTGTTGACAACCTTACCGTCAATAATGATCTCCCCGCTGTCCGGCTGCTCCAGTCCCGCGATCATGCGCAGGATTGTTGTCTTACCACTTCCGCTCGGTCCCAGAAGTCCGATCAGTTTCCCCTTCTCGATTCCAAAGGAAACATGGTCAGACGCTTTATAATCTCCAAAAGTTTTGTTAATATCCTTTAATTCAACGTACATCAGGCTTTGCCCTCCTCTTTTTTGCCTCTGTGCTCCATTACGCTTCGAATGATCAGAAGAATCACTGCCATGATCACCAGGATCGAAGATACCGCAAATGCCGGCACATACTGAAATTCATTAAACAAAATCTCCACATGAAGCGGCAGTGTATTGGTCAGCCCCCGGAGATGTCCTGACAAAACCGATACTGCTCCGAATTCCCCCATGGCTCTGGCTGTACATAATACGATCCCGTACAGAAGAGCCCATCTGATATGTGGAAAAGTGATTTTTGAAAAAATTGTCCATCCTTTTGCACCCATCAGTGCAGCTGCCTCTTCCTCATCCGTTCCGATTGCTTCCAGTACTGGAAGAAGTTCCCGAAAAACAAACGGAAAAGTAACAAATATGGTGGCAAGAACAATTCCCGGAACTGCAAAAACAATCTGAATATCCGCTTTTTGCAGATAAGGATAGAGAATACTCTGCTTTCCAAAGATCAGAAGATAAATAAGACCTGCAATGATCGGTGACACCGTGACCGGGACATCGATCAGAGTCGTGAGCAGTTTTTTCCCTTTGAACTGAAACCTTGTGACTACCCACGCGGCACACAGACCGAGGATTGTATTGCACAGAACTGCGATCACCGTTGCTTTTAAGGTGAGCATCAGTGCAGCGATCGTGTAGGAATCTGTCACTGCCTCTATATAGACCTCCCAGCCTTTTTTTAAGGCTTCTGTCACAACGACAAATAAGGGAAGTACCAGCATCACAAAAAGAAATAAGACACTGATTCCGATCAGAAGATATTTTACGATTCGTGATTCGCTCCTGTTTTCCATCAGACATTTCCTCCTCTCAGTCTTTTTGAATTACGTGCCTGCATCAGATTCATCAGAAACAGAATAAGAAACGATACAAGCAGCATGACAAGCGCGATCGAGGTTGCACTTTTGTAGTCAAATTCCTGAAGTTCTGACATGATGATCAGTGGTGTTATCTCTGTCTCATAAGGTCTGTTTCCGGCAATAAATACAACGCTTCCATATTCTCCGAGGCATCGGCCGAACGCCAGCCCTGTACCGGTCAGAAGCGGCGGGAGGAGTTCCGGAAGAATGACTCTTCGAAAAATAAGTCCCTGTTTTGCTCCCATGACTTTTGCAGCTTCCTCGTAAGAACCGTCCAGTTTTTCAAGAACCGGCTGCACTGCCCTTGCAACAAAAGGAATTCCCACAAAGATCAGTGCAAAGGTAATTCCCAGTTTTGTATAGGCAATTTTGATCCCGAACTTCGCGAAAAAGCTTCCGATTAGCCCCTGATCTGCTGTCAGTGAAGTCAGCGAAATACCCGCAACTGCCGTCGGCAGTGCAAACGGAAGTTCGATCATGCCATCCATGATCCGCTTGCCCGGAAATTCATAACGCACCAGCACCCAGGCAAGGATCAGTCCCATGACGGCATTGACAAGGGATGCACCCAGTGCGGTAATAAAACTGACATAAAAGCTGGAAAGCACTCTTTTTCTCGTAATGACTTCAAAAAACTCCCCAAGACCAAGCTGTGAAGAATACACGACAAGCGATGCCAGTGGGATCAGTACCACTATACTGAGCATAGTGATCGTCACACCCATTGTCAGTCCAAATCCCGGGATCACTCTTTTTTTACCTTTTTTCATAATCTCTCACCTCGTCTTCTAGTTTCCGTAAATCTGATCAAAGATTCCACCGTCTGCAAAATGTTTTTCCTGCACTTCCTGCCAGCCGCCAAAATCATCGATTGTTTTTAACTCCATCGTAAGATCAAACACATCACTGTATTCTTCCAGAATTTTCTGATCTACCGGACGATAATAGTTATCTGCCGCGATCCTCTGCGCATCATCAGAATACAGATAGTTCAGATATTCCTTTGAGATATCTGCCGTACCGCGGTTCTCTGCCACCTCATCGACCACCGTCACAGACGGCTGTGCCAGCACGCTGATACTTGGATTAATGATTTCAAACTTATCCGGATCATCCTGCACTGAAAGAAAAGCTTCGTTTTCCCAGGCAATCAATACATCTCCCTGTCCATTCTCTACAAAGGAAGTGGTTGCACTTCTTGCGCCGGAATCCAGAACCAGTACATTCTGATATAACTTCTTTATGAATTCTTCCATCCTGTCTTCCTGGCCATTATATTTCTCATCCGCATAAGCCCAGGCTGCCAGATAGTTCCATCTTGCACCTCCGGAGGTCTTTGGGTTCGGTGTGATCACATCGACATCATCTCTGACAAGATCATCCCAGTCCTGAATATCTTTGGGATTTCCTTTTCGTACCAGAAATACAATTGTAGAGGTATAAGGAGCACTATCATCCGGCAGTTCCTCTTTCCAGCCTTCATCGATCATTCCTGCATTCTCGATCGCATCAACATCATATTCCAGTGCCAGTGTCACCACATCTGCCTGCAGGCCGTTGATCACTTCCAGAGCCTGCTTGCCGGAACCACCATGGGACTGGATCACATCTACATCCTGTCCTGTTTTTTCTTTCCAGTGTTCCTGAAAAATTTTGTTGTAGGATTCATACAATTCCCTCGTCGGATCATAGGAAACATTCACAATATGAAGATCTGATCTGGCTCCCGCATCATAGGAACAGACACCTGCGAATGCTGCGATACCAAGTACTGCTGCCAGACAGCTTTTTCCAAATTTCTTTTTCGTCATCTCTGTCACTCCCTGTTGTGTTCTGTGTTAATGGCATTATATACCAACAAACATACTTTTTAAATATGTTTTTTAGAAAACGTTTTCTCGTACTTTTAAAGATACAAAAAGAGCCTCTTCCTATAGTTCTCCCTCCCGACAATTCTTCAGGAAAATCTATATCAGAGACTCTTTCTGTTTCAGTTTTTATTTCTGTTCATCATAGGTATCCAGGAAATTATGTCTCACTCCATCCTGTTTATAGCCAATGACCGTGTTCAGATTGACATTCTCCACGCTCCGGAAAATGTTATATTCGATCACAGGATCTTTCTGTGCAAGTTCATGAATGAGTTCCTTGATCTCTGCCCGCTTGGAACCTTTCTCTGTGCCGCCGCAGGATGCACAGTGCTCGGTAAAACGGCACGCGCACTGGATAAAGTGAAGATCATTATAGTTTGCCCAGTGAATGATGTCCGCCTCGCGGATCAGATACAGTGGACGGATCAGTTCCATCCCCTCAAAATTGGTGCTGTGAAGCTTCGGCATCATAGTCTGAACCTGTGCACCGTAAAGCATTCCCATAAGGATTGTTTCAATAACATCATCGTAATGATGACCCAGTGCGATCTTGTTGCAGCCCAGCTCCTTCGCCTTACTGTAGAGGTATCCTCTTCTCATACGGGCACAGAGATAGCATGGTGACTGTTCTTCCGATGCAACGATGTTAAAAATATCCGATTCAAAGACGGTGATCGGCACATTCAGGATTCTGGCATTATCCCTGATCGTCTGATAGTTGATCTCATTGTAACCAGGATTCATTACCAGAAAGACAACTTCGAAGTTTTTCTTTCCGTGACGTGAAAGCTCCTGGAACAGCTTCGCCATCAGCATGGAATCCTTACCGCCTGAAATACAGACCGCGATCTTGTCACCGTCCTTAACCAGTTCATATTCACGGATTGCTTTGGTAAATCTCCTCCAGATCGGCTTCCGGAATTTCTTGATGATGCTGCGCTCGATATCTCTGGTACGTTGTTCTGCCTCATCATGATCCGACATCAGTTTACTGAGTTTGATGCGAAGCCATGCACGGTAGCCGTTTTTGATGCTGTAAATCTCGTACCCCTGCTCTGTCAGCTCTTCTGCGATCTCATCGCTCTTCTGACCGGTATAACAGATCAGATATACTGGACAGTCCTTACGGATCTCATCCATATGTTCTTCAAATTCTTCCCAGTAGATATTGATGGCACCCGGATAAGTCTCCTTGTCAAAATCCGCTCTGTCACGGATATCAATGATCTGTTTTTCTCTTGTATCTTCCTGTAATTCTTCGATTGTTCTAATACACATACTGTTCTTCCTTAACCAAAAATTTCTTGTTCCTGGTCTCTTATATACAGTAATCACTCCATGTACTCTCAGAAACATGGGAGCAGCTGTTCCGGATCATCAGATGTCCTGACAGTTCCATACGGACAACTCCACTGTGCCCGCCCTTCATACGGTCCAGCAGAAGATGAAGTGCAAATTTGCCCATTTCTGCTCTTGGAAGTCCTACGGTAGTCAGCATCGGTTTCGTATACTGTGCCTCCTCAATATCATCACTCGCTATGATCGATGGTGTGAAATAAAGGTTCCGGCAGCGTCCCAGATATTTCAGCATTCCGACAGCCGTAATATCATTGGCACAGTAGATACCGGTCGGACAGTCATCCGATCTGAGAAGCTTTTCCATGGCTTCAAAGCCTTCTTTCTCCGTCTGATCTGTCTCGACAACATAGTCCGGGACAACATCCAGATCATATTTCTTAAGGGTGTCAAGATACCCCATATATCGTTCTTCATTTCGACAGCTGCCGACATATCCGATGTTTTTGTGACCAAGCGAAATGAGATGTTCCAGTGCCATGGAGGCAATCTTTCTGCCATCGCAGAGCACTTCATCCACCTCATAATTGGTAGAATTTCGGTTGACAGATACTATGCTGCGATATTTCTGATTTAATTTTTTAAGAGCCAGAGGATTACACCGACCGATCACGATCAGTCCATCCTGTTTTCCTTCTGTCTCAGTATACATTCCCTGGATGATCTGGTCAAGATTTTCCCTGCGGCATTTTCGGTCATCCGAAAAAAGCGGCATATACCACACTTTTGAGAGAATACAGTTATGTTCATGGATCTCACTCTCCACCACGCGGAGAAGTTCTGTAAAGAAAGGATCCGTCCTGGACTCATCCGTTCTTGTCATCAGTACATTGATATACCAGATCCGGCTGTCTCTGGACTGTTTTCCTTTCTTTAAGTTTCTCGCCGCCTCATTGGGGACGTAATCCATTTTCATGGCAATCGCCCAGACCTTTTCTCGAAGACCGGGAATGGAGCATTTATAATCCGGTCGGTTTAATATTCTGGAGACAGTAGAGATCGATACTCCCGCCTGTTCTGCAATTTTTTTAATAGACATGGGTATTCCTTCTGACATAGTCATCTTTCTGAAATCAGAAACCGGAGACCAGGACATTGCCTGAAATCTCCGGTTTCTTTCTTATTGTTCGCTCTGTGAACAATTCTGTTTCAGATATAGTACATTTCCTGTTTTTCATAATGATCGGCATAATATCCGCTCATCTGTTCCAAAGTCAGATTTGACAGAATCTGATCGAGTTCCTGGTTGACGGTATCCACCACCAGCTTCTGAATCGTATCCGAGATTCCTTTATAGCTGTTTTCCGCCACGACATCCTCATCTTCAAGATGGTAGTTTCCCTCCAGGGCCTCCACCACGGATGCAACCGTGATCTCGTCAGCAGTCTTCGCCAGATGATAGCCTCCCTGGGAGCCTTTGACACTCTTTACAATGCCGGTTCTTCGAAACGAGGCAAATATGTGTTCCAGAAACTGAAGAGAAATATCATTTCTTTCAGCTATGCTTTTCAGAGATATCGGTGTGTCGGACGGCTGTGCAGCCAGATCCATCAGTGCAGTGAGACCATATCTGGTTTTTTTACAAAATTTCAATTACTGGATTGCCTTAAAAGCTTCATCCAGATCCTGAATGATATCATCGATATTTTCCGTTCCAATAGAAAGACGGATCGTGTTCGGTTTGATACCCTGATCCAGAAGCTCTTCTTCTGTGCACTGGCTGTGGGTGGTGGTTGCCGGATGGATAACCAGTGATTTAACATCTGCTACGTTTGCAAGCAGAGAAAACAGTTCCAGATTATCAATGAAGTCTTTGGCTGTCTGTGCATCTCCCTTGATCTCAAAGGTAAAGATAGAGCCGCCGCCATTCGGGAAATATTTCTTGTACAGAGCTTTCTGGCTCTCATCGTCTGTCACGGACGGATGATGTACTTTCTCCACCTGAGGATGATTATTCAGATACTGAACAACCTTGAGTGCGTTTTCTACATGACGTTCTACACGAAGAGACAGTGTTTCCAGTCCCTGAAGGAAAATAAAGGAACTTACCGGAGAGATTGTTGCACCGGTATCACGGAGAAGGATCGCACGGATCTTTGTAACAAAAGCAGCCGAACCGCAGGCTTTTGTGAAGCTGATTCCATGATAGCTCGGGTTTGGCTCTGTCAGAGACGGGAATTTACCGGAAGCCTCCCAGTCAAATTTACCGCCTTCAATGATCACACCACCGATCGTAGTTCCATGACCGCCGATAAATTTTGTCGCAGAATGAACCACGATATCTGCACCATATTCGATCGGTCTTACAAGGTAAGGTGTTGCAAAGGTATTATCTACAACAAGCGGGATCTGATGTCTGTGAGCGATCTCAGCGCACGCTTCAACATCAACAACATCTGAATTCGGGTTGCCAAGAGTCTCAATGTAAAGGGCCTTGGTGTTATCCTGGATCGCATTCTCTACCTCTTCAAGATTAAAGATATCTACAAATGTTGTTGTGATTCCATATGCCGGAAGAGTATGCTCCAGAAGGTTTGTTGTTCCACCGTAAATGTTCTTCGCTGCTACAATGTGATCTCCCTGCTGTGCAAGATTCTCAATTGTATAAGTAATTGCTGCGGCACCGGAAGCAACTGCCAGAGCTGCTGTACCGCCCTCCAGTGCTGCGATTCTCTTTTCAAACACATCCTCTGTCGGATTGGTCAGACGGCCATAGATATTACCTGCATCTGCCAGTCCGAAACGAGCTGCTGCATGATCACAGTTGCGGAATACGTAGGAAGATGTCTGGTAGATTGGAACTGCTCTTGCATCAGTAACCGGATCCGGCTGTTCCTGTCCTACATGAAGCTGAAGTGTTTCGAATTTAAACTTTCTGTTCTCTCTTGTAATTTTTTCACTCATAATCTGATCCTCTTTTCTGTGTTTTTGATTTTCTGTTGCTATATTATGTACCACGGAGTGTTCCAAACTCAAAAGCCCTATCGTGCAAGCACGAACGTCTTTTGCAGTTTTTAATCCTGGTGTTCCTTTATTCTGTAAATAATGCGGTGGAATAATATCTGTCAGCAGTATCAGGAAGCAGTGCTACGATGGTCTTTCCCTTATTCTCAGGACGCTTTGCAAGTTCGATCGCCGCATACAGGGCTGCTCCTGAGGAGATACCTACGAGAACTCCTTCTTTCTTTGCAAGAAGCTTCGCTGTTGTAAAGCATACATCATTATCGATCGGCATGATCTCGTCATAAATCTGTGTATTTAAGACTTCCGGAACAAATCCTGCTCCGATACCCTGGATCTTATGCGGACCGCCTTTTCCCTCGGAAAGTACCGGGGAAGTTGCCGGCTCTACTGCCACGATCTTAATATCCGGGTTCTGTTCTTTCAGATACTCACCGGTTCCTGTAAGAGTTCCGCCTGTGCCGACACCGGCTACAAAGATATCTACCTTTCCGTCTGTGTCATTCCAGATCTCAGGACCTGTAGTTGCTTTGTGTGCAGCCGGGTTTGCAGGGTTTACAAACTGTCCCGGAATATAGCTGTTCGGAATCTCCTTTGCAAGCTCATCTGCTTTGGCGATAGCACCTTTCATTCCCTTGGCTCCTTCTGTCAGAACCAGTTCTGCACCGTATGCCTTAAGAATGTTTCTACGTTCAATACTCATGGTCTCCGGCATGGTAAGGATGATTCGATATCCCTTCGCTGCTGCGATGGAGGCAAGGCCGATACCTGTATTTCCGGAGGTCGGCTCAATGATGACAGATCCTTCCTTGAGAATTCCCCTTGCCTCAGCATCCTCGATCATTGCTTTGGCAATTCTGTCCTTGACACTTCCGGCCGGATTGAAGTATTCCAGTTTCACAAGAACCGTCGCCTCCAGTCCAAGTTCCTTCTCTACATTGGTAATCTCTACCAGTGGAGTATTTCCGATCAGTCCCACTGTTCCTTTATAAATGTTTGACATGGTGTTTACCGCCTTTCTTTATATGATGTATTCCTGTTTTATTAACATACCTCTTTGATATGTTTAGTATGTTATTACTTTTCCGTAAAAAAGTCAATAGCTTTCTGGAAAAAAATTGAACTTTTTGGGGGGCTATAGTATAATCTGAACATACGCGAAAAATATAAAATAGGAGAACATTTTTATGAATCAGCAGACAGACAGGGCAGTTCTGGTCGTGAGCTTCGGCACCAGCTATGAATCCTCCCGGAAAGCCACCATCGAAAAGATCGAGCAGGACATCACGGATGCTTTTAAGGATCGACGGATCTACCGGGCATGGACCAGTAAGTTTATCATCTCTCTTCTTATGAAACGAGATAAGCTTCACATTCCGACCGTAAAAGAAGCCATGGAGCAGATGATCGCAGACGGCATCCAGGAAGTGACCATCCAGCCGACACATATTCTGGATGGCATAGAGAATAATATTATGAAGGAAGAAGTTCTGTCTTATAAAGGAAATTTTGATAAGATCGACTTTGGCACTCCTCTCCTCGCCTGTCCCGAAGATGAAGTCCAGGCGATCGAGGCTGTGGTTTCCGAATTTCCGGAGCTTAAGGAGACAGAAGCTCTGGTGCTTATGGGACACGGAACCACTCATCAGATCAATTCTGTCTATGCCGGACTTGATGAGAAGTTTAAATCCACCGGACACAAGAATATTTTTATCGGCACTGTTGAGGCAGATCCTACCATCCAGGATCTTGTCCGGAAGGTAACTGCATTTCATCCTTCCAGAATCTATGTTACACCATTTATGATCGTTGCCGGTGATCATGCACACAATGATATGGCCGGTGATTCTCCGGATTCCTGGGTCTGTCAGTTTGAGACCGCCGGATTTGAAGTCTGTCCTGTATTGAAGGGACTGGGTGAATATCAGGGAATTCGTGATATATTTGTAAGGCATGCACGAGAGGCGGCTTTGTTGCCGTAAATAGGGAGGACTGCGAATTTTATTCACAGTCCTTTTTATTTTTTATCATTATCGAAATGTAAACTATTTTGTATTTTAAGTTGACATTTTACCTGCTTTACTTTAAAATTGTAAACCATAAAGAATTTGGAGGTTTACAAATGTCAAAAACAAAAACTCTAATTTACTGTAGTCTTTTTACCGCACTGATCGCAGTGGGTGCTTTTATCAAAATTCCTGTACCGGTAGTTCCTTTTACTCTCCAGTATCTGTTTACTATGCTGGCAGGACTTTTGCTCGGTTCCAGACGTGGAACCATTTCTGTTGTTGCCTATATGCTTCTGGGACTCGCAGGACTTCCAATCTTCTCTGAAGGCGGCGGGCTGTGGTATGTCTTCAAGCCAAGCTTCGGCTATATCATCGGTTTCTGTCTCGGAACCTATGTAACAGGCCGTATCGCAGAACATCTTAAGAAAAAGACGGTTTTTCGCTATCTTTTTGCAAACCTGGCAGGACTTATGGTC
Source organism: Blautia sp. BIOML-A1 (assembly GCF_009883055.1). Classification (GTDB taxonomy): domain Bacteria; phylum Bacillota; class Clostridia; order Lachnospirales; family Lachnospiraceae; genus Blautia_A. Next base: position 87,866 of record NZ_WWVR01000004.1, on the reverse strand, counting down.
GTCTATGCCTGCGGCATGATCTACTACTACATCGTCTGCAACTATGTGATCAACACACCGATTGGAATCTGGCCGCTCATCCTTTACTGCTTCCTTCTTGCAGTACCTGGTGACATTGCCTTAAGCATTCTTGGCGCAGTCATTGCAAGACGTGTCCGCCCGGTTGTGATGCAGTATCTCTCTATGCCAAATACACTTTTACCAAATACGGAGGAAACAGCCAAATGAACCCACTTACTTTAGCCGAAGAAATTATTAACGGACGTCGAATCACCCGAGAAGATGATCTTTCCTTCTTTCTCACCTGTGATCTGGATGAATTATGCGAAGGTGCTGACCGTATCCGTGCAGCATGTATCGGAGACAGAGTAGATCTCTGCTCTATCATCAACGGACGCAGCGGCAGATGTCCGGAAGACTGTAAATACTGTGCACAGTCTGCACACCACCACACTTCCTGTGAAGTTTACGATTTTCTTCCGGAAGAAGAAATTCTCGAAGCCTGTAAGATGAATGAATCTGAAGGTGTTGACCGTTTTTCCATCGTCACCGCCGGAAAAGCTCTGACAGGAAAAGAATTTGACCAGGCGATCCACGCCTATGAAACCATGCACAGAGAATGTAAGATCGATCTCTGCGCTTCCATGGGATTTCTTTCTGCTGAACAGCTTCATCGTCTTCATGAGGCAGGCGTAACCAGCTATCACCACAATATCGAAACCTCCCGTAGAAATTTCCCGAACATCTGCACTACCCATACTTACGACATGAAGATTGAAACTCTCAAAAAAGTCAAGGCTGAAGGCATGTGTGCCTGCTCCGGCGGTATCATCGGCATGGGCGAAACCTGGGAAGACCGTCTAGATATGGCAGTGAGCCTTGCCGAGCTTGGAATTGATTCCATCCCGATCAACGCTCTGATGCCGATTCCTGGAACTCCACTGGAACATCTGCCGGAACTTTCCGAGCCTGATATTCTTCGTACCATTGCATTTTTCCGTTATATCAATCCGGAAGCAAATATCCGTCTCGCTGCCGGACGTGCCCTTCTTACCAATGACGGCGAAACTGCATTTAAGGCCGGAGCCTCTGCTTCCATCACCGGCAATATGCTGACTACCGTTGCCTGTGCTACGATCCGCAGTGATCGACAGATGCTCGCCGATCTTGGACGTCAAGTAAAACCTGTATCTCGAAAGGATGTGTAAATCATGAGCAAAGCAATCTTTCTCACCGGCACCGGAACAGATATCGGAAAAACTTTTATTGCCGGACTAATCGTAAAAAAACTTGCCGGGGCTGGCAAAAATCCTGCCTATTATAAAGCTGCCATGAGTGGAAATGACCGCAGAGCAGACGGAAGTCTGATCCCCGGTGATGCACTTTTTGTTCAGCAGATGTCCGGAATCTCACAGCCACTTGATAAAATGTGTCCGTACGTGTATGAGAATGCCTGGTCACCACATCTGGCTTCCCGCGTGGAAGGAAATCCTGTTGATCTTTCAGTTGTGCGAGAAGGTTTTCTGAAGGTCTCAGAAAAATATGATTTTATCACCATGGAAGGAAGTGGCGGAATTCTCTGCCCTCTCTGCTTTGATGAACGCAGGATCCAGCTTGAAGACGTGATCCGGGAATTTAAGCTTTCCAGTATTCTGGTGGCAGATGCAGGACTCGGCACCATCAACAGTGTCGTGCTGACTGCCGAGTACATGAAAGCACATTCTCTTCCTTTAAAGGGAATTATTTTTAATCATTACCATCCTGGTAATATCATGGAAGATGATAATATTTTCATGTGTGAACATATGACAGGGCTTCCTGTGCTTGCAAAGGTACAGGATAATGCCACAGAACTTGAAACAGATGCAGATGTGCTGAGTGCACTTTATGACGAGGTGAAGATCAAATGATATGGTATCCTTATGAACAGATGAAAACTATGAAAGAACCTTACAAAATCCTGGATGCCAAGGGTGTGCATCTCTATACAAAGGATCAGGAACTGATCGATTCCATTTCTTCCTGGTGGTGCATGATCCACGGTTACAAGCATCCGGAACTCACCGCCGCAATCAAAGAGCAGGCCGATCGTTTCTGCCATGTAATGCTTGGCGGACTCACTCATGAGCCTGTAGAAAGACTTTCCGCAAAGCTTCAGGAATTTCTCCCCGGAGATCTGGATTACTGTTTCTTTTCTGATTCCGGAAGTGTCGCTGTAGAGGTTTCCCTGAAAATGGCTCTTCAGTACAATACCAACCAGGGAAGAAAAAGACCTTTGGTACTGGCTCTTCAACATGCCTATCATGGAGATACATTTAAGGCAATGGAAGTTGGAGACGATGAAGATTATCATTTTGCTTTTGACAAAAAAGAAGGTGTTATCCATATTCCAACGGAAATCCCTGCTCTTGAAGAGGCCTTTGAGCTTTATCACGACAAACTGAACTGCTTTATTGTAGAACCGCTTCTTCAGGGCGCCGGTGGAATGAGGATGTATGATATCTCCTTCCTGAAACGTGCCAGAGAACTGTGTGATAAATATGATGTTCTTCTGATCTTTGATGAGGTGGCGACCGGATTTGGACGTACCGGCAACCGCTTCGTAGCAGACCTGGTACTCCCGGACATTCTGGTTCTTGGAAAAGCACTGACCGGCGGTTATATCGGTCATGCAGTCACTGTCGCCAATCACAAGGTCTTTCAGGCATTTTACAGTGATGATGACAGGCTTGCCCTGATGCACGGGCCGACATTCATGGGAAATCCTCTTGCATGTGCAGTCGCACTCAAGGGCATTGAAATCTTTGAGCGGGAAGATTATATGAGCAAGATCCGCCATATTGAACAGATTTCCCGCCAGGAAATGGAGAAATTCAGTGATCCTCGGATCAAAGAGGTTCGTGTCATGGGTGGCTGTACCTGCGTAGAAGTCCATGATCCGAAGACTCTCGAAGGATTTCAGCAGTTTGCCTATGAGCGTGGTGTATTCTGCCGACCATTCCTGAATTATATGTATTCTATGGTTCCTTATGTAATCTCTGATGAGGACCTGATTCAGATCTTTAACGTAATGAAGGACTGGTTTCACTGAAACCAGTCCTTTTGTTTTGCTTTAAAATCTTATTTCTTTTCTCTCAGGTATTTCAAAATAACTTCTATCTTCTTTGCCGCATTTTTTCTGGCTTTCTGATACTGTGCCACCATATCATCAAAAGACTGATATTCAGCCTCCCCACGATGATCTTCCAGCTCATAATTCTGTTTCAGATAACTGCCAAAATATCTGCTCAGCTTTTCTGCCCCGAGAACATTCAGATGATCGCCGTTGTCCAGACTGTCTTTTTCCCAGTCAATACCCAGTTCCTCTGTCATCAGATTGAAATCCACATAAGCCGCACCCATCTGCTCTGCATATTCCGTCAGAGTATTATGCTTTGCATAATTATAGTTATGTGGAGACGGTGCACTGTAAAGAATCACAGAGCATCCTTCCTCTTTGCACATCTTAACGATCCTGTCCATATAAAATCTGACAATTGGCGATATTTCTTCTTTCCTGTCGGTCTTTTCCATGTAGTCTCCGCCGGTGTAAGGTTCCACTATATCACGGACAACAAAACCCTTATAATACACCTGCTGCTTTTCCGGACCCATGACCCAGTTCTGCCACATACTGTGAAGCAGAAATACCGGCAAATAATAATTTGCTGTCTGTGCGATCATTTTCTGTATTCCCTCAGAAACACTCTGTGGCTGAAACATACTGTTTGTCTCAAATACCACGATCTTTGGTTTCTGTGTACGAAGAGCTGTTTTGAGCATATAATAGGTTTCTTCTATTTCCTGTCCTGTCTGTCCGCAGACAAAGGAAGAAATCCCATCCTGCTGCCAGATCTCCATAGGAGAAAACGTTGTATAGCTTTCGCTGTCTCCCAGCACCAGTACATCTATACTGTCATTTCTTTCACTCTGAATATTGACCCAGGGTCTGTTTCTCGACTGTACAAACTCTGGATAGTTTAGAGCCATACTTTTAAAGAAAGCAGACAAAGCAAGAAGCAGAATAAGAAATATCACCAGGAGTACTGCTGCCTTTTTGACAGTTCGCTTTTTTTCTTTAAAATCCTGCATAGATCAAATCAACCTGCTGATAACCCGTACCATAAGCGCCCAATACTATCACTGCAAAAATCAGAGCATAATAAAGCATCCAGCGCACCGGGAACTTCATTTCCTGCAGTTTATCCCAGTTCAGCAGTTTCCTTTCTTTTAGTATATCTGCCACAGCAACAACAAGGATCCCAAAACCAGCTGCCATAAGATCCGCTGCATTCAGACCAAGGCCAAGAAGTGTTCCATCCCAGAGTCTGTAGAATTCAAATCCATGAAAAATACTCCGGAACATATGAAATCCGGCTGCTGCTCCATTTGCCCTGAAAAACATTTCGCCGGTAAAAATGATCACCCATGTCTTCAGAATCTGCGGTACTCTCCAGTACAACGCCTTACAGTCCAGATGAAATCTGTCAAGAACCTTCTCACGAACCGGGGAAACTGCCTCTCCTGCCAGAAGGATCACAAAATAATACATTCCATAAAGAATGTAATTCCACTGTGCCCCATGCCATAAGCCATTGCACATCCATACCGGGAATAATGTCATGGCAAAAATACCCATCTTGGTCAGATATTTCCCGAAATGTTTTCTTGCAAAATGATTCCACTTCTTTACCAGACCGGAAACCGAAACAGGATAAAAGACATAGGCTTTAAGCCATGCACCAAGGGTAATATGCCATCTTCTCCAGAATTCTGAAGCATTTCCTGAAAAAAACGGCTGCCTGAAGTTCTCCGGAAGGTCTACGCCGAATAAATTTCCACTTCCGATAACGATATCCATACAGCCGGAAAACTCCATATAAAGCTGAAGCGTATAGGCGATGGCGGCAACTATGATCATCACGCCATGATAGTCTGTATAGCTGTCAAAAATCGCTGTCACCACAACAGAAAGTCTGTCTGCAACCACGATCTTTTTGAACATTCCCCATGCAATACGGACAATTCCCTTTACAAGATTCTGGCTCTGAACCGGTCTGCATTCCCAGAGAGCATCTGCTGTATCCTTCCAGCTGCTGATCGGTCCCTCCATGATCTGTGGAAAGAATCCAAGGAAAAGTGCCACCTTCGCCCAGTTATGCTCCGCTTTGATCCTGCCCCAGTATACATCGGCCATATAGCCGATTGCCTCAAGTGTATAAAAGGAAATACCGATAGGAATAAGAAGCTTCTGTGGTTCCAGGTAAAAGTCCTTCCCTGCTGCCATGGCGATTCTGTTCATGTTCTGAATAAAGAAATTGCAGTATTTTAAATAGGCCAGGATTCCAAGTAAAATAATGATCCCGGCCATAAGTACTCTCTTTTCTTTTGCTTTGTACTGTTTTTTTATGGCAGAACGTTCTTTGGAATGAAACTCCTTAGCCCTGGCTCTGCCAGTTTCCTTTAGGTGCTCCATCCAACGCCCTGCGCCGTAGATCAGTCCTGAAACAGCGATCAGATATAGCACCATCCACCGGCTGAAGGACCAGAAAAAAAGATATCCCGCCAGGATCAGAACTGCTCTGCGCATCTTTTGTGATGAAAAATGATATACGAGAACTACCAACGGCAAAAATACAAACAGATATAACTCTGTATGATATGCCAGACCCATATTAATTCTCCTGTAATCTCTGGATCATCTTCCACATGGCATCTGCGGAGTTAAAGTTTTCCGGAACGATCTCGGATGCATCAATCTCAACCTCGAACTGATCTTCCAGTTCAGAGATCAGGCTGATCACACCAAAGGAATCCAGAATACGGTCATCGATCAGAGCAGTTTCGTTTTCCCAGTCTACAGTATCATCAATATCATTTAAAATCTCAAGTAAAGTTTCCATTATTAGTTTTCCTCCATATTCCATTTATAAGTCTGATAAGCTTTTCTTATCTGTCTGAATCCTTCTTCTTCATTATACAAAAGGATCCTTGGAAGACTGTGGCTCAGAAACAGCAGCATCCCCTCCATAGAAGAGTAGGCTCCGGTTTTCTTAAATACCAGAATATCTCCCTCTTTTGGTTCTGTAAGAGCCAGCTTCTGTACCATAATGTCATTCACGGTACAGAGACTTCCGCAGATTGTCCAGTTCTTCTCTTCTCCCTGTCTCTTCTCTGCAAGAATCTCCATCGGCGGCTCATACATTCCTCTGATCTGTCCGTCATAATTAAGCTGGTGGATCCCGCCGTCTGTGATGCAGTAGTTTTTGTCATCACTGGATTTGACATCCATGATCTTTGTAAGATAATATCCGCAGTCTGCCGCAAAGGCTCTTCCCATCTCAAGAGTGACCCTTCCCGAGAATTTCATCTGCTCCAGTGTCTGTACGATCTCCATAAGACCATCCTCACCGACTGCCCTGGACGGATCAAAATAGGAAACCGGCAATCCCGGACCATATTCCAGTTCTTCTGGCTCAAATGCGTATTTCTCTTTCAGTTCACCGAGAAAAACATCCAGCTTTTCCAGTTCTTTCTGGATTTTGCTGACAGAACGCTTCTGTGTGCCGGAGAAATAGTGGATGCCACGGATCCTGAGAAACGGATATTCCGCTCTGTGTTCGATCAGTCCCTCTATCGTCTTCTGATCCATTCCAAACTGGTTTCCACTGGTCAGTCTCGGAAAAACAGAAATTTCCTGTTCATGTTCTATTGCCCATGTTTTCAGAAGTTCAAACTGCTGCAGGGATTCGGCTGTGTACAGACACGCATTTCCATACTTGTCCAGAACCGCATTCAGCTTCCCGGGTTTTTTGAGGACACCGGACACTAATATCTTCCCCGGTGCAATGCCCTGCTCCTCGCAGATTGCAAATTCACCCATGGAACACACCTCGATACGGTCTACAAGCTGCTCCATCACTTTTACAAGAAACGGATTTGCCTTCATTGCATAACAGAGACCTGCCGCCTTTCCCAGTGTATTCTCAAGACGCCTGGTAGTTTCTCTTAATTCTTCTTCATGAAACACATACAAAGGTGTCCCAAATTCTGCTGCCTTGCGCAGCTCTTTTGTCTGCATTTCCATCAGCTCCACTCCTGTGCAAGATATTTACGGTCAATCTTACCATTTTTGTTGAGAGGCATTTCCTCAATCCTGCGGATCTTAGCCGGAATCATATAGACCGGAAGGAAACGCTTAAGTTCCTGATGAACTTCCTTCTCATCCATGTCACCGGTATAAAATCCCAGGAGCTTATTGCGTTTTGTATCGAACAGACAGCAGCATCTTGAAACTCCGTCAAGCTTCTCAAATGCTCTTTCGATTTCCTCAAGTTCGATCCTGTGACCCATATGCTTGATCTGGAAATCTTTTCGTCCGGCAAAATAAAGATTCTCATCCTCGCCAAAATACCCAAGATCACCTGTACGGTAAAATCTTGTGTTTCCTGTTTCGCCCGGAACTGCTCCTGTGACAAATCTTCGAGCCGTTTCCTCTTCGTTGTGATAATAACCATCAGCCAGAGACTCACCGGCAACACAGATTTCACCGGTCTTACCGGATTCTGTGATGTCTGCTCCCGTCTCATCAAGAAGAAATACGGTTCTTCCGTCAAACGCCCTGCCTGCCGGAATCACCTCTCCGTCCTGAAATTCCCGTTCTACCGGATACCAGGTACAGTTACAGGTAATTTCAGATGGCCCGTACAGATTGATGAATTTTGTCTGCGGCAGAGCCTGCTGCCAGAGCCGCATCTGTTTCACCGGCATGACTTCGCCGCTGAACATGATGATCCTGGCATCTTCGGGAATCTTATATTTCAGTCCCTTGAGGGAAGAAATCAGACAAAGTGCAGAAACTGCCCATACCATAACGGTCACCTTCTTATCGCAGAGATAATCCAGAAGCCTCGGCGGAAGAGAAAACAGACGCTTCGGTACCAGTACCAGTGTTGCTCCTGTCGTGATCGCAGAATAAATATCCTTTACAGAAACATCAAAGTCAAACGGTGCCTGATTCGCAATACGATCCTGGTCTGTGATCTCAAACTGCTTTGTAAAATGACCAATGAAATCTATCACGGCCTGCTGGCTGACTGCCACACACTTCGGTTTGCCTGTAGAACCTGAGGTAAAAATTCCATACAGAAGATCTGTACTGTCCGCCGTAGAACGTCTCTCCATCAGCTTCTCGACATCCTGTTCTGTAAGAGATGCCTCTGTACGTTCCTGATCCAGAAGATAAATTTCTCCCTGATAACCGGCATCCTCAAGCTGGTTTTTATATGTACTGTCTGTAAGCACCAGATCCGTCTTGAGGACACTTAAGATATCCTTCAGTCTCTCCAGTGGCTGCTCCGGATCGATCATTACATAAAAGCATCCGGCATAGACTATACCAAACATAGCTGCAAGGACCTCTGAGCTTTTTTCTCTGAGGATTGCAACAGGTCTTCCCGGCATTGTCTTATCCAGAAAAGAAAGGCCAAAGTGTCTCGCCTTATCCAGAAGTTCCTGATAGGTAAACTGTACTGTCCCATCATCCACTGCTGTTTTATCAGGAAATCTCTCAGCTGTCTTTTCCAGATATTTCAATATATTATCCATTACTTATTCACCTGCCTTTACTAAAAACATCTAAAAACATTTTCACATAATAATATTACTATTTTCTGAATAATTTCTTAAATTTCATGATGTTCGGAATTTTTTTATACAGAAAACTCGTTACTGTTCATTCCGTTATCCACGCATCAGCATCTTCTCCGCTTATTGACAAAATAATTCAGAATTCCTCCGCCTACAATGATCGCCATTGCAACTGCAACCACTCTCTTGGCTGCTTCCTGCGGAAGCTGACTCTTGGAACCGATAGAATCCGAATAAAAAGTCAGCGTATAGTCAATCTCATGGGGTGCTCCCATCGCTGTCGTGTCTGCGATCACCGACACTGGCTCATCCAGTGCAAGGATCGGGATCTCAAACACGGAATTCATTCCCTCCTCATTCGTCGGCAAATACTTCTCTCCATCCACGATCATATAATCATAATTGGAACTGCTCCACTGGATCCTGGCATACCCGTGTCCGTCCTCCACAGTAAACAGTGTCGGAGACGTCACGCTTGCTTTTCCGCTTCCTCCCTCGAGATCCACCTGGATAGAATATTCTCCATCTTCGCTGTTAAATTCAACAGCCTCTGTTCCCGCGGTATTCTGTGCTGCCAGACAGACAGACGGCATAACATCGGCAGATAAAAGTGCTGCCAGAGAACAGACTGCCAAAATTTTCCTACATTTATGCATTACCCTAAACTCCGTTTCTTTTCGTTAAGAAATACATTACAACAGTAAGTTACTGTTCACTCCGTTCACAGTAACAGAAATACTATAACACAGCAAATCATACATTGCAAACCCTATGCGATTCTAGTATAATAAAAAGAATGTGACTGATTTACATTTTTACATTATCAAATTTTTTAGTATAAACAGGAGGTTTTTTACCAATGAAAGGAACATTATATGGCGTAGGAGTCGGACCTGGAGATCCGGAATTAATGACATTGAAGGCGGTCCGCATGATCCGCGAGAATGAGATCATTGCTGTACCAGGTGCAGATGTCAAAGACACGGTTGCCTACAAGATTGCAGTCCAGGCAGTGCCTGAACTGGCAGACAAGGAACTTCTTCCGATCTATATGCCAATGACACATGATGCAAAAGAACTGAAGGAAAATCATGAAAAGGGAGCCAAAGCACTGGAAGCCTGTCTTGATCAGGGCAAAAACGTTGTTTTCCTGACTCTTGGAGATCCTTGTGTATATTCTACCTTCTCCTATCTCCAGCATCGTGTGGAGGCAGACGGATATCACACAGAGCTTGTAAGCGGAATCACCTCTTTCTGTGCTGCCGCTGCCCGTCTGAACGTTTCTCTTTCTGAATGGAACGAACAGCTTCATATCGTACCGGCTGTACATCGTCTTGACAACGATCTCAGTGAATCCGGAAATTACGTTCTTATGAAATCCGGCAAAAAAATGAATCAGGTCAAGGAAATCCTTGCAAAGAGCGGCCGCGATGTCCTGATGGTCGAAAACTGTGGTATGCCGCAGGAACACATCTACAGAAGTGTTGAGGAAATTCCGGATGATGCAGGTTATTATTCCCTGATCATTGCAAAGGAGAAGAAATGATCGAAACCAGAAATCTGACCAAGACCTTTGATGATTTCACTGCTGTGGATTCCCTGAACCTTACGATCGAAACCGGAGAATTTTTTGGTCTCCTCGGTCCAAACGGCGCAGGAAAAACAACGACGATCAGTCTTTTATCCACCCTGCTCCTTCCCACAAAAGGGGAGATCCTGATCGATGGCCAGACACTGAAGAGAAACCGTCCGGATCTGAAACGCAAGATCAGCGTGATCACTCAGGAGTATTCCATGCGCCAGGATATGACCATGGACGAGATCATGGAATATCAGGGAAGGCTTTATTTCATGCCTCGCAAGGAGATCCGGAAGCGAACAGAAGAACTTCTGGAGTTCTGTGACCTGCTTAAATTCCGTAAGCGTACCGTCCGCAAACTTTCCGGTGGTATGAAGCGCAAACTGATGGTCTGCCGTGCACTTCTGACGGACCCGGAGATCCTTCTCCTCGATGAGCCGACTGCCGGAATGGACGCGCTTTCCAGACGACAGATGTGGAATCTTCTGCGCAAGCTGAACGGCAAAAACCTGACGATTCTTCTGACCACACACTATATGGAAGAAGCACAGAATCTCTGCAACCGCGTAGCTCTGATGGATCACGGTAAACTGGAAGAAATCAATACTCCTACCGGTCTGATCGAAAGTCTCGGGGCCTACACAGTCGATGAACCGGGTGCTGACGGAAGTACTGTAAGCCATTATTTCCACAGCCGTCAGGAGGCCATCGCCTTTCTGTCCTCCCTTACAGGACAGGCTTCTCTTCGTGAAACCACTCTGGAAGATGTTTTTGTGGAGCGGGCAGGCCGTCATCTGATGCCGTCATAAAGGAGGAGCAAATGGGAATTATAACAATTTTATGGGAAAAATGGGTGGAATTCCGCAGAGATTTCTACAAGATCACACTGGCAGCCATGATCGCACCTCTGATGTATCTTGTTGTGTTCGGAATGGGAATCCAGACAACGTCCCACGGACAGCCGTACCTGAATTTCCTTATCCCGGGTGTCGTATCTCTGACAACGATGAACGGAAGCTTCAATGCCATTGCCCAGAATCTGAATGTCCAGAGATTATACGAGAAGGCCTTTGATCAGGTCATGATCTCACCGACGCCTCTGTGGCAGTTTATCGCAGGGCAGATCATCGGCGGAAGCCTTCGTGGATTCTATGCCGGAGGTGTGATCCTGATCCTGACTCTGCCGATCGATACCGGACTTATTTTTAACGGATGGTCTTTTCTGGTGATGTTTTTAAACGGAGCTGTTTTTTCTGCAATAGGCGTCGTGGTTTCTTTCCTTGCAAAAAACCATGCAGACGTACCGCGTTTTTCCAACTACATCATCATGCCGATGGCTTATCTGTGCAACACCTTCTTCTCCACAGAAAAGCTTCCCGGATTTATCGGAAAGTTTGTATCTGCACTTCCGCTTTCCCAGACCAGTCATCTGATCCGAAGCATTTCTGCCGGTGAAGGATTTGCATTTTCAGGGATTGTGATCCTGCTTGCCTATCTTCTCGTATTTACAGCGATCGCATCCTGGTTTATCTATAAGAAAAAGAATCTTTAATAAATAACGCAAAAGGGAAACTGTACAGAAATCTTCTGTATGGTTTCCCTCTTTTTGTCGTACGATCTGTTTACCGTCTCCTGTCTGCCAACTCATAAAGATACGTTTCAAAACAGATTCCTTCGTTTCGGTCTGTTCCCTCTTTTACTGCATCATGGATTCCTTTTGCAAGGAAATTGACCGCCTTCTGTACTGATAAAGCGATATCTCTCCCCTTGACCATATCGGCACAGAGTACAGAAGCAAACAGATCTCCCGTTCCAGAATAACTGCCGCCTTCTTTTTTGGTTGTTATCCAGGTCTGACTGTTTTTCTGACAGATCAGATTGCTGATACATTTCTGTCCGTCTTCGCTTTCGTGACTGATGCCTGTGATAACCGTTTCTGCCTGAAATTTTTCTGTAAGCAGCCTTCCTGTCTGCTGAATGTATTCCAGAAGTGCTTCCGTGCTTAAGTCGGCAAGCTTCTGCCATTCTGTATGCATCCCTCTGCTTCCATAAAGAAGCAGAAGTGCTTCCGTGACATTCGGCGTGATCACAGCCGCCTCCTGCACAAGAATCCGCATCTTTTCACATAATTCTTCTGTATAAACGGAATATTCCTCGCCATCATCACCCATGACCGGATCTACCAGAACCTTTGTCTCTGTACTTTTGAATCTCTGTATAAAATCCACTGCCTTCTCTGCCTGTAGTGCATCTGCCAGAAAACCGGTGTAAATACCATCCGGACGGAAATGCATCTTCTGCCATTCGTCCATCAGAATATCCATGCGGTCTGTATAATCATCACAATAATAAGATGGAAATCCGGTCTGTGCACTCAAAACTGCGGTAGGAAGCGGGCACGCCTGCACTCCCATCACCGAGAGAACCGGTATTGCCGCTGTCAGTGAACATTTTCCCATCCCGGACAGATCATTGAGAACTGCAATTCTTTTCAAAGTATTTCTCCTCATCTTGCATTTTTTGCTATTCTGAATTAGAATAACACCTGAATGTACATCAAAAAAGAACCACTTTTATTCATTTTTTGGGGGACAGTTTATGAGTTTATCTTTACACCAGACTGACAAAAAAGAAAGTTTATATATGCAGGTTTATCATCATTACCGGGAACTGATCATGGAACGTCGTCTTCCTGCCAGAAGTCGTATGCCCTCCCTTCGCAAATGTGCTGAGGAATTGAATCTCAGCCGTACCACGATCGAGAGTGCCTATCTCCAGCTCGCCGCAGACGGCTATATTATTGCCCGGGCACAGAGCGGGTATTATGTGACCGACATCGCATCACTGGAGCCGGTACAGCCCAAACCCAGAAATGCCGCCCTGCCGGAGGTCCGGTACGATTTCGCCTCTGCCGGCGTTGACCGTGAAAGTTTTCGTTTTGATCTGTGGCAGCGGTATATCAAAAGTGCGCTACGCCAGAACGACAGACTTCTCTCCTACGGAGAGCCGCAGGGGGAAGAGGATCTACGACAGGTTCTCGCTGACTATGTCCGACAGCATCGCAATGTGGTCTGTTCGGCAGAGGATATTGTGATCGGAGCCAGTGTGCAGAGTCTTCTGCAGCTTCTCTGTCCTCTTTTGCGTGAAAGACAGACGGTATCCTTTCCAACACCTTCTTTTGTTCAGGGAAGTACTGTTTTTTCTGATTATGGATTTGAAATACATTATCGAAATAAAGACTGTGATATCATCTATGTCTCCCCGGCGCATATGACAAAATGGGGAGAGATCATGCCGGTATCCCGGCGTATGGAGCTGATCCACTATGCCGGAACAAAGGGCAGTCTCATCATTGAAGATGATTTTGAAAATGAATTTGTGTATCTCCAGAAGCCGACGCCTTCTCTTTTCGGTCTCGCAGGCGGACATAATGTAGTCTATCTTGGTTCCTTTTCGCGTCTTCTCCTCCCTTCGATCCGTATCAGTTTTATGGTACTGCCGCCATCTCTTGCGGACGAATACCACAGACGGGCCGACTATTACAGCCAGACTGCATCCAAGGCGGAGCAGATTGCTCTCTGCCAGTTTATCCGCGACGGTCATCTTGGTGCCCAGACAAGGAGGCTGAAACGTCTGTACTCCCAGAAGCTGAAACTGCTTCTCCATGAAGTCCGCGAAGTTTTTGGCAGCAGCTCACAGATACAGATCGGTGCCGCTGGAACCAGCCTTGCGCTCACGCTTTCCAGTCCCGCAGACGGCGCAGAATTAAAAAAGCAGGCACGGACCCGTGGTCTGCGCCTGCAGATATTAAAAGAAGAACCCGGTTTTGTAACCCTTCTTCTTTCCTGTTCTTCAATGCCCGAGGAGGATTTTGCACCTGCCTGCCATCTGTTGTCTCAGATCATGTCTGAACTTTCTTCTCCTGTCCCAAAGGAATAGAAGAAAATTCAGACAGTCCTCTTTTTCATTCTTGAATTTTTGTGCTTCAGTCTCTCCGGTTATCGATCATGTACAGCAGAGCATTACAGATACAGGCGGCAATATTACTTCCACCCTTCCGTCCTCTTGCAACAATATACGGCACATCTGCCTGCATGATCAGTTCCTTTGACTGCACAACATTGACAAACCCGACAGGAACACCGATGATCAGCTCCGGTGATAATTTTCTGTCCTCAATAAGTTCATAGAGGCGTACCAGTGCTGTCGGTGCATTTCCAATCGCAAAGATCAGCTTTTTGTCAAGAGCGGCAGCCTTGTCCATGCTCGCTGTTGCTCTTGTGGTTCCATGCTTCTTTGCAAGCTCTGCCACATCCTCATCGGACATAAAACAGTATACTTCGCCTCCGTAACGGGCAAGTGCACGTTTGTTGATACCAGATTTCGCCATCTGTGTATCTGTGACTATACAGGCACCATTTCTGATTGCATCCATTGCTTTCTCTATGACATCCTGTGAAAAACAGAGATTTTTGGCATAGTCAAAATCTGCACTTGTATGGATGCAGCGCTTTACCACAAGTTCAGTTCCCGGGACAAGCGGGGTATCTCCAAGCTCTTCCGTGATGATCTCAAAGCTTCTTTTCTCTATGTCCATCGGCTTTACATTTTCAAGTTCAACCTTCATCAGATCGTCTCCTTTTCCGGTTCTATTCCTTCGTCCAGTATTTCGTAGATTTTTTTCATATCCAGATGTTTCCTCAGTTCTGCCGCCAGGATGTCATATTGTGACTCCTTAAACGCTGCAAAATCCACACCTTCTATCTCAGATACATCAATTCCTTTTTTGTCACCTATTGCCTTCACAAGCCCGAGTGCCACTTCTTCCCTGTCAAAGATCCCGTGTACATAAGTACCGCAGACATTGTGGTAAAAAGTACCTTCTCTTTTTTCCTTTCCGGTCACTGTATCCTTCGTAAAGGTACTGGCAGCTGCACCTTCCTTCCTGGTGCTCTCTCCCATATGGATCTCATATCCTGTGAATACAACATCTCTAAGAGGTGCAAAGTCTCCCTCAAGCGAAAGGAAATGCCCTGTCACCTGTGTTCTCGTCTTCGTCTGGGCAAACACGGTATCCATCGGCAGAAGTCCCATTCCACGCATGGAACCACCGGCTTCCACGCCGTACGGATCACTCAGGTTCTCGCCCAGCATCTGATAACCGCCACAGACACCAAAGATCAGGGTTCCTCTTGCAGCTTCTTTGAGGATCAGTGCCTCCATTCCACTTTCGCGCAGCCATTTGAGATCATCCATCGTGTTTTTGGTTCCCGGAAGAAAGATCACATCCGGGTTTTTGAGATCTGACGGGTGCTGTACGTAACGAAGCGAAACTCCCGGTATACTCTCCAGTGGGTTAAAGTCCGTAAAATTGGAAATTCTCGGCACACGGATAACCGCCATATCGATCATCCCAACTTCCTGAGGTCTGTCAAAACGCTCGGTAAGGCTGTCCTCATCCTCCACCTGAATATTAAGATATGGTGCAACTCCCACCACTGGAATCCTGCACTTGCTCTCAAGCATCTCCACACCCGGATCAAGAATGGTCTTGTCTCCGCGGAATTTGTTGATGATCAGCCCCTTGATCATATTTCTTTCATCTTCCTCAAGAAGCTCCACCGTTCCATAAAGCTGTGCAAATACACCTCCACGGTCGATATCTCCGACCAGAAGCACCGGTGCCTTTGCCATCTTTGCCATTCCCATATTGACGATGTCTTCTTTTTTGAGGTTGATCTCAGCCGGGCTGCCCGCTCCTTCTATCACAATAATATCATTCTCGGCAGCAAGTGCATCGAATGCCTTCATAATGTCCGGAACCAGTTTTTTCTTGTAGGCAAAATAGTCCCTTGCACTCATTGTGCCAAGAACTTCACCATTTACAATAACCTGAGATCCCACGTCATTCGTCGGCTTGAGAAGAATCGGATTCATAAGAACCGACGGTTCGATTCCTGCTGCTTCTGCCTGCATGACCTGTGCCCTTCCCATTTCCAGTCCTTCTTTTGTGATAAAAGAATTCAATGCCATATTCTGTGACTTAAAAGGGGCCACCCGGTATCCATCCTGCCTGAAGATACGGCAGAGTCCCGCCGCCAGAAGGCTTTTGCCCGCATTTGACATTGTCCCCTGCACCATGATCGCTTTTGCCATTCTACTGCTCCTCCTCTTCCTGCTGTGCTTTCTTTCGCTCTTCCATAAGTCCGTCATGGATCGTCCGGATCAGCTGTTCATTTTCTTCGTGAGTCCGCACTGCCACCCGGTAAAATCCCTTTCCAAGTCCCGGATAGTTGCTGCAGTCCCGAATCAGGACATTCTTTCTGACGCAGATTTCAAAAAGATCCTCTGGACCCTTAAAAAACAGATAATTTGCCTGCGAAGGAAAAACAGTCATTCCAAGCTTATACAGTTCCCCGCTTAAATACTCAGCCTCCTCAAAGATCAGATTTCGTGCTCTTTCAACATAATCTGTCTCTTTAAGTGCCGCAATTCCTGCTGCCTGTGCAGGGACAGAAATATTCCATGGCTGTGTGGCCAGTGTCATCTTTTCGAGAAGCTCCTCATTCTCCGTAATCCCATATCCAAGACGGACCCCTGCCATCGCATAACGCTTCGTAAATGCCTTCAGAAGAAACAGGTTATGGTATCTCGGAAGCTGTGCCTTCAGACTGTACTGGCCCGGATCCCGGATAAAATCCTGGAAACATTCATCCACCACCAGAAAAATATCCATTTCCCGGCAGACACGGAGCAGTTTAAACAGAAATTCCCTGTCCGTAAGCATCCCTGTCGGATTATTCGGGTTGCAGAGAAAAACCATATCCAGGTCTTTATGAAGCCAGTCAATAAAACTGTCCTGGACACGGAACTCTTCTTCTTCCTTAAGAAGCACATGCTCCACCTGTGCGCCAACACTTTCCAGTGCCTGCTCATATTCGGCAAAGGTAGGCACCGGGATCAGCGCCCGTTTGGGTCTCAGTGCATGACAAAGTGAAAACACTAATTCAGCCGCACCGTTGCCGCAGATAATATGTTCCGGTTTGACATCCTCATAAGCTGCAATTGCCTCCTTCAGTGGTGCATAGCCCACCTGCGGGTAATCTTTCAGATGATCCAGACTGTCCCGGACTGCCTGTTTTACACTCTCCGGTGTTCCAAGGGGATTACAGTTTGCGGAAAAATCAAGACAGTTTTTGTAAGTATAGATATTTCCCCCGTGTACGTGTTTCATTTATTTTCTCCTTTGCTGCCGTCTAATCCTTTATAAAACCCAGAATCCGACGGCGATCCGAATAAGCAGACAGATCAGAATGCCAAGAATGGCCGTTCCATACATCAGACGGTTTGAGCGTCGGATATCTTCCGGCTCCACTGCACGGATCGGATCACCTATCGTCGGTTTCTCATATAATTTACCAAAATAATAAGCATTTCCGGCAAGCTGCACATCAAGAGCCCCTGCCATGGCCGCCTCTGTCTGTGCAGAATTTGGACTTGCATGATTTCTTCTGTCCCTGCGATAAATCCTGGCCGCCTGTCTACCATCCATGCCGCAGATAAAAGAGGCCGCCACCATCAGCCAGCCAGAAATTCTTGCCGGAAGATAATTTGCCACATCATCAAGCTTTGCACTGCATCTTCCAAAATATAAATATTTATCGTTTTTGTAGCCCAGCATGGAATCCATTGTGTTGATCCCTTTATACAGGAACATAAGCGGTGCACCACCAATCGCCATGTAGATCATCGGTGCGATCACTCCGTCAGAACAGTTTTCTGCCACCGTTTCTACTGCCGCCTTGGTCACACCGTTCTCTGTAAGTTCTTTCGTATCTCTTCCCACGATCATGGAAACTGCATAACGTGCCTCCTCAATCGTTCCATTCACCAGACGGTCATACACCTTCATGCTCTCATCCCTTAAAGATCGCGTTGCAAGAAGCTGATAGCACCAGAAAGTCTCCAGAAGCACGCCTGCTGCCGGGAAATATCCATACAAAAGATACAGTACGATGCCCGGTACACCAAAAGAAAAAAGACAGACCACTAAGGTTTCCACAAAACCGCCAGCCAGCTCTCCTGCATTTGTTTTGGGAAAGATTTTGCGGATTCCCTTTTCCAGTACGGAGATCAGATTCCCAATCAGACAGACCGGATGATACAGCCATCTGGGATCTCCAAATATCAGATCAAGTAAAAACCCTGCTGCCAGGGCTATCGTATGATAGATCACGTTTGTCACTCTTCCTGATCCTCCTGTCTTAAAGAAGATCTCTGTTTTTTGTATGCGAGGCATTTCTCCAGAAAAGCCCTCGGCACTTCAGGATTTCCATAATAGTATAAATGCGGAAAACCAGCCATCATGCTGTCGCTTCCGTGAATACACTCCCAGCCTCTCTGACTCTCTGGTTTCGCCGCGTGAAAATCATCTCCACAGCTTTCAGAATCAAAATAGTGGAATTCATGTGCCGGGATCTCTCCGAAATCCTCTCTTCCAAAGACTGATTTTTTCTGTGTCAACGTCACATAACCGAATCTCGAGAGCTTCGGTGTACGGTACGCTCTGCCAGGAATAACCCCGACTGTCTGATAAAACCTTCCGTCCATTCCCTCCAGTTCTTCATGGAGATACATAAAACCTCCGCACTCTGCCATACATGGCATTCCTGCTTTCAATTCTTCGCGTATCCTGTTTCTCATAGGGATATTTTGTTCCAGTTTTTTTCCGTTTAATTCAGGATAGCCTCCATACAGAAGAAGTCCGTCCAGTTCATCTGGAAAATTTCCGTCCTTTAGAGGCGAAAACGGGATCAGTTCTGCTCCCATTTCTTTCAGAAGTTCAAAATTATCCTCATAGAAAAAACAGAAGGCCTCATCCTCTGCAACTCCGATACGCACCGGCTCCGGAAGACGGAAATCAGATACAGCCTCCGGCTTTGTGTCCGAGATCTCTGGTGCTTTCTGTGCAAGCTTCAGGATCCGGTCAATATCCAGCGTCTTTTCAAGGACGCCGGCCAGCTTATGAAGTCTTTCTTTTAATTCCGGGATTTCATCCGGGAGGACCAGTCCAAGATGTCTGCTCTCGATCACACAGTCCTCCACCTTCGGAACATAACCAAGAACCTCAACTCCCAGTTCTTCCTCCAGAAGTTTCTTCATTCTCGGATACAGCATCGGAGACATCTGATTAAAGATCACACCTCTGATATGGCTGTCTTTTCTGTATTCCATAAAACCCCTGACATAAGCAGCCAGAGATACGCTCATCCCCCGGCTGTTCACGATCAGAATAACCGGTGTATCTGTCACTTTGGCAAGATCATAGGCACTGGCTCTGGTTGTCGTTCCCGCCACACCGTCATAAAATCCCATAACGCCTTCCATGACTGCAATCTCACAGTCCTTTGCAGTTCTGGCAAGGAGATATCTGGTTACTTCAGACTCTGTAAAAAAGGTGTCCAGGTTTCGGGATTTTGTTCCGATCACCCGGCTGTGGAACATCGGATCGATATAGTCCGGACCACATTTAAAGGATGCCGTTTTGACACCACGTTCCATAAGTGCCTGTAAAAGTCCACAGGTGATCAGGGTCTTACCACTTCCGCTGCTTCCGGCCGCCAGAAGGATTCTTGGTATTTTCATGCCTGTTCCTCCACTTCTTCTGAAGTTTTAAGCATCTGTACCGTGATGATGTAAATAGGATTTTCTCCCATCATCATATGATACCTTCCGATATTTTTGGATCTGGAAACACAGAGCTGGACAATCTCATTCTCACATTCACAGCCTTCCTGTTTCGCAAGCTCACGGATGCAGCCAAGTGCCTCTCCCACCGTCTCCAGTGTAATACAGTTGATCACGATCCGCACCTGCAGATTCTTCTTTATCAGAAGCTCAACGATCTCTTTCATATTTCCTGAAGAACCTCCGATAAAAGCATGCGTCGGAACCGGCAGTTCTTCCAGTGCCTCCGGTGCAGTTCCCGGAATAATGTACATATGATCCAGTGCAAACTTCTTCTTATTCTGTGCGAGAAGTGCAAGTGCGTCTTCCTTTTTCTCGATCGCATAAACCTCGCCCTCGGATGCACGAAGTGCCATCTCCACAGAAACAGATCCGGTTCCTGCGCCAATATCATAACAAACTGCATCCTTCGAAAGTTTCAGCTTTGCAAGCGAAACCGTACGCACCTCTGCCTTGGTCATCGGTGCCTTGCCGCGGATAAATTCTTCGTCTGACAGTCCATGCGTTGCCGGCTCCGGCTCTGCCTTGAGATTGTACGCACAGATCACACTCAACGGATCTCCCTCATAGGAAACAAGTTCTTTTGCCTGTTTTGACAAAATCTTTTCATTATCGTAGGAAAGATTTTCCCCGACATGGAGGATAACATCACCCATTCCATAAAATGTAAGCTTCTCTGCCAGGTTACGGACTCCGTCATTTGTTCCGAGAATTGCAAAAACCTTACGTTTCTCACGAATCAGCGAAATAAGATTACAGGTCTTGCCGTGTGCACTGACAATCTTTGCATCATCCCAGGAAAGTCCAATCTTCGACATAAAATAAACTACAGAAGAAATCCCGCAGATCATTTTGGTTTCCGGACCAAGAAGTTCCACAAGCTTCTTTGCACCGCTGTAAAATCCGACGTCACCGGACAGTGCAACCACAACTTTCGTATATTCTGGATGCTCTGCAAGATACGCTGCAATCTCCCTGCTTCGGTATTCATACAGGAAATCCTGTCCCGGAAGTCGTACAGCATCAACCATCCTTCTGGCCCCTACAATCAAGTCTGCACTTCTGACAGCTTCTCGCCCTTCCAAAGTCAGAGTTCCAATGCTGCCCATACCTATTCCGAGAAGTGTAACGTTCTGCTCTTTCTTAAGGCCATAACGCTCGATCAGCATATGTCTGCATTCCTTTAAGGAGAGTCCTTCCTCAGCGAGCGGTCTGCCAATGATCACTGCCGTCACGCCCAGGGCCTCTGCCGCCTGGATCTTCTCCAGGAAACCGCCTGCTTTCCCGGAATCCTTGGTAACCAGATACTTACACTGATACTGTTCAAGCATTGCCTGATTCAGTTCTTTTGAAAAAGGTCCCTGCATTGCGATCAGATTTCTGCCCTCAAAGCCAAGTGCCTGACAGGATTCGATCACTGACGGGAGAGAAAGTACTCTGGCAAACAGCCTTTTGTTATAATCTGAAACAGAAGTAAATACTGCCAGTTCCTTACTTCCGGTTGTCAGAAGCACGTTTCCTTCTGTCCCTTCGAGATACTCCGCTGCTTCCTTTGCATCCCGGACATAAACAGCATTCTGCTGCTCACTTCCTGTACGGAGGATTCTTGTATAAGAAACTCCGGTTTCCTCACAGGCTTTCCTGATATTCTGTGTCACCTCCGCCGCATACGGATGGGTCGCATCCAGGACCAGCTCCGGCTTCTCTCTGAAAAAAAGGTCCCTCATCTGCTGCTCATCCAGCCTTCCTGCCTGTACGTGCAGACAGGAATTTTCCTGCAGAGACTTTGAGCCATATTCTGTTGCAACGCAGGCAAGCACCGGGAGCTGGTTTTCGCTGAGGAAACGACTGATCTCGTATCCTTCGGTCGTCCCGGCAAATACAATGACTTTATACATTCCTGTATCCTCGTGGTGTTACCATCTTACCGTTTATTTCTTTTGTCTGAGAGTTTCCGATAAATACGGTTGTAAACATATCCACCTGTGTATCACGAAGTTCTCTGAGTGTCATCAGATGATACTCTTCGCCTTCACGTCCGATATTGCATACAGTTCCGCATACAGTGTCCGGAGATTTGTACTGCATCATCAGATCGCAGGCCTTCTGAAGATAATCATGGCGTTTTTTACTGGATGGATTATAAAGACAGATCACAAAGTCTGCCTGAGACGCACCAAGAAGTCTGGCTTCGATCTTTTCCCACGGAGTCAGAAGATCGCTTAAGCTGATCAGACAGAAATCATGGATCAGCGGTGCCCCAAGTACTGCCGCCCCTCCAAGAGCTGCTGTGACACCCGGAACGATCTCAAGTTCAACATCCGGATAATTCACTCCAACCTCATACATAAGACCGGCCATACCATAAACACCGGCATCGCCGCTGCAGATCATAGAAACAACCTTACCCTTCTTTGCCTCCTCAAATGCCAGCACACAGCGGTCTACTTCTTTTTTCATCGGTGTGGTAAGAAACTCCTTATCCGGGAATGTATCCTTTACAAGATCTACATAAACGGTATATCCGATGATCGCGTCACTGTTTTTCAGGGCTTCCATAGCGATACCGGTCATCTGGTCACAGCCTCCCGGCCCGATTCCTACAACATATATTTTATTCAAAACGTACCTCCCATTTCCGGAGTGCAAGAGCTGTCGTCACACCCTCTCTTCCGGTCTTTTTTCTGATCAGTCTGCCATTGTCTGAACCCAGGACTGCACTTCGCTCACAGACATTCTCCACACCTGTGATGGTCCTTACAAAAGCAGACGGAGTAAATTCTCCTTCGACATTTTTCAGTTCTTCCTCTGTATAGGTGACAAAAGGAAGCTTCCATTCTTCTGCCAGGGCATTCAGACCCGGCTCATCTTTCTTGATGGAAATACTTGCAAGATTTCTGACTGCCTGACGGTAAATATCCGCCTCCCTGAGACAGTTCTCGGCCTCTTTTTGGATGATGGCAGCTTCTTTGTTCTTCCTGCAGCCCATTCCAAGTGTAACCACCGGCGGCACGACCTGTGTCGTAGCCGCAAACGGCCGGCAGGAAGGATGGATCGTTACCGCCACTCCAGCTTCCGGTACGGATTCTCCCCCGAGTGGAATTCCCTCTGCATCACATTCTGTCAATCCATTTGGAAGTGCTCCCACGAATGGAAATTCACTGTAAAATCCTACGGTTTTACCCGCCAGCAGTGCCGCTGAAACCTCCTTCGCAGCCTTCATGAACAGAATTTCACAGTCGTTTTTTCTGGAAAAAACATCGACTGCAAACCGCTTATGAAGGTCTGTCGCTGTCGTCACGACCGGCTGTGCCCCCAGGATCTGTGCCGCTTTCAGGCTCAGTTCATTCGCTCCGCCCAGGTGTCCGGACAAAAGTGAGATTACAAACTGTCCGCACTCATCCACGACCAGAACTGCCGGGTCTGACTTCTTACTGGCAACCTGCGGTGCGATGCTGCGCACAGCAATCCCACAGGCTCCGACAAAAATAAGTCCATCCTCCCTGTGGAAGTGCTCTGCTGTCCAGTCTGCTGTACTCTCAGCGATAGAATCTTCCAGGTATCTGCTTTTTTTGTATAACTCTGTATGATAGCCGCACTTCTCCAGCCCTTCCTTAAGTTTCTGTGCAGTTTCTTTACCTGTAAGGCTGAAACAGATAATAGAAATCCTGCGGTCATCGTCAGATTCTTTTTCTGCAGTATTCATAATTTATTTTGTCGCTTCACGGAATTCCGTTGTAAATCCCGGATCATAGAGCTTGGAGCGGTCATACTGAGCCGCCTTGACAGAGTCTCCGATGATCATAAGTGCTGTTTTGGTGATATTATTCTCTGCTGCTGTCTGTGCAAGTGTGCCGACTGTGCAGACAAATTTCTTCTCATCCGGCCAGGTTGCCTTGTAAACGATCGCCGCCGGAGTATCCTTTGTATATCCGCCCTCGATCAGTCTTCTGCTCAGTTCCTCAAGCATTCCTGTACTTAAGAATACAACCATGGTTGCCTGATGTGCTGCAAAGGACTGAATGCTCTCCTTGCTCGGAACAGGAGTACGTCCTTCCATTCTGGTGATGATCACGCTCTGTGAAATCTCCGGAAGTGTATATTCCAGATTCAGCGCACTGGCTGCTCCGCAGAATGCACTGACTCCAGGACAATAATCATAAGCAATTCCTTTTTCATCGAGGATATCCATCTGCTCACGGATCGCACCGTAGATGCATGGGTCTCCTGTGTGAAGACGTACTGTTGTCTTTCCTTCTGCCTCTGCATTCTCGATCACACTGATCACTTCTTCCAGTGTCATTTTGGCACTGTTATGGATCGTGCATACATCCTTGCTGTATTCGAGAAGCTGCGGATTTACAAGAGATCCTGCATAGATGATAACGTCAGCCTCCTCAAGATACTGTTTTCCTCTGACTGTGATAAGATCCGGTGCTCCCGGACCTGCTCCTACGAAATGTACCATTACTCTCTATCTCCTTTACTGATTTTGTTGATAAGTTCTGCTGCATGCTCTGTCTGTCCAAGATATCCGTATTCATTAGAAAAGATCACCGCACCAAGCAGGATCTGCTGATAGGAACGATGATCCAGATAAAACTGGATCCTGTCTGTGATCTCTTTCATCGTTTCCCTGAGAATATGATTCTCATCGAGGACACGCAATGCCTCGTCTGTGGTGTTACACTGAAGAATGGATCTGGCGCATGCAAGATCCCCGCCTGCACGGATGGCATTGGCACAAAGTACCTCCATACGTGCATCTGCACTGTGTGAATGGGTATTCATGATACCCGCCGCAACCTTGACAAATTTACCGATATGGGAAATAAAGAGGATTCCCTTCACCCCCATATCAACGGCCATATCAATTGTCTCACCCACATAGTTGCTGCATTTGATGTTTTTTTCGAAGGGAAGTGCCATATGCTCTCTCAGGTAATCGGCTCCATAATTTCCGGGAGTCACCAGCATATACTGCTCTCCCATTGCCGCATGCTGCGACATTTCCACCCGGATACTGTCGATCAGAGCCTTCTCGCTCATAGGCTCTACGATCCCGGATGTACCAAGGATCGAGATACCGCCAACAATTCCCAGACGGGGATTGAAGGTCTTTCTGGCTATTTTTTCCCCTTCCGGAACAGAGATCGTCACCTTGAGTCCGCCCTCATAGTGATACCTGTCCGCGATTTCCTCTACTGCCTGTAAGATCATAGCCCTCGGCACTGGATTGATTGCAGCCTCCCCGATTTTCTGGGAAAGCCCGGGTTTGGTCACCCGTCCGACTCCTGTACCTCCATCTATTACAATACGATCCTCCATATCCGACCGTATCTGAAATTTCTCAACCTTTGCATAAACCAGGATTCCATTCGTGGTATCCGGATCGTCTCCCGCATCCTTACGGACTGCACAGCTTGCCGCGTTCTCATCCCGCTTCATGTCCAGAAGTTCCAGATGAAGAAGAATCCCCTTCGGGGTCATAAGTTCTGCTTCTCCGATCTCATCTTCTCCCAAAAGGAGCTCCGCTGCTCCTCTGGCTGCTCCTGCCGCACAGGAACCAGTTGTATAACCAAAGCGTAATTTCTTCTGATTTCTGACTACATAATAGTCTTCCAGTCCGGTTTTATGTACCATAAAATTCCTCCTTGCATCTGCCCATTAATTATATTATTTTGTATAAAAAATGTCAACGAAATGCACTTTTTCCCATATTTTTTCCAAAAAAGAAGACGCACCGCAGCAATGATTCAAAATCATTACCGCAGTACGTCTCTGTGACATTTAATAGATAATGATCGGATAACCGCCATCGATCGTATTATAGATCAACGCTGCCTGATCTTCAGGGAGATTGATGCAGCCGTGGCTTCCGGCACCGGATTTATAACGGTTTCCCCCAAAGGAAGACTGCCAGGATGCGTCATGAAGCCCCTGACCATATACGAATGGCATCCAATAGTTTACCTTGACGTTATATCCATACTCTTCGCTTGATAATTCAAACGGACTTGCCTTGTATGCGATCGGCCATGCACCACGATACGTCTCTCTGCCCTTGGTCGGAGCACCGCTTACAATGTCAGTTTCTGTCACAAGTGCACCGTCCTTATAAAGCCACAGATGCTGATTATCCAGACTGACTTCGATATAGCTTCCTGCCAGATCGTCCGTTCCGTTACGCTGCATTCCCTGAATGCTGTATACCGGATCTCTGGAAACTGCCGTTCCGCTCTTTAAGTCCTCAAGGAGCTGTGCAAATTCTCCATCCTGGTCGATCTGGAAACCATATTCATTCCCGGAGATTGTCACATCGTTTCCGTATGATGTATGGAAGGTTCTCGGCACATAGATTGTATTGTAGGTATTCGCAAGATTCTGAATATATGCCTTCGCAGCTTCCTGATCAATTCCGATATTCTCTCCGTCGATCGTGATCCAGGAATCGATGGTCTGGGAATCCAGAACCTCTGTAGTATTCCCAAAGGTATAGGTAATGGTTGTGCTTCTGTACTTCTTAAGCTGTTCATTCAAAGCGGCCAGTTTATTCTGCATTTCCTCATCAGCAGAAGTCTGCGGAAGCTTATAGCATTCTGTTCCCATTGTGATCCGTGCTTCCTCATCAAGAAGTCCGGAAGTAAAATCCGCATCCAGTGTCTGATCGACGAAACTTAGAAGTCGGCTTTCATCAATCTCATCACCCTGACTTTCACTGGTAAGTGTAAATTCTCTTTTCTGGTCATCGTACTGAATCGATGCATCTGTGGAAGCGGTACGTTCTCTGTCTCCAAAATGCTCTGCAGCAAGGGCTGTTTTTTCCTGCTCTGTATTTCTGTTGACCTTGTAGGAAATATTGACATTTTCCTGCTTTGCAAAGATCTTACGGTTTGCTTCTCTCTTCTTCTGAAGTTCTGTAAGCTGTACCTCAAGATCACTCTCATCCAGGCTGTAGCCCATGTCTTTCAGTGTCAGGCTGTAAACCTCCTGACCATTCTCCTGAAATACTATTTTCTTATTCTGAAAAGCTGTCAGGATCTTCTGTTTTGCATCTGCTGTGCTCAGCCGGGACACATCCAGGCCATAAATCGAAATCTTACGCCCCAGCGTGTTCGTATCTGCGATATGGATATAGGCAAAAAATCCCACTGTCAGTGCAGCCATGGCCCCGATACACACGCCTAAAATAATCTTTAGTGTCTTCCTGCTGATCTTTTTTTCTTCGCTCATTTGTCTCATTCCCCCGGCCTTATGTATTCTTAGCTTATGTAATAATTTTCCTTTTTATTATAACGGCGAGTCATAAATGCCCTGTAACCACTATTTACCTTATTATATATCGGATTGTGATTCCATTTTCCATTTATTTTTACAAAATCTGTAGAATTTTTCATGTCGTTGTCCTATACTGATGCCAGACCAATCATCAAAACGGAGAATTTTTATGGATAAAATCTTAACATACACGATCACATCACAGGAAGCCGGTGTGCAGGTGCTTGAATTTCTGCGCTCAAAGGGATTTTCCCGGCATATTCTGACTTCCATGAAGCCTGATAAAGAGGCACTTCTCGTAAATGGAGTGCGTGCCGGGGGACGAAGCATTCTAAAAGAAGGAGATCTTTTCCGAGTTCGCGTCATGGAAACAGCCACCACGGAAGGAATCGTTCCTGCATCCCTGCCCCTTAACATTCTTTATGAGGATGAGGACATTCTTGTCCTGAATAAGCCCGCCGATATGCCGGTCCATCCTTCTATTGGAAATTATACCAACACGCTCGCCAATGCCGCTGCTTTTTATTTCCAGGAAAGAGGAGAATTCTGTCCCTTCCGCTGCATCAACCGTCTGGACCGTGACACCT
Source organism: Blautia sp. BIOML-A1 (assembly GCF_009883055.1). Lineage (GTDB taxonomy): Bacteria > Bacillota > Clostridia > Lachnospirales > Lachnospiraceae > Blautia_A. The sequence goes on along the minus strand of NZ_WWVR01000004.1, from coordinate 59,987 downwards.
CCGGAGCCCTGGTTCTTGCCAAGAATGCCCTCAGTGCCGCGATTCTCTCTGCACAGATGCGTAACAGAGAAATCCGGCGCACTTACCTGGCTGTGGTCCGCGGTGTTACTCCACCGTCCGGAACCATCTCAGCTCCCATCGGCCGTGTCTCGGATTCCGTAATCCAGCGTCAGGTCGATCCGGAGTATGGCGAAACTGCGGTCACACATTATGAGCGGCTCGCCGTCCGAAATGATCACTCCCTCCTGGAAATCCATCTGGAAACAGGGCGTACTCACCAGATTCGGGTGCATATGGGATACATTGGACACCCGCTCCCTGCGGATTATCTGTATTGTCCGGTATATGATCATTTTAAACGTCAGCCCCTTCATTCTTACCAATTAAATTTCCGCCATCCTCTGACCGGCAAAGACCTTTGCTTCACTGCCCCCGTCCCACACGATATGACACGGGGATTCTGAAAAGAAAAAGTCATTTCGCTCCGCTGTTTTTATACAGTTGAAAGAAATGACTTTTATTTAATAATTCTTATTTGTTTTTATCGTAGATGACCTGAAGTCCTTTGAGAAGCAGATCGCAGTCGAGGATCATCTCCCGTTTACAGTGCGGAATGATCTTTCTGGACATTCCACCCGTAGCGATCACGGTAACCTTCTGTCCAAGCTCCTCTTCGATCCTGTCCACAATACCGTCCACCGCTGCTGCATTTCCATAAAGGATCCCACTCTTCATACAGTCGACGGTGTTCCGTCCAATGAGTCTCTTTGGCTCTTCAATACTGATTCCACTGAGCTGAGAAGCCCTGGCGGTCAGTGCGTCCAGAGAAATTCTGACTCCCGGCATAATCATACCGCCAATATAACGTTTCCTGTCATCCAGAACGGAAATAGTTGTTGCTGTTCCCATATCCACGATAACAAGCGGTACCGGATACTGTGCCAGTGCTGCAACTGCGTCCGCAACGCGGTCTGCTCCCATCTCTCCAGGATTATCAAGAACAATATTCAGTCCTGTCTTGACTCCGGGTCCCAGGATCATCGGCTGCTTCTTGAGGATTTTTTCGACTGCAAGCTTCACAGCATTCGTAATCTGTGGAACTACAGAAGAAATAATAGCTCCCTCAATATCCGGACGTTTGATATGATGGATATCAAGTATCGTCTTGAGATCGATGGCATATTCCAGTTCTGTCTTGGTATGGTTTGTGGAGATTCTCTCTATAAAATAAATCTTCTTTTCTTCAATACAGCCAACTACAATGTTGGTGTTTCCGATATCAATGGCTAAAATCATATTTCTCATTCCTGTTCTTATGCTTTTTATGCGACAGCATCAGGTTTTGCAATCTGAGATGCCGGAATCAGATGAGCTTTGGAAAGTGCAGTTCCCACTGCCGCTGTGAGGATCGTTGAAGAAACCATCTCACAGATCGCATTGACACCTACCATCAGGCAGCATCCGATAATTACATTTCTTCCACCCATCAGATTCTGAACTACTTCTGTGTTTCCGAACATTACGATCAGTGCACTCATAAAGAATAAAGTATTCAGAAATGCGGAAAAGAATCCGGTTACAGCACAGGACACATATACATTTGTTTTTCTTCTCATTCCTCTGAAAATATATCCGATCAGAAGTCCGTCAAGAATACGTGGTACAAAACACTGAACTGCACTTAAAAACGGATTAATCTGGAATAAAGCTGCTCCCAGTGCACTGGTTCCACCGATTCCCATTGCCTGCAGAAAACTGGTCAGTCCAAAGACAGCTCCAGCCACGGCTCCTCCTGTCGGTCCAAGAACAACCGCACAGATTGCGACCGGAATGACATTAAAGGTAACTGCCAGAGGTCCTATGTTGAGGTATCCAAGTGGTGTGTACGCCATCAGAAAAAGGATTCCTGACATCAGACCAAGAATTGTCAGCTGTGATGTGGTGAATTTGTTGCTTTTCATAATTTTCCTCCTTGTTATCGTTCCCTCCTTAAGGGATACAATACGGTACGGAACTGCGGGTATGTGATTTATTTACCCGCCTCCTGGTGAACGGGTTACTGATTCCTTTCTTTCATAACAGAAAGGATTTTATCCAGGATGACATTGGCTGCATCCTCCTTGCTCATAAGCTGGAGTGATACGTCTTCATCCTGTGTAATCAGAGTCAGTACATTGGTGTCACCCTGGAAGCCTGCACCTTCAACCTTAAGGTTGTTCGCTGCAACCATATCCAGATGCTTCTTTCCAAGTTTGGCTCTGGAATTACCAATCATATTCTGTGTTTCCATAGAAAATCCGCAGAGGAACTGTTCTTTCGTACGATGCTCGCCAAGATAGTTCAGAATATCGTCTGTCTTCTCCAGGGCAATACTCATCTCTTCATCCTTCTTCTTGACTTTCTCATCAAAGACTTTAAGGGGACGATAGTCTGCCACTGCTGCTGCCTTGATGATAATATCCTGCTCCGCACTTACAGACGTCACGGCATCGAACATATCCTTTGCCGTTACCACCGGAACTACCTTTACAAAAGGTGGTGGTGTGATGCTGCATGGTCCACTGACCAGCGTAACCTCGGCGCCACGGAGCATAGCCGCCTTTGCAAGTGCATATCCCATCTTACCCGAAGAATGATTTGTGATATAACGCACTGGATCAATGGCTTCCTGGGTAGGTCCGGCTGTAACCAGAACCTTCTTTCCCTCAAGATCCTTCTCCTTTGCGATTTCTCTCAAAATATAGGAAAGCAGCGTTTCCGGCTCCGGCATCTTGCCGGCCCCGGTATCCCCACAGGCAAGATAACCACTTGCCGGCTGGATCACTTCGTATCCATAATGCTCAAGCGTTTTGAGATTATCCTGCAGGATCGGATTTTCAAACATATTTGTATTCATGGCGGGGGAAATAAATTTCTTACATTTGCATGCCATAAGAGTTGTTGTCAGCATATCATCTGCGATCCCATGTGCAAGCTTGCCGATCACATTGGCACTGGCCGGTGCGATCATCGCCACATCTGCCTTCTTTGCGATCGAAATATGCTCTACCTGAAACTGGAAGTTTCTGTCAAAGGTATCTACCAGACATTTCGTTCCGATAAGCGATTCAAATGTAATCGGTGTAATGAAGTTCGTTGCATTCTTCGTCATCAGCACATGTACTTCCGCATGAAGCTTCTTCAGTGCACTTGCAAGATATGCAATTTTGTATGCCGCAATGCTTCCGGTGACTCCCAGAAGAACAGTTTTACCCTTTAACATAAATGATCCTTCCTTCTCTGTTCACAGTTTTCATATCTGTTCCATTATAACAGCCTCACTGACAATTGCAATGAATTTTTGCTGTGTTTCTTTTTTTGTACTCATTTTTATATTATAATAAAAACAGGGCAGCACCCTGTCATATACATTCAAAAGTGTCTGCCTGCCAAAGACGAAAGGAGTTACTTATGAAAAATTTTCAGATTACACAATGGTGTGCACGTTTTATAAAAGAACAGGTCTCTCCCGGAGATCTCTGTATCGACGCTACCATGGGAAACGGTAATGATACGCTTCTTCTCAGCACACTCTGCGGCAAAGATGGCAGAGTCATCGCCTTTGATATTCAGGAACAGGCAGTAAAAAGCACAAAGGAACGCCTCTCAAAGGCAGATGCCCCGGACAACTATACTCTGCTGCTTGAATCGCACACACAGATGTCTTCCTATGCAAAAGAAAATTCTGTGAGCTGTATTACCTTTAATCTCGGTTATCTTCCCGGCGGAGACCACACCATGGCAACCAAAAGCGACAGCAGCATTGCGGCTCTGACGCAGGGACTCTCTCTTCTCAAAAAAGGCGGTCTGATCTCTCTCTGCATCTACAGTGGAGGAGATTCCGGCTTCGAGGAACGGGATGCAGTTCTTACGTGGCTTGCAACACTTGATCCGCATAAATACCTGGTCATCCGAAGCGATTATTACAACCGTCCCAACCATCCACCCATTCCTGTCCTTATCATCAAACTGTAACCCTGGTTCCCTTTGATATCAGCAAAAACGGCGGCAGACCATACGGATAAAGACTCCTGTAATCCCGGATCTATATCTGTATTTTCTGTCGCCGTTTAATCTGATTCCTGTGAGATCTCCCGTCAGTCCTTGATCGTGATACTCTCGATCACAGGCTGTTTCTCTGACTCGATCGTTCCATTGTCATCCGTCGGAGCTGCATCCTTGCAGATCTTGTCTACCACATCCATACCTTCTGTCACATGACCAAAGGCTGCATAGTCCCCATCCAGGAAGGTACTGTCTGACTGAACAATAAAGAACTGAGAACTTGCACTGTCCGGATCACTGGATCTTGCCATGGAAATAGTTCCTCTTGTGTGGGAGATATCGTTCTTCACACCGTTGCTGGAAAACTCGCCCTTGATCGTCTCATCCGCACCGCCCGTTCCATTGCCTTTCGGGTCACCGCCCTGCATCATAAAACCATCTATGATACGCCAGAAAGTCAGGCCGTCATAAAAACCGTCCTGAGCCAGCTTTACAAAATTGGTCACAGTGATCGGTGCCGTATCTGCGTCGAGTTCTATCTCGATGCTTCCATAATCCTTAATATCAATCCCCGCATGATGGATCCCTGTCAGTTCCTCACTGGTATCCAGTTTTGCACTCTCTCCGTCGCTTCCATCTGTAAAACCGTCGGCTGCTGCCTCCTCCTCACTTACAGGTTCCTGTGTCACTTCCTTATCTGAAGAAGTCTCCTCTTTTGCAGTTTCTGTTTTTGTCGGCTCGGATGTCTTCGCGCTTCCACAGCCCGTAAGTGTACCAGCTGTGAGAACCACTGCAAAAACTGCTGCCAAAAATCTGGATTTCATTGTCAATTCCTCCTCTCATGCTGCTGTTTATTTTATATACAACAGCGCTTCGATGTCTGTTCTAACTCTTTCCTGTGCAACAGTTTAACATTACAACGATGCAAAGTCAATGCCGACAGCAATACCAGATAACAAGCACTTGTATCCCTTTCAAAGCTCTGTTACAATAAGGAAAGATGCTATATCAAAATACAGGAAAGGATCTGAAATACATGAAAAAAATAGCCAGCTTTACCATAGACCACATCAAGCTCCAGCCGGGCATCTATGTTTCCCGCAAGGACTATCTCGGTGACCAGGTCATTACTACCTTTGACATCCGCATGACCTCACCAAACGAAGAGCCTGTTATGAACACTGCAGAGCTTCATGCCATGGAACATCTCGCAGCCACTTTTCTCCGCAACCATGCAGAATTTGGCGGCAAAGTTATCTACTGGGGGCCAATGGGCTGCCGTACCGGAAACTATCTTCTTCTCGCGGGTGATTATGAATCCGCTGACATTGTTCCTCTCATGACAGAGATGTTTGAATTTATCCGTGATTTCGAGGGTGAGATTCCGGGTGCTTCTGCCAAAGACTGCGGAAACTACCTGGATATGAATCTCGGCATGGCAAAATACCTCGCTGACAAATATCTCCACGAGGTTCTCTATGACATCAGACCGGAGCGTCTTATTTATCCTGAATGATCTGTCTGTTCCACAAAAACAAAAAACGCTGAGCTTCCTTTTGGGAAATCTTCTCCCTGGAAGTTCAGCGTTTTGTCTGCATATTTTGCTGTTTACTGGGCAGCTGTCTGTGCGGCAGCTCCGGCCGGAGCAGTCGTAGAAACATACTGTGCACTGACATAACCTGTCTGACCATTGACCGTTACTTCAACCCACTGTCCATCCTCACTGACACCCGTACTTGTCAGTTCCTGTCCAGCAGTCGTTCCTGTGATCATCTGTGCTTCTGTACTGCAGTCAGAGCGGACGTTTACGCCCTCTACAACATAGTAAGTCGCATTTTGCTTTATGATATTCACACCGCTTGCTGTCTGCACAACCTCCTGAGCCGGAGTCGGAGTTGCTTCCGGAGTCGGAGTTGCTTCCGGTGTAGGAGTCGCGGTCGGAGTTGGAGTTGCTTCAATCACAGTCACCGTAGAGTCTTCCCCTCCGGTGCTGTAGCCACATCCGGATGCAAATACAGCCAGACCAGCCAGCACAATCAGTAATCTGGATTTTTTCATCTGAAATAATTCCTCCTTTATAGCATACAACCACTATACCCCATATACCATATCTATTGCAAGACTTTTTTGTAATCTCGTTACTGTTCGCTCCGTTCACAGAAACTTACCTGTGAACAGTTCTGTAATCTCCCCTGTCCGTCACGATCTGACAGCCAATTGCCTCCATTCGTCTGCTCAGACAATATCTGCATTCTGCCGCCTCATCACCTGTGCAGATCTTTCCATCGTACAACATATATTTCTTTCTCACAGAAACCGGCGAGAGATTTGGCATGACAACATTTGCGCCTGATCTCACTCCCAGTTCGCGGCCTTTCGGATGAATCGTACCCAGTGCCGTTGTTGCCGGAAGAAGTACATTTGGCAGCATCAGACGTAGAAGTGCCAGATAAAAAAGAGTATCCTCAAGAGTTCCGCTCTCTCTGTCATGAAATGGTGTATCCTGGTGTGCAATAAACGGGCCAATCCCAACCATCTCCGGATCCAGCTCCTTAAGAAACAAAAAATCCTCCACGAGATCATCCACCGTCTGGAAGGGAGAACCTACCATAAAGCCCGCACCTGTCTGATACCCCAGTTTCTTAAGGATACGAAGACAGTTCCTGCGGTTCTCACCGGACATTTCTGCCGGATGAAGCTTTCTGTAATGTTCCTCACATGCAGTTTCATGCCGAAGAAGATAACGGTCAGCCCCGGCCTCTCTGTAAGCACGATAACTTTCTTCGGATTTTTCTCCTATTGAAAGCGTCAGTGCACAATCCGGATAAATTTCTTTGATACCGCGGATCAGACTGACCAGTTTTTCATCGGTGTAATATCCGTCTTCTCCTCCCTGGAGTACAAAGGTCCGAAATCCCAGTTCATATCCTTCCCTGCAGCAGACAAGGATATCCTCTTCTGTCAGACGGTAACGCTGGGCATTTCGGTTGCTGCGGCGGATTCCACAGTAATAGCAGTCATTTTTACAGTAGTTTGTAAACTCGATCAGACCACGTACATAGATTTCATTTCCGTATACCTGCTGCCGCACCTGATCTGCCTGTTCCCGTGCATACAGATCTGTTTCTTTTGAACGTTCTGTCAGAAGCATTCTGAATTCTTCTGCTGATAGATCCTGCTCCCTGCGCAGCTTATCGATTAAATGTTTCATAAGATTTTCTCCGCCCACAGTTCATCAGAACTGTTTTCTGCCTCTGGCAATGTATCTGCCAAGTTTTTCTTTGACAAGCTTTCCATCCTCAACTGCAAGGTTTCCACGAAGAAAGACTTTGTCAATGCTGCATCCCAGCTTGAATCCCTCAAACGGGTTATTGTCTGTATTGTATGCATGAGTCGCTGCGGAGATCACGCTTTCTTTTGCCGGGTCAAGCACTACGATATCTGCGTCGCTTCCCGGTGTGATCGCACCTTTATTCGGATATACGCCATAAAGCTTTGCCGGATTTTCACAGAGGACTTTACACATCTGTTCCTGCGTGATCTTTCCGGTCTTAACTCCATAAGTATAGAGAAGAGTTCCTCTTGTCTGAACTCCCGGAAGTCCTCCCGGAATCCTGGTGAAGTCATCTTTTCCGAGGGCTTTCTGAGCCAGCGTAAAGCTGCACTGGTCTGTTGCCACCGTCTGGATCTCCTCGTCTGCCAGTGCCTTCCACAGGCAGTCCTGATCTTTTTTCTTGCGGATCGGCGGTGCACATACATAGACAGCACCTTCAAAATCCGGTTTGGAGTAAACACTGTCATCCAGAAGAAGATATTGCGGACAGGTTTCTGCGTAAACCTCCTGTCCATTCTTTCTTGCATGGATCACTTCCTCATAAGCTTTTTTGTTGGTAAGATGAACAATCATAACCGGTGCGTTGGCTTCCTTCGCGATCACAAGAAGGCGGTGAACCGCTTCTGCCTCCATGGTATCCGGTCTTACAAGCGGATGATTTTCCGGTCCGAATCGTCCTTCTTTTTTGGCTTCGGCAGTCAGAGCATCGATCACTCCGGCATTTTCACAGTGAACTCCGGCAAAGCATCCACATTCGCCTAATTTCTTCAGGATTTTATACATATCGCAGTCGTTTACAATCATTGCAGGATAAGTCATATAAAGCTTAAAGCTTGTAATTCCCTGGTCGATCATATCCTGAACTTCTGCTTCTGTCTTATCATTCCACTCTACGATAGACATATGAAAAGAATAATCGCAGGAACATTTGCCATCTGCTTTCTTATGCCATTTATCAAGTCCTTCCTTCAGTGTATGTCCACCCTTATCCTGTGATGCATAATCAATGATCAGTGTAGTTCCTCCCAGAAGTGCTGCTCTTGTTCCCGTCTCAAAATCATCTGCCGTGACAGTTCCTGCCACCTCCAGATCTAAATGTGTGTGTCCGTCAATAAAACCTGGAAACAGAAGCTTACCGGTTACATCGATCACCTGAGCTCCGTCCGCTGTAAGATTCCTTCCTACTTCTGTGATTTTTTCTCCGTCTACCAGAACATCCAGCATCTCCGACTTCTCTCCGGATACCACTGTTCCGTTTTTCAGTAAATATTTCATTCTTTACCACCCTTTCCTTCATAAGTTTATGCACCCCTGCATTTTAACTGTTGAATATCAAATATTACTATAATACAACAAATATATCACCAATTATCTCTGACAGCAACCATTATCTGTAAACAGCAACCAATAATATTTAGGCACCCTAAATTTTGCTCAGTAAAAAAAACTTTATATAAAAACGGTTTTGTGATATAGTATTTAATAAGCAGTTGTACCATTTAACAAAAGGAGGTAAAACAATGGGACGACTTACTGTACTTAAACAGATTGCGCGGGATCTGGCCTCTCAGTTTGGTCCGGAATGCGAGATCGTGATCCATGATCTCAAAACAAACGATCCAGAACATTCCATTGTCCATATAGAAAACGGACATGTGACAGGTCGTGGAATCGGAGACGGACCTTCCAATGCTGTTTTTGATGTAATCCGTCATAACAACAAAAAGAAAGTGAAAGAAGAAGAATTAAAGGATCATTCCGGCTATCTGATGAAAACTGCCGACGGCAAAATCCTGAAATGCAGCACTTCCTATATCCGTGATGATGACGGAAGTCTTCATTATGTCTTCGGTATCAACTATGACATCACCAAACTTACGATGATCGAAAGTGCTCTCCATTCTCTGATCACACCGGTCAACAAAGAAGAAAAGCCAAAAGAGATCACTCACAGTGTGAATGACCTTCTTGATCATCTGATCGAGGAGTCAGTTGCCCTTGTAGGCAAACCGGTTGCCCTGATGAACAAAGAAGACAAAGTCACTGCCATCCAGTTTCTGAATGATTCCGGGGCCTTCCTTATCACAAAATCCGGTGATAAGGTTGCCAACTATTTCGGTATTTCCAAATACACCCTGTACAGCTACATTGACGTGAACAAATAAAAACAGGAGGTTGAGAGCAAAAGTTCTCAACCTCCTGTTTTTATTGTGTCTGCTGATTAAGAAGTCGTTTGATCACATCTATTGTTTCCTTGATGCCATAGTTGGCACTGTTGATGCAGAGATCGTAATTTTCGGGTTTCCCCCACTTCTCACCGCTATAAAATTCATAATATTTCCTGTGCTGCTTATCCATCTTCTTAAGGAACTTCACAGCCTGCTTCATATTCATATTCCGGACATCCATGACGTGCTGAACACGTACCTGGAATGGTGCGCTGATGAAAATGCTGATGTGTGGAATATGGTTATTCTTAAGGATTGCATCGGCACATCGACCCATGATCAGACAGTCTTCTGTTCTGGCAAGGTCACAGATCAGGTCACTCATATTGAAGAATACTGCATCCTGCTTGTTCAGGCCATGATAACGATTCAGTTCTTTTAACTTTGCCTTCAGGCCTTCATGTGTCTTCTTTCCATATTTATTGAACTCTGTAAAGTTTTCTTTATCCTGCACCTCTCCCTTTTCGGCTTCCAGACGCTTCATTACCTGATCAAAGATTTCTACATCATAGTAATTGATACGAAGATTATCTGCAAGTTCAAATCCGATATCGTTTCCTGCACTTCCCTGTGTACGGCTGATACAGATCACAAGGTGGTCATCCTCTGAAAGTTTTTCTCTTCTTGCAGCAAGATTCAAAGCCACACGCTCGGCATCCATAATATCTGTAGAGCCAAACATATTCGGGAGCTGTTCGATTTCTTTGAGAATTTCATCATACTGTGTCATCAGGCGGCTTCTCTCACTGTCATCCTTGATAGTACGAGCCATGTTACTGATAAGAGCAAGTTCACTTCGAAGCAGATGTCCATCCGGCTTCGTATACATCAGCATACTTAAGGTACGGATCGTGGTATCGCGGTTTCCTGTAAAAGTACGTCCAAGAGAAGAACCAAGGACACGATAAACTTCTCCATCCAGATCATAGATCCGGGTCGCAAGCTTTGTATAAATTTCTTTGTTTATTTTTTCTGACATTCTTCTCCCCCCTTACATAAAGAACACAAGCATATCCAGGATAAATACCGGAACAAGAAATACCAGTGACCACAGAATGTATCCGAAGAAAGACGGCATATTCACACCGTTCTCGTCAGAAATAGCTTTAACCATAAAGTTCGGTGCATTTCCAATGTAGGTATTTGCACCCATAAATACAGCACCACATGAAATTGCTGAGAGCAGTTTTACCGGAATTGTACCAAGGCTTGTGGTAACTCCGTTCATAAAACCAAGGGTTCCTGCTGTGGTAAGGAATACCAGATAGGTCGGGGTATTATCCAGAAAACTGGACAGTGCACCGGTAGCCCAGAACATTTCCAGCGGTTTATAAAGCCCGATCTTCGGTCCAAGTGCTTTCAGAAGCATAAGTGCCGGCTGCATGGTGATAAAAATACCAATAAATAATACTGCAACCTCCTTTATAGCTCCCCAGGTAAAGTGGTTTCTTCTGCGGATACTCTTGTCTGTTGTCTTAAAGGACAAAAATGCAGCAAGAAGGATCATAATAACTTCAATCAGAGCCGGGAAAGTCAGTGTCACTTCTCCCAGGATACGAATACCCTTTACTGCACCTTCTGCGTTCTGGAATGCAGGAAGTCCCGGAAGAACACCACTTAAGATAACTGCTGCCACGATCATGATCAGAAAGACAATGTTATGAAGTCCATCGATATGGAATTCGGTACCCGGTTTGGAGATGTCCGGTTTACGACCCTGTGCGATATCTTTACGATATGCAAGCTTATCTACATGATAGAAAACAAACAACAGGATCACCATATTAAAGAGCAGTACCGGGAAAAGATGCAGACTCCAGAAGAATGGTACTCCTCGCATAAATCCCATCAGAAGCGGCGGGTCTCCGATCGGTGTCAGGCAGCCGCCCATATTGGACACCATAAAGATAAAGAACACCATGATATGGCTTTTTCTTTTTCTCCAGGAATTCATCTTGATCACCGGACGTACCATCAGCATACTGGCACCCGTTGTTCCAATACAGCTGGATAACAGCGTACCAAATGCCAGAAGGCATACGTTAACTCGCGGAGAACCGGCAAAGTCGCCCTCCATGGTAATATTTCCTGATACACAGAAAAGTCCAAAAAGAAGTACAATAAAAGTAAGATAGTCATTTATGATACAGTCCAGAACTGTTTCAGCAGCATCACCTGCTCCATAAACAACCGCAAAAGGAATGATCATCAGTACGATCCACATAAGTACCACATGCGGCTGATGTGCCTCCCACCATTCTGCTTTGATCAGCGGCATGATTGCAATGCAGAGCAGAAGTCCTGCAAACGGAATGCAGAGCCAGACCGGCACCTGTGCTGTAGTATCCTCTCCGGCAGCCCATACACCTGTCGGACAGGCAAGCAGCATCGTCAGCAGCATTCCAAAAAATGTTACTACTTTTTTCAAAACTGTCGCCCCCTCGTTTAATTTTTTAAGCAGTTGAATTATATCATACACGCATCAAAATACAATCTCTCATTTCTTCAACAAATACGTATATTTTTTCATGTTTTTTGTGCATTTTCCCCAGTTATTGTATTTTTATTTGTACATTGTCGGATTTTTGACAAGTTTTTTCTCTGTTTGTTGTGCATTTTATTGCATTTTAGATATGTATAACATTTTTTGAAATATTTCCTGCAGCCCATATCTTTCCAAAATGTTTTGCATACTCAAAAAGCAGCCCTTCACGGACTGCTTTTTGAACATCTTCGTTTATTATTTCCAATCAGTAATCACTGCTCGATCCAGAAAAGCTCTCTCCTCCACTGGAGAAACTTCCGGAACTTCCATCATTATTATCATCCTTCTTTGGTTTGGCACTCTGACTGACAGTACTGTACAAAAACAGATCTTTCTGTTCATGAAGTTCCAATCCGCCATCCGCGGTGTAGGCATCTGCATCTGTCTGCTGCACTCTTGTTTTCATTTTGCGAAACTGCCTCCAGGTCATAAGCCCTGTCGGGATTGCCATAATCAGGAAGCACAGGAACAGATCTGACAGAAAAATCCCTGCAAAAGAGCTCTCCTGCATATCCAGCGGACGTACCTTCCTGCCTTCACTGATTCTGTCAAGACCACTTCTCAGATTACGGATCAGCGACTGATAGCCGCCCACCGGATCATCTGCCTTGAGATACACTTTGCAGTTATCTAGCATTTCATCCTGCACACTCGTTGAGAAATCCTTCTGTGTGTCTCCTCGAAATACAATCGTGATATTTCTGGTATCCGGCTGATGAAAAATACACATTCCCTCATGCGTATCACCATAGCCAATGTCGTTTTCCTGCATAAACTCTGCCGCATACTGTCTGTAATCTTCCTCCTCACCGATATCAGGTGAGATCAGCAGTACTGCATCATATCCGTATTCGTCATAAATATCTGCCAGTTCCTGGTTCAGCTGTGTCTGCTCTGTCTCATCCAGAAGCCCGTAATCATCAAATACCCAGGAAATCTCTTCTGTGTCTGCCGTATCCGTCTCCGGGGATGCAGACACAGAAAACGGCATCATAAGCCCCAGACACAAAAGAATTACTGTCAGCATCCATCCCATTCTTCTCATCTACATCACCCCCAGTAATCGCAGAAGTGTAACTGCTGCCACCGCCAGAACGGTCAGTGGAATGTGATGCCTGAACCAGTATTTAACTGCCAGCTTCCCGGCAACAGGAAGGTCACCGATCAGATGCCCTGTCTGTCCATTCATTGCAAAGGAATAATTTTTGCCATTCCACTTTGTATTCAGGAACCAGACCGGGAACAGTGCATACTTAACCTTACCTTTTCCGGTTACGGTGATCTTCTCCTGTTTGGGTACCACTGTCGCATATCCATAAACTGTCTTTTCGAAGCTGTCTTTGACACTCTTCTCCATTCGTTCATAGACACGTTCCGTGAGATCATCCGGTTCCTGGTCATATTTGTCCGCCAGATAACCGGAAAGATAGGAAAAATCGAACTCTGTCAGATCCTTGTAATCATACGGCTCGATCGCTTCCATTGTCGTATCATCAATAGTCCTGGAACCATCTACGGGAATTTTTTCAAATTTCATCTTCCCGGAACGGACAACATGATAGAATTTGGTTTCTGTATATGTATAATCCTCATCATCCCAGATACGGGTCCTGGTCGCTTCGTAGCGGAAACGGCCCGCCGTATCCAGATCAAACAGCCAGAATGGAACATACACTGCCTTTATCTCTTCCAGATGGTTCTGCTCCTTAAATATCTTTGGGAGCAGAGGCTTTCCCTCGTAATGCTTCTTAAGTGCTTCAACAGCTTCTTTCTTAGATTTTTGGAACGGAATGATATAATCCGGGCGGTAACTGTCTTTGAACTGCTCCGGCATGATCATCGGATTATCGCAATAAGGACACACCGTAGCTCCTGTTGTCTTTTCTGCCAGAATCTCAGCACCGCAGGAGGGGCAGCTCCAGACAGCCATATTTGCCTTCTCGTCCGACTGCCACTGCTCCGGCTCAAATCCCTCCCAGTGATCTCCCTTCACTTCCTTTACGTCTTCGGCCTGTTCCTCGATCTTATCCAGTTCATCCAGTGAATACGTCTTCCCGCAGTATTCACATTTCATCTTCTGTGATTTACTGTCAAAGGCAAGGCCCGCCGAACAGTTTGGACATTTATAATTTAAAGTATCGGACATAAACCTGTGCCCCTTTCTCTTATGGTCTCGGTTTGCCGCATTCGGAACAGAATTTACCTGTATTCACTGTTCCGCAGCTACAGGTCCATGGTCCTGCCGGACGCGGACTTCCACATTCAGAACAGAATTTGCCTGTATTCACCGTTCCGCAGCTACAGGTCCACTCTGCCTGCGGCACTGGTGCTGGTGCTGACGGCTGCATTGGCTGTGCCTGGGCAGCCTGCTGCTGTCCCATGGTAAAAAGGTTTTGTGCATTCGCACCTCCGACATTCGCTGCCATATTCATTGCCGCAAAAGCCATCGCAGGCCCTGTCTTTTCGTTTGAGGCAGCAGACTGCATCGCACTCGCCTGGGCACCGACCATCTGTGCTGCCGCCATTGTAGGATTTCGGAAGACAGCATTTCTCTGCAGTTCCTTGATCATAGCTTCGTCTTCCTCGGAAGCTTTCACGCTGGATACACCAAGAGAGACGATGCGGATTCCTCTGAGATTATCCCATTTATCAGAGAGTACTTTATTTAATACGTCAGAAAGTTCCTGTGTATGTCCCGGAAGTGCACTGTATCGGATTCCCATCTCTGAAATTTTTGCAAAAGCAGGCTGCAGAGCTGTCATAAGTTCGCTCTTGAGCTGTCCGTCAATCTCTTCTCTGGTATAATCCTGCTCCACATTACCACATACATTTGTATAGAAAAGAACCGGATTGGCAATCTGATAACTGTATTCTCCGAAGCATCTGATCGTAATATCCATATCCAGACCGATATTCATATCCACCACGCGGAACGGAACCGGATTTGGTGTACCGTATTTGTTTCCGACAAGCTCCTTGGTATTGATAAAATAAACTCTCTGATCCTTCGGTGGTTCTCCGCCAAAGGTAAAACGCTTGCCAACCTGCTGGAAAGCTGCCTTGACACCGGCTCCCAGTCCTCCGCAGAAGATGGATGGCTCTGAGGAAGTATCATATGTATATTCTCCGGGTTCTGCACACACATCTACAACCTTGCCCTGCTCCACGATCAGCATACACTGTCCGTCATTGACTGCGATCACTGAACCATTTGAGATGATATTCTCAGAACCATGCTTATTCGATGACCTTCCGGATACCTTCTTGTGCGCCTTGGTCACCAGCACATCCGCCGGCATGGATTCACAGTAAAAATACTCTTTCCACTGGTCCGCCAGAACACCGCCTGCGGAACCTAAAGCTGCTTTGATCAGTCCCATAAAAAAGTCCTCCTCTTTTCTGTTTTATTTTGTTGATATAAATTGGTATTACTTATCCGACTTCTGTTTCAGGCTGTCTCAGGAAAGCTTATGAATAAAAAGGCCGCTTCGAAGCTTTGGCTCGAACCAGGTGGACTTCGGCGGCATCAACTTACCCTCGTCCGCGATCTGCATCAGATCTTCCATTGATGTCGGATACATGGCAAAAGCCACTCCATCTGTCTTATCTGCGATCTCTGCCAGTTCTCTGAGCTTATGACTTCCCCCCACGAAGCGGATCCTCTCATCTGTACGCGGATCCCTGATTCCAAGAATCGGGGAGAGAACTTTTTCCTGAAGGACGGAAACATCCAGCTGACCTACCACATCCTTCTTCGCATAAACATCCTCCCAGGCTTTAAGATGATACCAGTTTCCTCCGACATACATTCCCATACAGTGTTTCTCAACCGGCTTGCACGGAAATCCCGGCATGATCATCAATTCAAAATTAAATTTCAGACTCGCAACAAATGCATGCTCATCCATTCCGTTCAGATCACGGACCACTCTGTTATAAGAAAGAATCGTCAGCTGGTCATACGGAAATACTACAGAGAGGAAGTAGTTAAATTCCTCACTTCCGTCATAATCCGGATGTTCCTGTCTCCTCTTAAGTCCCACCTTGACTGCTGAGGCCGCTCTGTGATGTCCATCAGCTATATATACAGAAGGAATATTTCCAAACTGCTCTTTGATAAGCTTCTTCTCTGCTTCCCCATCAATCACCCAGACACGATGACCAATCTCATCCTCTGCTACAAAATCATAGACTGCATCGTGGGAAGCCTTCCAGTTCTCCATCAGATCAAGCAGCTCCTGCGGATATTTGCAGGCAAGGTAGATCGGGCCGGTATTGGCGTCGCACACATCTACATGGCGGATACGATCCTGCTCCTTATCCTCTCTGGTGAGTTCATGCTTCTTAACCACATCATTCAGATAATCATCAATAGAGCAACAGCCAACCAGACCTGTCTGTGTCCTGCCCTTACGCGTCAGTTCATAAATGTAGTAGCACGGTGTCTCGTCCTGGACCATAACTCCGTTTCTTTCCATATCTGCAAGGTTTTCTCTCGCTTTGTAATAAACCTTCGGATCATAAAGATCTGTGTTCTCCGGAAGATCCATCTCCGCACGGTCTACATGAAGGAAGGAATCCGGGTTCTGATCTCCAATCGCCTTCGCCTCTTCTCGTGTTACTACATCATATGGAAGTGCCGCTACCCGCGCCGCCTTGTCAGGGACTGGTCTGAGTGCACAAAATGCCTGAAAAATAGCCATGTCAATTCTCCTTTGTGCTTTAAAATTTCGTGTGTAAAATATAGGTTTATTTTATCATACACCTGCTTTTATTTCAATGAGCACCACTTTTTTTCTGAATCACTAACTTTTTTTGTAAAAACCTAAAAATTTTTGTATTTCCTATTGCAAAATCTCCAATTTATGATATGATAGAAGCATGAAAAGCAGGCAATAATTATGAGTTCAAAATAAATTTTTTAAGGAGGGTTTTTCTCATGACAGAAGGTTTAAAATGGACTGTCAATCACGTTGCCAAATCAGATGACAAGCATCTTGAGTTAATGTCCGAGGACAACGTGAAGAAAGCTAATGAATTTCACAAAAGTTTCCCGCAGTACACAGTAACTCCTCTTCAGGATCTTGCTGAACTGGCATCCTATCTGGGTGTTAAGAGCATCCACTGTAAGGATGAGTCCTATCGTTTCGGACTGAACGCTTTTAAGGTTCTTGGTGGTTCCTACGCAATGGGACGTTACATCGCCAAAGAAGTTGGTAAAGACATCAGCGAGCTTCCATATGCTGTCCTCTCTTCCGAAGAATTAAGAAAAGAATTCGGACAGGCCACCTTCTTCACAGCAACTGACGGAAACCACGGACGCGGAGTTGCATGGGCTGCCAACCGTCTTGGACAGAAAGCTGTTGTACGTATGCCGAAAGGAACAACCAAAACACGTTTTGACAACATCGCCAAAGAGGGCGCTACAGTTACGATCGAAGAAGTCAACTATGATGACTGCGTAAGAATGGCTGCCGCTGAAGCTGCAAAGACGGAGCATGGTATTATCGTTCAGGATACTGCCTGGGACGGATATGAAGAAATCCCATCATGGATCATGCAGGGATACGGAACTATGGTTATGGAAGCTGATCAGCAGCTTAAAGAAGCCGGAATCGATCATCCGACACATGTATTTGTTCAGGCAGGTGTTGGTTCCCTTGCCGGAGCTGTTGTAGGATATTTTGCTCACAAATACAAAGAAAACCCACCGGTTATGGTTGTCTGCGAAGCAAGTGCTGCTGACTGTCTGTATCGCTCCGCTATGAAAGAATCCGGTGAACTTGTTAACGTAGGCGGCGACCTCGAAACCATCATGGCAGGTCTTGCATGTGGCGAAGCGAACACTATCGGATGGGACATCCTCAGAAATCATGTTTCTGTATTCGCATCCTGCCCGGACTGGATGAGTGCAAAAGCAACCAGAATCTACGCTAATCCGCTCGGTAATGATCCTCGTATTGTTTCCGGTGAATCCGGATCTGTTCCGCTCGGTCTGTGCTACACCGCTCTTCATGATGAAGACGCAAAAGATCTCAAGGAAGCCCTGAAGCTGGATGAGAACTCCAACGTTCTTGTAATTTCCACAGAAGGTGACACCGATCCGGTACGCTACCGTGAAATCGTTTGGGATGGTCTCTACGGAACAGACAAATCCTTAAGCAAATAAAACAAGTATAAAACAACCAGGAACTCAAAAACTATTTTAATACATGGGAGGAACTTTAAAATGGATTACTGTAAAATCAAAGAAGCAGCTCAGAATTATCAGGAGGACATGACCCGATTCTTAAGAGCGATCGTTAAAAATCCTGGCGAAAGCTGCGACGAAAGAAAACACATCGAGACAATCGAAGCTGAAATGAAAAAACTGGGCTTTGACGAAGTTGTGATCGACCCACAGGGTAACGTAATCGGTTATATGGGAACCGGCGACAAGATCATCGCT
Source organism: Blautia sp. BIOML-A1 (assembly GCF_009883055.1). Classification (GTDB taxonomy): domain Bacteria; phylum Bacillota; class Clostridia; order Lachnospirales; family Lachnospiraceae; genus Blautia_A. Next base: position 41,388 of record NZ_WWVR01000004.1, on the reverse strand, counting down.
TTCGACGCTCACATCGACACTGTTGGTATCGGTAATATCGAAAACTGGAACTTTGATCCATACGAAGGATACGAGACTGAAGAAGAGATCGGAGGACGTGGTGTATCTGACCAGTGCGGCGGTATCGTATCTGCTGTATACGGTGCAAAGATCATGAAAGACATGGATCTGATCCCGGAAGGCTGCAAGGTTATGGTAGTCGGAACTGTTCAGGAAGAAGACTGTGATGGTCTCTGCTGGCAGTACATCATCAACGAAGACAAGATCCGTCCGGAATTCGTAGTTTCCACAGAGCCTACAGACGGCGGTATCTACAGAGGACAGCGTGGACGTATGGAAATCCGCATCGATGTTAAGGGTGTTTCCTGCCACGGTTCCGCTCCGGAGCGTGGTGACAACGCAATCTACAAAATGGCTGACATTCTTCAGGACGTACGTTCCCTCAACGAGAACGACGATGCTGATGAGACAGAGATCAAAGGTCTTGTTAAAATGCTCAACCCGAAATTCAATCCGGACTGGGAAGAAGCTCGTTTCCTTGGACGCGGTACTGTAACCGTATCCCAGATCTTCTACACCTCTCCTAGCCGCTGTGCAGTAGCCGACTCCTGTGCAGTATCTCTTGACCGTCGTATGACATTCGGAGAAACATGGGAAAGCTGCCTGGATGAGATCCGTGCTCTTCCAAGCGTTCAGAAATATGGCGATGATGTTGTTGTATCCATGTACAACTATGACCGTCCGTCCTACACAGGATGCAAATACGAGATCGAATGCTACTTCCCGACATGGGCTATCCCGAAAGATCACAAAGTAACAAAAGCTCTTGAAGATGCTTACAAGAACCTGTACGGTGAAACCCGTCTTGGAAACGCTGAGACAGAAGAGATGAGAAAAGCCCGTCCACTTACTGACAAATGGACATTCTCCACAAACGGCGTATCCATCATGGGACGTAACGGAATTCCATGCATCGGCTTCGGACCTGGCGCAGAAGCTCAGGCACACGCTCCGAACGAGAAGACATGGAAGATCGACCTCGTAAGATGCGCTGCTGTTTACGCTGCTCTTCCTGCTTCTTATTGCAAGTAAACCTGCAAAGGGAGCGAAGCCCCGCTCCCTCTGCACACCCTTGGGGCTAAAAGCACAGTAGTAATACACTGTCAGATCAGAAAGTTATCGACTAGACTAATTACAAAACTAAAAAACTATAACCGCACTACCAGGAAGCTGTTGACTGGAGGCTGTGTATATACCGTGTGCACTTTTACAGATATCACAGCACAATGTGGCGAATAAATATTTCATAAGGAGATGATCTGAGACGGCCGGTACTTAGGGATTGTTTTTTAATCCCTTATGTACCGCTGCCAGTCGAAGTAAGTGCAAACGCGTCTCCGTTGAAATATTTGATTCGGACACATGTCATATATATTTGATTACCGCACACGTCCCACATACACATCAGTCATACACTTCCCATATAAAAAGGAGAAAAACATGAAAACTTTACAGGATTACATCGACAAACTCAACAGCTTAAACTTCAAAGAAATGTACAACAACGACTTCTTCTGGACATGGGACAAAACAGACGAAGAACTCGAAGCAGTATTCACAGTAGCTGATGCTCTCCGTTTCATGAGAGAAAACAATATCTCCACTAAAGTATTCGAGAGCGGCCTTGGAATCTCCATCTTCCGTGACAACTCCACACGTACCCGCTTCTCTTTCGCTTCTGCCTGCAACCTGCTTGGCCTTGAAGTTCAGGATCTCGACGAGAAAAAATCCCAGATCGCTCATGGCGAAACTGTTCGTGAAACAGCTAACATGGTATCCTTCATGGCTGATGTAATCGGTATCCGTGATGATATGTACATCGGTAAAGGACATGCTTACCAGAAAGAATTCATGGACGCAGTTACAGAAGGAAACAACGATGGTATCCTTGAGCAGAGACCTACTCTTGTAAACCTTCAGTGCGACGTTGACCATCCGACACAGTGTATGGCTGATATGCTTCATATCATCCACGAATTCGGCGGTGTTGAAAACCTTAAAGGCAAAAAACTTGCTATGACATGGGCTTACTCTCCATCTTATGGCAAACCACTCTCCGTTCCGCAGGGCGTTATCGGTCTGATGACACGTTTCGGTATGGACGTTGTTCTGGCTCATCCGGAAGGATATGATGTAATGCCGGAAGTTGAAGAAATCGCTAAGAAGAACGCTGAAGCTACAGGCGGATCCTTCACAAAGACAAACAGCATGGAAGAAGCATTCAAAGATGCTGATATCGTATATCCAAAGAGCTGGGCTCCATTTGCAGCTATGGAAAAACGTACAAACCTGTATGCTGACGGTGACTTCGACGGAATCGACAAACTGGAAAAAGAACTTCTTGCTCAGAACGCAGAGCACAAAGACTGGGCTTGCACAGAAGAGCTTATGAAGACAACAAAAGACGGAAAAGCTCTGTATCTGCACTGCCTGCCGGCTGACATCACTGGTGTAAGCTGTGAGACAGGTGAGGTTGATGCATCCGTATTCGATCGTTACAGAATCCCGCTTTACAAAGAAGCAAGCTTCAAACCATATGTGATCGCAGCTATGATCATGCTCTCCAAATTCGAAAAACCACAGGATATCCTGAAAAAACTGGAAGTAAAAGCTGCTCCGAGAATTTTCGAATAAAATACAGGTTGTTTACAACGCCAGGCTATAAATATGAGAAGGTTCTTTCTCATATGAAATAAACAGATTAGGAGCCCTGCGGATATGTTCTGCAAGGCTCTTTCTGTTTTCCAATATATGAGACTATTTCTTGTTTTTTCTTATATTGTTTGTTAATTTATGTATTTCAGGAGGTTTTTACAATGTATAAAAGAAAAAGAATCGTCATTGCTCTCGGCGGAAATGCACTGGGCAACACTCTTCCGGAACAGATGCAGGCAGTAAAAACTACAGCAAAAGCACTGTGTGACCTCATTGAAGAAGGCCATCAGGTAGTTGTAGTTCACGGAAACGGACCACAGGTTGGTATGATCAACAATGCCATGGCTGCTCTTTCCAGAGAAGATGAAAATCAGCCAAATACACCTCTCTCCGTCTGTGTTGCCATGAGCCAGGCCTATATCGGATATGACCTGCAGAATGCACTCCGTGAAGAACTTCGCAAACGCGGATTTATGCGTACACCGGTTGTTACTGTTGTCACACAGGTACGTGTAGACGAAAACGACCCTGCTTTCCAGAACCCAAGCAAGCCAATCGGTCACTTTATGACAAAAGAACAGGCTGAACATGCCGAAAAAGCATATGGCTATGTCATGAAAGAAGATGCAGGACGCGGTTACCGCCGTGTTGTTGCTTCTCCGAAACCGGTTGAGATCGTTGAACAGGATGCGATCAACAGTCTTGTCGATGCAAACAAGATTGTAATCTGCTGCGGCGGCGGCGGAATCCCAGTTACTCTTCAGGGAGACCATCTCAAAGGTGCTTCTGCCGTTATCGACAAAGATTTTGCAAGCTGTCTGCTTGCCAAGGAACTGGATGCAGACATGTTGATCATCCTCACCGCTGTTGAAAAGGTTGCCGTAAACTTCGGCAAGGAAAACGAGAAATGGCTGGACGACATGACTGTAGAAGAAGCTCAGAAATATGTCGAGGAAGGTCAGTTCGCACCAGGCTCCATGCTCCCTAAGGTACAGGCTGCCATGGACTTCGCTTCCTCCAAACCAGAACGCACAGCTATGATCACGCTTCTCGAAAAAGCAAAAGACGGTATCCAGGGCAAAACCGGTACCAAGATTCATATTTAATCCAAAAGGCCAGCGGCCACAGAAGCATTTCCCCTCCAGTCCATTGCTTCTGTGGCCGTTTTGACTTCACCAGAAAAGACTCCCGATTCTGTATATTTCAAAAATCAACACAAATACAGTATTTTTGTTTTATTTTTAATCACAAAACCACACGATAATTAAGAGAAAAACCACAAAAAACATATTTCGACTTGTTTTTTGTCAGGAAAGCAGGTATAATAGATGGTAGCAAATCGAAACAGAACATTCCTTTTAGAATGGATGGAGGTATTATGGGCGAGAATTATAATGGCATGGCAGTAGGGATTTTTGAACTCGACAGTTTTGCTGCCTGCTTCGTAGCACTGGATGCTGCTTCCAAAGCAGCAAATGTAAGGATTCAGAACATTGAGCGTAACCGTCTTGGTGCAGGTGCCTGCGTGAAGATGCGTGGTTCTGTCTCTGATGTAAATGCCGCAATGGATGCTGCTCTCCACACTGCAGAACCAATTGCCAAGATTGTTTCCCACACGGTGATCGCATCCCCGGCTCATGACACAGAACCGGCAATGTACATGACCGCAAATAAGTAATATGATCGTTAAATACTATAATGAAATGAGGATTCTGTTATGAGATATGGAGCATTTGGATTAGTGGAAGTTGTCGGAAGCAGCAATGCAGTGATCGTGATCGACCAGATGCTGAAGACCGCCGATGTATCCTTCCTTACCTGGAACGGTAAATGCGGCGGACACGAAACTGTTTTTATGACCGGCGATGTATCCGCAGTTACTGCTGCTGTACAGGCAGTTAAGGAAAACCCGCCATGTGAGATTATTTTTTCAGCTGTGATCTCCAACCCTTCCGAGGAGACAGTACGTCTTGCTGAGGAGGACGCTGAGAAACACGGATTTATTAAAAAACCGGCAAAGAAGACCGGGGCAAAGAAATAAGAATTACATAAGAAAAGACCATGTAAGAGGCTTGCAGTATATGTTTAAATTTCGGAACATTCTGCACTTTTACATGGTCTTTTTATATCCTTACGGTCGCTGAGATTTCAACGATCCCGATTTTTCATAGCGTGTCTATGTCTACAAGCTCTCTTGCATCTTTAATCTCAAGGTACACCACATCGTCAGGATGTCTGTTTATGATCTGTTTGCCGCCTTTGTCTCCTGTAATCTTCATCAGTTCCTGATAATATTTCCGGGAGAAAATGCAGGGGTTTCCGGTTTTGTTGTTAAGGATGGTACAGGCCATTCCTTTTTGTTCTGATTGGAATTTGTACACCAGGTTAACGATGGTCTCTGCAGTGAGCCAGGGCTGGTCGGATACAGTAAAAAGGCATGCCGATGATTCCTTTGCGGCGACAAGTCCGATCTGCATGGAGGAGGATATACCACGTTCCGGGTGTGGATTAATCAGAACCTGGGCTCCTGATTCTTGTGCTTTGGATGCAATCTCTTCGTACTGGGTAACAACTATGATCTCACAGTTTTTAAATTCCCTGGCTGCTGTCTGAAGCTTCTTAAGTGTCCGCAGATACATCGGCACTCCATCAATTTCGTACAGCAATTTGTTGGAGCCGAAACGGCGGCTGTTTCCTGCAGCAAGCATAATAAGTGAAAGATCAAAGGTATGATGATATTCTTTCTTTTTAAGGCTTCCCCAGGCTGTGTAAACTCCGTATTCTTCCAATGTTCCTGCAATATACTCTGCTATGTTATCTTTTCCCGAAAGATCCGCTTTATTCAGCAGGATTCGATATTTTCGCTCACCCACGCATTTCCTCAGTGCTTCTTCAGAAACTGCGATTTTCACGATATCATCTTCTGCAACTGTCTCTTCCATTCCTTTTCTGAGGAAAGCTGCGACTTTCTCCGGCCTGTGGCAGGTCTTCCGGATCGGCTCTCCGAGTGCATCCATACCAACGACTCCGATGACCAGATCCACAAACTCTGGGATCACCGGTTCCCACTCTCCCGGTACCTTGAGCGGCAGACGTTTTGCCCCGTCTGCCTCGATCAGAAGAACATCACACAGCCTCTTAATTTTCGGCAATTTCTCTTCCGGAAGACAGCCGATTTTTCCTTTGCTGCGATTCAGACCAGCTGCCACAGTATAGCCGAAATTCTTCAGTTGATCACAGATCTTATCTGTATCTCCATCTTCCGCAAACGGGCGGTCAGGTTCATAAGCCATATGTGTGGTCGTTGTCACGATCACCTTTTTTCCACCGGCAACAAATTCTTCCATCAACCGAAAAATCAGGCTTGTCTTGCCGCCACCGCCGACTACAGCGATTACAGAAGTTGTCTCTGCATCGATTGCCAATGCTTCCAGAAGGTTTTTTTGCATCACGGCAGAACTCCGTTCGCCAGCAATACTTCCACTACGCTTCCGGCAATGCAGCGGGCCTTGTCTGAGATGGTATTGCAGTTTTTCTTCTGTTCCCTGCGCGGATCGATATCCGCAATCTTCATTCCCTCCGGCACCTTATAGCCATCACGGAGGATGCCCCGGAGCACTCCTGTCAGAGAGGCTCTCACCGGTGTTTCATCGACCATCGCAATGATCTGCTCTTTTTGTACAATATCACCGATCTCGGAGTAGTTATGCATGTTCCCTGCTGCCGGGGAGTGGATCACACGCTCTTTGCCATATCCGGCGATCACACCGGGAACTCCTGTATTTGGTGCTGCCGGTCCTGCGGAGATAATTCTTGCAAGATCATGACCTCTCTGCGTTTCTATAACAAAATCTACGTCCTTTCCGGCTTCAAATCCCGGTCCCAGAGCCACGGTAAGAGGAGCCATCTCTCTTGTCGTTCCGAGATTTTTTTTGGCGAGGATCGCATCGATCAGTGCATCCGGTCTTAGTTCTCTCACTGTCTCTCCACTCTCATCGATGAGAACCGGAATCTCGCCATTGTCCCAGACGTTCTGGCATTCGCTGACCTCCGTGATCCGTCTTCCTGTCACGCCTTCCACGCAGGATGTACCATCGTAGACCGCCTCTCCAAAGGAAACCTCTCTGCGGATCGCACTTGGCCTTCTGCATTCCAGCACCAGCACCTGATATCCACATCTGTACAGTCTGTGAATCACCCCGCTGGCAAGATCACCTCCGCCGCGGACGATTAATTTTGTTTTATGTTCCATGTTTTTATATTCCCTTCTCTGCATTCTCATGCATAACTTTTTCTACCGCATTGACAATATTCTGGTAACCGGTACAGCGGCAGAGATTTCCGGACATTTTTTTACGGATTTCTTCTCTGGTCAGTTCTTTTCCCTGCTCAAGAAGCACCGTCGCGGACATGATAAATCCCGGTGTACAGAAACCGCACTGAATGGCACCTTCTTCGATAAAGGCTTCCTGAATCCTGGTGATCTCACCGTTTTTTTCCAGCCCTTCCAGAGTGCGAATGTTTTTGCCCTCTGCCCAGACAGCAAGATAAATACAGGAATCTATGGTTTCGCCATCTATAATGACCGTACAGGCACCACACTCGCCCACCTCACAGCCTTTTTTTACCGAAGTAAGACCCAGACGGTTTCTCAGCATATCGAGAAGTGATTCTCTCGGATCGACGTATTCTGCCACTTCTTTTCCGTTTACAGTACATTCTACCAGTACTTTCTCTCTTTTCATGCTTCCTCACCTCCCTGATCTTTCGCAGGTACACCTGCAAGTTTTACCGTTTGGATCAGTGCCCGGCGTGCGATCTCTCCGCCAATCTGAAGCCTGAAATCCCTCGATGCTCTCCAGGAATCTCTTGGATGGATTTCTTTTCGGATACTGTCTTCCAGCTTCTGATATAACTCCTCTCCAGGCTTCTGCCCCTTAAGCAGTTCCTCAGTTTCCACACAGCGGTACGGAACCGGTGCAGCTACACCAAAGGTGATACGCACATCTTCCAGGATATTTTTGGCAGAATCTATCCTGCTGACTACGCTGCAGCTTAAAGTTGCGATATCCATAGCATTCCTCATCGAATACTTGATGTAATGTCCGTGATATCCCTCATACTCGGCACGCGGAATGATCACATGCGTCAGGACCTCTCCCGGATGAAGGTCAACACGTCCCGGTCCGAGATAAAACTCTCTGACCGGCACTGTCCTTCCTCCCTCGGCATTAGCTATCTTAAGAAGAGCATTATAGGAAAAAACCGTCGGCACACTGTCAGCACTGACCGCGCCATTGCAGATATTTCCTCCGATCGTACCTATGTTTCGGATCTGCGGACCTCCGACCTGATCTACCGCTTCCCCAAGCACAGGAATACACTCCTGAATAACAGGGTCTGCCGTAATATGAGAAAATACAGTTCCTGCACCTATATAAATATCTCCGGAATCTTTCTTTTCGACTCCTTTGATTTCTTCAATGTCACGGATCGACACCAGGGAGGAACCTGCCATTTTTCCCTCACGGATCTTGATCAGAACATCACTTCCTCCCGAGATGATTCTTGCATCCGGATGTTCTGTAAGAAGCGCTATGGCTTCTGAAACGGATTTTGCGTTATAATAATTTTCAATATCATACATAGCAAGCTTTCTCCTCTCAGATATTATCTGCTGTCCGCTGCGATCAGCCCATGTTTCCGAAAACCATCGATCAGTTTCTGCGGTGTCAGTGGATTCTCGTTGAATGCAATTCCTGTCGCATGCAGGACAGCATTTCGGATTGCCGGTGCACACGGAATTGCCGGCGGCTCACCTAAGGCCTTATTTCCATATGGTCCGATCGGATCATTCAGTTCCACAAAATCTACTTTGATCTCCGGAGTATCGAGCATGGTCATCATCTTGTAGTCCAGAAGATTTCCATTCAGCGGACGTCCCGTCTTCTCATCCAGGAGCAGCTGCTCGCTGATGCCATATCCCATACCCATGGACATACCGCCCTGCACCTGCATCTCGGCAAGCTGTGGATTTATAAGTTTCCCGCTGTCATGCACATTGATGATATGAAGGATCTTAATCTTTCCGAGTTTAAGATCTACCTCAACCTCTGCAAAACAGCAGCCGGTCGCAATGGTATTTCTTTTCACCTGTTCCGAGACTTCTGCGGTCAGCACAGAGGAATTCGTCAGGCTGTAATAACTCTCCTCTGCCAGTGCTGAAAGAGAGATCGCTCTCTCCCCTCCTGCCCAGATCCAGTTATCCCTAAGCTCAAGTTCTGTGGTATCAATGTCCGGAAGCAGTGTTTTGGCATAGGCGAGGATCTTATCACGGAGGATCTCTGCACAATGACGGACTGCCGTTCCTGTCACAAACGTCTGTCTGGACGCATATGCACCGGTATCAAATGGCGAAATATCCGTATCCTGCGTGGACATGATATGTACATGCTCCATATCTGTCTGAAGTGTTTCTGCAACCATCTGGGAGAATACGGTATCTGCTCCCTGTCCGATCTCTGTGGCTCCAAGGATCACCTGCACGCTTCCATCCTGGTTCAGCGAAAGTCTTGCTCCTGATATTTCCAGAGAGATCGGCCAGACACCTGTCTTATAAGAGAACAGTGCCATACCGACACCTCTTCGGATAGACCCGCTCTGACCGGCATATTCTTTGCGTTTTTCATCCCAGCGAATATAGTCTGCGCCTTTTTTGAGGCATTCAAATATACCGTTTGAATTTGCCGCGATCGGTTTCAGATAAATATCTTCATAATAGCCCCGGATCAGGTTTTTACGACGAAATTCGAGGGGATCCATATGAATCGCATTTGCAACATCATCCATAAAGCATTCTATCGCAAAGCATACCTGAGGTATTCCATATCCGCGCATTGCACCGGCAACCGGTGTATTGGTGTAGACCGTATAGGCTTCTCCCCGGATGTTCGGACAGGCATACTGCAGACGCCAGGAGGTCAGTCCGTTCGCTGCGATCGCATGACCATGAGAGGCATAAGCACCCTGATTCGAGTAAGAATGCATATCCTTGGCAAGAAGCCTGCCCTCCTTATCCACACCCGCTGCAAGATCAAATTCGATGGAATGACGGGTTCTGGTGTTGCAGAAGGTTTCTTCCCTGCTGATATCCAGTTTGACCGGTCTGCCGCCCACCTGCGTGGTCAAAAAGGCATTCAGAGGCTCATAGAGAACATCCTGCTTATTTCCGAAACCGCCTCCGATGTATGGCTTGATCACACGAACACGGCCCCACGGAATTCCCAGTGCCTGGCCGATCACTCGACGGACGATATGAGGAATCTGTGTGGAAGTCACTACCACAACCCTGCCTTTTTCCATGTAGGCATAGGAGATCGGATTCTCAATATGACAGTGCTGAACAATCGGTGTCTTATAAGTTCCACGCACGATCGTTTCAGATTCTTTCATTCCTTTCTCCACATCCCCGACCATATAATTGGAACGTGCCAGTACATTGTCTTTCTTATCGAAGTGGATCGGCGGATTACTTCCCTGCATGGATTTTCGGGGATGGATCTCTACCGGATATTCCTCATATTCTACCCGGATCAGTTTCAATGCCCGTGATGCCGTGATCTCATCCTCTGCAATAACTGCTGCAATATCATCTCCATAATAACGCACCCGGCCTGTAAGAAGATTTCTGTCTGCCACATCCTGATGTGCCGGCTCTACTGACCATGGATGTCCCGGTGTCGGATAACAATGATCCGGTACGTCTTTGAAGGTCACAACCTTCACGACACCCTCCAGCGCTTCTGCCGCTTTTGTGTCAATAGAGGTTACGATACCATTTCCGATAGATGCATGCAGTATTTTTGCAGTCAGACACCCCTGCGGTATCAGATCCTCTGTAAATTTGGCTCTGCCGGTCACCTTTTCATACGCGTCTACACGCGGAACGCTTTTTCCTATCATAACCTTTCACCTGCCCTCATTTTATTCACAAATCAGAAGCTTTTCCCCTGTTTTCTGAAAAATCAGCTGCTATAAAAAGAGCCGGTTGAGTTCCAAGAAACTTCTCTGTTCCCCTCTGAACTCACGTCCGGCTCCGAACCATGCTATTTTCCACTTCAGGTATTCTGTTTATCAGGATTACTGTTTATTTCATTCACAGCAACCTATCAGATACTCTGATTGTAACATATTCTACAGCATGTTTGCAATCTCTTTTGATAATTTTCAGACTTTTATATCTTAGTATTTACCGTACAGGCGTAAAGATTCCCCGCTGATCATGGATCACGCCACGCGGGCATTTTACAGAACACATACCACAGCTTAAGCAGAGCTCCTCATCTATCACTGCACAATTGTCCGTTACTCCGACTGCTCCTGCAGTACAGGTTTTCTCACAGATCCCGCATCCTATACAGCTTACTTCACACTGCTTTTTCGCCTCTGCCCCCTTACTCTTGTTGGAGCATTTGACTACAATATAGTTTGCACATTCATGGATATGAATGATCTGCTGCGGACAGGCTTTGACACATTTTTTGCAGGCGATACATTTGGATTCATCCACTTCTGCCACTCCATACTCATTGATGGAGATTGCATCTAATTTACATGCTTCGACACAGGCACCACAGCCGATACAGCCGTCACTGCAGCCTGTTTCTCCTTTCACCGCCCTGCATCCACCGTTACAGGCTACAAGGGCTGCCCTGTATGGAAATTTCTTTTTGACTGCCATAATCAACCCTTCCTTTCGTATGGTGTACCGGCAAGCGGAAGCTCATATCTGCGGATTCCATCATATCTGAAATATGCATCAGCAATGGCCGGTGCTGTCGGGATCGACGTGATCTCACCGATACCAATTGCTCCACAGGCCACATTCAGTCCCGGCTTGTCAACAACGATCGCTTTGATCTTCGGAACCTCATGGGAACGGAACAGTCCAAGAGAACCATACTTCTGTATTGGTTTACAGTTTTCGTCGATCGGATACTGTTCTCTCAGTGCAAATCCCATGGACATAACAACTCCGCCCTCGATCTGACCCTCACAGGACAATGGATTGACAGCCTTGCCTACATCATGTGCGGCAACCAGTTGCTCCAGTTTACCGGTTTTCGGATCCAGAATGCACATCTGTGTCGCATATCCATATGCCACATGAGATACCGGATTTGGTACATTTGCTCCAAGCGGATCTGTCTTTGCCAGATACTCTCCGTAATATACGATTCCCTTCATATCCTTAAGCTCTTTGCCCTTTCGCCGGTCTTCCATCAGTTTCTCACAGGCTCTTCGGCAGGCCTCTCCTGTGATCATAGTCTGTCTGGAACCGGAAGTTGTTCCGGAATCTGGAGCGATCCAGGTATTGCTTCTCTCATATACGATATCCTCATGCGTAAGATCCGTGTTTGTAACCACCATCTGCACAAGAACCGTTCCAAGTCCCTGACCGATACAGGATGCTCCGGAATAGATATGCAGCTTCTCATCATCCTCGACGATCAGCTTCACGCGGCCCGTATCCGGGATACCAACACCTACACCGGCATTTTTCATGGCACAGCCGATTCCGACTGGTTTTCCTGCTGCCATTGCAGCATCATAGTCTTCCTTAACTGCTTCCAGTGTCTCAATAAGTCCGGTCGATTCATCTACGATCTGCCCATTCGGAAGAACCTCTCCCGGACGGATCGCATTACGATAACGAATCTCCCACGGTGTGATGCCAACTTTGTCGGCCATCATATTCAGGAGAGTTTCTGTCGCAAAACAGGTCTGTGTTACACCAAATCCACGGAAAGCTCCTGCCGGTGGATTGTTTGTATAGTACGCGGTTCCCTCAATCTCAAAATTTTCATAATGGTACGGACCTGCCGCATGAGTGCATGCACGTTCCAGTACCGGACCGCCCAGTGAAGCAAAAGCTCCTGTATCTGAAACTACTACTGCTTTTACTCCCATAATATTTCCGTCCTCATCACATCCCATGGTCATATCCATGGAGAACGGATGGCGTTTCGGATGAACAAGGAGGGATTCTGCTCTGGTCAGTTTCATCTTCACAGGTTTCTTCGTTACATAGGTGAGAAGAGATGCCAGATGCTGCACTGTCATATCTTCCTTACCGCCAAAACCGCCGCCTACCAGTGCATTCTGAACTTTTACTTTGTCAGTTCCAAGAAGCAGCGAGCATTCATGGAGTGTCTGATGTGCAGACTGATCTGTAGAATAAACAAAAATATCTCCATCTTCATCATAGAAAGCCACTGCACATTCCGGCTCCAGAAACGCATGCTCCGTCCAGGGTGTCTCAAAATGCTTTGAGAGCACATGTCTTGCATTTCGGATTGCTTCCTCTGCATTTCCTCTGCTGATGTGTTTATGTGCACAGATATTGTTTTCTTCTTCGTCAAAAACCTTTGGTGCATCCGGTGCAGCTGCTTGTGTGGTCGTATGCACATGAGGAAGTACTTCGTACTCTACCTTGATAAGCTTCACAGCCTTTTCTGCCGTTTCACGGTCTTTGGCCGCCACCAGTGCAATCGCATCGCCAAGATAATGCACAAGACCGCCAACCGGGATCAGCGTATACTGGTCATGCTTCAGATGACCGATTTTATTTTCTCCCGGAATATCTTCTGCTGTCACCACTGCTTCCACGCCCGGAAAAGCTTTTGCTTTAGACGTGTCAACGGAAAGAACCCTTGCACGTGCATATTTACTTCTGAGAGCCACGCCGTGAAGCATTCCATCCAGATAATAATCATCCGGATATTTTCCATAACCCAGAACTTTCTCTTCTACATCGATCCTTGCTACGCAGTTTCCAAGTGTCCAGTTCGAATCTCCGTCATCCGGAAGCTCACCTGATCTTAAAATCTTTGCAGCCAGACGAACAGCATCCATGATCTTTACATATCCTGTACAGCGGCAATAGTTATTGCGCAGTGCATATCGGATCTCATCATCGGAAGGTTCCATATTTTCGTCAAGAAGTGCTTTCGTACACATTACCATTCCAGGAATGCAGAATCCACACTGAACTGCTCCGGCCTTTCCATATGCATAGGTGTATACCTTTGCCTCCCATTCTGTCAGGCCTTCTACTGTTATGATTTCTTTCCCATTCAGAGAGTCGGTATCCGGGACACATGCCTTGCAGGTTTTTCCATCGATGATCACTGTACAGGCTCCACATGCTCCCTCACTGCATCCGTCTTTTACAGATGTCAGATGAAGCTCATCTCTTAAGAATCTTATGAGCTTCTGATTTTTTTCCGGGCAGACACTCTGCCCGTTTACTTTAAATACTGCCATAGTGGATTCTCCTTTCCTGTTCTGACGGGTATCAGCCTCCGTCAGCCCTAAGGCAGAAACGGAAGCTGAAATCCCCTGGTATTACCCTAACAGGTAAGCATATTTATTGATTACGGCACAGATAAGCTTTGACAGTCCCTCCGTCAGGATGCCGGATGGCTGATCTGCCTTTACAGTTTCTTCTTTATCTGCAACTCTTACTCTGACTTCTTTCTTCTCTGCATCAAGTACGACAAAGCCGTTGTTTGTACTGTCCTTCATGTCCTCTTCTGTCGCAAATAATGTAAATTTGTCTTTGTATGGTGCTCCTGCATACTGGCAGAAAGAACGACAGTTGCCGCACTCATTGCACATATAATCGACATGAAGGATCTGCAGAAGTTCCATCTCCGGTACTTCGATCAGAACATTCGCACGGTTCGGACATACATCCACGCAGTTTCCGCAGACACGTCTATGTGCTGTAAATTCTTTGTTTTCCGGTGCATCTTTCTTTTTAAGGCAGTCAAGAAGCGGAGATTTCTCTTCCATTCTCTTTCCGGCTTTCTTTGTACCCTTTTTGTAGTTTGCGTTTCCAAGTGCGTCTGCTGCCAGCTTCTTCACTTCTTCTACATTGACCTTTCCACCCTTTTCGGTCTGGCATTCATCTGCCTTTTCTGCGATACGGGTCATCCATTTATAGCCGCCCGGTTTGAGAAGAACGGTTGCCACTGTAACTGGCCAGATGCCGCAGCCCACGATCTGATCAATGTTCTTCTGATCTGCACCGCCTGAGAAGGACATCGGAAGTTCTCCGTCAAAGGATTCTGCAAGACGTGCAGCTACTGTGATAGAAAGCGGGAACAGTGCCTTACCGGACATGTACATCTCTTCTCCCGGAAGTTCCTGTCTCTTGATATCCACCGGGAAGGTATTGGTCAGTTTCACACCGAAGGAAAGTCCTTCCTGTGCAGCCACTTCTTTGAGGCGTCTAAGCATCGGAACTGCGTCCTCATACTGTAGATCGTCCTTGAAATGGAAATCTGTAAATGCCATATAATCATATCCAAGATCATCCATTGCCTTACGCACAAACTCATATCCAAGAAGCGTCGGATTGCATTTTACATAGGTGTTGATGTGTTTTTCCCGAAGGAGATACATAACGATGTTCTCAATCTCCTGTGGAGGACATCCATGCATGGTAGAAAGTGTAATGGAATTACAGATTTCGGATGGAATAGCCTCGATATCCTCTCTGGTCACATGTTCAAAGAGAGCGATATGCTCAAGAAGCCATGTCCTGCATTCTCTGAAAATCTCTGTATCACGGGCATCCTTCATTCCCTCAATAAAATCATCAATCTTCTTATCCTTGATTCCTTCAAGATTGTATCCACAGGACATATTGAACTGGAATCCATCCGGGCTTCCAAGTCCGAATTCTTTGGAGATTACATGAAGTGCCATCCATCCCTTGATATACTCTTCCATCGCCTGTGGAACATAAAGCTCTGTGGACCATTCGCAGTTATATGCCTCATCTTCTGCCACGATACATGGCTTCGGAATACATGCGGAGAGCTCCGGTCCATCCATCTTCTGTACCGTCTTTAACTCAAAAAATCTAGCTCCTGCATAGTAAGCTGCCACAAGATTCTGTGCAAGCTGTGTATGCGGTCCGGCTGCCGGTCCTACCGGATTCTCCAGTTTTCGTCCAAAAATCTCTGTTGTCTTTTCCAGATCTGCCACATATGCCTTCTGAATACCAAAAACCTGTCCCGTTGCCTTATGTTCTGCCAATATCCATTCCATTAACTGTCCAAATGGAATACTTTTCATAATATCACTCATAGTTATCTTCTCCCTGTAACTTCACAATACGAAATAATTGTCAGCTGTTGATATCATCTGCGAGTTCCTTTGCAGCCTGACGGCAGTCCGCCATGACCTTTGCCTCATCACATACAAGAACTTCACGGTCTTTCATAAGAATCTTTCCGTTACAGATGGTCGTCTGTACCATGGCACCGTTTACTCCAAACAGCAGATGGCTGTTGATATTGCCCTCATGCATAGGTGTCAGCGGATCATAGTCCACTACGATCACATCTGCCGCCGCGCCTTCTCTGAGAACGCCGAGTTCTTTCTTAAAGTAGCGGTTTGCAATCTTCGCATTTCCTTCAAAAAGCATCTGCGGAACTTCGCCCCATGCAGCATTCGGATCACAGAGATGATGCTTGTGAAGAATATTGGCCACCTTCCAGGATTCCATCATATCATGGGTATAGCCGTCTGTTCCAAGTCCGGTAAGGATTCCCTTATGTACCAGTTCCATGGTAGGCGGACATCCGCAGGCATTTCCCATATTGGATTCCGGATTGTGTACGACCATGGTATCTGTCTCTTTGATCAGATCCATCTCATGTTCATTGATATAGATACAGTGTCCAAGCAGAGTCTTCGGACCAAGGATATCCCAGTCATACAGTCTGTCTACAATTCGTTTGCTGTGTTCCTTAAGGCACTGATGAAGATCATAGATTCCCTCTGCCACATGGATATGATAGCCGACACCTTCCGGCTTCAGTTCCCTGCACAATGCCATTGTCTCATCTGAAATCGTAAAGGAAGCATGCATTCCCATCATGGCTGCCAGCATATCACTGTCATCCTGCTGTGCATATCTGATAAAATCGACATTCTCCATCACGGATTCCTTTGACTTCTCCATCCCGTCTCTGTCTGAGATCTCATAGCACAGACAGGTACGGACACCAAGATCCTTCGCAGCCTCCTCGATCTGATGCAGAGAGCCTGTGATATGTCCGAAACTGGCATGATGATCAAAGACCGTTGTCACACCATTTTTGATCGAATCAATGTAGGTCGCATATGCAGAGAGCTTCGTCTGCTCCAGAGTAAGATGACGGTCGATATTCCACCACATACCATCCAGAATATCCAGAAATCCCTGTGGGTTATATCCGTTTACGCTTAATCCTCTGGCAAATGCACTGTAAATATGCTCATGTGCATTGATAAATGCCGGCATGATAAGTCCACCCCGTGCATCTACAAACTCTGCATCCGGAAATGCTTTCTTTACTTCATCTGTTGTCCCCACCATCTTGATGGTGCCTCCATCCATTGCGACTGCTCCATTCTCAATCAGTGCACAGGATGCATCCCTTGTGATCATTCTTCCGTTTCCAACAATCAGCATGAAAATTTCCCTCCTTATCTTGTGAATTTGTCCCAACGTATAACGTTTATTATCTACACGATTTAGATATTTTATACTATTACTCTAACATACTTTTTTCGTTATTTCAACTATAATATGCAAAATATTTTTTTATATCAAAATCTTTTTGTATATTTCTGTATTTGCACATATACACAAACAGCGACGGAATCCACTGCTCCGTCGCTGTTGTTCTTATCATATCCTCTGTTTTTATTCCAATGATGGATCAATTTTTCTGACACGCCGAAACTTTTTTGCAGTCTTTTGCCACTGCTCCGGTTCCAGTTCCACCTCATAGCCACAGCCATTTCCGACATGCCATTCATAAAAAGCCTTCTCCGGAAGGGCATACGTCTCCATGATGTTCATGATCGTACCGCCGTGGACCACCAGAGCCGCTTCTGTAATTCCTTCATTTCCTAAGACTTCCAGAACCTCCTCAAAGCCTTTAAGATTTCTGGCCGCACATTCCTCCTTGCTCTCTCCTCCCGGGAAAGGAAGGGTTCCATTGCTGTCAATCCATTCCTGATAATGCGGATTGTCCGCCAGTTCTTTATAATTTTTGTTTTCAAATTCGCCAAAATCACATTCTGCAAGAAACTCTATAACTCTCTGCTCCTGGTCTCCAAACAAAATCCTCGCTGTTTCCCTGCAGCGCCTGAGAGGACTCACAAACAGCGCCTGCGCTCTGGGATATGTAACGTTTGAAAGAAGATTCCGTCCCTCTTCACAGAGAGGTTCGTCCGTCACACCAATGTATCTCTGGTGGCGGTTTCCCTCGGTCATCCCATGACGAATCAGCCATAACTTAAGCATCCTTGATCACCGTCCCAATTCCACAGACAACTCGCGTTACCCGGTGACTGTAATCTGCCAGCTTCGTACAGATCCTTCCCACCGCTTCACGGTAAGCTCTGTCAAATGCATCGATCGGCACAACACCATAGCCAACTTCATCAGATACAAGGATCACATCCGGATTTACACGGATCAGATCTTCGGCAAGCTGATCTACGCTTCTTCCTGCTTTCATTTCTTTTCGGATATACTCATGAAACCCCAGAACACCCTTTGCACAGGAAAGCATCTCCCAGTCTGCATCCGCTCCGTTTATCCAGTTCACCTGCGGGTATCTCTTCTCTGCCAGGGCACTTTTTCCCTGAAAAGCTCCTCCAATCATCATCTCCATAACCAACACTCCTACATCGGACAAACCACGGTCAGGACTGCCAGGACAAGCACCATCCATGCCTCACAGAGACACAGGAAATATCCCGACAGATCTCCGGTCGTTCCTCCAAAATATTTCATCGCCTTGTGTTTATAAAATATAAAGACAAGCACAGCAGTTACAAAAATTACCACGCCATAGACCGGCTGGATCAGGATCATTCCGACAGCCAGAAGCACAAGATACACAATCAGCGTATTTCTTACTGTTTTATCCTGTGCCTTGCGGGAAAATTCCGCCACCGTTCCGCCTGCGCTGGCTTTCGGCAGCATGATCACGCCAATTCCTGAAAAACATCTGGACACCATATATCCAAGCGCCAGGATCTCGATCGCTGTCCGGTTTCCGACAATCTGGCTGAACCCGCCATATAAAACCAGAAAATACACGCACGCTGTGATCACAGCAAACGCACCTGCATGAGAATCTTTAAGTATCTCCAGACGTTTTTCTCTGTCTCTCCAGGAGCTCAAAGCATCCGAGGTATCCAAAAGTCCATCCACATGGATTCCACCGGTCACAAAAACCGGCACCAGAATCAGCACCATTGCCATAAATCCTGTACCAAAGCCGAAGTACTCGCCCAGCCAGTTTACACCAAGTGTGAGTATGCCGGCTGCCGCTCCTACAAACGGAAAAAAGCACAGCATATACCGCATATTTTCTTCTGTCCATTCTGCCTGAGGCATGGGAATCTTGGAAAACATGGCAAATGCAATCTTAAAACTATTCCACAGACTCTTCACCGGAAGCGCCTCCTTTTTTCTTTTTGTGATAGATTGGAATTCCGTAAACCACTTCCACAACCTCATCCGCAAGCAGGGCAAGCTCCTGATTGATCTTCCCAAGATACTCCTGGTAGGTTCCGGTCTCCCCTTCATAGGAAACCGCCTCAGAAAAAATCTCATTTGTGACGATCACCAGATTTCCTGCCTGCTCGCGAAGAGACTTCACGCCTTTTTGGATTTCCTGAACCGTCCTCTCATGGGCACCATCTTCCTGGAACATCTCATTTGCCACAAGATTTGACATACATTCCAGAAGAACGGTACTTCCCTCCGGCACCCTCACCCGTTCAAGTCCGGTATAACATTCAATGGTCTCAAAGCCCTTTCCCTTACGCATATTCTGATGACGCTGTACTCTTTTTCTGCTTTCTTCGTCAAAAGGAAACATGGTAGCAATATAGATTCTCTCTGCTTCACCAAAAGCCACCACCTGATCTTCGGCAAATGCAGATTTCCCGCTCCCGCTTCCTCCCGTTACAAGAATCATCATCTCAGACAAGCTCCTCATACTGTTCTACATGAATCTCATCAAAGGTACTCATAGACTGATAGACAGCCACGCCCATATCAATGAACGGGAACAATGCCACTGCACCGCTTCCCTCACCAAGGCACATATCCCCATGGAGTACAGCTTCTTTGCCAAGGGATGTAAGAATCAGACGTGCCGCTGGTTCTTTTGACACATGTGAAGCGATCATATAATCTCCTGCTACCGGGCAGATCCTCTGTGCGATCAGTGCTGAAACGCAGGAAATAAAACCATCGATCACAATCGGAACTCCAAGTGCTGCGCCACCAAGGAAAACGCCTGTCATACCTGCAATGTCAAGCCCTCCGACCTTTGCAAGGACATCGATCGGATCTTCCGGATCCGGCTGATGCTTCTCAATCGCTTTTCCGATCGCTGTGATCTTACGGTTCAGCCCCTCACTGGAGAGTCCGGCTCCGCGTCCTGTCATCTCCTCCACAGGACGGTTAAGGAGAACAGCTGCCACTGCGCTGCTGGTCGTGGTATTTCCGATTCCCATCTCACCGGTTGCAATGAGACCATATCCTCTGGCTTTGAGTCTTGATACCATCTCGATTCCCGCCTCAATTCCTCTTACTGCCTCTTCTCTTGTCATTGCCGGTTCTTTTACCATGTTTTTTGTTCCCATGGCTACCTTAAGATCTGTCGGAACCTTTGTGTCCACAGCCATTCCGACATCTACCGGATACACATCTGTTCCACACTGACGGCACATGGTACAGGCGGAGGTAGCACCTGAGAGGAAGTTTTCTGCAACAATTGCAGTAACCTCCTGTCCGGTCTGTGTCACTCCCTCTTCTACCACACCATTATCTGCACACATGGCAACCAGTGCACGTTTTGAAAGGTTCATATCCGGACTTCCTGTGATTCCGGCAATCTGAACAATGATATCTTCCATTTTCCCAAGTGAATGCAGAGGCTTGGCGATGCTGTCCCATCTCTTCCTGGAAATCTCCATTGCTTTTTCATCCAGCGGATGAATTTTCTGAAGTGTTTCTTCTAATGTCATTTTAAAATCCCTCGATTTCTGATTTTAATCTGTAAGATCAGATTTTTTACTTTTTCCTGTTGTAAAAACAAAAAATTTACTGAATATGTAATTTAAAGCAAGGACAATAAACTGCGTGATAAATTTTCCTGCCATATCGTTCATTTTGCACACTTCGACAAGAAGCCACACGCCTCCGACCTCTATCACCATTGTCACCAGACGTGCACTGATAAATTTACAGAACGGACGAATATGATCCTTAAATGTTTCACATTTATCCTGAAATACATATCTGGAATTAACGACATAGGCAAACAGGATTGCCGTAATGATCGAGATCAGGTTTGCAATATTCAGTTCCACTCTGCATTTTCGAAGTACAAAGAAGCAGACCAGATTCACAAGGGTCGTACATCCTCCAAAGAACACATAGCGGATCACATCATTCTGATAAAAGTGCAGAATCAACGCTTTTAGTTTCTTCATAATAATAATCTCCTATCTTCCGTCATGTCTGACAGTCTCGGAAACATCCTCACCGCCCCGCACGATTCTGGAAACAATATAACGCGGACGGCGCTTGACTTCCTCATAGATCTTGGCAATATAATATCCTATTATACCAAGGCTCAGCATGATCGCACTTCCAATCAGGAGAAGCACCAGAAGCGTGGTTGTGTATCCCTCCACTGCATGTCCGGTAAAATACTGTATCAGCGAATAAATAATCAGGATCAGCGAACCCAGAAAACAGATTCCTCCTCCGATCGTCACAAACTGGAGCGGCAGAGTTGTAAAAGCAACAATATTTGTAAACGCGTATTTGACAAGAGACCAGGTAGACCATTTCGTCTCTCCCGCCTCTCTTTCGTGAACCTCAAACTCCACGGATGTCGTCTTAAATCCAACCCAGGAGGAAGTTGCACGAAAGAACATATTTCTCTCCGGCATAGCAAGGATATTGTCTACAACCTGACGGTCCATCATCTTGAAATCAGATGCATTCTGCATATCTATTCCTGTCGCTTTGGACATAATTCCATAGAAAAGTCCCGCACTTTCCTTGTGAAAAAAGCTTTCTTTTCCACGACTTTTCTTGACACCCTCGATCACCTCATACCCCTGTTTCCAGAGATCGTACATTTCTATCAGTGTTTCCGGCGGATGCTGGAGATCACAGTCCATAACTGCAACAACATCCCC
Organism: Blautia sp. BIOML-A1; assembly: GCF_009883055.1. Classification (GTDB taxonomy): domain Bacteria; phylum Bacillota; class Clostridia; order Lachnospirales; family Lachnospiraceae; genus Blautia_A. Next base: position 19,371 of record NZ_WWVR01000004.1, on the reverse strand, counting down.
TGATGCCTGTGCCATTCCTGCAAAAACCGCTGCTTCTTTCCCGAAATTTCTGGAAAAACGAACGCCTAACACTGCCGGATCCTTGTGACCTGCCTTGAGGATTTCTTCCCAGGTATTATCACTGGAGCCATCATTTACAAGAACCAGTTCATACGGAATTCCCGCTCCCTTCAGTACTTCCCCAAGGACCCTGCAGGTCTTTCCCACCATAAGGCCTTCATTATAGGCCGGAAGCACAACTGACAGCATATTTTTCATAATTTTTGAAACCTCTTTTTCTTTCTGTTTATTAGCACTAACACAATGTAGCACAATACCCCGATGCAAGTCAAGCACAGACCTGTCTTAAGATATGGCGTACTGTATACCAGGCGGATCTCATGCTCTCCCTTTGGTAATTCCAGTGCCATGTACATGGTATTTGCTTCCTGTATCTCGGTTTTTTCTCCATCAACATATGCTGTCCATCCTTCACTGTATGGGATTGAAAACACCAGTGCTTTCCTGTCAGAAAGAGAAATCTTTCCACCGATCTCGTTATTCTGGGTTTTTATATCTGTAAGGACTTCCTCCTTAAGCTTTCTGGTCTGCCTGTCGATCCCTGTCATTGGCTGAGAGTATACCTTAAGGCTGTCAAAGCTGTAAACTCCTGTATTTTCAAAGGTGAGGGTGATCGTATGACGGCCCTTTTCGCTATATCCGGTATTACACAGAAAATTATGCTTGCCGCTGTACGCATTATATTTATCCGTAAAGATCCGGATAGATTTTTTGAGAAAACGCCCTCCGAGCTGGAGGGATGCTTTCTGACTTTCTTTCCAGTAACGCCATCTGCCATTTTCTTCCAGAAGCTTATTCTGCTCATAAGTTGTCATTTTTTCCCATTTTTTGTCACTGATCATCTCCCTTGGAGACAATCCGTCGTAATCCAGGCCTTCTGCGACAAGATAAGTTTCTGCGTTCTCTTCACCCTCGAATACCAGCTTAAGCTGTGCATTTTCTGATGTGACAATGATCTTGCCGTTTTTGAGGCGGCATCCCTTTCCCTCTGAAGTATAATAAGGGATTTCCTGATCATTAAAGCTAAGTTCTGCCTTCGGAAGAGAGCTCTCCTTTAAGACCACGCCCTGTAAAAGCGCCTGCTGTTTTTCTGTCACAGACATTTCACTGTAATCTTTTTCTGATATCCAGGAATCATAGGTATATCCAAGCGGCAGGGCATCCTCATTTGCATATGCCAGATAGGTTTTGCCTTTTTTCTCTGCCTGTCCGCAAAGCCTGGAATAGCCATACGGAAGATAGGCTTCTTCTCCTTTTTTGACAACAAAATATTTCACAGAAGCCAGACGGTCCAGGATGGTTCTTCCGTCCAGATTGTCATAATGCTGTTCCCACGGTGTATTCAGATACATTTCATCAAAGAAATTGGCAATGCTTGAACTCGCAACACTGAAATAATAAGCAGTACTGTTCGTTCCCATCTGCATCGAAGAATTTTCACTGGAAGCGGCATCCATCTGGTCATAACGGTATATGGAATCATCCCCGGTGTCCAGAACAGCCAGATCAACACCTGTCTCCAGCTTTTCCAACGCCTCACCGCTGTCAGTAAATTCTGAAAGATAATCCTTTTCGTAGGAATACTGATAAGCAATGTTAAACAAAATACCTGCGATCAGAAAGCCTGCGATCATCAGACAGAGATTTCGTTCTCTCACAAAAATATTTCCATAGGAAAGTACGGTAAACACAGAAAGTGTCAGAAGGATCATTGCCATAAGATTTCTCTGCGTTCTCGCTGCTTCCGGAAGAAGTGCCAGAACACAGTAGACCAGAAGCATCACGAATACCTTCCGCTTTTCTTTGAGAGTAAGCGAAAACAGTTCCGGATATATTTTTACAAAGATGTATGCGATCAGCATTCCATATGCCCAGATCCATCGATTGGAAACATAGGAAAATCCATTCAGAACATGACCGGCAAACGGAAGCAGCAGAAAGATATTCAGAAGCACAAATCCTACTTTGAGCACTGTATATTTCTTTTTCTTCGCGAACAGCACAAAAACACCCGCAAGGGACACTGCCGTATAACCGGCAACTCCCCACTGGATCATATTCTCTCCGATCAGACATCCAAGATATTTTTCGTAATAAATTTTGTCATAAAACAGCGGTACATAATTTTCTGCTCCGAACCGGTCTGTTCCAAACACCGGAATGATCACAGGAAGAAGGATCACCGCAGCGATCATCACTGCAATCACAGAGTATACCGCAAAAATCCCCAGCCACTTTCCGATATTCTTAAGGCTCCTGTCTGCAAACAGGTCAAAATATCGAAATGCCGCATAGAGAACCATAAAAATCCCCAGCATATAAAAGAAATAAAAATTAGAAAGGCCTGCCAGGGCAACGGACCAGATGAATGTATAAGGCTTTTCTTTTTTGTAAATCTTATCAATCCCCAGAAGAATCAAAGGCAGATAGATCATCGGATTGGAGAAATACGGATGCTTCATTGCAGCGTAGATCGTCCAGCCCGCAAAAATGTAAATCATCGTTCCCATAAAGGTAGCCTGTTTTGAATTCTTATGGTAAAAGCTGTATCTGCTGAATGCGATTCCAGCCAGATAAATACGCAGAAAGATCAGAAACGCATACAATGTTTCTGTTTTGGATTCAGGAACAAACACCGCCAGCAAGGTCAGAGGATCCCCGATCACATAATAATGCAGAGTAGTCAGTATATCTGAACCATATCCGATATGCATATCCCACAATGGCAGAGATAATTTATGTTCTATGAACAATGTATAAAGGACCTGTCTCAGATATCTCCCGTAATATGCCAGCGAATTCAGATGCTGTGGCACTCCGTCATGACTCCAGACAAGTGATTTCCCGTTTGTAAAAAATCTGAGATACAGTGCCAGGGCAACTGCCAGAAAGGCTGCTGTATACAGCAGATAAAAATCTGTATTTCTTTTTTTGTCCAGTTTCTTATTCATGTCATTCTCTTTCATAAAAATCCATGTTCGATATGAAGAAAAAAGCCGCGGTACATAGAGTACCGCGGCCAACATTAACTCTGAATTATTCTTCTTCGCCGTACATAGCTACGAGCTTATTCAGATAGTCATATCTTGCTTTTGCTTCAGATTCGTTCTTAGCAAACAGTCTTGCTGCTTTCTCAGGATTCTGACGCTGTAAGGAGTTGTAACGAACCTCGCCGTTCAGGAAGTCCATGTAGTTCTCCATATCCGGTGTCTTGGAATCCAGAGCAAACTTCTTGTCTGCTGCCGGGTTGAAGCGGAAGTTGTGCCAGTATCCGCACTTAACTGCCAGTTCTTCTTCTGTCTGAGCTTTTGCCATACCTTTCTTGATACCATGGTTGATACATGGAGCGTATGCAATGATCAGAGACGGTCCCGGATAAGCTTCTGCTTCAGCGATTGCTTTAACAGTCTGGTTGAAGTCAGCACCCATAGAGATCTGTGCTACGTATACATAGCCATAGCTCATTGCGATGGAAGCCATATCTTTCTTCTTGGTCTCTTTACCGCCAGCTGCGAACTGAGCGATAGCACCTGTCGGTGTAGATTTAGAGGACTGTCCGCCTGTGTTGGAGTAAACCTCTGTATCGAATACCATAACGTTGATGTCACGTCCGCTTGCGAGAACATGGTCAACACCACCGAATCCGATATCGTAAGCCCATCCGTCACCACCGAAGATCCACTGGGATTTCTTGGACAGATAATTCTTCTGAGCAAGGATTTCTTTTGCTGCGTCACATCCGCATGCTTCAAGAGCTGCGATCAGTTTGTCTGTTGCTGCACCGTTTGTTGCTCCAACAGAGAATGTATCCAGCCATTCCTGACCAGCTTCTTTCACTGCTTCATCTTTGCCTTCTGCTACAACAGCTTCAACTTTTGCTTTGAGGCCATCACGGATAGCTCTCTGAGCAAGAAGCATACCATAACCGAACTCAGCGTTATCCTCGAACAGTGAGTTAGCCCATGCCGGACCCTGTCCCTTAGCGTTGGTTGTATATGGTGTAGACGGTGAAGAGTTACCCCAGATAGAGGAGCATCCTGTAGCATTTGCAATGTACATTCTGTCACCGAACAGCTGTGTGATCAGTTTAGCGTAAGGTGTTTCACCACAACCTGCACATGCTCCGGAGAACTCGAGCAGAGGCTGTTTGAACTGGCTTCCCTTAACAGTTGTTTCTTTGAATTTAGCAACAACTTCTTCTTTGATCGGAAGTTCTCTTCCGTAATCGAAGAATTTCTGAAGTCCTGCGTTTGCTTCCATGTTTTCCATAGCAAGGGCTTTTGCACCTTTCTTGCCTGGGCAGACATTTGCACAGGAACCACATCCTGTACAGTCATAAGCTGATACAGTCATGGTGAATTTGTATTCTTTCATTCCTGTCATTGGAAGTGTAGCCATTCCCTCAGGAGCGTTAGCTGCTTCTTCTTCTGTCAGTGCTACCGGACGGATTGCTGCGTGTGGGCAGACATAAGCACAACGGTTACACTGGATACAGTTTTCTGGCTGCCATACCGGTACGTTTACAGCAATACCACGTTTTTCGTATGCTGCTGTTCCGGACGGTGTAGTACCATCAACATATTCTGTAAATGCGGATACAGGGAGTGAATTACCTTCCTGAGCATTGATCTTGCACTGGATGTTGTTTACGAAATCCTGAGCATCCTGAGCGCCGTGAGTTGCATGAGCCATGAAGAGTCCCTCATCCTCTGCATCTTTCCAGCTTTCCGGAACCTGAATCTCTACAACCTGTTTTGCACCGGCATCGATAGCTGCCCAGTTTTTCTGAACAATATCATCACCTTTACGTCCGTAAGTAGCTTTAGCAGCTGCTTTCATCAGTTCGATTGCCTGCTCTTCCGGAATGATTCCTGTAAGTTTGAAGAATGCAGACTGAAGGATTGTGTTGATACGTGTTGGTCCCATGCCGGTCTCGATACCGATCTTCACACCGTCGATGGTGTAGAATTTGATACCATGGTTAGCAATGAATGCTTTAACCTGTCCCGGAAGATGTTTCTCAAGACCTTCCATATCCCATGCACAGTTAAGAAGGAATGTACCACCGTCAACAAGTTCCTGAACCATGTTGTATTTGTTTACATAGGACGGATTATGACATGCAACAAAGTTTGCTTTGTGGATCAGGTATGTGGATTTGATCGGTTTCTTACCGAAACGAAGGTGAGACATTGTAACACCGCCGGACTTCTTGGAGTCATAATCGAAGTAAGCCTGAGCGTACATGTCTGTGTTATCACCGATGATCTTGATGGAGTTCTTGTTTGCACCTACAGTACCATCTGCTCCAAGTCCCCAGAACTTACAGTTTGTAGTTCCTTCAGGAGTTGTAACAAGCGGTGCACCTGTTTCCAGGGAAAGGTTTGTAACATCATCAACAATACCGATTGTGAATTTTTCTTTTGTTGTGTTCTCATATACTGCAACGATCTGTGCCGGTGTAGTATCTTTGGAACCAAGACCATAACGTCCTGTAAAGATCTTAACGTCTTTGAATTTGCTGTCCTTTAATGCAGCAACAACGTCAAGGTACAGAGGCTCGCCAAGTGCTCCTGGCTCTTTTGTTCTGTCGAGAACGCTGATCTGTTTAACGGAATCCGGGATAACATCGATCAGGGCCTGAGCGCAGAATGGTCTGTAAAGACGAACTTTAACAACACCGACTTTTTTGCCTGCTGCTGCAAGGTAATCGATTGTCTCCTCGATTGTATCGTTTACGGAACCCATAGCGATGATGATGTGCTCAGCATCTTCTGCTCCGTAGTAGTTGAACAGTTTATAGTCTGTTCCGATCTTTTCGTTTACTTTGTCCATGTATTCCTGAACTACTGCCGGAAGAGCATCGTAGAACGGGTTACATGCTTCTCTTGCCTGGAAGAAGATATCCGGGTTCTGAGCAGAACCTCTCTGACATGGATGGTTCGGGTTGAGTGCATGGTCACGGAATGCCTGGATAGCTTCCATATCTGCCATGTCCTTCAGATCCTCATAATCCCATGTCTCGATCTTCTGGATCTCGTGAGATGTACGGAATCCATCGAAGAAATTGATGAACGGAACTTTACCTTTGATTGCTGCAAGATGAGCAACCGGTGTAAGGTCCATTACTTCCTGTACGGAAGATTCGCAGAGCATTGCACATCCGGTCTGACGACATGCCATAACGTCGGAGTGGTCTCCAAAGATAGAAAGTGCGTGAGAAGCAAGTGCACGAGCGGATACGTTGATAACGCCCGGAAGCTGCTCACCAGCGATTTTGTAAAGGTTCGGGATCATAAGAAGAAGACCCTGGGATGCAGTATAAGTAGTTGTCAGGGCACCTGCTGCCAGAGATCCGTGTACTGCACCTGCAGCACCTGCCTCAGACTGCATCTCTGTAACCTGTACTTCCTGTCCAAAAATGTTCTTTCTTCCCTGAGTAGCCCACTCATCTGTTGCTTCCGCCATAACAGATGAAGGAGTAATCGGGTAAATAGCAGCTACATCTGAGTATGCATAAGAAGCATGAGCGGCTGCATGGTTACCATCCATGGTTTTCATCTTTCTTGCCATAGTTTGTTTTCCTCCTTAAAGGTATGATGAAAATAATTTTTATCTCTAGACCAGTATGTGGTCTAAAAGTCCATTCATTATTATAGCATAAGCCTTTTGGATTGTCCAATCTGGATTGTAATTTTTCTGTATATATTTACATACAAAAAAAGTTGCAGTCCGCTTACTTTTGGTGAACTGCAACAATTTCTGACATCCACTATGGCTGTTCTCTCACAGCCTGTTTCTGTTTTCCAAATGAAAAATATCCTCCAGATTCTTCTCCTGAAGCATTTTGCATAGTTCTTTCTGAACTCTTTGAAGCTCCCTGTGTACCGTACATGCCTGGTTTCCGCTCCCATCACACGTACACTGATATCCCGGCTCCAGACAGTCTATAATAAAGAATTCCGGATCTATCGCCGTATAGACATCATAAAGTGTCAGCTCTTTCGCCACCCGATTCAGTGAGTACCCCCCATGTACTCCCCGGAATCCCTTTACGATCCCCGCTTTCTGAAGCTTCTTGAGAATCTTGTAAGCAAACGGTGCTGTGATAAATTCCTTTTCACAGATTTCACCCACACTCATTCTCCTGCTGTCCGCAAGTGCACGGACGACCCTGACTGCATAATCACATTCCCTGGTAATCAACATAGTTTAAGCCCTCTCCCAACTGTCTCTCAGGCATCCTTCTCCAATATGCCCTTTATTTGTTTTCGTACCTTTTGTTTCTTACTACAGCTCATCCTGTAGATTATATCAACATCTTTGTATAAATTCAACATTTTTTTATATCTTATCATCTTTATTTTAATCAAATTCAACAGCTTCTCTGTTTTTTCGGAAAAATCCGGGATTAAGTCTTGCAAAATCCTCTTTTTACTGTACAATGAGGTGTGAATGCATAAAAAACAAAAAGAATACTAAGAAACCATAATCAAGAAAAGAGGTACTTTATGATTTCAGCAAATAATATTACACTGCGTGTTGGCAAGAAGGCTCTTTTTGAAGATGTCAACATCAAATTCACAGAAGGAAACTGCTATGGTCTGATTGGTGCCAACGGTGCCGGTAAGTCTACTTTCCTTAAAATTCTTTCCGGACAGCTTGAGCCGACCAACGGAGACATTGTGATCACTCCCGGTCAGCGTCTTTCTTTCCTGCAGCAGGATCACTTCAAATACGACTCCTTTCAGGTTCTTGATACCGTCATTATGGGAAATGCCAGACTGTATGAGATTATGAAAGAAAAAGAAGCCATCTATGCCAAGGAAGATTTCACTGACGAAGATGGAATCCGTGCAAGCGAACTCGAAGGTGAATTCGCAGAGATGAACGGCTGGGAAGCAGAATCCGATGCCGCAACTCTTCTTAACGGACTTGGCATCGAATCCGAACTCCACTATACACAGATGGCTGACCTTACCGGAAGCCAGAAGGTCAAGGTTCTTCTGGCACAGGCACTTTTTGGAAACCCGGATATCCTTCTCCTCGATGAGCCTACCAACCATCTTGATCTTCCGGCTATCGAATGGCTCGAAGAATTCCTGATCAACTTTGACAATACCGTCATCGTTGTATCCCATGACCGTTATTTCCTTAATAAAGTCTGCACACATACTGCGGATATTGATTATGGCAAGATTCAGCTGTATGCCGGAAACTATGATTTCTGGTTCGAATCCAGCCAGCTTCTCATCAAACAGATGAAGGAAGCCAACAAGAAAAAAGAAGAAAAAATCAAAGAACTTCAGGAATTTATTTCCCGATTCAGTGCCAACGCATCCAAATCCAAGCAGGCAACTTCCCGTAAGCGTGCCCTGGAAAAAATCCAGCTTGACGATATGCGTCCGTCTAGCCGTAAATATCCTTACATTGATTTCCGTCCAAACCGCGAGATCGGAAATGAAGTCCTCATGGTAGAAAACCTTTCCAAGACTATCGATGGCGTTAAAGTTCTTGACAACATCAGCTTTACACTCGGCCATGATGACAAGGTTGCTTTTGTCGGTGCCAACGAACAGGCAATCACTACTTTCTTCCGCATCCTTACTGGTGAACTGGAACCGGATGAAGGAACTTACAAATGGGGTGTTACTACTTCCCAGGCTTATTTCCCGAAGGACAATACACAGGAATTCGACAATGATCTTACCATTACAGACTGGCTGACACAGTATTCCGAGATCAAGGATGCAACTTATGTGCGTGGTTTCCTCGGAAGAATGCTTTTCCCTGGCGAAGACGGTGTCAAGAAAGTCCGTGTTCTCTCCGGTGGTGAGAAAGTTCGTTGTCTGTTATCCAAGATGATGATCTCCGGTGCCAACATCCTGATCCTTGACGAGCCTACCAACCACCTCGATATGGAAAGCATCACTGCACTCAACAATGGTCTGATCAAATTCCCGGGTGTTATTCTTTTTACCTCACACGACCATCAGTTTGTGCAGACAACTGCAAACCGCATCATGGAAATCCTTCCTGACGGAAAACTGATCGACAAGATCACAACCTACGACGAATATCTGGCAAGCGATGAAATGGCCAAGAAACGTCATGTATTCGAGATCAACGAGGAAGATGCATCCGATAACTAAGGATTGGCGTATATTTTTTGAATATTATAAAGTAACAAAATCCCCTGCTTCTGTCATCAGACAGCACAGGGGATTTTTATATAACTGTTCACTTCAGTACCTTCACAGCTATCAGTCTTTCATTGTAATATCTGCAAGCTTCCCATTTGTAACCTCAAGAAGTGGCTTCAGAGGAACCTTAAGTGTGAGGCCTATCCTTCCTCCGCTCACATAAATCTCAGAAAAATCTCCGGCAGATGCGTCATATACTGTCGGATATGGTTTCTTCATTCCCAGAGGACTGCAGCCACCTCTCACATATCCGCTGATCTTGAGAATATCTTTGACATGTATCATGTCAACTGCTTTCTCTCCGACAGCTCTGGCAGCCGCCTTACGATCAACTTCCTTCTCTATCGGCACTACAAACACATAATATCCTCCGCTTTTTCCCTCCATAATAAGCGTTTTAAACGACTGCTCATAGGGTGCACCGATTAAGTCAGCACTGTGGATTCCATCTATAAACTCATCACATTCATAAGGAAATGCCTCGTATTTGATTTTCTGACGATCCAACATCCTCATTGCATTTGTCTTTGCTTCTTTTGCCATTCTGTCCTTCTTTCCTGCCTCTTACCTGGCATTTTTGTTTCGTCCGGTGTTTTTCTTTGTATTCTTTCTGGAAATCTTATTCCATATTTCTTCTCCCTCGCGGTCATCCTCATCCATCATTTCCTGAATCACCTGCTCATCCAGAAATTCTTCATCGATCGGTTCTCTGTCATAATATCCATCATCATAATCATCATAGTAATCATCATACCGATCCTTCTCATAAATATCATGTCTGGTCTTCCCCGCACTTCTGACATTACCGCTTCTGACATTTACAGTTCTGTCTGCAGATGCCGCAGACCTCTTCGGGCGATATACCACAGTCCCCTCCAAATCCAGTTCCTGTTCGTCCTGTCTGGTCCTGCGTGTTTTTTTATTTTCAAGCGGAACATCTACCACTCGCTTCCGTCTGGCAGGAGCATATTCTTGCGAATTGGTCTCACGACTCTTAGGCTTTCTCTGGCATCCTGATTCTTCTTCTATTGCCGCTCTTCTGTCTGAAGGATACTCAGCGCTGTCCCTGTAGCCGGGATTTCTTTTGACTTTTTTGACCCTTTCCGGCTCATATTCCTCTTCTTCTATTACGACACGGCGATTTGTCGCAAACTGAATCAGCATACCAAGTAAAGCACAGAGTGCACTCAGTCCCAAACCATAGGGAATATCATCCAGTCCTCCAAGCTTTGCCAGCGAAATCCCCGCCATCGCACCTCCAAGAAGACTGGTTCCAACGATCAGAACTTCTCTTGCCCATTTCATGGCAAGTGCACCAAGTCCGACTCCCAGCAGAAGACAGAAGAAAAAGACCAGCGAAGTAGTCGGATGAAACACATAAATTCCAAGTCCCAGTCCAATACCGGCTCCGATCACAAAAATTCCGATCTTGTAACTGAGGAAAGCGATCACTGCAAGCAGAATTCCAACTCCGATCATAATCACCGCATACATATATTTTTCCTGAATTCCCATAGTATAGGCCACACCAAGACCAATACCGCCTCCGATCAGGAATCCGAACAGCATCATCCAGAAACGAAGCAGTCTGTATCCAAGGACACAGTTGATTATTCCCAGAACAAGAAGAGCTGCAAATCCGATCATTGAAACACTGTCCAGGGCCGACATTGTCCGTGTCTGTTCCATGGTACCCATTATCTGTTGTAATATTCCCGTCATAACGCGCCTCCTAAAACATAAAGTACATAGTCTTGAGATTATCCAGAACTCCATAATGATATTCCACCGTGCTGAGTCCGTAAAGTCCCATATAATATCTTGCCACATTCTGAATATCTTCACTGCCGCCGCTCTGGATCCACTCCTGGTAAACCTGGTCAAAATCTTCCTGGTTTTTGAACTTGAAGCGCACAACTGCCGCCCCGTTATCCAGCCGCATACAGCAGTAATCATACAAAGTCTGATAATCATACATATCAAAATATGCCTGATTCAGTACATAAAAATTCTTATCCGTTGCCGTACATTCCGGTAACGAAAATTCTTTCGAAGCAGTATACACCTGCTCATATTCCTGCGGAAACGGACACAGATAGTCATAAATAATGGTCTTATGCTCCGCAAGCTGGACTGCATCTCCCTCAAGAAACCTTGGCTGATCACCATTGGTCGCATCCACATAATAATACTGTCCGTCAATCTGTACAATATTCCATGCATGACCCTCATCGCTGTCTCTGGTATCTCCCTCTACGTAAATACAGGGAACTTCCAATTGTTCCAGAAGATACTGCACTGCTCTCGCATATCCGGCACAAACCGCCTGTTTTCTCCAGAAAATCCCTGCTACATTCTGGTCATCCTCGGAAGAAGCATATTCCGCTGTATCAATGATGTAGGAATAAACCGTCTTAACCTTCTCATAGGTGTCTGCTCCCTCCGGGATCAGACTGCTGACTGCTTCTCTGGCATTGTACATTGCCTGCCGGATCTCTGTTATTTCTTCTTCTGTGTATGTATAACCCGGAGAAAACTCACAGTAATCACTTCCCTGATAGGAAGTTGTATATACCTCCTGACGGTTATGAACCCAGAACAGTTCCGGATGATCCTTAAGAAGTGCATGGTAAACCTTATTAATCTTTGTTTCCTCCGAAGTAGTCAGATAAAAACCATTTTCTCTCTTTCGGATTCCGTTTAACATCTCCCGATAAATTCTTTTCTCAGACTCTTCAAGAAGATGAAAATAATATTCCTGATAGCCTTCCTCATCCGTATCCGCTACGCTTTGCTCCCGCAAATTCTGTACCTCCGAAGGCTCCCTGTCAAAAATCCCCTTCGTCACATCCGTGATCACAGCCTTCTGGTCTGTACTGTCACCGTTATCTGCCAATTTATGGAAGCACGTATTCACGCCCCATCCCAGAATAACAGCCAAAATTATAAACAGGCATACTTTTTGAGGCAACCTGTGTTTTCTCATCTCTTATTCCTCTGTTTTCCTGATATTTTGAGGCCGTTCAGTTCTCTTACTATTATATGACAAAAAATATTCTCATTTTCCCTTTGAACAGTTATGCCTCATCTTTCATTATAGCACAACGAAAAAAGAGTCTGTATTATGGATGTTCAGAAGGCCAAGGAAAAAACCCGCGAAAATCATGCAAAGATCTTCGCGGGTCTCTCTCAGCTGTCAATCCTCAAATTCTATCTGAATATCACTGTTATCCGGCTGCTGCGGATAAATCACCGCATCATTCTTAGAAGAAACTGTCGTTCCTTTTTTGAGGATTTGCTTAAGGCTGTCTGTCATTTCTACGGTTGCACTTTCAACAGTAGTTCCGTCAGACAACATATCTTCTGTATCGTCCTGTCCGATATTAATATCATCTTCAAAACTGATATCAACTCCGGTTGTATCTTCCTTCGTATCCTCTTTGGTTCCTGCTGTACCTGTCAGGAGTGCTGTATCTGATATAAAATCTCCATCTGACGTTTCTAATGTATCTGTACTTACTTCCTGAGCCTGCGCATTGTCTGCTGTCTCACCGTCACTGACCATCTGGGCAAGTTCTTCCTCTGTCGGATAAAATGACGACTGACGGATATAGCGGAAGCTTGCTCCATATGCCTCACCAACAGTAACTCCGTTTTTGCTGGAAGAACAATGTACTGCGATCCAGTCTCCCGCATCTGTCTTGCCGCAGATGATGCCTACATGATTATCACTTCCGGATTCCGGACCATTCTGAAATACCAGATCTCCCGGCTGTGCATCCTGCTCACTGACTACATTGGCCTTCTCCCATTGATCTGAGGTTCCGTCTCCAACGCTGTTCTGCATATTTGTACTGTCATATCCGTTGATCACAGCCCATGTAACAAAGCCACTGCAGTCCAGTCCATATGCTCTGGTAGTTCCTGTACTCGGACTTCCGGCCGCTGAAACCTTCTCAGCAGTTCCCCAGCTTGAGTCCTTACCGATCACTGTGGATTTACCACCCCAGAAATAACCAACCTCACCGATCAGAGAATATGCAGCTGTGATAACATTAACACGTTCCTCAGAAATATCATCTCCGACACTCTGGCGCACAAAGCCCCTGGCATCCGTAACTATCGCACAGAGAAGCTTACAGTCCGTCTCTACATATTTCTTAAGAGTTCCTCTCTGATCCTGTGCGATATTATTCTGCTTAATGTAAGTATTGATATGATAATTTCCATAGGAAACATGGGTGTTATTCTCTTTGTCGCGTACTATCGGATTCATCTTCTCAAAGATTTTGGCGAGTTCGTCCTTGCTGGAAGAATCCAGCTTAAATTCCTTAACACCCTTCTGGCTCTGCTCGTACACATAAACAGCAAGGATATCCTGCCAGTTACGGACAAGAAGAGAATCTGCTGATGTGGTAAGACCGTCATCTCTGTTGTCACTGGCATCTGTCAGCTTATTCTTTTGCTTATACTCCTTCTCAATCTCATCCATTACAGATGAAAAATCATCAGAGAAACTAAGCTGATAATTTTCTTTCAGGCTGTCCAGATAAAAATCCTTGCCGGCATGAAGATTCGACACATAATAAACCGGTGTACCTGTCTTACCAGTCACATCTGTCTTGGTTCCGTCAGAAATATCTGTATTATTTCCATTATCGCCATTCTGTTTCTTCTTAAGTGCTGTAATCTTCTCTTCCATACTGACCAGCGCCTGGTAATTCGTCACCATTGTCTGCTGATCACTTGTCAGATTGTTGTATGCCTTTCTGAGCGCCTGCACTTTTGCTTCATCCTTCAAGGTAAGCGTCTGATCTGCCAGGGTTCTGATCTGATCGATCAATTTGGCAACTGCCTCCGGAACTGCTGCCGTCGGTGTCTGTGTCACTGTCGGTGCCGGTGTCACTGTTGCAGTAGGATCAGGCACTGTTGTCGGCTCCGGTGTTGTTGTCGGTTCGACGGTAGGATCAGGTGCTGTCGTTGGCTCAGGTGCTGTTGTCGGTTCCGGCGCTGTTGTCGGCTCCGGGGCTGTCGTTGGCTCCGGGGCTGTCGTTGGCTCCGGCGTCGGCGTTTCTGCTTCAGCGCCATCGCCCAGGTCGCTGCCATCACTGAAATCACCAGAGGCTTCTATCTCTTCATCTGCAGCCAGAATAGACATCGGACTGGATAAAACCATTGCTGAAATCATTGTAATGCATAAACACTTTGTCAGATATTTATTTTTCATCCTGCAAAAAAAACTCCCTTCTGCGGCCATATTTCTCTCTTACAGAAAGAAACATGTTAAAATCTTCTAACTTACTTAATAACTGTGCTTATTTTAGCATACTGTTTTTTCAAAATCAACCGCCGGAGTGTAACACTCCGGCGGATTTGGGTAAATTTCATATTTTTTTCATATTTTCAGATATCTGCTGCTGGCACTCCCTGGACAGCTGTCCGAAGACAAAGCTGAAACAATCCCTGAAATACCTGAAAGCACACGCTGAGAATATAATGTATATCCTCATCGATCGAACGTTTCCTGTCAAGATAGACCTTATGTCGCTCTCTGATATAATCAGTCAGCTGATTCAATGAATCAAAACGCAGGTTCTTCTCCACATAAATATCCGCCCTGCCGCTTTCAACAAAATCCTTGAGTTCATTCTTCAGATGTTTCTCATAAGTATTATGCTGACGCAGAGAACCGTCAAATGTCTTATTATGCGGAAATGTAAAATAATCTGCAATATAATGCATGATCTCACCGGCTCTTCTCCAGAACACCCGGTCATTGCATTTACCTGTACTCTTCTCTATCAAATGGTAGATCTTTCCCTGTACCTCATCAAAGGTGCCAAAATATTCATGTCTCTTGGTTACAAAGGATGGCTGAATGTCCGGAAGAATATTTCCAAGACAAAATGCTTTTCTATGTGACTGTAAGCTCTCATTAGCAGGCATCTGGTCTGCCAGATATCTTGCTAAAAGTATGTGTGATTTCTTTCGCAAAATAAACACTTCTTTCTATCTGCAATCATAACGTATTTACTGTAACCAAGATATACTATAGCAGATATCTTTCTGTTTGTAAAATAAGTTTTTGTGAATTTTAATATTTTTCTTCAGTTACACCCAATGCCATACTATGCTGAGCGGCATGTCTTCTTTCAACAATTTCTTTCGGATATCCGATCACACCGTTATTGTCATAGGGATCATTAAAATAATAGTTTTTCTCATCATATCCCACAAGGAGCATACAATGTTCATTCGATGTCCAGCAAAACTTCTCCCCCGAATCCAAAAGCCGCCATTCCGGTCCTGGAATTTCCTCTCTCATATTAATACAGGCCCAGAAAACAACCGGCATATTCTGATCAATATATTTTCTTAAAAGTTCAGATACCGGCGTTCCCGTTTCATCCGGAAATTTGTACCTGTCACCTGCTACTCTTTCAAGAGCTTTCCGAAGTCCCCCTGCATAGATTCCAAATCCATCCTCATCATAAGGATTTCCACAGAAGCATTCATTCGGATCCGGTCCATACAAAACTCCATCCCTCAATTCCATATCCCGACATTCCAGCCCATTCTCAATAAACTCATCAACCGTAATATCATATCCCAGAAATCTGAGCAGCATAACAGCCGATACGCTCTCACATCCTGTAGGATATTTTATACTCTGATCTATATATGGAACTGTTATCTTATGCATGCTTTTTTTCCTGCATATCTGCACATTGTTCTTTTCCATTACTGATTCTCCTGAGTACATTCAGTATAATCAAGAGCAGGACAAGACTGATTCCCAGAACCACCCACCAGATGTGTATAAATCCGGCAATAATATAACCAATAAAAGACACAACAGCAACAACTGCTGCATACTGCATCTGCGTCGTCACATGATTAATATGATTAGACTGCGCTCCTGCCGAAGACATAACAGTTGTATCCGAAATCGGTGAGATATGATCTCCGCAGACTGCCCCTGCCAGAACTGCTGACACAGCAATGATCATCATCTGCACATTCTCTGAACCCGGGAACATGGCTATGGCAATAGGAACAAGAATTGCAAAAGTTCCCCAGCTTGTTCCTGTTGAAAATGAAAGAAATACTGCAACAACAAACAAAACTGCCGGGAGTATAACGCTTGCAGATGCATTATTTCCCACAATATTTTTTACAAAGGTGCTGATCTCCAGGGCATCTCCCATTCCCTTCAATGACCAGGCAAATATCAGAATCGCGATTGCCGGTATCATCATCTTGAATCCCTCTACAAAGCTATCCATAAAGCCTTTGAATGTAATGACTTTTCTCGGAAGATACAAAAGCATCATAAAAAATACTGTTATCATCGTTGCAAAGATCAGACTTGTCTCTGCGTCACAGCCTGAAAATGCAGTTACAATATCTGTCGCTCCGCCAAGGAATCCAGTATAGATCATTGCTCCAATCGCTGAGATGATCAGAACCAGAACCGGCAGTACCAGATCTGTTACCTTTCCTTTCGCAGATATTTCCTCTTCTTTTACCTGTTCAAACTCCTCTCCACCAGAAGTAAAGAGATCTCCTTTTTCTGCATTTTTTTCATGAATCTTCATCAATCCAAAATCCAGACCCGTGGTGATAACAAAGACTACCATTACCAGGGTAAGGATTGCATAGAGATTATACGGAATCGTAGAAAGAAACAGCTGAAATCCAGTGATACCCGCATCATCCGGCACATAGGAATTCACCGCAGCTGCCCAGCTGGAAATCGGTGCTATGATGCAGACTGGTGCTGCTGTAGCATCAATAATGTATGCCAGCTTTGCTCTGGATACCTTATAGCGGTCTGTGACAGGCCGCATAACAGAACCGACGGTCAGACAGTTAAAATAATCATCCACAAAGATCAGCACTCCAAGGCCTGTAGTTGCCAGCAGCGCACTCTTTTTGGATTTAATCTTGCTTCCAGCCCATTTTCCATAGGCTGCTGATCCACCTGATTTTGACATCAGGACAATGATCATTCCAAGCAGAACATCAAAAATCAGAATATTCAGATTCATACTGTTCTTCATTATTTCAAAAAAAGCTACAAACGCCTCCCACGGGTGAAACCCTGTGTACAGCAGCGCGCCTGCTGCCACTCCGATAAAAAGCGAACTATAAACTTCTTTTGTTACCAGTGCCAGTACAATTGCCAGCAGCGGTGGCACAAGTGACCACCAAGTTCCAATAAACATTGAACCATCCATCTCTTTTCCTCCTCATGTGTTATAATTCTAATGTAAATCTCTCAAAACAATTATTGTGTTATATTCGCACTCTTTAACTTTGTTATTTTCCAAAAATCAATACACTTTTTCAAAAGTAAAAAAAGAATAGTATCCACCAATAAGCGCATAATGCAGTTTACATATTCACTTTTATTTACAATCCACAATTTTGCAAACAAAGTGCTGTCCAGTGAGTGAACGATCAGCATATACATAGAATATTTTCCCAAATATACGATCGGCCTTGATATGCTAAGGTTGCACAATAAAACTGAAAGTTCTGAAAGCATCCACGTACCAAAGAACGCCCCAATATAACACAAAGGATACATTGGATACTTTCTCGGAGCTAACTGCAGGTAATCATCTTTCATGTAAAAAATAACAAAAAATATCACTATCCAAATCACAAATGCCACAACAAATTTAAATAAAGGCTTTTCAGATACATTTATTTTTCTAAAATACAATGCTATGTACAAAAACGGTATAACCGCCAGTACAACATCAAATGAAAACGGCAGCCAGACAAACTTGCCTATAAAAACACCAGCTACAGATAATACACACGAAACCAGCATCAACTTTATTTCATCAAGATACAAATGCAGAGTATCCAAAAGTGTTCTGCTGCAAAATAGTACTACGCAAAACCACGGAATGCCCAATGCCGGAACCGATACGGGAAAGCTTTTGGGAGAGTTCCGGCTTCCACTGCAAAACACAATTGTCTTAAATTGTTCTTTCAAAAAAGCTGGTACAAAAGCCAATGACTTCCATTCTTTCATATCCGTCAAAAATCTATACACCAGACATATTAGGAAAATAGATATCACCGGAATAATCAAATGCATAAATGATTTTCTGGTTTTTGCTTTTAATTCTCCTTTATCCAAAGAGAATCTATATGTCACACAACTCAGCATAAAAAAAAGAGGCATATGAAAAGAAAAAATCATCCCCCTTATCAGATCATCTGATATGGTATGACCAATTATAACAAGAAGCATTGTTATACCCTTCGCATAATCGATCCATTTTACTCTTACACATTTTCCCATTTATTCACCTGTCATTTTCAAAATCTCTGTTGCTGATTACAGATACCATCCTGCGCACAGTAACAACTCATTTACTGATACAATATTATAGAAATTTCATACTACAGAAAGCCCTCGGAATTAACTCCCGAGAACTTTCATACTATTCATATAAATTATGAGCATTCTACTCAGCAACTTATTTTTCTGCTAGATCAACCCTGAGTTTTTCAGCTATTTTCAATACTGTCAAAATCAGGTGTTCCATAGAGGTCGAACGGTGTACTCTGATATACGTAATAAGTATAACAGAAATGTTCTCTATCAAGTCCCGAAAGCCTTGATTTTACTACGCTTTCGGGCTTTCTACACCCCATTTTACCATACTTACCACCCCAATTCTACCCCATTGGGTGTATTTTAAGGTATCTTTTCTGCATATAAATTCTCGTATTTTGCTTTCATCAGATATCCATACGTCCAAAGTCAATGGTCAGATCATCATAGATTCCTGCCTTAACAGAATCTTGCAAAGTATATTGTTCAGATCCGTTCTTTTCAAAATCATATACCAAAATAAAATTTTTTGTAGGATCAACAATCCAATATTCGCGAACACCAGCAGTCCTGTACGTGACATGCTCCCACCACTTAAATCTCTGATTTTGAAGTGGGGGCTTCTTGCTCAATGGCTCTACTGAGCCAAGTATCTACAAGCTATCCTCGCGTGCCCCGCGATTTTTTGCCCGGACACGGGCATATTTCTTACTTATTGTCTTGTCCGGATACGGACAGTTTATGCTGCCA
>NZ_WWVR01000048.1 GCF_009883055.1 Blautia sp. BIOML-A1 | reverse complement strand
TTCTCTTTACCGATCTCGTTGTTGAGATATTCTGTTTCTTTCTGGGAACGTCCATCATTCCAGAGGATTGCCGGGCGAATGACCTTGTCATTCTCATCCAGCGTTACCAGTCCATGCATCTGTCCCCCGAAGCCAATTCCAGCAACCTTGGAACGATCAATCCCCTCTGTCAGTTCTTTCATTCCCTCTACGCTCTGCGTAAACCAATCCTCCGGATTCTGTTCTGACCAGCCCGGATGCGGAAAAAATAATGGATATTCTTTTGATACTGTTTTCAGTATCGTTCCATTTTCATCCATTGCCAATAATTTGACAGCAGATGTTCCTAAATCAATACCAATATAAATCATAGATTATTTTACCTTTATAACTGCTTTAACAAGGTCTGTCTTGTTATTTACAGCTTCATCATATGCGTCTTTAATATGATCCAGATCAAACTCATGTGTTACAATATTCTTAACATCAATTGCTCCACTTGCAACTGCTGCAATTGCTTTTGGATAAATATTCTTATAACGGAACACAGATTTAATTGTTGCTTCCTTGTCCATAATCTGAGCAAAATTATAATTGATTTCTTCTTTTGAGGAAATTCCAACTAATGTAATTGTTCCCCCTCTTCTGACAATAAATGGAGTCTGTGCAATAGTCACAGGTGATCCGGCAGTCTCAAATACTACATCTGCACCTCTTCCACCTGTCAGTTCTTTGATTTTTTCAAGAGCATCTTCCTTTCCACTGTTAATCACAGCTGTTGCTCCAAGTTCCATGGCTTTATCCAGACGAGCCTGAACAAGATCTGCTACAATGATCTGACCTGCACCATGTGCTTTGCATGCCAACAGGGTTACAAGACCAATACATCCAGAACCAAGGATTACAACTGTATCTCCAGTTCCTACATTTCCCTGCTCAGCTGCATAAAATCCTACTGACAATGGCTCAATCAGTGCACCTTCTTTTGTAGATACATTTTCTGGAAGTTTAAAACACATATCTTCTGGAAAAGCGATAAATTCTTCATTACATCCCTGAACTGGAGGAGTTGCAAGAAATACAACATCTGGACATAAATTATAATGTCCTGATTTACAGAATTCGCATTTACCACAAGTAATTCCCGGTTCCAGAGCAACGCGATCTCCGACTTTAAGATTTTCCACATCTTTACCCACTTCAACGATCGTACCTGCACACTCATGTCCTAACATGAAATCCTCTGAAAGATCCACTTTGTATGCACCACAGCATCCATTATGATAATAGTGTACATCTGATCCACAAATTCCAACATATTCTAATGATACAAGAACCTCTTTGTCTTTAATCTGAGGAACAGGAATCTCTTTAATTACCATATTATCTGTGCCTCTCATAACAGCACTTTTCTGTAACATCTTCATTGTAACTTCCCCTTTCTTTCTTAGAGTAATTGCCCGATATGTTCTGGCATACCGGGCAACACTTAATAACCTAATTATTCTTCAGCTGCTTTCACATCATCTTCGGTAAGTTCACCATTATCAATATAGATCTGAATGTAATCATCTACGTTATCTGCATTGATTTCCGGAGCATCTACATAATCATTTACATCTGTTACTTCCATTTCACCATTAACAACTTTTTCTGCATACTCCAGATTCTTCTCAGCAAGGTCTGCTGCTGACTGTAATGCTGTAGAAGTAAGAAGTCCTTCTTTGATCAGGAGACATCCCTGTGCTGTTCCATCAACACCATATGCCAGAAAATTCGCTGTTCCATCTTCATTGAAATAATCTTTATTTTCTCTGATTGCTTCAATCGCACCTGCTGCCATGTTATCGTTCATAGAAATGATAGCATCAATATGAGTTCCCGCCTGTACCCAGGATTCCATCAATGTAAGTGCTTCATCACTGTTCCAGTTTGCAAAATCTTCATAAAGAATATTTACATCTGTACGTTTGCTGAAGAAGTTCTCATCCCATGCTTCACGTCTTTTATCTGCATGATAATTTCCGGAAGGTCCTTTCAATACAACAACATTTGCATTTTCAGGAACTTCATCTACAGCTCTTGTTGCACTGACTTTTGCCTGCTCGATTGGATCTGCATCAACAGTACCCGTTCCTGCCATAACAGAAGTATCATCTCCACCATCCAGATCATTCTGATGTGTAGTCGGATTTGTTGTGATAACCGGAATTCCTGCATCTACAAGCTGCTGCACATACGGAGCCTGAGCACCATTGTTATTTGACTGTACAATAACAAGATCATACTGTTTTGTAATACAATCTTCCAGCAGACCGTTTTCTTTATTATCATCGCCCTCGCCACTTACACAGGTAAGTTCAATATCATCATACTTTTCTGCCTGCTTTTTCATTTCAGTTGTAAGCCATGCCGCAAAGGTATCTGAACTTGCTCTTGCAACAAAACATACTCTCTTTGCATCTGCTGCACTGACACTCATCGCCGGTACCATAGACACTGCCATAACACTTGCCAATAAAATTGCTCCGATTTTTTTTGCTTTCATAAATTACTTCCTCCTTAATAAAATATGATTTACTTATACTGTCACTTCCTCGACAGAATAGTTTCTCTTTTACGCCTGTTTATTCCCCTCTTCTTTAACAATGATCACTTTTCTTGATTTTTTAGATTTGCTTACCACATCAAATGCTACTGCAAGAACAATAATTGCACCTTCAATAATCTGCTGAATATAAGAGTTAACACCCAGAAGATTCATAACATTTTCCAGAAAACCAATGATAAATGCTCCGGCTATTGTTCCACTTACTGTACCAATACCGCCTGTAAAAGAAGTACCGCCAACGATTGCTGCTGTCAGACCTGTCATTTCATATCCAATTGCACCGTTAGGAAGACCTGCATTATTTCTTGCCATAAAAATCATTCCTGCAAGTCCTGTCATAATACCATTTAATATGTAAGATTTATAAATATTTCTCTTTGCATTAATACCACTCGCTTCTGCTGCCGCACGACTTCCACCGATTGCATATAGTGCACGTCCATATCGTGTATTATTGACCAGATACCAGACAACAATTGTTACAAGTATCACCAGAATTACTGGCACTGGCACCGGACCTACCATTCCCTGTCCGATCTTAACAAAATTTCCTAACTGAAGAATATTCTGTCCACCGGTAAAATAAAGAGCAAGTCCTCTGGCTGCCTGCTGCATACCAAGCGTCGCAATGAATGCCGGCACATTAAACTCCGCAATGAAAAATGCATTGACAAGATTACATCCCACACCAGTTGCTACTGCTACGATAAGTGCAAGTAAAATAGAGTTTGTCGCTTTGTAAACAGATACAGAATAAACACCTGCCAATGCAAGTACAGAACCAACCGACAGATCAAGAAATCCACTGATAATCAGAAGCATTTCACCATATGCAATCAGAATTCCGACGCATAACTGCCTTGTAACATTGATCAGGTTGCTGTACTGAAGGAAATATGGACTGATAATGCTACATGCCACAAACAATACGATCAGTACAATATAAATACTAAATTTTTGTAAGTTATTTATTTTTTTTGTTTTCATTCTCTTTACCCTCCGCACATTCAACCGTTCTTTAAGCCAGTTGCGTATCTCATAATTACTTCCTGAGAGAATTCCTCTCTGTTGATACATCCGCTTATTTTACCCTGGCACATGATATAGATTCTGTCACACATTCCAATCAGTTCCGGAAGCTCTGAGGATACCATGATGACCGCTTTGCCTTCCTTTACAATATCTGTAATCAGTTTATAGATTTCAAATTTTGCTCCGACATCGATACCTCTTGTCGGCTCATCCAGGATCATAATATCTGGCTCACACAAAAGCCATCTTGCTAAAAGTACTTTCTGCTGATTTCCTCCGGAAAGTGTGGAAATAGCGGTATCAAGAGTCGGTGTCTTTACATGCATCTTCTCGAAGCTTTCTTTTACACTCTGTTTTTCTTTTGCCTTATGCGTATAACCCTTATAGATAATTCTTTCCAGACTGGCAAGACTGGCGTTTTCCATAACACTCCTGACAGGAATAATTCCGTCATCTCGTCTGCTCTCAGAAAGCATGACCATCTTCTGTTGAATACTGTCATGAGGACATTTAATCTTTGCCTCTTTTCCATTAATGAAAACCTGACCTGAATCATGAGGATCCAAACCAAAAATCGCTCTCATAGTCTCTGTTCTTCCAGCTCCGACCAATCCGGCAAAACCAACAATCTCACCTTTCGCAACATGGAAATTTATATCTTCAAAGAGATCTTTCTGAGAAAAACCCTTTATCTCAAGAGCTTTGTCTCCAATCGGAACTGTTTCTTTCGGATATACATTATCCAGTTTTCGTCCAACCATTCTGGCAATGACCGTATCAAGATCAAGATCTTCCGCTCTGTCTGTTGAAACTACAGCACCATCTCTTAAGACTGTAATGTCATCTGCGATTCGGAAAACTTCCTCCATCTTATGTGAGATATAAATAATTGAAATACCCTGTGCTTTCAGTTCTTCTATCTTACGGAAAAGATTTTCAACCTCACGATCTGTAATGGAAGATGTCGGCTCATCCATAATAATAACCTGTGCATTATTTGTAACTGCTTTGATAATCTCAAGCATCTGAATATCCGATACTGTCAGAGTTTTCAGTTTCTGTGTTGGTTCATATGGAAGATTCTCATCTTTAAGAAACTGTCTGGCATCCCGTCTTATTTTTCTCCAGTCTACTTTTCCGAATCTGTTAACTGGAAGCCGCCCCAAAAAAAGATTCTCCTCTACAGAAAGTTCCGGCACATAATTTAATTCCTGTGCTACCATGGAAATTCCCATTTCCATAGCCTGTATAGGATTCTTGATTGTTACTGGTTTTTCATCAAGATATATCTGACCCTTATCTGCCTGATACAATCCCATGATAATTTTCATCAGTGTAGATTTTCCGGCTCCATTTTCACCACAAAGCGCATGAACGGTTCCTTTTCTTACTGCAAAATCAATTCCGCTCAATGCTTTTACGCCAGGAAAGGATTTCTCTACTCCGCTGACCCGCATCTTGATTTCGTCCATTACTTCACCGCCTTTTTAATTTGCTTGACCTGCTTTCTATTTAAGAGTATATTCCTGTGTTTTACTTATGTCAATACTTTTATGTAAGTTTGTAGAATATATAACAAATTATAGTTATTCATTTGTGTATTTTTTATATTTAATCCTGTTTCTTCTTATATATTGACATTTTTTCGCATTATTTGCATCAATGTTTTAACAAAAGTTTTTATTTATCCTCTAGTATTCACTCAACAAAAATGCTATTATATGCATATAAGCAATATATTTTTTATATATTCTGCATAAAAGGAGACAAATCTAATGGAAGAGTATCTTAATAAATCCAAAATATCCGGAGACATTTTCAGATTTCTATACTTAAATAAACAGAGTTCCCGACAGGAAATTGCACAATCTCTCGGCATCAGCCTTCCTACAACTACCCGTAACCTTAATGCACTGCAGGAATCTGGTTTTATTGAAAATGCCGGAGAATTCCAATCCACCGGAGGGCGAAAAGCAATTAGATATCAATGTGTCGCAAATTCCAGATATGCGATTGGTATTGATATCACTCGAAATCATCTTTCTATCGTATTGATTGATCTTGCTTTAAATATCATTGATAATACAAGACTTCGAATTCCATTCCATGAAAGTCACGACTACTTTTGCATTCTGAAACAGGAATTCGAAAAAATTGTTTCGAAGAACATACCTGATCGTTCTAAATTACTTGGAGTTGGCATTGCTCTTCCAGTCATCATAGGCGAAGATCATAAGACTGTAACATACGCAACCGTAATCCCTCTGTCTTTAAACATTTACAATTTCTTCAGCGACTATATACATGAACCGTTTTTATTCTTCAATGATGCAAACTCTGCCGGCCTGGCAGAAAGCTGGAAAGGAGATTATAAAGATGCTGTGGCATATCTTTCTCTAAGCAGTAGTATTGGTGGTGCATATATGAATAATAAAATGATCTACGGAGGCTCCAATAACAGAGGCGGTGAATTCGGTCATATGACAATCATACCTCATGGAAAGCGCTGTTACTGCGGTAGATATGGATGTCTGGATGCTTACTGTACTGCCAATGTACTAACTGATTTCACAGAAGGAAATTTAAAAGAATTTTTTGATATTTTAAAATCAGGAACTAACCGAGGAATTCAGAATATATTTGAAGATTATACCGATTATCTGGCAATCGCCGTAAATAATCTTCGAATGTGCTTTGACTGCGATGTTATACTGGGAGGAAATGTTGGTGCCTATATGGCAGATTATATCGAGGATTTTCGTGAAAAAGCATCAAAGTTAAATCCTTTCGAGAGAGATGGCAGCTATATCCGCGTATGCCATTATCGCACAGAAGCTGCTGCCGTAGGTGCTGCTATTTATTATATTGACCAGTTCATTCAAAATTTCTAATCTTTAAAACCTATAAATCAATCGGATAACAGAAAACTGCCGCCATCCCGGTGAATCTTACCAGGTGGCGGCAGTTTAAAGTTCTGTTTTATTTTTAGGGAAAGGAAAGAGTTCCGGCAACTCTCCCGGCATTGAAGTGTTGCCGAAGGTCTTAAAAGGCTTTTCCTTTAAGACAATTACATCTTACAATATAAATGTGAGGATTTTTTGTCTTTTTTCTAATAAAATTATAAAATTTATAAAATAATTATATCTTTTAGGCTTTTCTTTTGTCTAGTTTTCTGGAAAGCATCATTCCAATTCCCTGAAGGATCTGTACCAGCACGACAAGGATCACGATCGTAACCAGCATGATGTCTGTCTGATAGCGGTAATATCCATAACGAATCGCAATATCACCAAGACCGCCTCCGCCAACGGTACCTGCCATGGCAGAGTATCCAAGGATGGTTCCTACTGCGATGGTCACTCCTACAAGAAGAGAAGTTCTTGCCTCTGCGAGAAGAACCTTCCAGATAATGGTTCCTGTTCCTGCTCCCATACTGACAGCAGCTTCGATCACACCTGGCTCTACCTCCTTAAGAGAAGACTCTACCATACGTGCAATAAACGGAGCGGCCGCGATCACAAGCGGAACAATTGTCGCACTGGAACCATAGCTCTGTCCTACGATCAGCTTGGTGAGTGGAATCACCAGGATCAGAAGAATCAGAAACGGTATACTTCGAAGAATATTCACAATAACATCCAGAATTTTATAGAGAGGGGCATTTGGACGAATTCCCTCTTTGTCTGTAACTGCCAGAAGAATTCCGAGCGGAAGACCCAGGACATATCCGAAGAATGTAGATACCAGAGTCATATACAATGTATCTCTTGTGCCTTCCAGCAGCATCATAATTGTCTGATCATCCCACATCTTCCTTCAACTCCTCTACTCCCATATTGATTTCTTTCAGGTACTGGATCATCTTATCTGCCACTTCCTCAAGTTCCGGAAGCTGCAGGATCATTTCGCCCTGTGCCTGTCCATTGATGTTCTTTGTATCTGCATACAGAATATTGACAGGCGTTCTGTATGTCAGAACCAGATTCGCAATTACCGGTTCAAAAGAGGATTTCTCCCGGAAAGTCACACGAACCAGGCGTTTGCCTTTCATTTCCTTAATCTGGGTTCTTCCACTGAATACCAGTTTTCTGGCTTCGTCTGTCTTTGGATTTCGGAACAGTTCTTCCACCGTTCCCGTTTCTACCAGAGAACCTCTCTCCAGAACTGCTACCTTGTCGCAGATTTCCTGCACAACGCTCATCTCATGTGTGATAACAACAACTGTGATTCCATAGTCTCTGTTGATCTCTTTGATCAATTCCAGGATTGCCTTGGTTGTCTGAGGATCCAGTGCACTGGTCGCCTCATCACAGAGAAGGATCTGCGGATCACTTGCCAGTACTCTGGCGATCGCCACCCTCTGCTTCTGGCCTCCGGAAAGCTGGGACGGATAAGAAAGAGCCTTCTCCTCAAGACCCACAATCCTAAGGTATTCCAGAGCTTTTTTGCGGGCTTCCGCTTTCCCGATCCCGGCAATCTCCATCGGAAAACAGACATTATCCAGTGCTGTTCTCTGCATAAGAAGATTAAAATGCTGGAAAATCATTCCTATCTTCTGACGCTCTTTACGGAGCTCTTTTTCTGAGAGCTCCGTAAGATTTTTGCCGTTAACTTTTACTGTTCCTGATGTTGGTCTTTCCAAAAGGTTCAGGCATCGCACCAGTGTACTTTTGCCTGCACCGGAGAGACCGATGATTCCAAAGATCTCTCCCTTTTCGATAGAAAAACTGATGTTTTTGGCTGCCTCTACAGTTCCGCCCTTGGTTTCAAAGCGCTTGCAGAGGTTTTCAACCTGTATCATCGGTTCCATTTCATTTCTCCCCCTGTCCCTTAAAAATACCTGAATTCCTGTTATTCTGCGTCAGCCTCTGCTGCTTCTGTTGTCTCAGCATCTGTGTCAGCTGCTTCGTCTGCAGCCTTTTCTGTGTCATCTGTGGAATCCTCGAACGGAACAACTGCACCGTCGTATTTCTCGTTGATAAAGTCTTTGATCTCATCAGATTTCAGAGTGTCTACCAGGGCTTTGATTGCTTCGCTGTCTTCATTTCCTTCTTTGACTGCAATGACATTTACATAAGTTTTTGCTGCCTCGGAATCAGAAGTTTCGTGTGCAATGGAGTCATTGGATACGGAATATCCTGCCTGCAGTGCATAGTTACCGTTTAATACTACGAATGCAACTTCATCTTTGACACGGGAAACCTGTGCTGCTTCCAGCTCCTCGATCTTGATGTTCTTCGGGTTTTCTTCGATATCCTTGACAGTTGCCTCAAGTCCTGCTCCGTCTTTCAGAGTGATCACACCGTTGTCCTGGAGAAGCAGAAGTGCTCTTGCTTCGTTTGTAGTATCGTTCGGAACTGCGATCGTATCGCCATCTTCCAGATCATCAAGAGTTTCTTTTTTGCCAGGATAGATTCCAAATGGCTCATAGTGGATTCCGCCTGCATTTACGAGGTGTGTTCCCTGCTCTTCGTTGAAGTTGTCAAGATACGGAATATGCTGGAAATAGTTCGCATCAAAATCTCCGCTCTCTACTACAAGGTTTGGCTGTACATAATCATCAAATACCGTAACTTCCAGATCCCATCCTTCTTTCTCGAGGATTGGTTTTGCTTCTTCCAGAATCTCTGCATGCGGTGTTGCGGAAGCTGCTACTTTGATGGTTCCTTTCTCTGCATCAGCGCTTACAAGAACGCCGTTTGCTGTAAGTGCTCCGATTGCCAGTGCTGCTGCAAGTGATACTGTGATAATTTTCTTTGTTTTCATGATTTTTCCCTCTCTTATTCATTTATATTTTAGTCTTTTTATTCAATTGTAAATGACTTCCTGCATGAATGTGATTTGGATAAAATCCATGAAACAGAAACCTGCTCTGTAATGTTTCTGTAAAAAAAATAACAGGAAGTCCTCTGGAGTCTCCCTGTTCATGCAATCTGCCACATTAAAAAATGCTTTATTTACATCTTGGTATCTGCTCTCTTATATAAAATCAGCAGATATCTCAGGAAGTCTCTGATACATAGAAGTACAACAAAACATAGACATGTACATGTTCATGCACATCCCCTGATCCATCATACACATGACTTCCCTCTGAACTGCATTTCCTGTAACCATGATTCTTCCTCCTTCTTTTTAATATTCACTACATTCATAGTGTCAACGTCAAAATACATTCCGTCTCGGAAAATGTATTACCTATTTCTCCGATAGGTTGAATATATCATGTCTTCTTCACAATGTCAACACATTTTTAATTTTTCCCAAATGCATTTCTTCATTGCTTGACACTAATTTCTTATAATGATACCATACTCTTGATTAATTCGCAACTGTTCACGGTGAACAGGAACACCTATTCTTTCATTGACAGGAGAAAAATTATGAATAAAAAAGCAATCATTGCCATGAGCGGTGGTGTTGATTCCAGCGTTGCAGCCTATCTGATGGTTCAGCAGGGCTATGACTGCGCCGGTGCCACTCTGAAGCTTTATGATAATCCACAGTGCAGCTATCCGGGACACCGGGCATGCTGTACTCCTTCTGATACAGAAGATGCCAGAAGTGTTGCTGCACGTCTCGGTATGCTTTATTATGTATTTCCCATGCAGGAGAAATTCCATCAAAGTGTCATTGATAAGTTTGCAGACACCTATCTCCACGGCGGCACACCGAATCCATGTATCGACTGCAACCGTTTTCTCAAGTTCTCAGCACTTCTCGATAAGGCAAGAGAACTCGGATGTGAATACATTGCAAGCGGTCACTATGCCCGCAGAGAGCAGGATCCTAAGACCGGACGTTTCCTTCTCAGGAAGGGGCTGGATCCTACCAAGGATCAGAGCTATGTACTCTACGCCATGACGCAGGATCAGCTTGCCCATACGCTCTTTCCTCTTGGCACCTACACCAAGAAAGAAATCCGTGAGATTGCACAGGAGCAGGGCTTTATCAATGCCGATAAACCGGACAGCCAGGATATCTGCTTTGTGCCAGACGGGGATTATGCGACCTTTATTGAACAGTATACCGGAGAGGCTTCCAAACCTGGTGATTTCGTAGATAAGGAGGGAAAAGTCCTCGGCAGACACAAAGGGCAGATTCATTACACCATTGGTCAGCGCCGTGGGCTCGGAATTGCAGCACCGGAATCCCTCTATGTGTGCGGCAAGTCCCTGGATACCAATAAGGTTATCCTCGGAGGCAAGGACGACCTTATGAGTAATTACTGCTATATCAACGATATCAACCTAATCCCCTGGGATCATCTGGATAAACCCATTCAGTGCAAGGTCAAGACACGCTACCGTCAGCCGGAGCAGCCAGCTACCGTAGAACAGCTCGGAGAAGACCTTATCCGAATCACCTTCCAGGAACCGCAGAGAGCTGTCACACCCGGACAGGCCGCTGTTCTCTATGACGGAGACATGGTGCTTGGCGGAGGCACGATTCTCAGCGAGGAAGCAGTCCAGACACTCTGCAAAATAAATGAGAAATAACCTATACATCTCTTTTTATATCTACCGGAAATTGGAGTTTCTGATTTCCGGTATTTTTTAGGACAGGTCTTTTATAATGTCTATTGAATACCCCTGCACTTTATGATTTAATAAATGTAAAGATATTACAAAATAGAAATGATTTTTTTATCTGTATTTTACATTTTTTGTATCGAAGGGATATCAAAATGACAGCAAAAACTTCTCGAATTATCATAAAAACATTTATCAAAACCGCACTCAAGGATTCGGATGAATCTCCTGAACGATGTGCACGAAATCTCGTAGATATGGCTCTGAATTTTGCAAATGGACGATTTCAGCAGTCTTTCTTTGAGATGTCGCGGGCAATTCTGAATAATGAAAACAGTCCTTACTACCCACTGATCGCGGATGCTCTTAAACATATGGATAAGGAAAAACTACTCGAATTCGGACTGGATCTCGGATACAACAGCTGTACCTCCGGTGCCCATATAATACGTAAGTTGAAACGAACTGAGAATATCAATGTACCATGGCTTCTCTCCATGATCATTGACACCGCCCGCCCTGATTTTCTCTCTGATTATCAGTCTGTACTGACACAGGGAAAAGAACTTGGCATCTACACTTACTTTATTACAGTCCCAAAAGATCCTGCCAAAGTTCTTCCACTTATCCGAAGCAATCCTGACTGTGCAGTTATCTTACTGTGCGATACCTCCGATATAACAGAGGATTTCGCCGAAACTGCTGAGACGCTGAACAATCTCTTATTTGCAGTAACTTATGGAGATCAGGCGGAAACTGCCTGTCTGATACTCAGAGATCATCAGCTTCTATATTCTCTTTATAACGTTTATTCTGATGAAAGCAGCTCTGATATTCTGTGCGGTACTTATTTCCGTTTTGCAGAAGAAATGCACAGTCTGTTTGCCGCAGTTCTCGCTGAACCTGACTGTACTGAGGAAACCCGCAGATCTGTATACCAGACGGTAGAGAATTCTCGAATTTCCCAGCTTTACAGAACGGTTCCTCTGGATTTCTTCTACGATACAGAGAAGATTGGAAATATTATCTCCTCACCTGCAAGTGTTGTAGGATTTGATGCTGATGGAACCCTTTATGCTCCAGGAAGAGTTCCCCTAAAAACATCCTGTAATTTCTTCCAGCAGCCCCTCAAAGAAATTTTCAGTAAAATATCTGCAGAATAACTCTGGTTACTTTATTGGAACATTACGAAATAATTTCCTGCAAGTCAAAATAAGCCTTATTCATTCGTGATATATTTCGAATGAATAAGGCTATTCTTATCCTTCCAGTCTCTCATGCGTCTTTACAACTACCTTAATACAGGATTGGAGCAATCTGACAAATTCTTTTGGAGGTACAGGATTCCTGTCTGAAATCCATCTGCCAAGCGAACATATAATAGCATCATTCCAGAAAGTTACATAAAACTCTGTATTCGTCTGTTCTCCCAGAATTTCCTTAATATCCTCTGCCATCACCGGTCCTACAATATCCCGGAAATGATTGGCAAACGAATTCTGATCCTCTACTTTCATTACTTTTCTGTAGAAATCTTTGTTTTTATAAAAATAATCACAGAGATGAAGTACACTGTCCCATCCGATGAGATCTACTCCAAGTTGTATATGACTTAAGTATTCCACATCAAAAATCCAGTTTACAAGGTCAAACTTATCCTTAAAATGATAGTAGAAACTCTTACGGTTCATGTTGCACTTTGCGCAGATATCAGAAACAGTAATTTTGGTAAATGGGGTAGATTCCATTAATTCCTTTAATGCAGATGCCAGTGTACGCTTCGTAATATTAGAGTCTGCCACGATAAATACCCTCCTTCTTACATTTCTGCCGCAAACAATGCTGCCCCAAGAGCTCCACAAAGCTGTGATTTATCGCTGATCACCAGCTTTGTTCCCAGTCTTTCTTCCAATGTTCTGACAAGGCCCTGATTCTGTGCAACGCCGCCGGTCATCATATATGCCTCTTCTCCTCCAACACGCTTTACGAGGGAGGCTGTTTTGGCAGCAACTGCTTTGTTCAATCCATGTACGATATCATCAGTTGCTTTATTCTGCGCAATCAGAGAAACCACCTCTGATTCAGCAAAAACTGTACACATGCTGGAAATCGTAATGTCCTCCTGATAGGAAAGTCCTACTTTGCTAAGTTCATCCAGGCTCATTTCCATAGTTTTTGCCATCATCTCCAGAAAACGTCCTGTGCCTGCCGCACACTTGTCATTCATGACAAAGTTTTTGACCGAACCGTCATCGTTCAGACGGATAACTTTGCTGTCCTGACCGCCGATATCAACGACCGTTCTGACAGAAGAATCCAGAAAATGAGCTCCTCTTGCATGGCAGGTGATCTCTGTGATACTTTTGTCGCCATCAGATATCGCAGTTCTTCCGTATCCCGTAGTTACAACTGCATCGATATCTTCTCTGTTCAGACCGGACTGTCTGAGTGCTTCTTCCAGTGCACGCTCCGCACCATTTGCAGCCCCTGCTCCTGTTGGCATGATCACACTGGAGACAATCTTTCTCTCTCTGTCCAGTATCACAACATCTGTGCTGGTAGAACCGCTGTCAATTCCTGCAAAATATCCCTTACCCATGGTGTTCTCCTTTCTCGTTTCTGTCTCTATATTCAGGCTCTCTGCGAAGGCCTCCAGACGTGTGCTCAACTGTCCGCTGCTCTGTACGGTATAATCCGATTCGATCTTGAGGAGCGGCACATCCGTATGACCCTTGATATCAGAATATTCAAAGCTGTAAAAATCACAGAACTTTACGGTATGATAGATGATTCCCTTTAAAGATGGATCCTGATAAAGCTGTTTACGGCCTGCATGATCCATCATGCGCATGCACGGGATCTGGTGAAGAAGTTCCTCCGCATACCATTCCATGAGCTGATCAAAGTCCAGATTTTTTTCCGGAAGTGCAGTTCCCACAGAACGATTGTTGACGCAGGTCTCATTTACTACGGGCAGCGGCATGGCATCCTGCGTCATCTGAAACAGTTCATTTCCCATTCTCGCTCCAAGAACTGCAAGGTGCGGATCCTGTGCTCTCTTTTTCGGATGAAAAGCCTGGAGAAATTTTTCTTTACTGAACGTAGTTCCTTTGTATTCACCGTAAGCTCTTGCAAGTTCCTTTAACTGTGCCACAGTTCTTTCACGACTGCAGCTTGTATCACAGTGAAGCATATCTACCATATACAAAAAGTCCAGTTCACCGCTGTCTTCCAGAATGTCATAGACACTTCGGATCGTATCACAGCAGTTTACCAGGATCAGTTCTTTTACTTTTCCTGCCAGAACTGCCTCAAGGACTGCTTTACCAAAACCACAGATATTCGGATGCGCCACCTGCTCTGCCAGATCAAATCCCTCCGGCATATCATTCAGGATCTCACATTCTCCGCCTAATGCTTCAAGAAGTTCCACCGGTGTATATTTACAGACATAATATGTTTTATTCATGATCAAAATCCCCCAGCATCTCCAGAAATGCTCCCAGTCTCGTAGAAGTCTGTCCTTCTCCGCCATGACTTCTGTCACAGCCGTCTCCATCCAGGATCAACAGCGGAATGCCCGCTTCTTCAAAGCGTTTCTTGGCAATCCTGGAGCCCCCAAGAGTATGCTTGCAGCCCCAGTGGTTAAACCAGACAACACCATCAGCTCCTGCCTGTTTCGCATGACGGATTCCTGCATCGATTCTACGGGAAACAGGACCATTCAGTGCATGATATACAAGGCGCAGTGCCATTTCTTCATAAGGATCCTCAGAATGCTTCGTGATATCTACCACCTGTGCAAGCTCACATCCTACAATCTGTGCTTCCTCTTTCAAAAGCAGTGCATCTTTCACCGCCTGTGACCAGAACGGGATCGTATGCATCCAGTAGATATGTCTGCCTTTTTTTGCAGGGGCTTTGCTGACATCTTCAAGAAGTTTTTGTGTATAAAGTTCTTCTTCCTCTGTTCCAAGAAGAATGTTGTTTGTCATTCCACTGTAAAGCGGAGAAACAAGGTCTGAAGGTATGTATTTATCTGCTCTTGCACTCTGAAACTTGTCGTAATTCTGCAATGTCCTGCGACTTCTTGCAAGACGTTCCTTCAATTTTGATTCATCAATAGTTCTGCCGGTTACTTTCTCAAGGAAAGGAACCAGGGCTCGAAGCTGTGTTGCTACATAAGACACATTTGCCGGTGTCTGTGCGGATGGTATATCAATAGAAAAAACCGGGATGTCAAAAAACTCTGCCAGTCTGTGAAATGTAAGAAGGTTTGCGTCACACGCCAGGTTCGTATAAACGATACATTTCGGTTTCGGAAGAAGGCCCTTTTCTGCAGCTCCGATAAATGTCTTGTGATAACTGCAAAGTGTTTCTGAAATTCCAGAATCCTCTGCTCCCTGAAGAAAAGGTCTCTCTACCTGTGATGCCGCAAGATAGCAGGAAAAGCTTTCTACATTGTATGGATACAGTCCTGCCTCCTGAAGCAGTTCGCACGGAGTAAATACACTTACCATAACCGAACTTTCTGGATGCTTCAGCGGCTGTGTCATAACGTTCATCATCATGCCGGCCAGATACTGATCCGATGGATTCAACTGCCCTTCTGGAAGAAAACGAAATTTCAGGTTCTGCGCTTCCCATCCTGTCTTTAAAAGCCACCTCGCTCTTTCCGGTGACGTTTCACACCATTTCTCTATGTAATTTCCAAATGTCTTCACTATCTCCATATTTTGGTCTGACCGCCTTTCTTCCAAACAGTATATAGCAAATCATCGTTTATGACAAGCAAAAAAAAACTCCAATCCAAATTGGATTGAAGTTCATATCACTGCCGCAGACCGGAATCGAACCGGTACGGGTATCACTACCCACGGGATTTTAAGTCCCGGGCGTCTGCCAGTTCCGCCACTGCGGCATATTCAAAAATGGGACCTATAGGGCTCGAACCTATGACCCTCTGCTTGTAAGGCAGATGCTCTCCCAGCTGAGCTAAGATCCCTTAAAAAACGACCCAGATGAGACTCGAACTCACGACCTCCGCCGTGACAGGGCGGCGCTCTAACCAACTGAGCCACTGGGCCAAAAAACAATAATGGACCTTCGGGGACTCGAACCCAGGACCGACCGGTTATGAGCCGGTTGCTCTAACCAACTGAGCTAAAGGTCCAAAAAGCCGATGATCGGACTCGAACCGATAACCTGCTGATTACAAATCAGCTGCTCTGCCAATTGAGCCACATCGGCATATAACTATCAGATGTATTATACACCAAATGTTGTAATCAAGCCATCCCAAAATCACATTTATTATTTTTTAATGACTCCAAGGGGATTTGAACCCCTGTTACCGCCGTGAAAGGGCGGTGTCTTAACCGCTTGACCATGGAGCCAGGTATAAAAAACTCCCCCTGTTGGACTCGAACCAACGACACTGCGGTTAACAGCCGCATGCTCTACCGACTGAGCTAAGGAGGATTATCAGAAGATATATCGTATCTTCAAAACCACATACATGTTGACTAAGCAATTATATCACAACCAAGCTTGTTGGTCAAGCCCTCACCCTATTAGTAGCAGTCAGCTCCATACGTTACCGTACTTCCACCTCTGCCCTATCAACCTCGTCGTCTTCAAGGGGGTTTACTCCTTTCGGATGGGATATCTCATCTTGAGGGGGGCTTCAC
>NZ_WWVR01000047.1 GCF_009883055.1 Blautia sp. BIOML-A1 | reverse complement strand
TTCCACTGCTTTTTGATTTAGAGAAAGAAAAACTGCGCCACAGCCTTGGCAGGCCATCGCGCAGCGATTTTGTTCAATCGGAATTTATTAAGGAGGATATGGATGAAACTGTTTTTATGTTCGCACTTTTCAAGTGTAGGAAGTTTGATAAAAGAAGAAATTGATAACAAGAAAGTCGCATTTATTCCCACAGCTTCGCTGCGTGAAGGCTATACCGGTTATGTCGGCTCGGCTCGAAAGCTATTCAATAAACTGGGAGCAGCCGTAACTGAAATTGATATTTCAACGGAGGCTTATTTAACGATACAGTCTGTTTTTGAAGATGCGGATGTGATATATTTTACTGGTGGAAATTCTTTCTTCCTTATGGACCAGCTCCGTAAAACGGGAACGGATGAGCTATTGAAGAAGGAATTGGAAAAGGGAAAACTGATGATCGGTGAATCGGCAGGTGCGATTATATGCGCTCCAACTATCCAATATATTGAACAAATGGATGAAAAGCCGGAGGACTACTCACAAGAAGATGATGCAGGGCTTGATTTGATTGATTTCTATGTTCTTCCGCATTATCTTACAGCACCATTTAAGAAAGTTACCGAGAAAATAATGACTGAATTTTCGGATTTGAATCTATCCCCAATTAACAACCGTCAGGGAATTGTAATTGATGGTGAAGGTTCAAAGGTTGTTTGCAAAGACTAATTTGAAAGTTCCAGTTTCTGAAACTGGAAAATCGGAAGCTGGAGAGATAGACTATTGAGAACATATGAGAATAAAGACGAACTTAAAAACGAGATAAATAAAAGCTTTGCAAAGTATATTTCAGAATTTAATGATATTCCGGAGCATTTAAAAGATAAGAGAATTGATGAGATCGATCGAACTCCGGCAGAAAATCTTGCTTATCAGGTTGGCTGGACAACTCTTGTTATTAAATGGGAATCAGACGAAAGAAAGGGTATTCCTGTCAAAACTCCTTCGGATAATTTTAAGTGGAATCAGCTTGGCGAATTATATCAATGGTTCACAGATACATATGCTCAGCTGTCACTGCAAGAATTGAAAGACAGATTGAATGAGAATATCAACTCTATTTATGCAATGATTGATTCTCTGAGTGATGAAGAATTATTTAAACCACATATGAGAAAATGGGCTGACGAAGCAACTAAAACAGCTGTATGGGAAGTATACAAATTCATACATGTTAATACAGTTGCTCCGTTCGGAACCTTTAGAACCAAGATTAGAAAATGGAAAAAGATTGCACTATAACTTCCAGGTTGTAATGATAAACAATAATATAACACAGCATCAGTCACCTAGTTGGCTGGTGCTTTTTTCGTGGGGAAATGGAGGTGGCGGGATGTATCCTGTGTCGGATGTTTTTCTGAGGGCAGTCAGGAGTAATACAAGGAAATATTTCTGGACGGGTACGATCGTTACCAAGGGCGGAATGACGTATGAGTTCGGGGCGAAGGAGATTGTGAAGGGTTCCGGGTATATTTCCAGGCAGTGCTGCGGAAGTACGGAGATTGAACTGGGGACGGTGTATGCTGCGGAGATGGGGATCACGCTTCTGAGTGACATTGACAGGTATACGCTGGAGGATGCTCAGGTGACGCTGGTGTTTCATCTGGTGCTGGCGGATGGTTCGGTGGAAGATGTGCCGATGGGAGTTTTTGAGGTCAGCGAGGCGAACCGTCTGGCGAAGTGCTTGGAACTGAAAGCCTATGATTTTATGATGCGGTTTGATAAGAGTTTCAACGGGTTTGAGACTGTGGGGATTGCTTATGATTTTATTGCTTTGTGCTGTAAGAGATGCAAAGTGGAGTTTGCGAATAAGAGGGCGGAGATTGATGCCATGCCGAATGGCGGGGTGACGCTTTCTGTTTATACTGAAAATGATATTGAGACCTGCCGGAATGTGCTGTTTTATGTGGCACAGGTTCTGGGAGGTTTCTTTATTATCAACAGGGAAGGGAAGCTGGAACTGAGAAAGTACGGGAAGGATCCTGTGAT
This sequence comes from Blautia sp. BIOML-A1, assembly GCF_009883055.1. Lineage (GTDB taxonomy): Bacteria > Bacillota > Clostridia > Lachnospirales > Lachnospiraceae > Blautia_A. Next base: position 15,305 of record NZ_WWVR01000047.1, on the reverse strand, counting down.
GAAGGTGGAGCAGAGACACCGGTTTTCTTCCAGTTTTTCGGATTTTATTACTAGGTATACGGCGGTGAGTTCCACGAATAAGCAGACGCAGATTGCGGAGTATTATGCTCTGGATCCGGACAATGGGCTGACCATGAATCTGGGAGTGAATCCGCTTCTGCAGTTTGGGCTGGAGGAGACCAGGGAGATGCTGTGCAGGAATATCCTGTCAGATCTGTCAGTGATCCGGTATGTGCCGTTTGATTCGGATACCATCGGGAATCCTGCCCTGGATCCGGGGGATGTGCTGACATTTGCAGGAGGACAGGCGGATGAGGGACAGATCACCTGTATCACTTCCATCAGGCAGAAGATCGGGGGAAAGCAGAGCCTGAAATGTGTGGGGAAGAACCCGAGGCTGGCTCAGGCAAAGTCAAGGAATGACAAGAATATTTCGGGGCTGCTGAACCAGATTGAAGACAATGCGAAGACTGGGAAGATAGGGATTCACACGTTTACCAATGCTTCCGCGCATGAGATCGGGCAGACGAAGGTGAAGCTGGTCAGTATCCAGTTTGCTTCTTCTGAGGAAAACCACATGCAGTTTTTTGCACAGGTTGTTGTGGATGTGGCTGCGGATCCGGTGGAACGGTCTGCGGAGGCTTCCGGGACTGTGGTGATTCCGTTTCCGGGCGGAAGCGGCAGTGGAACTGGAAATGGCACGGATGGTTCTGATGGAACTTCTGAGAGTAGTAAAACTGAAAATGATGTGACAGGAAATGCGGCTGGAAATGCTTCCGGGAATGAGGATGCCGGAAGTACGGATAATGCTTCCGGAGGAGCAGATGCAGGATCCGGGAGTGGTTCGGAGGTTTCTGTGGATGTGAGCCTTCCGGTGAAGTGGCAGGAAGACGGACAGGCGGTCTGCCATGTGGTCTATGAATTTAACAATGAGGAGATCGTGGAGCATTGTCCGGTGGAGACCTGGCATTCCGGGAAACATATTTTGTCACTGTATTATCCCATTGAGAAGATTGTTGCCAATTATACGAATACGTTCAATGTGTATCTCTGGATGGAGTATGGCAGCGGTACGGTTGATGTGGGAGACTGCATTGCTTCTGTCAGCGGACAGGCAATGGCGGCTGGGGAAGCCTGGGATGGAAAGCTTGAGGTGGAAGATTATACCACGAGATTTGCCATTGGCGGAGGACTGGATGTGAATGGTTTCCGGGAATCGCTGTCCATGCAGATGAAGGAGACGGTGAACAGAGGATTTGAAGTGTATTTTGCTGAGAGAGCGGGAATCAGCGGTTTCTGCAGGCCGGTAGAAATGGAGGGTGTGTGATGAAGTTGAAAGGTGAAATGGTCATTGAACTGACCGATACGAATACGGGTGCGGTGGAGACAGTTCAGGAGACGAACATGATCACGGAAGCAGTGAATAATATTCTGGGGCTGAATCTCATGGGGATTTATCTGAAAGCCAGCGGGGAGTATGACAATTCTGTTTTGTGGAACGGGACGCTGCTTCCCATCTGCCCGAACATGATCGGCGGGATCCTGCTGTTTCCGGCAGTGCTGGAAGAAAAGGCGGACCATATTTACGAGCAGGGGAAGAACCTGCCGGTGGCTTATGCTTCCAACAATGTTAATTCCGGTTCCAATGTGGCGAGGGGAAGCCTGAACCAGACGGAGAGCAAGAAACTGGACAATGGATATAAGTTTGTGTGGGAGTTCACTCCCAGCCAGGGAAACGGGAATATTGCAGCGGTGGCACTGACCAGTGCCCTGGGCGGGCAGAATGCTTTTGGCAGTGCGGCAGGGGATGCCAGCACGTTCCTGCTTCTGAAAAAGGTGGATATCGGGGATATCCCGAAGGCGAAGCAGATGACACTGTTTGAAGCAGTGGAGCTGGATTTTGAAAAGAATCTGCTGTATTCTATTACCTTTGGGACTTCCAGTGTGACTATTACGAAGATCCGGATCCCGGTGTTTAACATCGGGCTGAATGAGAAGCTGGATGATACCACTTATACCGTACTGGAAGAGCAGACACTGACAACGGAAAGCTTCACATTCCTGGGTGATTATACAAAGTACGGGGAATTTATGGACGGGCATGACGGATACTGGTATGGATTTTCCAATGAACCGAATGCTTCCGGGGATGCGAAGATGGTGTGGATCCGGATCTCCAAAAAGGATTATTCCTTTACGGAGGGAAGCTGGACACTGTCCAAGGCGAAGCTGTCGGAAGTGGGTACAAGGGCAAAGGATGGTTCCTATCCGGAGCGGAATGTAAAATGCTGTGTGAGGAAGGGATATCTGTATGTGCCTTCCTATGATAAAAAGGGAGTTTATAAGATCAATACTGCAAATTCAGCGGATGTGACATTGATCCCGCTGGGCTTTACTTCCAAGCTGAAATCTCTTGGCGAGGCCGGTTCCTGTGAGGTGTATATGACGCTTCTCGGTGACATGATCGTGGCAGGGGATTTCCAGATCACGGCGGATGACAGGGTGATCAAGACACAGGGGAGCGCAAGGTTTGAGGCCATGGCAACGCCTTTGTTCCAGTATAAGAACTTTGTGTTTATGTGGGGCGGCAGTTACGGGAAGGAGCACAGGTGTGCTTATCTTCTGACGCCCTATCTGGCAAGTATCAATAATCTAGGTTCAGCAGTGGTGAAGAATACGGACAAGACCATGAAGATCACGTATACGCTGACGGAGGAAACAATGTAGGTCTTTCTGCCGCAAGGCATGAAGATAGAAAACTTATTTACGGCAGTTCTCAGAAATGAGAGTTGCTTTTTTCATGGGAGGAGGATTCTGGCATGAAGGAATTTTGGAACTTTATTCAGATGGTTTTTATGGCTGTAGGCGGATGGCTGGGCTGGTTTATGGGAGGCTGTGACGGACTTCTGTATGCCCTGATCGCTTTTGTGGTGATCGATTACCTGACCGGGGTGATGTGTGCTTTTGCGGACCATACGCTTTCCAGTGAGGTGGGATTCCGGGGAATCTGCAGGAAGGTGCTGATCTTTCTGCTGGTGAGAATGGCGAATATTCTGGATGTGTCCGTGATCGGGAACGGATCCGTGCTGAGGACAGCGGTGATCTTTTTCTATATTTCAAATGAAGGTGTGAGTTTGCTGGAGAATGCAGGGCATCTGGGGCTGCCGATCCCGCAGAAGATGAAGGATGTGCTGGAACAGCTGCATGACAGAGGGGAAGGAAGTGATGGGGAATGAGACTGATTGAGAGTTTTCTGACAAAAAAACCCTGCTATACTGCAGGGAGAATGATTACAGTGAAGGGCCTGATGCTTCATTCGGTTGGATGTCCGCAGCCGAGGGCACAGGTCTTTCTTGATTCCTGGAATAATGCTTCTTTTGGAAGTGCCTGTGTGCATGGTTTTATTGATGGGAATGATGGAACTGTGTATCAGACACTGCCATGGAATCACAGGGGATGGCATTGTGGTTCAGGTAGTAAGGGAAGCGGAAATAACACGCATATTGGTGTGGAGATGTGTGAGCCTGCCTGTATCCGGTATACCAGCGGATCGGGCTTTACCTGCTCTGATCTGGAGAAGGCAAGAGCATCTGCAGTGCGGACGTATGAAGCAGCGGTGGAATTGTTTGCCATGCTTTGTAAGAAGTTTGGTCTGGATCCTCTGGCAGATGGTGTGGTGATTTCCCATAGAGAGGGACACGCAAGGGGAATTGCAACAAATCATGGAGATCCGGAGCATCTGTGGAAAGGTCTGGGACTGCCTTATACGATGTCTGGATTCAGGAAAGCTGTGAAGGCTGCTATGTCTGGGAAAGCTGGAGGGGCGCAGGCTTCTGTGTTTCTGGGGCTTTCCGATGAGAAGGCAGCTGAGCGGATTGGAGTGCTGTGTGCAGAGAATATGAAAACCAGTGGGATTCTGGCATCTGTGTCTGCGGCACAGTTTATTCTGGAATCGGGTTATGGCAGGACGGAACTGGCGCAGAAGGCAAATAACTGCTTTGGAATGAAATGTGTGCTGTCTGGGAATAGCTGGGGCGGAAGTGCCTGGGATGGAACCAGTAAGTACCGGAAGAAAACGCAGGAGGATGATGGAACTGGAAAGCTTTACACTGTGACTGCGGATTTCCGGAAGTATGCCTGCGTGGAGCAGTCGATTGCGGATCATTCGGCTTATCTTCTGGGAGCGATGAATGGGAAGAAAAAGAGATATGCAGGACTGGCTGGGGAGAAGGATTACCGGAAAGCTGTCCAGATTATTAAGGATGGCGGCTATGCAACGGATAGTTTATATGTGCAGAAGATCTGCGTTATTATTGAGAAGTATGGGCTGACACGGTTTGATGGCGGGAAGACGGAAAAGGAGATCTGGTACCGTGTGAGGAAGAACTGGCAGGATGCGGAGAGCCAGGTGGGGGCATTTAAGGTGCTGGAAAACGCAAAGAAAAGTGCAGACGAGCATCCGGGGTTTTCGGTGTTTGATGAGAATGGAAAGGCAGTGTACAGTTCCGTGGATAAGAAGCAGGAAGAGGTGTTTCGTCCGTATCTGGTTCGTGTGGAGATTTCGGATCTGAATATCCGGAAGAAGCCGGGAACGGATCAGGAGAAGGTTGGAAAATATACGGGTGTTGGCTGTTTTACTATTGTTGCTGAGGCTGACGGTGTCGGAGCATCAAAGTGGGGGTTGCTGAAAGCGTATGAGAAAGAGCGGAATGGGTGGATCTCGCTGGATTTTGTGACAAGAATATAATAGTGAGTGATGAGGCTTTGCATTGCGGCGGTGGTCGTGGTGTGAAGCCTTTTTTTGTTAGGGCAAAGCCCTGTTTGCCATTGTGGATTTTTTCGTTGATTCGAAAAACGGAGCTTTGGGTCGCTTTCAATATACCATCCGGAATCGAGGTATCTTTTTTTCTGCAAAATCACGAACTTTGCTCATTTATAGATATCAGAAAAAAGGAAGATACTTTGAGGAATCTTTACGAAAAGAAAAAAGAGAAGTTAATCTCATATATCTGCTTCTTGGCTAGTTTGGGATTAAAAGTAACAATCCTTTTTTCTGTTATCTTGAACTTTTTAATTTTTCCTGTTTCGGAGTCCTTGAATTTATATTCAAACTCATCTACACATTCTTTGATGCGGTACAAAAGTATTAAGCAGTTAAAAACAAAAATCCAAGAAGATATTTACTAATCTTATTGACATAGAACAAAAAATGAATATAATCATAGTTGAACAACTATTCAACTTCGATTATACGAGGTAAGTGTATGTCTAAACCGTCTTATATTTGTAATTGTGATGTGATTCATGAGGATATTGTGAATGATGTGAAATCCAAGATGCAACCCAAAGATGATTATATCCAGTTGGCATCTTTATTTAAGCTATTTGGAGATGGTACCAGAGTACAAATCTTACACGCTCTGGAACAGAGTGAGATGTGTGTATGTGATCTTGCTGTGCTACTGGGGGTAACGAAATCCGCAATCTCACACCAGTTAAAGGCATTGCGTCTTGCGAATTTGGTAAAATTCCGTAGAGAAGCGCAGATAGTTTACTACTCTCTGGCAGATGATCATGTGAAAGAGATTATTGATAAGGGATTTGAGCATCTATGGCAGAAATAATATTTTTAGCGTTATAGTTGAGCAATTGAGCAACTAAACAAATTACAAGGAGGTCATTATGAAACGAATATTTTTATTAAAAGGCTTGGACTGTCCGAACTGCTCCGCAAAAATTGAAAAAGAAGTCGGAGAATTGGATGGAGTACAATCCTCAGTTGTAAATTTGATGAAGCAGACGCTGACAATCAATGTTGCTCCAGTTGCCGCAAATACAATAGCCAGTCAGATTGAAACGATTGTCCACAGCCATGAGCCGGGTGTGGTGGTTCAGGAAGAAACAATTATCCCCGTTACAAAGAGTTATTTGTTAAAGGGCTTGGACTGTCCAAACTGCTCCGCAAAAATTGAAAAAGAAGTCGGAGAATTGGATGGAGTACAATCCTCAGTTGTAAATTTGATGAAGCAGACGCTGACAATCAATGTTGCTCCAGTTGCCGCAAATACAATAGCCAGTCAGATTGAAACGATTGTTCATAGCCATGAGCCAGATGTGGAAGTTTCTGAAATTGTACAGGAATCTTATATACCGGAAAAAAAGCAGGAGGCCAATGAATCCTATAACAATGAGGATAAGAAGCTGACAGTTCGTTTAGCGATTGGTGCAGCAATCTATGCCTTTGGTATAGCATTGACTGTTTTTGCGAAAGTGCCACTGCCTATCGAGTTAGCTTTTCTCATTGTTTCTTATGTTATTCTTGGTGGAGATGTTGTATGGCAGGCTGTGAGGAACATTTCAAAGGGGCGTGTATTTGATGAACATTTTTTGATGAGTGTTTCTACGATTGGGGCTTTTGTCATTGGTGAATATCCAGAAGCAGTTGCTGTTATGCTATTCTATCAGGTAGGTGAATTTTTTCAGTCATTGGCTGTTAAGCGTTCCAGAAAATCTATATCAGACTTAATGGATATACGTCCAGATTCTGCTACAGTAAGAAGAAATGGGGAATTGATTACCATATCTCCAGAAAATGTCTCCATTGGTGAGATTATTATTGTAAAGCCTGGTGAAAAAATTCCATTAGACGGTGTGGTAGTGGATGGAAATTCTATGCTGGATACAAGGGCCTTAACAGGAGAATCAGTTCCGAGAAGTGTTCATAAAGGAGACGAAGCACTTTCCGGTTGTATGAATCAGACGGGTGTCTTAATGATTAAGACAACAAAAGCATTTGGTGAATCTACGGCTTCAAAGATTATTGATCTTGTGGAAAATGCGTCAAGCCGAAAAGCACCAACAGAAAATTTTATTACTACATTTGCACGTTATTATACACCTGTGGTTGTAATCTTAGCAGCTTTTCTGGCGATTCTGCCACCGATCATTCTTGGCGGAGGCTGGACAGAGTGGATTCGCAGAGGATTTGTTTTCCTTGTGGTATCTTGTCCATGTGCATTGGTTATTTCAATCCCGCTGACTTTCTTCGGCGGCATTGGTGCAGCATCTAAACGAGGTGTTCTTGTAAAAGGAAGCAATTATTTAGAGGCACTTAATAATGTCAGCGTTATTGTGTTCGATAAAACAGGAACACTTACAAAAGGTGTTTTCAATGTGACGGATATTTTGCCTGCAAATGGATTTTCAAAAGAACAGGTTCTGGAGTATGCAGCAGAGGCAGAGAGTTTTTCTAACCATCCTATTGCAAAATCCATTCTTGCTGCTTATGAAAAAGAAATTGATCAGTCAGTGATTTCTGATTATAAGGAAATTTCCGGATATGGAATCAGTGCCATGGCAGGAAAGAAGAAAGTTTATGCTGGCAATACGAAACTTATGGATTCAGAGCATGTGGAGTACACAGCCTGTGAAAAAGTTGGTACAAAGGTTTATGTAGCAGTAGATGGTCAATATGCCGGATGCATTTTGATAACAGATGAAGTAAAGCCGGACAGCAAAAAAGCAATTTCTGATTTGAAACATATCGGCGTGGAAAAAACAGTCATGCTTACCGGTGATGATGAAAAAATTGGGAAGGCTGTTGCGGAAGAATTGCAGTTGGATAAATATTATGCACAGCTGCTTCCTGACCAAAAAGTAGAAAAGGTTGAGCTTTTAGATAGTAAAAAGAGACCGGGAAGCAAATTGGCTTTTGTTGGTGATGGTATCAATGACGCTCCTGTTCTTGCCCGTGCAGATGTTGGTATTGCAATGGGTGGGCTTGGTTCAGATGCGGCCATTGAAGCTGCGGATGTGGTTCTGATGACAGATGAACCATCTAAGCTGGTGGATGCGATTGATGTGGCAAAAGCGACAAAGCAAATTGTCATGCAGAATATAGTGATTGCCCTTGGAATTAAGAGTGTGTTCCTGATTCTTGGCGCTCTTGGTATTGCGGGAATGTGGGAAGCTGTATTTGGTGATGTAGGCGTTACCATAATTGCTGTTTTGAACGCAATGAGAATTTTGAAAAAATAGGAAATGAGGTGGAAATGTGAAACGAAAACTGATTCTGTTAGTTGTTACGATTGTTTTTCTTGTAGGTTTTGGTGTCATTTTACATTCACCGCCTTCTATGATTGATGCAGTCACAGGAGCAACACCGAAGTCAAAAAAGGCGGCTCAAGCCTCCGCACAGTTGGAAGGCTCTTATGTTCTCGGTATTAATATGATGTCAGATGGTCTCGACAACGAGAACACCCGGAATAAATTAAAAGAATTGGTACTGGACGATTCGGAAACAAATGAAACAGATCTCATGAAAACGGACATTAGTTTTCGGTTATATGTATCTGAGACGGATTATCCGCTTGTCAGTTATGCTAAGAAACTCTGTGACAGGTTGAAACAGGCCGGTTTTTCCGTAGATCTGAAAGAGTACAGTAACACAATGATGCTATCAAGAGTGGTAAGTGGAAAGTATGATGTATTCCTGGCATCGGATGATTTTATTGACGTTACAACGCTAACACAGATGGACTATATGATCATGGACAGCGAAGAAATGAGGTGAGCGGGAATTTATGAGAAAATGGAATACGATTTTGTCTGTTTTAATGCTTCTCATTTTTATGATTCATGGAATCATGGGCAGCTTTATGCTGAACGGAGTTGGAAGTAGTGCAGGGAAACTTCTTGCATGGATTGGTGTTGGTATTCTTGTTGTGCATACGGTGATTGGTGTCATCCTGACAGTTCAGAGTTTACAGACAGCGAAGCAATCAGGAAAAATGTATCTGAAACAGAACGCCATATTTTGGGCGAGACGAGCCAGTGGGATGGCAATACTGATTCTGCTGTTATTCCATATTGGCTTGTTTGGAAAGGTGCAGAATGGGACATATATTTTGTTCCCTTTTACAACGGTAAAGATGGTAACTCAGCTTTTGTTCGTAGCGGCAATCTTTGTTCATATTTTTATCAATATACGCCCATTGCTCGTATCACTGGGAATCATTAGTTATAAAGAACGAAGGAGCGATATTTATTTGATCCTTTCGGTGCTTCTTCTTTTTATAGCGGGAGCGGTTATTTTATATTATATTGGGTGGCAATATCTATGAGTAAGACAATTATTATTATAGGTGCTGGACTGGCAGGACTTTCAGCGGCTTTGCAGGCAGCGGAAAATGGATGCAATGTAAAACTGGTTTCCTCCCTTCCGTCAGAGCGGGCACAGTCTGTTATGGCGGAGGGCGGTATCAACGCAGCTTTGAATACAAAAGATGAAAACGACAGTCCCGAAGAACATTTTACAGATACAATAAAGGCAGCATGTGGTCTGGCAGATCCAAATGCAGTTTGGGGAATGACACAGGCAGCACCGGAGCTGGTGCACTGGCTGCTAAAACTTGGAGTTAAATTTAACATGAGTGGCTATGATGATGTGGATCTGCGGAATTTTGGCGGGCAGAAAAAGAAACGGACTGCTTTTGCACAGAGCGATACCGGGAAGCAGATCATGACAGCTATGATAGACGCTGTTCGCAGGAAAGAAGCATCTGGTATGGTAGAACGGTTCAGCCATCATTCTTTCCTAACACTTCGTCTGTGTGGCAATATTTGTTGTGGCTGCGTAATCAGGGATGAATACAGTCAGGAAATTGTGGAATTACCGGGGAATGCGGTCATTGTTGCCTCCGGTGGTATGCACGGATTGTTTGGGAATACAACAGGTTCGCTGTCCAATACGGGAGAAGTAACCGCAGAATTGTTCCGGCTTGGTGTTCCTCTGGCAAATGGTGAAATGATCCAGTATCATCCGACTACTGTGGAATGCGGCGGGAAACGTATGCTTATCAGCGAGGCAGCTAGAGGGGAAGGCGGCAGGCTGTTTGCTCTCAGAAACAATCAGCCGTGGTATTTCATGGAGGAAAAATACCCGGAGCTTGGAAATCTGATGCCCCGTGATATTACCGCCAGAGAAATATGGAAGGTCAGCCATGAATCCGAGGTATTTCTTGATATGACGGAAATATCGAAGGAGATCATTTCAAATAAGCTGTCTGGCTTAGCAGATGACTGCATGACATATCTGCATAAGGATATCCGGAAGGAACCGGTGCCTGTTTTGCCAGGAATCCACTACTTCATGGGTGGTATTCTTGTGGATGAACAGCACAGAACGTCGATTCAGAATCTTTATGCTGCCGGGGAATGCTGTGCCCAATATCATGGTGCAAACCGTCTAGGTGGTAATTCCCTGTTGGGCGCATTGTACGGAGGACGTGTTGCGGCAAAGTCAGCCTGCGAACAAGCTGACGGCGTAGTTTTATCTTGTGCGGCGCAGATAGATATTCCACCAGTGCAGGAAATTGTGGGAACAAAACAATTAAATCAGGCTATGCAGGATTCTCTTGGGGTTGTTAGAAATGGAAATTCCCTGTTAAAAGGGATTCGGAAAGTGCAGGAACTAAAAGGAACTCTGCCGTTGCTTGGTCTTGCAGTTCTCCAAAGCGCCTTTGCCCGAAAAGAAAGCCGGGGAGCGCACTGGCGGGAGGATTATCCTGAATGCAACAACAGGGATTTTCTCAAAACGACGGTGGCACGATTTGATGGAAAGCAGATACAGATTTCCTTTGTACCTGTTCCAGAAAGGCGGTGATTCACTTGGTATATAAAATAAGAATCAGGCGGCAGGAGAGTCAGAAATCAGACAGTTATTGGCAGGAATTTGAGTTTGACGGAAGCAAAAACAGCTCTGTTGCCAATGTTCTAAAGGAATTGAACAGTAGAACCCCTTTGAAAGATAATTCAGGGAATATAGTTACTCCCATCAGCTGGGAATGTAGCTGTATGGTGCGAAAATGTGGGGCTTGCGCCATGCTGATTAACGAACGTCCGAGGCTGGCATGCTCTACATTTCTACATACGTTAAAAGGTTCTACAATCACCTTGGAACCTTTAAGCAAATTTCCGCTTGTAAGAGATTTGATCGTTGACCGGTCAATTCTGTTTGAAAATTTGAAAAAACTGAACCTTTGGCTTGAAAGTGAAGCTTATATGAATCCGTGGACACATGAACCGAGATACCAGTCGGCACGCTGTCTGATGTGTGGCTGCTGCCTTGAAGTGTGTCCTAACTTCTCTGCAAATGGGACTTTCGCAGGCGCTGTTGCTGCAGTCAACGCATTTCGGATTCTGAATGAAGAACAGGAAATAAGCCATCGGAATGAGGTTTCAACTCAATATAAGGAAAATTATTTTGAGGGATGCGGGAAATCATTAGCTTGCCATAACATTTGCCCGATTGGTCTGCCTGTCGAAGAATTGATCGTGAGGTCAAATTCGGTAGCTATTTGGGGAAGACAGTGAGTATCAAAACGCTGATTAAAAAAACATGATTAACCTACATCTATGGTTTTACCCAAAATAGAGACATATCCTTTGGTTCGGTGTGGTAGCGGTTTTATTATGGACTGGATTCCGTCAAGGATGAATTTGATGCTTCCCTGAGAGAGTATATCCAGTCGGAAGAATATGTCTCAGCAAAGCAGCAGAAGAGATATTGATCAAATTATGTCAATGTCTCTTTTTTTATGGAAGAAACAGGCTGATCAGAAATATGCAAAAGAGTAGCCTATTTTAATTATTTAACGAAAGGCGAACAGGGGTGTTCACAAGGGTGTGCACCGTTAAATTGTATCAATTTCGTAGTCGCAACGAAACCTTGCTGTTGTGGATATTACATGAATATATTTTGCGCTAGAATAATTATTGGGTATATGTTAAAATATAAAGAACATATATTCGAGCGTTTATCAAGGTGGTGTATAGCATTGACAAAGTCAGAGAAACTACGAAAAATTCAGGAAATATTGGAATTAAAGAATCCACAAGAGAATCTGTATGCAGATCTGTTAAAGACAATAGGAGATTTGAAAACAAATTATGGGGATTACATGATTACGGAGCCGATTGACTGTAATGAGGAACTGAAACGTGTTCCGGGAGCGGATTATGAACTTTGTACGGCGTTGCTGACAATGCTGCTGAGAGAAGATCATTTTTCCAATGGTTCTTTTGAACGGAGATTTGCTGACGGGCAGGTGCTTCCTGTTCTGGTGAGGATGAAGGATGTTTTGAGTGCAGGAGTGTGATTTTATGAAAGTCGGGGATACTGCATATATTGTGGAATCAAACAGGTATGTGAGAGAAGTGGAGATCCGCAGGTGTTCCGGCGGGATGTTCCTGGTACGTTTTACAGATACGGGCGGCGGAATACAGGTGAAGGCTCACAGGCTGTTTGCAACAACGAGGGAAGAAGCTGAAAAGAGTATTGAGAAGGCACCAGAGACAAAGAGGGTGCGTGGGAATCCGTATGACCGATGGTATTGAACGGATGATAAAGTAAATAAATGCATCAGGGGAAACCTGTTGCTGTTTGCGGGGAAACCTGTTGCTGTTTGCGGAGAAATCTGTGGATGGCAGCGGGTTTATTTTTTTGTCCGGAAAGTCAAAAAATCAGGGACCAGGACTCCTTGGAACAGTAGGAGGTGGTTTTTGGCTATGGGAAAAATTGAACTGATCGATACCGGCAGACTGACGGAGAAACAGGCCAGGCTAAACATGGAAAAGTGTGCAGAGTTTCTGGCAAGAATGATCCAGAAGTACGGGGATGTGGTTCTGGGGGAGATTGAGGAGAGAAATGCACAGCTGCAGGGGAAGTGATCGAGTGTGCCGGTGGTCTTTTGGGGCTGCCGGTCTTTTTGCGCTATGGAAACCGCATAGGAGAAGGTGGATTTTGGGGCAGTTTTTTTGGTCGTTCTGCGAGTTGGCACAGACTGGTGATTCCGATATATTTTATGTACGGCAACCGTATGACGATGGGCAACCGAAATGAGGTGAAGATTTGAGAAAGAAATGTTACATATATACCCGTGTTTCTACAGCGGCTCAGACAGAGGGATACAGTCTGGAAGCACAGACAGAGAGGCTTCGGAAGTATGCGGACTATAAAGAAATGGAAGTGGTCAGGGAATACTGTGATGCAGGCAGATCTGGAATGAGCATCAAGGGCAGACCGGCTTTTATGGAAATGATGGATGACATTTTCTGTGAGAAAGATGAGATCTCCTGTGTGCTGGTATTTAAGTTATCCCGCTTTGGAAGAAATGCGGCGGATATTTTGAAGTCTGTGCAGCTTCTGATGGATTTTGATGTGGATCTGGTCTGTGTTGAGGATGCCATTGACAGTTCTCCACAGGGCGGACGGCTGACACTTGCTATCCTGTCTGCTGTGGCTGAGATGGAGCATGAGAATATTACAGTCCAGTTTATGGCAGCGAGAATGCAGAAGCTGATGAACGGGGGCTGGCCAGGCGGCGGTGTACCGTATGGATATGTGAGTGTGAATAAGGAACTGGTGGTGGTTCCTGAGGCGGCGGATCTGGTGAGGATGATTTATCAGAAGTATCTGGAACCGGATATGATGCTGAATACGGTTGTGGGCTGGATGAATGAGAATGGTTATAAGCGTGTGGCGAAGGGAGAGGATAAGGTTATTACTTCGGATTTTGTTTCCTCGGTGCTGGGGAATCCTGTTTATTATGGGATGATTGTATATAACAGGCGTACAAATTCTGAGGAGATTAAGAGAAATCCAAAAGAGATCATTTCCGTCAGGGGAAAGCATGAGGCGATTGTGGATGAAGAGACGTGGGAGGCGGCGAGAGAGAAAAGGAAGAGGACAGGGGTTAAGTGGAATAAGACACATAGTCTTGAACATGAGCATATTTTGTCGGGACTTTTGAAATGTTCGGTGTGTGGTGCTGGAATGGCAGGAACTGTGAGGAGAAGGAAGAATAAGAAATCTGGTGAATATAAGGATGACTTCTATTATAGATGTCAGCACAGGAGAAAGATTGATGAGGAACATTTCTGTGATTTTAAGCCATCACTGAATCAGAATGAGATCAATGCAGAGGTGGAGTGGTTCATCAGAGGGATGATTGCTGATGAAAGGTTTCATGAGTATATTGGAGAAAGATTGCAGGAAAAGGTGGATGTCTCGAATCTGGAAGAGGAACGGGATCAGCTGAAGGGGCAGTTGCAGCAGGTTGTCGGGGCAAAGAATAAACTGCTTGTGATGTTGGATGCTTTGGATGCTGGCGATAAGCATTATGCAAGGAAGTTCCAGGATATGCAGGACCGTCTGGATAATCTTTATGACAGGATCTCTGGTTTTGAGAATGAGATTGCCGATGTGGAGGAAAAGATTAAGGCAGCGTATGGAAGACAAATTAGTGAAAAACAACTGTATCAAATTCTGCAGAAGTTTGATATACTGTATGCAGAAATGACGGATTTTGAAAAGAAGGAATTTATGCAGTTGTTTATTGATGCAATTGAGTTATACCCGGAAAAGATGGGTGATGGGCGCATCATCAGGCAGATTGATCTGGCATTTCCGGTGTATTATGAAGGCTTTGAAGGCGAAGCAATTCGGTTGCTCAACGAAAACACAGTCGAGACTGTGGTGTTGCTACAAAGGAAAAATATGTAGAAATCCTTGAATTTACGCACTTTGTGGAGTTTTTCAGTTTCAAAAAAATAGGTGAAAATCACAAAGAAAAGAGCCTTGTGAAGAAAGTAACCGTTGTTGTTGCGTTAGACCTCGGGACGGGGAACACAAAGAATCTTGAATATGAAAATGAATAGAGAGCTATCAGATCATTGATAGATTATAGGGATACTTGTTAAAAGCGGGTGTCCCTATTTTTTATGGGGCATTCCAGAAATGGAGTGTCTTTTTTATACCAAAATATTAAAAATTCAGGAGGAAAATGAAAATGACAAACACAGCGTTAAGAGCAGAGAATAGCAATTCTCGCACAATTACTTTCAAGAGCAGGGAACACGAAAAATTTTATGAGGAATATCTGAAAAAATGCAGATATCAGGATGTCTACCATCGGGCTTTGGTTTATTGCCTGGGTATCGACAGAGACACAAGAAATAATGTGAATAAAATCTATAATTTTAACAAAGCTTAGCAAGAATTCTCCTACCTCTTCAGGTAGTGAGATGAATTGTGGAGCTGAGCATAAATGCTCAAAAGAATCTTGTAAATAAAGAGAAGAAACACTTGTTCTGGTAGCGGGCTTGTATTATAATAAAAAGGAACAAAATGTTCAAAAGCAATGATTGAAATTATTTATCAACATATACGAGGTGAGGAAAATAAACCGGGCAGTAAAAATAAGAATCTATCCAAATGCAGAACAACGTGTGCAAATAGAAAAAAC
>NZ_WWVR01000046.1 GCF_009883055.1 Blautia sp. BIOML-A1 | reverse complement strand
GTGAAGCCCCCCTCAAGATGAGATATCCCATCCGAAAGGAGTAAACCCCCTTGAAGACGACGAGGTTGATAGGGCAGGGGTGGAAGTACGGTAACGTATGGAGCTGACTGCTACTAATAGGGTGAGGGCTTGACCAACAAGCTTGGTTAAAATGATTCTTAAATGTCAACATGTATGTGGTTTTGAAGATACGATAAAAAAGAACCAATGCTAGAGCAGATAAAATATCTGTTGTATCATTGGTTTTTTTTCTTTATAATTATAAGAAACCTAATATAAGTTTAATGTAAAGGATGAATATATGGAATTTTATCAGTTAAAAATAACCAGAAAAGGAACAAAACCCCCCATCTGGAGACGATGTCTTGTTCCGTCAAATATCACATTTTCACAGATGGCAGTCGTTCTTGAAGAAATTCTGGAATATGAAACTTCATCTTTATATGAATTTGAATTTTTTCAGAAAAAAGTACATGTTCGGGAATGGACAGAAGGCGGCAAAACTGTTACAAACTGGCAGTATGATTTCCGAAGTGCGGCAGATACGTTTGTAAATGATCTGATGGATACAGAGAAATGGTTTACTTTCAGAATTCATGCAGAAGAAAAATTGCCAGAATATCGTGTGGATATTGAAAACAGAGTCAAGAAAGCAATATTAGATGATGGTGACAGAGAAGTATGTTTCCCGGTGATCATAAAAGAAGTAAGCAGAGAAGATGAAAGCATATGGACAGATGCATTAGAAAGAAATACTTATCTTGAAGATACTTTCAGGCTGCAGGATGGAGAATCTGATCATCGTAATTTTGAAGAGATCAAAGCAGATACAGAAAACAATAAAATCCTTATGATCAGCACTAATCCGGTAAGTCAGGAGCTTCATAATAAACAATCTGCAAATACAATCATGAAGGAATTTACAGATAGTTATCTGAACCCATTTATTGAAGAAAGAATGGCAGAGCTTGAACTGGAAGAAGAAGGAAGCAGAAATCCGGATGTAAAAGAGTATCTTCTTTCTTATAAAAAAGAAGATCTTGAAGAAAAAGTAAAAGAATTTAACATCACATGCAGTGGTGACTCCAAAGAAACTCTTGCAGACGAACTTGCCAGATATGTCTTAAGTCCGGAAGGAATGAGAGAGATTTTTCTTCAGGCAGATGAATGGGAAGCAGATGCATTTGAGGAAATTTTAGACAAAAAATGTTTCTCTGCGACAGAAGAAGACTGGATCAAACTTGGCTGGCTCAGTGATGCAGGTTATGTGGTTTCCTACAGTGATCATCATGCAGAAGTTCCGAGAGCAGTTATTTCCTTATATAAAGAAATCAATACTCCGGAATTCCATAAATTATGCAGGCAGGTAAGCTGGATGCGTTCCTGTCAGACTATGCTGGGATTTATTTATGCGATTGCACCGTTAAAAATCGTATATCGTATGTACCGCAGAAGACCGGAATATAAAGTGAGCTATGATGAGTTTCTTAAGATTCTGGAACAGGTCCCAGAAAACGATAATATGTGCATTGTGCGTGACGGCAAGATGATCTTCAAATCCGTTCTCCAGGATAATCTTTATGAAAGAATTGAAGAGTATCAGGGAGACAGAGAGTTTTATATGCCGTCTCCGGAAGAAGTTCTGGATTATGCAAAACATGGATATCCATCTGAGGATCCATCATACAAAAAACTGGAAAATTTCCTGAGGGAAGAGCTTCATCTGAATACAGTTCAGGTTATAGAATTGATGTACATTGTATTTAAAGAGTTCTCCATGGATGGAATGCTCTCAGATATTATGGAAGAATTCAACAACAAAAATGTTGTATTTGATTCAGAAAAACAGACAGAAGAATTTGCTGCTATTATGATGAACGTAAATAACAATACCAGAATGCTGGATTTCCGTGGATACACACCAAATGAAATCGCAAGGATGTCGAGTCCGAAAGCATCATCTGCAGTTATGCCTTCCATGGTACCGATGGGAAGTCTTGCATCAACACCATCATTTATTCCGTCAAATGCAGCGACAAAGAAAATTTATCCAAACGATCCATGTCCGTGTGGAAGTGGTAAAAAATACAAAAAATGCTGCGGCAGAAAGTAAGAAAGGACAGGCTGTAAAGTATGAAGTTACTGATCGTACGCCATGGGGATCCGGATTATACCATAGATTCCCTGACAGAAAAAGGCTGGAAAGAAGTGGAATTTCTTTCCGAGAAACTTTCAAAACTTGATATCAAAGATTTTTATGTGTCACCGCTTGGCAGAGCTAAGGATACAGCCTCTCTCACTCTCAAAAAGATGAACCGTACAGCGACAGAATGTGACTGGCTCAGAGAGTTTGATGTCCTGATCGATCGTCCGGATGTGACGGATCGTAAAATTATTCTCTGGGACTGGCTTCCACAGGACTGGACGATGGATGAACGTTTTTATCAGTATGATCACTGGTTTGAAAACGAACGTCTTCAGGCAGCCGGTGCAAAGGAATATTATGATTACGTTACCGGAGAGTTTGATAAACTCCTTGCCAGACATGGCTATGTCAGAGAAGGACACTACTACAGAGTCGAAAAAGCAAACAACGATACCATTGTTTTCTTCTGCCATTTCGGACTGGAATGCGTACTCCTGAGTCATTTGATGAGCGTATCTCCAATGGTACTCTGGCACGGAGCCTGTGCTGCACCAAGTTCCGTAACAACCGTAACAACCGAGGAACGACGCAAAGGAATCGCAAGTTTCAGAATGAATTCCTTCGGCGATATTTCACATCTTTATGTACATAATGAATCACCTGCTTTTGCAGCGAGATTCTGCGAATGTTACGATAATAAAGACGAAAGACACGATTAAAAGAAAGGACGAGATTCGAGAGAATTTCGTCCTTTCTTGCGTGTAAATGAGGGATATGATATATTAAAAATAATCTAAGAAAAACGAGGAAAAGATTTTGATTTCAAAAACAATGCAGACAATTTTACACGCACTGTCCTATGGAAATATAGAGGTAGAAGCATCAAGGCGGCTGGCGGATATCAAGAAGCTAGATGCGATGCGAATATTTCTGAAAAAACTGGATACAAAAGTGTATAATGGAACGTATGAAGTGCCGGTGAGATTATATTTTCCGAATGAGGAATCGATGAGTGGAGATGTTTCAGAGAAGGGGAAATATCCTGTTCTGTTATTTTTTCATGGCGGTGGCTGGGTGACAGAAAGTGTGGAGAATTATGACCGCGTATGCAGCAGAATGGCACAGTCCACGGGGCATATCGTAATGTCAGTAGAATATCGCCTTGCACCGGAATATCGTTTCCCGGTACCGCTGGAGGACTGCTATGCGGCTGCAAAAGCACTTTATACAGGAAGGCTGATTCTTCCGGCAGATCCGGACAGAATTACGATCATTGGCGACAGTGCAGGTGGGAATCTGGCAGCGGCTGTATGTCTTCTGGCAAGAGAACGTGGAGAGTTTATGCCCCGGAAGCAGATTCTGATCTATCCGGCATTGAATAACTGTTATACGGAAGAATCACCATATAAATCCGTACAGGAAAACGGTGAAGGATATCTTCTCACAGCAGTCAAAATGGAAGATTACCTCAAACTGTATGAGAGCAGTCCGAAGGACAGGCAGAACCCGTACTTTGCACCGATTTTGGAGGAAGATCTTTCGCATATGCCTGATACCTTGATCCTGAC
Organism: Blautia sp. BIOML-A1; assembly: GCF_009883055.1. Classification (GTDB taxonomy): domain Bacteria; phylum Bacillota; class Clostridia; order Lachnospirales; family Lachnospiraceae; genus Blautia_A. The sequence continues at coordinate 13,991 of NZ_WWVR01000046.1, read as the reverse complement.
GGCGGAGTTTGATCCTCTACGGGATGAAGGAGAGGCATACGGTAAACGTCTGAAAGACGCAGGAAATTATGTGGAAGTTTACAGAATTCCAGAAGCACTTCACGGTTATTTTGCACTGGGGATCCGATTCCTTCATGTGCAGGAAAGCTTTGAGATCATGAATAAGTTTTTGAAGAAAGAAGCGGATAAGACGTGGAAACAGGATATTCAAAATGGAGAAAATTAGATAACGCAGCGATAGCTTTTCCATTGGTTACGGGCAGGAATGACAGCAGGGTTTTCCGGTTCTACTGCCAGCTGAAAGAAGAGGTGGATCCGGATATTCTGCAGTCTGCACTGGATCAGACAATGGAGAAATATCCGCTGTTTCAGGCAGTTTTAAGGAAGGGACTGTTCTGGTTCTATCTGGAGAGTCGCGAAATAAAAGCACTGGTAAAACCAGAGAGAAAGCCGCCATGCAGTCAGCTTTATATACCGGATCAGAAATCACTGTTATTTCGTGTGAGTTATCACAAAAACAGGATTAATTTTGAGGTTTACCATGCACTCACAGATGGAACCGGAGCTATGAATTTTATTACAGAACTGGTTCAGGATTATCTGATTCTTGCACATCCTGAGGTGGAGCTGCCGCGTATTGAGATGGCAGATGAGGCGACTCCGGGAGAGAAGGAAGAAGATAGCTTTTCACAGTATTATTCTTCCAAAATTCCCAAAAATAAAGAGAAAAAACCACCTGCAGTACAGCTGAAGGGCGAAAAGCTGGTTCATTCTGATATGCAGATCACAGAGGTGATTTTTTCCGTAAAAGAAATACTGGCAAAAGCCCGCTCCTACGGGGTGTCCATCACGATATTTCTGACAGCGATCCTACTTTGTGCAATTCATGAGGAGATTCCAAAGAATAGACAGAAACGACCGATCACCCTGATGATCCCGGTCAATCTGAGAAACTATTTTCCGTCACAGTCTATGGGAAATTTCTTCGGATGGATCGAGGTGGGATATAAATTTGAAGAGAATACATCCTTTGAGCAGATACTGGAATCTGTCAAAGAACAGTTCAGAGAAAAACTGCAGAAAGACAGAATTGCGATGGACATGAACGGATATGTACGCCTGGAAAAAAATCCGTTTGTAAGAGCAGTTCCTCTGGAAATCAAGAGATATTTCCTGATCGCAGGTGCAAATCTGGGAGGCAGGAGCATTACAGCGGTATATTCCAATATTGGAATATTGAAATTTCCGCCGGAGTATAAAGCTTATATTGAAAGGTTCGGCGTCTTCGCAAGCACAAACTCCCTGCAGGTATGCTCCTGTTCGTATGAGGATCAGTTTGTGGTTGGATTTACCTCCAAAATACCGGATGACAGAATCCAGAAAAATTTTATCCGGATGCTGAAGGAAGAAGGGATTTCCTGTAAAGAAGAAAAAAATGAATTTCCAGGCTGTGCAGAGAAGCAGAAAAAAGAAGACTTAAAAGTGATGCAGACGTTCACATTTCTGTGCCTGGCGATTGCCGTAATTTGTGGTATGCTTAATTATCTGATGCTGGAGACGCTGAACTGGTTCTGGTTTGCAGCAGCAGGATGCATCTGTGCATGGCTGATCGTTTATGTGGCGTATATGAAACGGAGAAGTATTCTGAAGAATGAGATGTGGCAGCTGCTGATCATAACGTTTTTATGTGTATTGTGGGATCATTTTACAGGCTGGAGGGGCTGGTCGATCGACTTTGTTTTTCCATTCGGGGCACTGGCAGTTCTGACTTCCATACCCGTGATCGCCAAAATAAATCATCTGGAACGAGAGGAATACCTGTACTATCTGATACAGGCTGCCATCATAGGCTGTGTTCCGGCAATCCTGACTGCAGCAGGGATGATAACCTATACCTGGCCATCCGTCTTAAGTACAGGAATCAGTTTTCTGACACTGGCAGGATTGTTTATTTTCAGAACGAAGGATATTTTACGCGAAATAAGAAAGAAACTGAGAGTATAAAAAGTTGTTGTGAACAGTTACTAAAAAGTTACTATAAACAGTTACAGCAGTTACTAAAAGCATTCGATTTACAATAGATAACAGGGAGGATGACAATGTTAGAATGTGATTACGAAGTAAAACAGATTGACGGAGATTATGCACAGCTTCAGCGGCTGGACAGACCGGAGGAGGAACTTAAACTGGTAGCGAGAGCACTTCTGCCGATGGAGATTTATGAGGGCTGTATCCTTCATTATGAGATGATGCAGTACTCCATGAAATAAATCCGGGAGACAGGACTAAGATGGAACAGTATTACTACAATCATATGGATAAACAGAAGCAGGCAGCGTATCATGCCATGCTGCAGGGAATTCGGAATCTGACGGATGAGTTTCAGATCCCGGCACTGGATGCGGATTCCCTGTACAATGTTTTTTTCCAGCTGAGGCTGGATCATCCGGAGATTTTCTGGGCAACCGGGTACAAATACCGCTACTACAAAGACTCCCCTAATATTATTTTCATTCCGGAATATCTTTTTGAAAAAAATAAAATCAGAGAACATCAGAAGGCAATGACCGCACGGATCGACAAGCTTGTACGGACAGCTGCAAAGTTGTCCGAATGGGAAAAGGAAAAATATGTGCATGACTTTATCTGTGAAAACATCCGTTACGATAAACTCAAGAAACCCTATTCCCATGAAATCATAGGACCGCTTGGACAGGGCGTTGGTGTCTGTGAGGGAATCGCCAAGGCGGTTAAAGTACTGCTTGATGAACTGGGAGTCTGGTGTGTGATCGCAATCTGCGGCAACAACCCAGATAAAGGTATCAAATACCGCCATACCTGGAATATTGTCAGAGTTGGCGGTGTATACTATCATCTGGATGCAACCTTTGATAATACTCTTGGCAAAAATGACCAGATACAGGACATTCGTTACGATTATTTCAATCTGGATGACAAGAGTATTTTTCGGGATCATGAGCCTCTGATCGCACCGGCACCGCATTGTACAGATCATGAACATTTTTACTATAAAGAAAAGAAGCTTTCCTTTACAAAGCAGGAAGATGTCTACAAACGATCCCTGCAGGCTGCAAAGAAAGGCAGAACACTCACTTTCCACTGGCGCGGCGGCTATCTCACCAGAGAAGTACTGAAGGAACTTCTCGACCTGATCCGCAAAGCAGGAGAAGAAAGAAAAAAGACACCAGTTGTAAATGTCAACTGGCCGCAGGCAGTCCTGAGTCTCCACTACATAGAAGAACAGGCACAGGAATGCATCACAATGGAAGATGCAAATGAGGGAGAAAAAGAATAAGTTTTTTATCTAAAAGGGGAAATTACTATGCTGGAAACATTTCAGGTTTTACATATTGAAGAACCGGATTTCGGCTGTGAAGGGCGGCCGGATGGATTTGAGATCAAAGACAAAGTACTTCTCAAAAGCAATCTCACAGGAGAAGAAAAGATCATCCACGAAAAAGATGCCAGACTGTATGAGCTGGACATCAACGAGGGCGACGAAGTGTTTCTGATCGAAGGCGAACTGAGAAAACTACGGTAATATTACAGAGATAGAGTTTAGATTTTGTTTAACTTTCTCACGGTGTTTATTCAGGACTTTCCTTTATAATAAAAACAAAATGCAGTGAATATGGAAGGAAAGGGGAAAGAAACATGAATAAGAACACAGTAAAAAGACGTATTTTCATATCCAATACACTGATGATCCTGGTCACCCTGGGAATCTTTCTGATCGTGAACCTTGGGATCATCAAGGTATATTCCGAATCCATCGAGCATGAATTCGAAGATACAGCCGTTGAACTTATGGGGGATGACGGCCTGGAAGAAATGGTAGAGACCTGGACGATCAAACGAAATGAATTCATCATTCTGTTCCTGGCAGATGGAATCCTCTGTATCCTGGCGCTGGTAGGTGTCAGCCAGGCATTTACAAGGAATCTTTCCAGGCATATCCTGGAGCCGCTGGATGCTTTGAACGATGGCGCAGAGCGGGTGCAGAATAACAACCTGACGGAAGATATCCTCTATGTCGGAGATGTAGAATTTGAGAAAGTCTGCACAACCTTTAACAAAATGCAGGGGCACATTCTGGCAGCGCAGGAAAAAAACCAGCGCTACGAAAAGGCCCGCACAGATATGATCGCAGGGATCTCACACGATCTCCGTACACCACTGACTGCGATCAAGGGAACGATCAAAGCGCTGATGGATGGAATCGCCTCAACACCGGAGAAACAGCAGAAATTTCTGAATGCAGCTTACCGGCGGACCGGCGAGATGGATACACTTCTGAATCAGTTATTCTATCTGTCCAAACTTGAGACAGGAAACATGCCGTTATCTGTCCAGAGGATAAATCTGACAGATTTTCTTGCAAAATATGTCTACGGCAAACAGGAAGTCCTTGATCCTGCACAGGCAGAAGTCCGTGCGACACTGGAAGAATGCAACCTCTATACCGAGCTGGATCCGGAGCAGATGCAGAGGATCCTAGACAATCTGATTGAGAACAGCATCAAATATAGCGAACAGGAACCAGTTGAAGTAGAAATCTCTCTGAGAGAACAGGAAGACAGACTTCTTCTCACTGTTTCAGACAATGGAGTTGGAGTTCCGGAAGAAAAACTTCCGCATATCTTTGAAGAATTTTACCGCGCAGATGAGTCCCGCAACAAAAAAGAAGGAAACGGTCTGGGACTTTATATCGTGAAATATCTTGTAGAAGCAATGAAGGGAAATGTCCGTGCAGAAAACAGGAATGGTCTTGTGATCTCTATGGATTTTCCATTAAAAGGCAGAGAAAGGATGGCACAGCATGGAAAACAGGAAGAAAATTCTGATCATTGAGGATGATGAAGATATCAGCATGATCGAGGAGGCATATCTGGAGTCTGCCGGTTTTGAGACAAAGATTCTTTCTGATGGAAATAAAGTGAATGAGATCATTGAGGCAGAATCCTTCGATCTGATCCTGCTTGATCTGATGCTTCCGGGCAAAAGCGGCTATACGATATGCAGGGAGATTCGTGACAAATTGGATATTCCGATCCTGATGGTGACAGCAAGGACGGAATCTGTAGACAAGATCCGTGGTCTTGGAATGGGCGCAGATGATTATATTTCCAAGCCGTTTGATCCGGCAGAACTGGTTGCCCGTGTCACAGCAAATCTCCGTCAGTATGACCGTATGCTGCAAAAAAGTGCCGATTCCGCCCATCAAGAAGAGCCGGAGGAAATCCGTATCCAGGATCTGAGGATCCTTGTGAACAGCTGGAAAGTATTCAAGGGAGATCAGGAGATCCGTTTCCCGAACAAGGAATTTGAACTGCTCAAATTTTTTGCACAGCATCCGAATATCGTGTTTTCCAAAGAGCAGTTATTTGAGAAGATATGGGGCTTTGATTATGCCGGTGACAGCGCGACGGTCATGGTGCATGTCAACCGCATCAGAGAGAAGATTGAGGACGACAGCAAGAATCCAAAGATCCTCGAGACCGTCTGGGGCGCGGGATATCGATTAAATAAATAAAGAGTTTAGGGTTTGTTTAGAAAAACATCTCCTTTTTGTTTAATGCAGTCTGTTAGGATAATTGCATAAGCAAAGAGGAGGTTTTTTTGTTATGATAAAAGAAGGAGTTCATGGTTTTTGTATGGCGCTGGCTGATAGTGTTCCGGGAGTTTCCGGAGGAACAATCGCATTTATCATGGGATTTTATGACCAGTTCATCGGTTCCATCAATAATCTGGTATTTGGCAAAATGAGACAGAAAAAACAGGCATTCCGATATCTGTTCAAACTGGGGATCGGATGGCTGATCGGAATGGGAATGGCAGTCCTCGCACTTTCTTCCCTGTTTGAAAGTCACATTTATATGATAAGCTCCCTGTTTATTGGATTTATCGCAGGTTCTCTTCCGGTAGTGGTTCATGAAGAATATCAGTCCTTCCGAAAGGTTATGAAAGGTTTCTTTTTCCTCTGCCTGGGTATTTTTACAGTAGTCATTATCACCTGGCTGAACGGAAGGATCGGAGCAGGAACAGCGGATATGGCAAGTATGTCACCGCTGCTTGGAATTAAGCTGTTTTTCATTGGAATGATCGCAATCTCAGCGATGTTCCTTCCGGGGATTTCCGGTTCCACACTGCTTCTGATCTTTGGAATGTATATCCCGGTGATCAATGCGGTAAGAGGACTGATGTCTATGAATTTTGCCTGCTTCCCGGCACTGATGATCTTTGGACTTGGTGTACTGACAGGAGCAGTAACTGTAGTAAGACTCATCCAGTTCTGTCTGGAAAATTACCGTACACAGTCAGTTTATATGATTCTTGGCATGATGATCGGTTCTTTCTACGCGATCATTATGGGACCGACTACCCTGGAAAATGCACTTCCGGCATTAAACCTGGGAAGCCTGAATCTTGTCGCTGTATTCATTGGCCTTGGACTCGTTCTTGGAATGCATTTTATCAAGGAATGGAGTGAGAGTTATGAGCATTGAATTTAAAATTCTGGATTTTATCCAGACACTGCATACACCGGTGCTGGATAAGATCATGGTCGGGGTCACAAAACTTGGAGACGTGGGAATTATCTGGATCATCTTAACGGCGATACTTCTGATAATACCGAAAACGAGACGGACCGGCGGTGTAATGCTGGTGGCACTGGTCGTGCAGACAGTACTGTGCAATGTGATCCTGAAAAATCTGTTTGCAAGAACAAGACCGTATGATGTGAATACGACGGTTCAGCTTCTGGTTCCGAAGCTTCACGATTTTTCCTTCCCGTCAGGTCACACATCCGCGTCTTTTACAGCAGTGAGTGCACTGTATTTTTCAAAAGATAAACTGTGGAAACCGGCACTGATACTTGCCTGCCTGATCGCAGTTTCAAGACTTTATTTATATGTACATTATCCTACAGATGTACTGGGCGGACTGCTTCTTGGAGTTTTGTCCGGATATATAGGATATAAGATCATGGAAAAAGTAAAAAACAAAGGGATCCCTGGAATTTCACAAAGAAAGTAAAAGAGGCGATAACTATGAGTATTGGGACAATTGTTTTTATAGGCGCATTGATGATGGTATTTCAGATTCCGGTAATACTGGGAGAATAATTTCCAGGCAGCGAGAGGAGATGAAAAAATGTCGTATGTGGTCATTCCGGCATATTGCCCGGACAGAACGCTGGTTTCTCTTGTAGAGCAGATGTGGGAAACCGGATGCAGGATGATCGTGGTGGACGATGGAAGCGGTGAGGAATATCAGAGCATTTTTGATGAGATCAGCGATGTCAGCGTGATCCTCAGACATCCTGAGAACAGCGGCAAAGGAGCCGCAATAAAATCTGCACTTGAATATATTGAGCAGAAGCACAGTCACAGAGATGTCGTGGGGATCATGGATGCGGATGGACAGCATCTCCCGGAAGACATGCTCAAACTGCTTGAGGCGGCACAGGATGAGAGCCATACACTGGTCTTGGGAGTCCGTTCTGTGGGACACAAGATGCCGCCTCGTTCCAGAATCGGAAATGAACTGACGCGAAGTGTTTTTCATCTGATCAGCGGTGTGAGAGTTTCCGATACCCAGACAGGTCTCCGGGCTTTTGGAACAGAAATGATCCCGGAGTTCCTTGTGATCGAGGGCGAGCGGTATGGGTACGAAATGAATGTGCCGATAACGATGGCGAAGAAAAAAGTCCATATCAGGGAGATCCCGATCAAAACCATCTACAAAGATGATGACAATTCCACTTCGCATTTTCGGACGGTCCGTGATTCACTGAGGATCTACAAAGACATTCTGAAATTTACATTTTCATCTTTCTCAAGCTTTGTTCTGGATTATCTGCTTTTTTCGGGAATGATGCTGTTGTTTCCGCATACGGCGGTGACGATCCTGACAGCAGGGAAAAAGACATAAAGATGAAGAAGAAAATAATACTTCTGGTGACGGACATCGTCATAGCAGCACTGATCCTTCTGGGCGTGTGGATCATAAATTACAAGATCCGCAGGATGAGACTCATAAAACAGATTTTATTTCATACGGCAGTAATATGCGGGCTGGTATAATCCGTTCATGGATTTTTTTGGACATGTGTCGTTTATCCCAGTGAGCGGATGTGTGTCAGTGCTGGTTCTTGGAATTTTAAATATTGTGGAGATCTACAGGAGGAATCTGGAAGTTCAGCGGAATCGAAGAGGCAGCTTTCGGATTGCCGCTCACAGATAGCGAGGTGAAGCATTAGGACTGGATTTTCTCATGGTTTGGAGTTAAAATAACCATGGAGGAAAAACCATGCAGAAAATCAGAGAAGCGATCAGTTTTTATGGACGGGTCCAGGGTGTTGGATTCCGGTATAAATTAGGATACCTGGCCCAGATGTACACCGTGACCGGATGGGCGAGGAACGAATATGACGGTTCTGTTTCGGCAGAATTGCAGGGGCTTGAGGAAGATATTGACAAGATCATTCAGGCACTTTACAATGACCGTTATATAGAGATTGATGATATCCGAAGACGGAGGATTTCTCTGGATGAGAATGAGCGGCGATTCGGAATCTGCTACTGAAGGGAGATGCACAAATGGAAGAATTATATCAGGCAATCGAGGAGAAGATCAAGTCATCAGGCTATCCGAGAGAGATTTCCGGAGAAGCAGTCTACGAGGACATCTGTGACCAGATCGACGGCAAGGAAAATGGTACTTATGTGTTACTTTCCAAGTTTGAGGATGATGTGATCTTTGAGTATCATATCACAGTTATGGATCATGAATTTAATCTTGGAATCCTTACAATGAGACTTCCAGAGGGAGTTTACGCAGTAAACTTTGATGAGGATTAATAAGGATTGATTAGCAGAGAGCGGGCAGAGACCTGCTCTTTTTGCAGATAAAATGAATAAAGAGGGGGGATTGTTTATGTGGATCTTATTCGCAGTAGGATCTTCTTTTTTTGCGGGAATCACAGCGATTCTTGCGAAGTGTGGAATCCAGAAAACGGATTCTGATGTGGCGACAGCAGTGAGGACAATCGTGGTCCTTCTGTTTTCGTGGCTGATGGTGCTGGTTACGGGGACCTTTTCAGGAATTCATAATATCAGTGGAACAACGCTTTTGTTTCTGATCCTGTCAGGTCTGGCGACGGGAGCATCGTGGCTGTGCTACTTCCATGCATTGCAGAAAGGTGATGTCAACAAGGTTGTGCCGATCGACAAATCCAGTACGATCCTGACGATCTTTCTGGCATTGATCTTTCTTCATGAGGGACTGACCTGGGCGAAGTTTGGCTGTGTCTGTCTGATCGCGGCCGGTACCTATATGATGATCTCCAGAAAGGAAGTTACAGAGGACACAAAGAAAAAAGACAGTAGTTGGTTTATTTATGCGGTGCTGTCAGCAGTGTTTGCAAGTCTGACAGCGATTCTTGGAAAGATTGGAATTTCAGGAATCGACTCAAACCTGGGAACCGCAATCCGCACAACCGTTGTCCTTCTGATGGCATGGCTGATGGTTTTTGTCCAGGGTAAGCAGAAAGAAGTAAAGGATATTGAGAAAAAAGAGCTTCTTTTTATCGGACTTTCAGGTATCGCGACAGGAGCCTCCTGGCTCTGCTATTATCGTGCTCTGCAGGAAGGATCTGCATGTGTTGTTGTGCCAATCGATAAACTCAGTATTCTCGTGACGATCGCTTTTTCCTGGATCGTTTTCCACGAAAAACTGACACGCAAATCTGCGGTGGGAGTTATCCTGATCACCGTCGGAACGGTGCTTATGACGATGGCATAAAATCGTCGGAGCTATTGAGAAAGGGACGGATGACAGGGCAATAGAAATTTCCTATAACATTATAACAAAATAGAGATACCCATTTACAGGATAAAGATGGTAAGATAAAGAAAAACGAAAGAGCAGGAGTTGAATATAATGGGACATTTTTATTTTGTGAGACATGGACAGACTGTCTGGAATGTAGAGAATAAGATCTGTGGAGCGACAGACATTGCACTGACAGAGAAAGGGCATCAGCAGGCAATCGAGACAGGACATGAGATTCTGCGTCAGGGGATCCAGGCGGATGAGATCCTTTATTCTCCACTGATGCGTGCAGCAGATACAGCAAAACATATTTCTGAGATCACCGGAATTCCGGCACGTGTAGAGCCGAGACTGATCGAGCAGAATTTCGGCAAATATGAATCTACTGTCCGTAATGGAGAGGAATTCCAGAAGGCAAAGCAGCAATTCATTACCAGATACGACGGTGGAGAATCCATGCTGCATCTGGCACAGAGGATCTACAATCTTCTCGACGAGATCAAAGAAGAATCCAATCACAAAACCTATATCCTCGTGGCACACAACGGGATTTCCAGGGTGATCCAGTCCTATTTCTACGAAATGACAAACGAAGAATACGCGACATTCGGAGTGGAAAACTGCGAAGTCAAAAGATTTGATTTTGAGTAATAAATAAGATAAAAAGATGGTCAAAACAGGCAGGGAATTCGCATAACGGCGCAAAATTCCTGCCTGTTTTTATGTTGTAGAGCGGAATGCAGTATGCTATAATACACACTAGTATACTAGGTTAAAAGGAGCGTTTAGTAATGAATATCCATGATAAATATAAAGTATTACAGCAGAACCTGAAGGAAATGGGAAGTGTTGCAGTTGCTTTTTCAAGCGGCGTGGATTCTACTTTCCTTCTGAAAGCAGCACTGGAAGCTCTTGGCAGAGACAATGTGATTGCAGTCACCGCAAGTTCCTGTTCCTTCCCGGCGAGAGAACTGAAGGAAGCGAAGGAATTCTGTGAGAAAAACGGTGTCCGTCAGATCATCTGTAAATCTGAGGAACTGGATATCGACGGTTTCCGCCAGAATCCGAAGAACCGTTGCTATCTCTGTAAGCATGAACTCTTTGAGAAAATCTGGGAGATTGCCCGCCAAAATGGAATGAATGCAGTTGCCGAGGGTTCCAACATGGACGATAACGGTGATTACCGTCCGGGTCTGATCGCCGTCAGAGAACTTGGTGTCAGCAGCCCGCTTCGTCAGGCAGAACTTTACAAAGAAGAAATCCGTGAACTTTCCAGAGAAATGGGACTTCCTACCTGGGACAAACAGTCCTTTGCCTGCCTTTCCTCCCGTTTCGTTTACGGCGAGACCATCAGTGAGAAAAAACTCGGCATGGTAGATAAGGCAGAGCAGCTCCTTCTGGATATGGGATTCCATCAGGTGCGCGTCCGCATCCACGGAAACATTGCCAGAATCGAAGTCCTTCCGGATGAGATTACAAAGATTGTCGAGGAAGACAACAGAACCAAAATCGCAAACCAGCTCAAATCGTATGGTTTTGACTATGTAACCCTTGATCTTCTGGGCTACCGCACCGGAAGTATGAATGAAACACTGGATGAGAAAGAAAAGGAGATTAAATAAATGCTGAATCAGTTTTCCAGAACAGAACTGTTATTTGGTAAAGAAGCTATGGAGAAACTGGCAAACTCCAGGGTTGCCGTTTTTGGAATCGGCGGAGTTGGCGGTTATACCGTAGAGGCACTTGTGCGAAGTGGAATTGGTAAACTGGATCTGATCGACGATGACAAAGTCTGCCTCACCAATCTGAACCGTCAGATCATTGCAACCAGAAGCTCCATTGGTAAATATAAAGTCGATGTCATGAGGGACCGCATCCTTGACATCAACCCAAAGGCAGAGGTCAATGTCCACAAATGCTTCTATCTTCCGGAAACCAGGGACGAGTTTGATTTTTCCCAGTATGATTATGTTGTAGACGCAGTGGATACCGTGACTGCCAAGATCCAGCTTGTCATGGAAGCCAGAGAAGCCGGTGTTCCGATCATCAGCAGTATGGGAGCCGGAAACAAACTTGACCCGACGGCTTTTCAGGTAGCGGATATTTATAAGACATCTGTCTGCCCGCTTGCAAAAGTTATGCGCCGGGAACTCAAAAAACGTGGAATTAAGAAACTGAAAGTGGTATATTCACAGGAAACGCCAACCCGTCCGATCGAGGATATGGCCATCAGCTGTCGTACAAACTGTATCTGTCCTCCGGGCGCAGCACACAAATGTACAGAGCGCCGTGATATTCCAGGTTCCACAGCCTTCGTTCCGTCCGTAGTCGGCCTGATTATTGCAGGAGAAGTAATTAAGGATCTGACCGGAAAGAGATAAATAGGATATGGTACAGATGCCGATCATAAGAATGATATATGAGAAATAAAATTGTGAAATAAATAACAAAAAAAGCCAAAAAACAGGTCCTTATCCTCAAAAACAGAGGATAAGGACCTTGGCTTTTTTTGTATACAATTCTTAATACTCGCCGACAACAGTTGCTTTGAGCAGATTGGTATTACCGGAGCGTCCAAGCGGAACACCAACAGTAAGAACAACAACATCACCTTCTTTGACATAACCGCTTTCTTCAGCTGCCTCTGTAGCGTGAAGGAGAAGAATCTCCATGCTGTATTCTTCTTTGGTCAGGAGTGGAGTAACACCCCAAACCAGGTTCAGCTGACGCCAGATACGTTCATTTGGAGTACATGCGATGATCGGACATCCCGGACGATATTTGGAAACCATACGAGCAGTATTACCGGAACGGGTAACTGCAATGATGGCCTTGGCATTCAGATCGATTGCTGTCATACAGGTTGCATGAGAAATTGCTGTGGTTACATTTGTAGCGTGCTCTTTGGTGCGAACACTGAACTGCTGATTAAAGTCAATATCAGCTTCCGTACGAACTGCGATCTTGACCATAGTCTTGAGTGCTTCTACGGGATATTTACCTGCAGCAGTTTCACCGGAAAGCATGATCGCACTTGTTCCCTGATAGATCGCATTGGCAACGTCCGTGGTCTCTGCACGTGTCGGACGCGGGTTTTTGATCATGGAATCCAGCATCTGAGTAGCTGTGATAACCTGTTTTCCCGCAGTGTATACTTTGGCAATGATATCCTTCTGGATAACCGGAACATCCTCAAGCGGGATCTCAACACCCATGTCACCACGGGCGATCATGATACCGTCAGCAGCTTCAATGATGCTGTCGATGTTGTCAACACCCTGCTGGTTCTCGATCTTGGCGATGATCTTGATCTCCTGTCCACCGTTTTTCTCAAGGATATCACGAATTTCCTTGACATCGGCTGCTGTTCTGGTGAAAGAAGCAGCGATGAAATCATAGCCTTCCTTGATACCAAAGAGGATATCATCATGATCCTTAGGGCTGATGAATGGCATGTTTACTTCTACGCCAGGAAGGTTGACACCTTTTTTGTTGCCGAGAACACCACCATTTACTACCTTACAGATAATGTCCTGACCTTTAATCTTCTTAACTTCAAGTCCAATCAGACCATCATCGATCAGAATGCTGTTGCCTGGTTTGACATCTTTATATAATTCCTTATAGGTAACGGAAACGATATTTTCATTTCCTACGATTTCCTCTGCGGTTAAGGTGAATTCCTGGCCTGCCTTCAGAGTGATCTTGCCATTTTCAAATTCGCGGATACGAATTTCAGGACCTTTTGTATCGAGAAGCGCAGCTACCGGTTTACCAAGACGTGTACGAATTTCTTTTAAGCTATCAATACGACCTTTTTGCTCATCGTGTAAACCATGGGAGAAGTTGAAACGTGCAACGTTCATTCCTTCTTTAACGAGTTTTTCCAGAACACCGTCCTGGTCAGTAGACGGACCAAGGGTACAGATAATTTTTGTTTTGCGCATAAATTTCCTCCTACTTTTCTTTACCTAAAAAATACACCTCTATTCTAACACATTATTTTTAATGTACAAGTAAAGATTTTGATAAATCAAATGTTAAAATTATAACATTTTTTAACATAATATATAGCAAGAATTCTCCTTCCTCTACAGGTGGGAGATGAATTGCAAAAAATAAAAAGAACGCTT
>NZ_WWVR01000088.1 GCF_009883055.1 Blautia sp. BIOML-A1 | reverse complement strand
TTTGAGCCATCATATCGGATGCTGCGTCTTATGGTAAGGCATTGTTCTTCCAGATTTACGTCCTGCCATGCCAAACCACAGGCTTCTCCAATACGAAGCCCGGCATAATAGGCTATCTGGATTGGAAGTATTGCGGCTGGGTTCTTTTTTTGAAGATACGTAAGCAGTCTTTCATAATCTTCTCGTGAAATTGGTTGGATATTTCCGTCCATGTCCTCATCCGAAAACAAATCAACTTCGTCCGTCTGATACCGCAGTTTAATATACTGCATGGGATTGAACGTAATATACTGTTTTGGAAATACTGCAAAGCGGAAGGACTGCTGCATGACTGCGGAAAAAGAATGGATGTAATCTTTGCTGTAACCCTTTTTCTCTTTTCCATCGGGATGAACTCCCCCAAAGGAAAGCAAATCAAAGAAGGATTGCAAATGCTCAGAGGTTACATTTTTTAATTTCCGTTCTGCCAATGGGTGTTTCTTGATATTTCGGATTGTTCCGAGGTAATTCTCCACAGTACCATTGCTGAGCGTACCTGTTTTTAATTCCTCCTCTGCCCACACATCCAGAAGTTGTCCGACTGTGAGATTTTCCGCTTTGGCAACAAATTTCTTTTTTTCATAATCATCCATTGCCTGACGGAGCAGCTTTTCAGTTTCACTTTTGCTTTCTGTTCCAACGCATTCTTTTTGAACAAGATTGCCGCTTGCGTCCTCTACATAGAAGCGGTAGTACCATTTCTTTCCTTTTTTTCTTACAGATCCTTTTGCCATAATCGTATATCTCCTTTCGATATTAGACAATCGGAACTGATGAAATGCTTCGTGCGTGTAAGTATATCATAACTCCGGTTGTCTTACTATACCGATTCGGAATCTTCGTATAAGACTTCTGATAAAAGATTTGCAAGCCTTTGTTCTGCTGTTTTTGGTTTCTTGGAATAGAGCCTTACAACGTCTGCCATCTCATTAAAAGCATTGATGGTGTGAGTGATTTCCCTTAAGAACATAATCTCATTATATTCCTCATTCGATTCAAACCCTATTGTTTTGGCAATATCCGTCTGACCAGCATTCCCCTTGAAATTTTTGCAGGCGAACTGGAAGGAATCCAAAAACAGACCATATTGTTTTAACATCAACAGTAATAAATCTTTTGAAAAAGCATCTTCTTCTTTGGTAAGGGCAAGCGGTAACTGTTCCAGAATATCTCCCATCGCATCACGAATCTGTAACTCTCTCTTATCCGTAATGTCGGTTTCATATTCATCTGTTTCCCCTTTGAGCCATTCCACAGATACATGGAGTGCTTCCGAAAGACCTTCCAGCACCATTTTTTTCGTATTGTCAATCGAACCATTCTCATAACGCAGGATTGTAGAAGCGGTAACCCCCATCTTTTCTGCGACATAAGGCTGTGTCAGATTCAATTCCAGACGGCGCTGTTTTACTCTGCTGCCTATCAGCTTGCGTAGTTCTTTATCTTTCATGCTGACTGCCTCCTTTTTCGGTATGTATGAATTATAGCATTGTTTTTCCAAAATTGCAATATGCAACATAAAGTTTGTTTTTGATATTTCGTAATGCTTGACAAAAAGATATGAAAAGGATATACTTACATCACAAGAATTGCATAATGCAATTTATAAGGAGGTGATTATATGACGCAAAGAAAAATTGCATTATCCATCGAAGAAGCTGCTGACTATACGGGAATCGGCAGAAATACCTTAAGACAGCTTGTAGAATGGAAGAAACTTCCAGTATTAAAGGTTGGTCGCAAAGTCCTGATTAAAACCGATATTCTGGAAATGTTTATGGAAGCTAATGAAGGTCGTGATTTGAGGGATAGAGGAAATGTAAAAGCCGTAACAAGAACTGCGGCAAATTAAAAAGGCGGCTTCCGAAGAAACCGCCAAAGGTTCTATCAGACCGAAGCCATGATATACCTACACGCAAGAAGATTATACCATGTGCTTCTTCTGATACGCAACCGAGAACTTATGTTTGTGAAGGAAAGGAGAATGTAAGAATGGCAAAATCAACAAAAAGTTATGAAGAACGAATGCTTGAAATGGAAAAGAAGGAACAGGAAAGCCTTGAAAAAGCAAAACGATATGCAGCACAGAAGAAAGAACTTCTAAAACGAAAGAAAGCCGAAGAAAGTAAAAAACGAACCCATAGGCTCTGTCAGGTTGGCGGTGCGGTGGAATCCGTTCTTGGTGCGACTATTGAGGAGGAAGACATCCCAAAGCTGATTGGTTTTCTGAAAAAGCAGGAAGCCAATGGGAAATTTTTCTCAAAGGCAATGCAGAAAGAAACAAATACCGATATGGAGGAAGTGTAATGGCGGGGGGGATGAGTTTTTCATTCCCTTCATTGCTTTTTCATGAAGGGCGCATTTATGGACAACCAGAGGTCGTCCCAATAAGTTTGCCACAAGTGGCAACCGGTCTGCGCTCACGCTTGCCGGGCTCGTTCCGTCGGCGGGGCTTTCAGCCAGACCTGCTCATGCCACAGGAGGCACTCTTCGCCAGAGAGGCGCATTCCATGCAGGCTGCTATGCGCAGGGCACTCTTACGCAGAGGGAGTTCTGGCAATGCTGCTTTTCTAAAATCGAAAGCAATGTTGCCGGAAATCTATACCGGATGTGCAGAAAGGAGGAATCCAGATATGGCGATTTTTCATTACACAATCAAAATAGTCGGACGAAGTAAAGGGAAATCTGTTATCTCCGCTTCCGCATATCT
>NZ_WWVR01000045.1 GCF_009883055.1 Blautia sp. BIOML-A1 | reverse complement strand
GCTTACATCCGCCAAGATGCAACTCAATCATACCTTGAGGTTCTTTTTTATTCAATTGGCGCTTTTAATGAATTACAGGAATGCTCCTTATAATTACTATACAGTTATCTTAACAGAAAGTCGTGTATGTTTTGGTATGGACTTTTTGTATTTGATACACATTTTATCAAAAATAAAAGTGTTGTTCAGTAAGAAAAGGTGATAACTTTTCAAAGTTTTGATTTTTTTTAAGGAGGCGTTTTGAAGTAAAGGAAAAGACCCAGAAATCCGAGTCAGTTTCTTATTATTATAATGAGCTTCATGTTTTGACAAGATTTAAGAAGTTAGCCTGTCTACAAGTTCTTGCTGCTGTGCTGGTGGTAATGATAACAGCCAGAGAGAAATCCCTTCTATTCTACGTATAAATTCCTCGGAAAGAAGTGTCTCGCAGGCCATTTTTAAAGCTCGTTCATTAATCTTTTCCTGCGGGTGAGCCAACAAATTTCTGTAGCATTTGATTTGATCCCAGGTATCAGCCATGCTGATGATTCGCTTTACTCTCGGGTGTATGTAATTTCCAAAATAGTCAATAACATTTGGATCATATTTTTCAAATACCCCTTTAAAGAGATGAATTTCTTTAGTATTATATTCAGCTTGTAGCCAATTCTTTAAATCAGTATCCGTTTTTATATAATCCGGAATTTCGAGCTTCTTAACTACCCTCAGGATGTCCATAGAGAAAATCTGAAGTCTATTCATCGCCTTAGAACAATCTGAAGATATGGATAAAAATACGACTTTATTTACGTTATCTTCAGAATAATGTGCTAATAAAATATGCTTATATTTACCTTCAATATAGGCAGATGTAGCGGAAATGATTATGTGTGCTAATCCATGTTTTTCCAATTGATTCAGAGAATCGTATCTTAAATATATATCACGAATTTGATATAGATCACACAAAAGAATTCTTAAAAATTCAACTGTTGGCGCGCCCCAGATAGAATAATTTGTATTAAGAGAATCTTTTTGATGACTAAACTGAATTATCTTTTTCTTTTCCTCGATAGGTGCTGAAGACCAATATTTTTCAGATTCTTCTAAGGTCTGGAAGACAAGCTGTTTCATAGGAACCTCCTTAGCGGTTATTTAGATGTCAATTCTTGATATTTTTTCATCAACTCAGCTACACATGCCTCTTCAGAGAAAAAAGCCGGATCATCCTTCGTAATTCCATAAGCCTCCATAACAGCTTTATCATTCAAACGGTGTGCCCTAGATAATTCCTCTGGCATCGTTACAGGATCGTAAAGATCTGCTAGGCTGCAATCCGGATATAACGCTCTTGCGTCCAAAATTGTCTGGGCGGTCTGCTCTATACGAGCTTTTTGTTTTTCAGTAGGAGATGGCCATGGAAAAGTGTTGTATACAAGCTGTGTCGAATAACTGTAATCGCTCTTCATTCGTCCGCAAACAGACCGCCGTTTACATACGGAAAATCTTTCAATTCATCCAGGAGGTAGGAGCTTCTGTTTTTTATTTCAGTATCCAGCGTTTGAAATAGATCTATTATAGCATTACGCATATGACGCGGACTATACCCAGAAAGATAATCTCTAAACTGTCCATGATGAGGAAATACTCCAGCGTCTTCTGCATACAGACAAAATACAAATCGTACACATAGTATGTTAAGGCTACGCAGGGAATGTTCGCAGGTGGGATCATCATACTAGTTAGCAAGAGCATCGTAAAGCCTGCCAACGATATCGCCGGCAGCCATTGAAATATCAACCTCGCGCTTTAATGGTTCTTCACGTTCCTCTACTAGGAATTGTAACAAATAATAATCTCTGTAAAGGTTTTTAAGTTCGACTATTATTGGTTCACCGTCAGGTTTTTCCATATCATAAATATGAAATTCTTTGAAGTTGCACGCTACTACCCAGCGCGGGTGTTTTGAAAATGGTAATTCAATGCTGTATCGTTTAGCTTGTTCAAATGGAGTAAGGATAGAACCGTCTGCCTGTCTGGTAGGTTTTCGAAGGCCTCTTTTTCGCCCTTTTTGTTCTATCAATACTCTTGTCTGTGGAATATATGCATCAATGAAGTTCGTATGATCTAATTTTACCTGCTCCTCAAATTTTATATATTTTTCCGGTTCTTCAATCCCAAAAACCTGTCGTAGCAGCGACAACCAGAACGGCTGACTTTCGCCTTTTTCATATCATTTGTCCATCCAATATTCATAAAAATTTTTGGCTGCTGCAGCATGATTTATAGTGCTTATAAATTTCTCCTTCCATATTAATACAAATATAGCATATTAGACATCGGACGACAATAAAATAGACACCGTTCAAGTGTCGAAAAATGGCGAACGGTAATAATTGTAAAATATCCTGTACATAGGTATAGTATAATTATAATTATGTGGGAGATTTTTTACAAAATGGATGAGATTGAAATTAACATTGGCGGCATTTTTGAACAACGCCGGCTGGAATCTATGCGACAGATAGGCAAAACTGAGGCGGTAGCACAGGACAACAGGGATTTAGAGGAACTACAATGGCGGTATGAGAATTTGCAATTAACAAATAACGACAGGAGTATTATAGACGATCTGATTTTCTGTATGAGATCCCGTAGCGAGCGCGTAGAACAACTGGCATATTATGCTGGTGCATCCGATACATTAGAATTCATTAATCAGTAGGACCGGTTTTCAGGTTCTGTTTCAACTTTTAAACGTCAACTTTTAGGGGAGTAAAAGTTGTTCTCTTCTAGTAAAATCACTTGTTTTTTTAGAACAAAAAGTTGACATTTTTTTATAAAAGTTGGAATTTAGAACAATAAAAGTTAAAAAAGTAGCAATATTTATATGATTTATAGAATGGTTTGTTTGGTTTCCAGGTAATTTTTGATTAATCCTACTGCCAACTTTTAGAAATCCTGGTTCTCCGTAAAAGTTGATATTTTAAAAAGATCTGAAAACACTCGTCCTGAAATTGCTATTTTAGAAAAAGGCCGGTGTGCAAATTCCTATTCAAAGAAGATCTATTTTAGAAAAATATGGATTTTTTAAAACGGGGTATATCAGAACAGATATTGAGAAAAAATAGAAAATGCCAAATACGGCATAATCAAAGGGTGTTAATGCCGCATACGGCATAACCGATATTTTAGAAGGAGTTGCTTTATGCCGTATGTGGCATAATTAAACGGTGAAAATGCCGTATAGGGCATAAGTAAGAACTATTAATGCCGTATAAGGCATAAAGGAAAGTTGTTAATGCCGTATTGGGCATAAAGAAGTGTTATTAATGCCACATACGGCATAAGTGGTAATAAAAAATGCTGTATGTGATATAATTAGGGTAGCGGTAGCTGATGTTCCCGACATGTATGTCGGGAAGAAAATGGTTTTGGTGCGATATTGGTAGGTTTTGAGGTGATATTAGGGGTTTTGGGGCGATTTTGGAGGATACGGAAAAAGAGACCCGGTGAGTGGGTCTCTTTCTGTGAGGAGATTATTCGGTTTGATTCGCTTTTTTCTCTTGTTTTGCAAGTTGTCGTTTATATCGTATTTCACGCGGTAAAAGCCCTTCTGCTCCATATAAGAGCAGCGCCAGCTCTTGAGAGGATATATCTATTCCATACCATTCTCTGAGACCGGCCGCTACGTAGTCGTACGTGCAGCCATCGTTGAGTCGTTCGATTGCCTTCGTGATCGCAGCTACTCGATTTGTATAATCAAGTTTTTGAATTAAATATTGAAAATTATCTATTATTTCCTGTACCGGCAGATCAGATCGGACGTAATCAGCTAATTCCGCAATAGTTTTTGTTTTTTCACTCATTCTTTTTATCCTCGGAATCCGCTTTTGACAGGATTTTTTCCAAATCCGCTCTGATCCATGCAATGGCATCATCATCAAATCCTAGATCATTTTTTAACATGTTATAGGCAGTATCTTCAGCAATACGTTTATAATAAATCTGTAGCATTAGGGCCAGTGCCGCACCGGTGATTCGAATTGCATCTCCATATCCAAAATCCTTTTTCTCTTTTAAATGTTTTAAATCTTCATTCATGGTTGTTTTCCTCCGTTTCCTTGCGAGTCCAGATTACATCACCGCTTCGGACCTTATAGGGATGCGTGCTGCTCTTTCCTGGATCTTTTACGTCACAATACCTGCAATTAATTATAGTGAGAGTAGCAGGTCCGTATTTCTCATTTATGGCACGCATCAGTTTACGACTTTTTCCGATTTTCGATTGATGCATGGTTAATGTATAGGAGTCATCAAATAAGACAGCCAGGTTAATGTATGCCAGGTCACTCTTGAACTGAACAATTTGAACTACGTGATCTTTATATAATTTGATTAATCCTGGGATGATTTCATCAAGAATTTGTTGAACAGGGATATCAGCGGCAAGATGTTTGTATACTGTCCTATTTTTCAAGATTAGTTCTTGAGAAATCCTCATAATGTCTATACTATCAACAGACTCATTCGTTTTTTTGATTGACATTTCCAGGTCTCCCTTCTATCGCATCAGCGATTTTAGAAAAATTTTTCTCTATTTCTACCTGTCCTACCAGGTATTCAAAGGCGGAATCGGACAAATCTACACAAAACCATTCCTTGATGCTGGCTTGGGTGGCAGACGGATCCATGCCGGCGCGTAAAAGGCGGAGCGCAGTCTCTTTTGCGCGCTTTTCTATAGCTTTCTGCTCCAGATATTGTTTGGCTTCCATCTTCCAGCTTATAATATCTTCATATTTGATTTCAGAGTCTTGGAAAAAGTCGTAAACAGGATGGCTATTTCCGCCGTGATTACAGTATAGATCCTGTACGACTTTCTTGGCCTTGTCCCAGCGACCGCGGAGATACGCTACGCGCTCTACTGTTGTTTTGAGAGGAGTAGCTACTACCTCTTGCAATTGTCTAAGTGTCAGGTTATCAACCTCTGTTCCGGTATTGTCACTGTCAACACTGGAACAGATATTGTCGATTTCTTCCTCAGAAAGCTCTGGGTAAACGCTGTGAATGATATCCGGCGACACGCCACATTCACACATGCGCTTGGCCTTGCGGATCCGGCAGCATCGATCATGGAGACTGGATGGTGAGAGATCTGTTCTCCTCTTGCCGGTAAGCTGTTCTTCTTCCTCGTCGGATTTTGCCTCTGCTGCTAAAATTTTCATTGCATGTTCGGGGATTTCTACGCCATACCAGTTATCAATACATATCCTGATATCAACAGGAGGCACCCCGTCGCGGATCATCGCAATAGCTGTTACAGCAGCTATTTCCTTGGCTTGCTGGTAGTAATAGGTTTTTCCGTAATTGTGAGTATCCTGGACGCTCCCATACAGCTCGTTAATGGTTTCGTTTCTTTCCTCATTTCCCATCAGGTTCCTCCTTGTCAAAAATTTTTCTGAATGTGTTACCGGATAACAATTCAACTGCTGCCCGGAATCCTTGTTGAACCCCCCACAGATCGGCTGCACCGGCAAGCTCCATGATAAGAGCCTCGATTTCCAGGTACGTATTGTCTCCTGAATCTAAAATCTGGATAGTAGTGTCAATAGCTTCCTGTAATCTGTGTGGGTATCCGCTATTGCAGAAATACGCATAAATTGTCCTCATCAAATCCTCGTCATCCGTTTCAAGCCGGTCTGGATTCCATTCGCTAAAATCAACTTTATTCGTCATTTTGCACAACACCTCTTTTATATAAGTTTATGTGGAAATAGTAGCACGAAATGCTTGCAAAATATAGGGTTTATGTGGATAAATAGTATTTTCATCACTTTTACTTTTGGAATGCTTTTTGGGATACTTCAATTTTTATTCAGATATCTGAATATATAATTGTGCAAAATGACGAATGATTTTTAAGGGGAAAAGTGAGAGAAGACGACAGAATCTTGTGCAGATTTCATAAAGAAAATGCTTTTGGAGCATAAAAAATTGTATGCGTTTGTTCTTATAGGAATTTGAATGATGTTGTCAGTTTTTAAAATGAATTGGATGAGAGTTATACACAATAGCATTTGTGAGGTACGTCAATAGACTTTTTGGGACAGCAGCCTTATAATAATGATATCAGATCTGTAAAAGAAAAAATCATTCTTCTTTTTATATACAGGTTGCAAGAAAGCGGCCTGAGGTTTCAAAGTTTTTCCAGAAAAATACCTTTACAAATGAAAAATGAGATTTGCCGGGGAGCTCTAAGCGAGTAAGATATACCAGCCATTAATTTAATTTACTAGCCAGTAATATTTATTGACTCAAAGAGCGTGATCAACGCAAAGCGTTTAGTTTCGATACTACAAACCGTATATAAATTTACAGGCTCTTAAAAAATATGTCTCTAACCGGTCCTACTTTTAGGAAAATTTAACGGTTCAAGAGCTCATTAAGGACTGTTGATTTTATAGTACAAATAGTTCCTAGGTGGTAACCGTAGTCTTATAATATATATAGGGTACGGTTACCATTAAATAGGATCAACGGTTATTAAATTACTCTTGAGCTGTTAGATTATCAAAAATCACTTACGAGATGAAACATAGGATTTAGAGCCTGTAAAATTATCAAAGGCTTTTATTATCAAAGATGAATGCGTTAGCATTGACCACCAATGTTTGAGCTGATAAATACTATAAGCTATTAAATCAATCAATAGCTGGTAAATCATTATTGGCTCAGAGATCCCCGGCAAACCTCAAAAAAAAGGAAGGAGCACGCACCATGCCAGAAAGTCAGATTTATTATCTTGGAGAACTTGTAGAAAGGAACCTTGACGAAATCCTCCAGCAGACAGAATTTTCACTAAAAAACTATGTTGGACTGACGCCAGAAGAGGCCTATAGAACGATTAACCTGGCCTTGTCCCGTATAATAGGTAGAAACTCCATCAGTCAGCAAGAACCGCCGCGAACTATCCGCATTTCAACAGATAGCAACCCTGATTGCACGCTGGCAGAAATACCGCTCTGTTAATCACAACGATACTCAGCAATAATATTCCAAAAAGTCCACCATTTATGATCGGTGGCCGGACAAATCCTACTACATACGGCAACATCTTGGACGCGTCTGATATTAAGAAAATTAACAATTAGGAGGATCCATAGAACATGTAAGCAAAACCTACTATTACATATCTACGTACAGAACCGCCACTCATCGCAAAAAGCTGCAGGCGGTAGGAGCAACTGACGACAACACAATTGTTGAGAGGTATCACGGCAAGATACCGGAACGGGAGCAATACCAGCATCTCAAAAATCACCTGTTAAAACCGGGAGACATTCTGGTCATTTATGATCTGGAGGCTCTTGGCGGAAAAAGAAGCGCACGCCAGGAATTAGAATATTACAGGAATCATGGTATCCGTGTAAAAATCCTGGATATCCCAACAACCACAATCGATTATCTGGGCAATCCGGAAATATCAACAATGATCCTGGACGCTGTCATTAATACCCTCGATTATGTTATTGACCACGAAATACAGCGCACGCAAAAACGTCAAACCCAGGGCGTTGATCGGATCCGGGACAAGCCAGCCTGGCGGGACTATGGCAGACCACAAGTACAATTACCGGATAACTATAATGAGGTTATGGGTAGATGGACACGTGGAGAGATTACCGCAGCGGCAGCAATGGGACTGACTGGACTGAGCAGGACTACATTTTACAGGCTGGCCCACCAGTACAAAAATGGAGGCATAGGAGTATGAGCGTAAAATATCCTATATTAATCACAGAGGATCCAATCGAGGGCGGCTATACTGTATCTATCCCAGATTTACCTGGATGTATCACCTGCTGCCAACGATGGGAGGATATTCCGGCGATGATTAAGGATGCGAAACAGGCCTGGATAACTGCAGCAATCGAGGAAGGTATCCGGATCCCGGAACCAACAGATATTGATAAGGTGGAGGTATGAGAAATGTTTGATGATTTCGGTTTTAATAGCGGTTTCGATGATTTTAATAATGATTTCATGTATCAGCAGCAGGATATGATGCAACAGGATTTATTCCAGCAGCAACAAGACCAATTTCAGCAACAACAGTTCGACAGCATGCGACAGCAACAGGACGAATTTCAGCAGCAGGTAACAACGGAACAAAACCAATCTCTATTCAGAAGAATAGTTGATTTCATTTTCTTTTAATATAGAAGAAATATAAAAAGGGACGGCTCTTAAAAAGCTGTCCCTTAAAAATTCTCCTGTCCAAAAGATGGTTCCGGTACCTCCCTCCCTGCTGTCTTTGCCATTTCTATCCATTCTGTAATCACATTTTTTACATTTTCGTATGCCTCATTTGGACTTTTCCCGTCCGCCATACAACCCGGCAGATCTGGAACGGTCACAATATAACAATTTTCTTTCGCTGAATATTTCATTACTATACAATAATTCATCAAAATCCCCCTTTGAATAAATTAAGCTATAAACAGTATAGCATAAAAATTAGAATTGAAAATAGAAGGGATTATTATTTGTTGAGTAAATAATCAGAAACAGAAGAAAAATAGATAAAATGTGAAAGAAATGGATAGATTACAAGATATCACCTGATTTTTTGCTGTTTTATGGAAAAAATAACATATTAATACCGAAATAAGAAGATTGGAGGTATTAATATGATTATAGCAAACGAAGTTCCTCTGTGGAAAAAATACGCGCTTACGCTCTCAGAGGCCGCTCAGTATTTCGGGATCGGCGAAAGAAAATTGCAGCAGATCGCAGATGAAAATCGCGATACCGGGATTGTGATATATAACGGTGTTAAGTTGTTATTCAAGCGGGAAAAATTTACCGAGTGGCTGAATGAAGTGAATTCGATTTGAGCGTGATGACAAAAGGCATTGAGTATGATAAAATTAATAACGTACTCAATGCCCTTATTTCATATGAGGGTAAAACGTATGTCTAAAAATAATATTAGCATAAAACGTAAGGATAGTAAAGGACGTATCTTGCGTGATCGAGAGAGTCAGACACCAGACGGTCGCTATCGTTACAGTTATTATGAGAACGGAAAAAAGAAAAGTTTCTACTCTTGGAAACTTGAAAAGAATGACCGGTTGCCGGCAGGAAAAAGAGAATGTGTAGCATTACGGGAACAGGAAAAAGAACTGCAGTTACAAAACTTACAGGGTGTTAATCCTGAAAAAATGACAGTTCTTGAACTGGTGGAAAGATACCTTGCAATAAAGGATTTGAGTGTAAAAAAGACTACAAAAGCAGGACATCAGACAGTGTTAAATGTCTTGAAAAAAGAGAAGCTTGCACAGATGGAAATTAGCAAAGTAAAGGTATCTGATGCGAAATTATTTCTCATCAAATTGCAGCAGGAAGATGGTAAGAGTTACAGTACAATCCACACTATACGAGGTGTATTAAGACCTGCCTTCCAGATGGCACTTGAAGATGATCTGATTTTAAGAAATCCGTTTGAGTTCCAGGTATCATTGGTGTTGGTAAATGATTCTGTAACAAGAGAGGCAATTACGCTGGATCAAATGAGAAAATTCTTGAATTTTGTAAAGGAAGACAAACACTTTAGCCGGTACTATGAAGCGTTTTATATCTTGTTCCATACTGGTATGAGAATTTCAGAATTTTGCGGATTGACAATAAAAAATCTGGATATGAAGGAACGCAAAATTAACATCGATCATCAGCTTATGAGATGGTCCGATATGAAATACGGAATAGAAAGCACCAAGACTAATGCTGGAACCAGGCAGATTCCGATGACGTCTGAAGTTTATGAATGCTTCAAAATTATTTTGGAGCAGCGTAAAAAATACAAGGTTGAGCCGGTTATCGATGGCTACAGAGGATTCCTGTTTTTGGATAAAAACAAAATGCCGTTGGTGGCATTGCACTGGGAGAAGTATTTTCAACACGCTGTCGATAAATATAACAGTATCTATAAAACGCAGCTTCCAAAGATCACGCCTCATGGTCGAGTTATAATAGGGACAAGTTAGAAAACTCCAGTAAATACAAGGGGTTGCACTAATTTAGTCCTTATCTTTAACTCCCTGAAAAAGGGAAAAATAAGGCAGCGCTGTCATTCCAGAATATGAATTATTACAGATCCAGACTGGAAATGGATTTGTGTAAGACAAGAGTAAAAACAACAGAATTATTGTAATTATAGGACTGAATTAGCTCGCACGGAATATAGATTCCGGTTGTCTAATTCAGTCCTCTTTTTGATTGACGATGATGAAAGGTGATGAAAAATGGCTAGAATTATTTCT
The DNA here is from genome assembly GCF_009883055.1 of Blautia sp. BIOML-A1. Taxonomy (GTDB): domain Bacteria; phylum Bacillota; class Clostridia; order Lachnospirales; family Lachnospiraceae; genus Blautia_A. The sequence continues at coordinate 8,541 of NZ_WWVR01000045.1, read as the reverse complement.
ATTGTAAACCAAAAAGGGGGAACGGGAAAATCCGCATGTACTGCTAATTTAGCAGTAGGATTAGCACAAAAGAATATGAAAGTGTTGATTGTAGATGCCGATCCACAGTCTGATGTATCCGCAGGATTTGGATATCGTGATTGTGATGACAGTAATGAAACACTTACAGCTCTTATGGATGCAGTAATGAAAGATGAAGATATTCCTTCAGACTGTTATATCAGACATCAAGCAGAGGGAATAGACATTATCTGTTCTAACATTGGACTGGCAGGTACGGAAGTACAGTTGGTAAATGCAATGAGCAGGGAATATGTATTGAAACAGATCCAAATGTGCGAAATTACAGTTATACGGTGGTAGATGATCAGGTATATTACCGTGTCAACTCTTTGATGAATCAGGTGAAAATGCCTGCCGCTACTGCAGAACGTGTAAAAGGGATGGTTGCAATCCGTGATACTGTCCGAGAGCTGATCGCTTTGCAGATGGAGGAAAACGTCACAGATGAAGAAATCCAGAAACAGCAGGAAAAACTGAATCAGGTGTATGATACCTACACAGCAAAGTATGGAGTTATTGGAAGTAATGCTAATAAACGGGCATTTTCTGATGACTCTTCTTATTGTCTGCTGTGTTCCCTGGAAGACTTGAATGAAGATGGAACATTGAAGCGGAAAGCGGACATGTTCACCAAACGAACCATCAAAAAGGCGGTTGCTGTGACAAGTGTGGAGACAGCCACAGAAGCACTTGCTCTGTCTTTAAATGAAAGGGCTAAAGTAGATCTCCCATATATGGCACAGCTGACCGGAAAGACCGAAGAGAAAATTACAGAAGAGCTGGTTGGAGTTATCTTCAAAAATCCACTGACAGACCAGTGGGAAAGCGGAGATGAATATCTCTCCGGAAATGTTAGGGATAAATTAAATACTGCGAGAACTTTTGCAGAGAATCATCCGGAATTCACATCGAATGTGCGTGCACTAGAGGCAGTTCAGCCGAGAGATCTGGAAGCATCGGAGATTGAAGTGCGTATTGGAGCTACCTGGATTGAACCTTCGGATTATCAGGATTTTATGCAAGAAACATTGCATACACCATGGTATCTGCTTCAGAAAGAAATACAGGTGAAATTCTCTGAGGTAAATGGTGAGTGGAGGATTACAGGAAAGAATGCCGACAGTCCCCAAAATGCGTTTGCCTATGCAACGTATGGAACTGAGAGAGCAAATGCCTATAAGATTCTGGAAGATACCCTGAACCTGAAAGATGTACGCATCTATGATAAGAGTGTCAATGAAAATGGTGATGAGATCCGTGTCCTTAATAAGAAAGAAACCATGCTGGCATCACAGAAGCAGGATGCCATGAAAGCAGCATTTAAGGACTGGATTTTTAAAGACCAGCAGAGACGTGAACGACTGGTAAAGGTGTACAATGAACGATTTAATAGCATCCGTCCCCGTGAATATGATGGCAGTCATTTGACTTTCCCAGGAATGAATCCGGAAATAGAACTTCGTCCGCACCAGAAAAATGCAGTTGCACATCAGCTTTACGGAGAGAATGTACTTCTTGCTCATGTAGTAGGAGCAGGGAAGACCTACGAAATGGTAGCAGCTGCAATGGAAAGTAAAAGACTGGGATTATCACAGAAGAATCTCTTTGTCGTGCCGAACCATTTGACGGAGCAGTGGGGTGCAGAATTCCTACAGTTATATCCGGGAGCCAATATCCTAGTAGCAACCAAGAAAGATTTTGAACCGGCAAACCGGAAAAAGTTCTGTGCCAGAATCGCTATGGGAAATTACGATGCTATTATTATCGGTCATTCTCAGTTTGAGCGTATTCCAATCTCTGATGAGCGGCAGGAAGCCATGTTACGGAAGCAGATTGATGATCTGGAAATGGCAATCCAGAGTGCAAGGTATGAACAGGACGGCGGGCGTTATACCGTCAAACAGATTGAAAAGACCAGAAAAACATTGCAGACAAGATTGGAAAAACTGAATCAGAAGGAGAAAAAAGATCAGGTAGTTACGTTTGAAGAACTGGGCGTGGATCATTTGTATGTAGATGAAGCACACAGCTATAAAAATGCGTTTCTCTATACAAAAATGAGAAATGTAGCCGGGATTGCACAGAATGAAGCACAGAAATCCGCAGATATGTTCAATAAATGTCAGTATCTGGATGAGATTACCGGAGGGAAAGGCATTACCTTTGCTACAGGCACACCAATCAGCAACAGCATGACGGAATTATATGTTATGCAGCGGTATCTGCAGAACAGCAAATTACAAAATATGGGACTTGGATTGTTTGATTCTTGGGCTTCCACTTTTGGAGAAGTTGTCACGAGTATCGAACTTGCACCGGAAGGAACAGGTTATCGTGCAAAGTCCAGATTCGCACGGTTTTATAATATTCCGGAACTGATGAATATGTTCAAGGAGATTGCAGATATCAAGACTTCCGATCAGTTAAAGCTTCCTGTGCCGGAAGCGGAATATGAAACAGTGGTGCTGAAACCAACGGAACAACAGAAAAAAATCGTAGAAAGTCTGGGAGAACGTGCAGAAGTTGTCAGAAACGGCGGGGTAGATGCCTCGGTCGATAATATGCTAAAAATCACCAATGACGGAAGGAAGTTAGCATTGGATCAGCGTTTGGTGAATGAATTATTGCCAGATAATCCAGAAAGTAAAATATCAGTTTGTGCAGAGAAAAGCTATGAAATATGGAAAGACACAGCAGCACAGAAATCCGCACAGTTGATTTTCTGTGATTTGAGCACACCAAAAGGTGATGGCAGTTTCAATGTTTATGATGACTTGAAGCAGAAACTGATGGAGAAAGGTGTACCGGAAAAAGAGATTGCTTTTATTCATGATGCAAATACAGAAGCAAAGAAGACGGAGCTGTTTGGAAAAGTGAAATCCGGGCAGGTTCGTTTTTTGATTGGCTCAACAGCAAAGATGGGTGCAGGAACCAATGTGCAGGATCGTTTGATTGCCCTGCATCATCTGGATATTGGTTGGAAACCATCTGACTTGGAACAGAGGGAAGGACGTATTATCCGTCAGGGAAACCATAATAAAAAGGTTCATATCTTCCGGTATGTAACAGAATCCACATTCGACAGTTATATGTGGCAGTTAATCGAGAACAAGCAGAAATTCATCTCCCAGATTATGACGAGCAAAGCACCGGTCAGAAGTTGTGAAGATGTGGACGAAGCGGCGCTGTCTTATGCAGAGGTCAAAGCACTTGCAACCGGAAATCCGGCAGTAAAAGAGAAGATGGCATTGGATGTGGACGTGGCAAAGTTGAAACTTTTAAAAGCCAACCACATGAATAATCAGTACCGTTTGGAAGATGACATTGCAAGGAATTTTCCGCAACAGATTGCAAAACTGATGGAGATCATTGACAGCTACAAGGCAGACATCGCTCATTTTTCTGAGCATAAAATCACAGATCCAGAGCAGTTTTCTATGGAAATCAGTGGCAAAGTGTTCACAGAAAAGAAAGAGGCAGGTACGGCACTTCTGGCGGTCTGCAAAGACATTAAGTCTGTAGATGCAGCTATGGACATTGGAAGCTATCAGGGATTCAACATGAGAATCCAATTCGACAGCTGGAGCAAAGAGTTTATCCTGTCTGTAAAGCATGAATCGGTAGCTAAAGTTCGGTTGGGAGCCGATGCTCTAGGAAATATCACTCGTATCAACAACCTTTTGGAAAGCTATCCGGAGAAACTGGCAGAAGCAGAACAACGGCTGGAAACGGTTCAGGAGCAGATGACAAATGCCAAAGAGGAAGTCGGGAAGCCATTTCCAAAAGAAGAGGAACTGAGCCAAAAACTGGAGCGGCTGTCAGAATTAAATGCACTTCTCAATATGGATGAACGGGAAGATACAGAAACAGAGCAGTCGGAATCAAAAGAGAAAGAAGAAAGACCGGCACGAGGTTCTATCCATGAGAAGCTGCAGATTTATAAAGAAAAGAGTCAGCGGGAAAGTGAAACTGGCAAGGAAAATAGAAAACGGGACTTCGGTCTGGAATAAGAAAACAAGGAAGATGGCATAATCTGGCAGAAAGAATGTTCTGTGGGTTATGCCTTCTTTCAGAATACGGGAGGAACTTATATGGCAAGAAGTATGATAACAGGTAGAGAAACACAGAAAATGCAGGAATATACGCAGGAACGGATCAATCAGGCAGAGCGTAGAGGCGTAGAATTTTCAACAGATGTAAAAGAACAGATTTTTGAATATGCGAATCTGATCGGCGAGGAAGAGAAAGTTAGAACTTTGGTAAGAAATCTGGCAGATGCAGTGAGTCAGGCAGATCAAGAAGGTGTAGAGGATTTGCTGGATGACGCAAGAATGGATATTCAGGAACTGCCGGATCCAACCATAGGTAAGCTAGAATTACGTGACTATGGATATACAGCAGAAGATATGGTACCGCTTAGAAAAGAAGCAGCTCTTGATTATCACAGAATGGGTTCTAAAATTTATTGCCTTGGTAGTGATGACAGTAAAGGTGAATATGCGAGTAAAGAAATGATACAGGCATACGATGGTTTGTTTGGAATGGAATCGCAGATGTGGGAACGGATAAAGGATAACAACCTGGATTATGCAGAAGAAAATTTAGGAGCATTTCAGGAGCCTATGAGTGTCATTGAGCAGGAAGAAGCACTGAAATTATACGATGCCGGAGCAGATATCTATCTGATCACTAGTTTTTCATCACCGATGTATGTCACGGAACGCATGGAAATTGAACGAGGACCAGAGCATTATCAGATGTCTATGACAGAACTGGAGCGTTTCCGTAAGCTGGAATGGGAAATGCAGAAGTATCCACAGATTCAGTCATTGAAAGAAGCAAACCTGTTGTTAGGAACAAGAAGGACATTTGGTATTTATCAGATCCGGGATGATTCACCGGGCGAAAACTATGCTTTCATGAATATGAGCTTTATTGAAAGTCATGGTATGCAGATAAAAAAAGAAGATTATAAGCTGGTCTATGTTGGTGAATTATCAGGAAATATGTCACTGGATGATATTTTTGAAAGGTTCAACATTGACAGACCGGAAGACTTCCGTGGTCACTCCCTGTCTGTCAGTGATATCGTAGTTCTGAATGACGGGGAAAAGGTAACTGCCCATTTTGTAGACAGTATCAGTTTTGAACAGCTGGATTCTTTCCTGAATCTGGAAGAACAGGTTCTTAATGAACTGGCATATGAGGTAGGAGAACGGTATTTTGCTATTCAGAGAACAGAAGAAGGATACGATTATTCTTTTTACGATGAAGATTTCCGATTGATGGATGGTGGCGTTTATGAGAATGATGAAATTTCTATTGAAGAAGCGGCGGCGGAACTTTTGGAAGACGAAGGCTGGACTGGAGAACGCATCCGTGGAGATTATGATCAGTTGATGGAGAAAGTAGAAGAAATGGATGAGGTTGTAATGGCAGAGATTCAGAAAAGCCAGGGCGAATATAAGCCACTGGCAAAGGTGGAGGAACTGGAAGAAGCAAATTACAACATGATTGATAACGTCCTCAACAATATGCCACCGAAGAAAGAACCGTATCTGGAGTATTTCGCCACAGAATGCGATGAGTTTCACGATATGGGGGCTTATGAAAAAAGTACCGATGTTAATCAGATAGCTGCGGTCTATGAAAAATATAGGGAAAATCCAGAAACTGCGTATCTTGGATGCTCAATGGGAATTATTTATCGTGATCCGGAAGATAGTTACTATGATGAAGCTGAATTTGCAATTGTTAAAGGAAATACCGTATTTGGAAATCTAATGGACGATGTTCGATTTTATGGGGAACTTGCACTGGTACGGGAAGGGATTGAGAAAATTCATGAAGCATTGCCGGACTATAAGTACGTTCCGATGCAAGATGTTCGAGAAGCAATGTATCCAGAGAAGATGACCACAGAACAGCTGGCAGAGGCACTGGATGAGATTGCAGAAGCTTTTGATCCGTATGATTACCGGGATCATGTAGAACCGGGGCAGGATACCTTACAGGAAGTCATGCTGGATCTGCAAAGTGGAAATGTTGGTTCTTATATTTCCTTTCTGAAGGATGTGATTGAAGAAGACTGTGAGCAGTCCGTGTGGGCAGGTGTTTTGCTGGAACGGCTGAAATCCTACGAACCAGATATATCCAAAGAAACAGAGCCGATGGTGTATGTGAATTACTGTGAAAAGCGGGAGCTGATGGAACCACGCTGTCAGAAGCTCTCAGATCTGGATTCCCGTACTGCACAGAAGGATAAGGAATGGTACGCAGACCGTAATCCGAGGACGGATGAGCCGATGGTAACAGCCCAGATGTTTTTTACTATATATTATGCGGAAAAAGGCGATAAAATGCTGCAACATTTCAAAGGGAAAATAGATATTGGAACAGGAAATGGCGGTATTTTAAGTCAGCTGAAACTCCAAAATGAACTGAAACTTACGGATGAAAGCTGGATTGGTTATCTGAAAAACAAGGGAAATGAAGAGTTTCAGAAGTGTATGGAAGATCTGACCGATATGCAGAACCATGTGCTGCCATATTTGCAGAGCTTTTGCAGTCTGGAAGAAAAAAGTGTGCAGGAAAAGCAGGAACGGCTGGTTGCAGAAAAGCAGGACAGCAGAGTAGAAGCGTCAAGAGCAGCGAATGTGACAAAAGGGGATAATGACAAAGCTGTGAAAAAGGTAGTTTCGAGTATGCAAACAGAAAAGAATAAAGCAACTACGAAGGCAAAGAAGCCATCTATTCATGAACGACTGGAAATCAATAAGAGAAAAATCCAAGAAAAGCAGGGAAAAGATGAGCCGGAGAGAGGAGCTGATCGGGATGTAAGAACGGTATAAATTTATAGAAAGGCACTTGGCTCCGTTTTGGACATAGCAAAAGTGCTGGCAGTGACGAACGAAGATGTGCTGTCTGCTTATTTGCAGAGAGTATCTGATTTTGGAGACTGCCTACTTGCAACTTGTACGAAGGCGAATCAGTGTGATGCGATTGTGACAAGGAATAAAAAGGATTTTCTTTCCTTTTGGATTACACTGCTTTCTCCGGAAGAACTGCTGAATATTTATTCGTAAAAATATGTTTTTATAATCGGTAGCAGAAGGAAAGTTGAATGATAACTCCGATCCAGCATACTGGAAAATATAAAAATTTTATAACAAGTAAGATAAGAAATAATTATACGAAAAATGAAATACCTTTTGATGTGTTACTTCGCCAATTATTAAACCATCCTGATGTTCTATCCCTTTATCAGTATATTGAAAATTATAGTATGCCAGATAAAAAATTGGTTCAAAATATAAAGAATGATGGAATCGGAACAATTAATATTTTTCATGAGAATAAAAATGATACTTTGCAGGTATTATTGCATGCAGGATTTGGAACAATGAATTGTTTCCGATACTTGATAGAATATATGAGACTAGATAATAAAGGAACGATTGCCGGAATAGCGATAAAGAATAGCAAACGGTATTGCGAAATGAATCCAGATAATTTGATTGAAATTCTAGCCGATGAATATGTGAATTTAATTATTGGATTAAACAAGAAAAAAATACAAATTATTGGATATTGTATAAGTGGACTTATTGCAGTAGAAATAGCTAGAAGATTAATGGAAAGGGGGTTAGAAATATTTGACCTTGTTTTAATCGACAGTCACCCGATTCAATATCAGTTAGAAGATGAATTGTTAATGGAAATCACGTTTTTACCAAGTTTGGGTATTGAAATATCACAACTGGGTTTGGGAGAAATAAGCAATGAGGAATTATATAAAGCAGTTCTATATTTATATAATGAATTTAAAAAAGAAATCCCATCGAGATCCATACAGTACTTACCTGATGAATATATAAATCTGAAAAAAATACTGCTTAAATTAGATTGTATGGAAAAACGACAAAGATTTGAATTATATTCGAAAATGGCTTTAGAAAAAGCAGAAAACCAGTTCCCTGTAGATATGTGTATTGATTTATTTGCGGCGTATAAACAAAGTTTTAAGGCGGCTCAGTTTGTGCCTGAAGTTTATGCAGGAAATATACGTTTTTTATTAGCAGAGGAATCAACTAGTTTTATTCCAGATAATGACGAAGAAACTTTGGCATTTTGGAAAAATACTTGTTTGGACGATATGAGCGTAGAAATGATAAAGGGTAATCACATAACCTGCACGGAAAATAAGGAAAACGCATGTACTCTTTGTAAGAAGATATCAAAATGTTTTCAAGATTAATAATTAAGGGAGATGAAAATGGAGTTGTTGAGTTTATTGAATGAGCTGAAGCAGATGAAATGGATTGATTTGTCACATGAATTTGGTGAAAACACACCAAGATGGCCAGGTTTTGAGTCATTGAGGAAAGAGATTAAATTGGAATTGAACAAAATCGCTGCGCGATGGCCTGCCAAGGCTGTGGCGCAGTTTTTCTTTCTCTAAATCAAAAAGCAGTGGAA
>NZ_WWVR01000044.1 GCF_009883055.1 Blautia sp. BIOML-A1 | reverse complement strand
AAACGAAGGGGCAGTTCTCTGCAATGTCAAAACTGCTTTTTCGTTTACACCATCAGCGATTGTAACCTAAAGAATTTGGTGAATATCCAGTAAGAGCATATCAATATTCGTTTCCAGGGCAATATGGAACACATGTAGATGTACCAGGTCATGCTGATGTAAATGGACGCACCTTGGAAAAAATTGATATTAAGGAATGTGTATTGCCATTATGCGTAATTAATTGTAGTGATAAGGTTAAAATGAATAGTGATTATGCATTATCGCTAGATGATATTCATGATTATGAAAAGATTTATGGAAAAATTCCAAAGGGAGCTTTTGTTGCGATGAGGAGCGATTGGGGAAAAAGGTGGCCTAGTCAGGAAAAGTTTCAAAATATGGATGAATACGGAGAACAGCATTATCCTGGCTGGAGTTTAGAGGCTGTAAAATATTTAATTGAAAAAAGAGATGTTACTGCAATTGGACATGAAACATTTGATACAGATCCACCATTTTGCAAAGAACAGCGTTATTTCCAAGCGGAATGTTATGTCTTGAAACAAGACAGATATCAAATTGAGATGCTTACAAATCTGGATAAAATTCCGGAAAGAGGAGCTATTATATTCTGTATTTTTGTAAAGCAGACAAATGGAACGGGGTTCCCTGTTAGATGTTTTGCAATTTGCCCAAACAAATAATATATAATTTATGAGATTATAAAGAAAGGAATAGAATGCTCATGAAAAAAGCAGGTTTAATAGGAGGCATGAGCTGGGAAAGTACGGTGCCGTATTATAAAATAATAAATGAGGTAATCGGGCAACAATTAGGCGGATTATACTCTGCAGATTGTATTTTACATAGTATAAATTTCTATGAGATTGAATCAACAATATCAAAAGGAAATTGGGACAAATCGAATGAGTTATTAGCAAATGCAGCGGAAAGCCTTGAAAATGCAGGTGCAGATTTTATCGGTATATGTTCTAATACGATGCATAAATGTCTTCCGGCTATAAAAAAGAAGGTAAACTTACCTATTGTTCACATTGTTGACGCTACAGTGGAGGAGATGAAAAGAGAGGGAATGTCTGAAGGGCTGCTGTTAGGAACAAGATTTACAATGGAAGAATCGTTTAATAAGGAGCGATTTTATAAAAATGGAGTAAATATTATTATCCCTAGTTTAGAGGAGCGACAATTGGTACATGATATCATTTTTGCAGAATTATGTAGGGGTATTATAACCAATAATTCTAAAGAACAATACAAAAAAATAATATATAAGTACTGTAAAGGAAAAGAAACTGGTGTAATACTTGGGTGTACAGAAATAGGATTGCTAATTCAACAAAATTTCATGGATGTTCCGATTTTTGATACAACTCAAATTCATGCAAAAAAAATTGCGATGTATATGATTGAATAGTTTGTGTGAACAATGGTCGTTTGCGCCAGTCGAAAATATGCTTATAATATAGGGGAATAGTATATTCCGGATAAGTTTCCATCATCTGTTCGATAATATGGAAATCACTTTTGAGATTCACGTTTATGCATATTGAATCATAATTTCTATGAGAATATTGATAAAGACTGCTATATGTCGTAGTTGCGGCAAGGTCTTGATTAATATTCTTATAGAAAAAGCAATTTCCGAGTAACGAAACTTCGATTTCTATATTGGGGTGCTGATTTTGGGCTGCAAGAATATTCAATCAACTTTCGTTTTTGAAATAGCATTGAAGTGGTATCTACGATGTTTTGATGTGAAATGGATTCTGCGGTATATTGTTTCTGAACTTCCGAAAAAATCTCCCCTAAACAAATTTTAGGGCTAGTGAGGAATAAAAAATATTGATCGTTATGATCTGTATGGAACAACTGTCAGGAACCTGTTATACGAAGGGGATGCGAAAAAAAGAAATATCCACATTTACTACAGTGATGGAAAAGCATATGGTGAAAAACAGGAGATCAAGCAGAAGATACGCCGGCTGAAAAAATATCTAGACGGATGTGTTGGGAAAGAATGTGTAGCATTTGGGCCAGAGATCATGAAGTATTTTTACCTGAATTTTGAAAAGGATAGGAAGACGCTGAAGCTTGCAGAAGAGAACGCTTCAGCAGTAGAAAAGGAACTGTCTCCGGCAGGATATTTTGCCATTGTTTCATCAGAAAATATGACGCACGGGAAGCAATTGAGTTATATAAAAGCAGAGATGCATCAGAAAAACTGTTCCGCAGTGACAAATCTTATCTTGGAAATAAAAGCATGCGAGTATATAGTGATGAAGCATTGTCATTAAAGGTATTTATCCAGTTTATTGCCCTGATTCTGCGAAGCAGGATCTATTAGCATTAAAAGAAAAAAGCGAAAAAATGTTGAAAAGACCGAACTAACTAACAGTTCCAGCAGCATTAAAAGAACTGGAAAAGATAGTAATGATACGTCAGCTTGACGGCGTTTATCGTCTGGAGCATGCTGTCACCGCAACCCAGAAAACCATACTGGATGCCTTTGGTTTAAACGAAGGTAATGTACGGCATTAAGCGAAAGAAATCGAAAAATCCTACAGAGCAAGTAAGAAAAACAAAGGATAAAAAAGATATGGCAAGAATGAGAAGAAGCAGCGAACAGACCCTGGAATACAAGATTGAACAGGCAGAAGCAAAGGTTGCAAAAACGAAAGAAGCACATGAAAAAGCGGTTGATGAATTAAAAAAACTGTACGATATAAGAATGGCATATCAGAGAGATGAACTGTTAAAAGCGATGAAAAACAGCAGCCGTTCTTATGGAGAGATCCTGGCATTTATTACCTCAGGAGAGACATCAGAGGATGAGTAAAACAGGACTGAATAAGTCTATAAATAGGCACGACAGGTGAATTTAGCCTGGTTGTTTGGGGGAAATCCTACATTTAGGGGATTTATTTTCGGAAGTTCACATTGTTGATAAATTGACTTCGATAGATAAATAATATATACTTACGATTAGATACCACTAACTTTTGACTGTGAAAATGATGGAGTGCTTAATATTATGTATGAAAAAATCGAAGAAAATTATGGACTTTTTGATTCGGGTGTAGTTGTTCTTGAAAAGACTCAAAATGTGACGAAATATCAAATTGACTGCAATACACCGGATGGTACAATGTATTGTTACCATCTTTTTCAGGGCATTGATTTGGCTTATACGACTTTTTATGCTAATTCCTGCTTTCAACGAAAAAATTCACTTCCTCATATAATTGAAATTGCATATTGTAGATCGGGGCGATACGAATGTGAATATAAGCGAGGATTTATGACATATTTAGGTGAGAATGACCTTGCTGTGAGCATCATAAACTCACAAAGAAATGAGCCTATATTTCCTACGGGAATTTATGAAGGGGTGGCCCTTATTATCAATACCGACATCATAGGGGAATGTTTTCATGCTCCGGTTATTGGGATTGAGATTGATTTCGCTGGACTTATTCAGAAATTTTGTTACGAACAATGCTGTGTAGTAATGAAAACGCCCCCTGAATTATTACATGTATTTGAAGAAATTTGTGATTGTACCTATAGAGGTAATCTTGGTTATTTGCGTTTGAAAGCACTGGAGATATTCTTTTTGTTGTCTAATTTATCAACGCAGGATAATATTGAAACCTCTGCATACTATTCTGGCGAGACAATTGCAAAAGTAAAGGCGTTGAAATCGGCTTTGATGGAACAGTTGGATAGAAAAATTTCTTTGCCAGAACTTGCCGAGCAATACGGATTAAGTCTTACTATGTTGAAAGATTGTTTTAAGGCTGTTTATGGAAAACCGGTGCATGCCTTTAGACGAGAATACAAAATGCAGGTCGCAACAAAACTTTTAACGACAACAGATATGTCCATTACAGAGCTTGCTGGGGAATTTGGCTATGAGAATCCAAACAAATTCTCGACTGCGTTCAAAGAAGTGATAGGTGTTTCTCCGAGAGCGTATCGGGCAAAAAACAAATAAATGGCTTTTTGGATAGAATTTGGCTGTTTGGGAAGGAAAAAAACGAGATTATGTTGTATTCTAATTGCGGTTAGTGAGGACTGACCGCACTATTTTTTAGGAGGAAATTTGTCATGGGAAACAAATTAAAAATGAAAGACATTATTACTTTGGCCATATTTAATGTGGCAATCCTTGTTGTTATGGTTGTAGTTAAGATGGTTATTATGATGGTTGCGACACCGGCATTTAACTATCTGGCATATGTTGGAGTCATGGCACTCTTTTGCGCTCCTTTGTATGTTGTTATGTCAAACAAAGTAGCAAAAACAGGAACTCTCTTTGTAACCGCATTATTTTCTGGTCTTATGATGTTGCTTTTTGGTTCTGGTTGGTTTCTGATTGTTGAACTAATTGTTGGTGTGATTTGTGAGTTGCTTATGTTGGGCGAGAATACATATAAGAATCCGATTAGAAATGGAATTGGTTATATTGTGTACTGGGTTCTGTATGCTGTTGGTAGTGCAATTCCGCTTTATCTGTTCAAAGATCAATATCTTGCAAGTCTAGCCGATTCTTATACGGAAGAAGGACTTGAAACGCTTGTATATTATGGTTCGCCCGCTATGGTTGCGCTCATTAGTGTTATAACGATAGTATTTGCCATTGTTGGTTATTTGATTGGCTGCTATTTCTTGAAAAAGCATATTAAAAAGGCAAAACTGGTGTAATCAATGGAAAAACTGGACATTAGAACACACTTAATTGTTTTAATCAGTGCTACTCTGTTTTGGTTTGTATTTCAAAGCAACGCGGAAATACATGGTCTAGTGGTTCTATGCGCCTTGTATATGTGTGTAGCAGGATATTGGGAGAAAGCTCCAGGCTTTATTATGACATATATTATTATGTTGTTGTTAGCTTATTTGACGGCTCCTATTATGGGGATTATGTATGTTGTTATTTGCACATTTGCACGTGCTATACCGCTGACGATGGTGGCTGCACCGATTCTGTATGCAAATCCGAGCCGCATGATGTATAGTTTTCAGCGAATACATGTTCCTAAGAATGTATTGGTAATGTTGTGTATATTGATTCGTTTTTTTCCAGTTATAGAAAAAGAAATGTTATCTATCAGGAACGGAATACGTGCAAGGGGTATTTTCCCTACTTGGTGGAGTATCCTAAAGAATCCTATTATGGCATATGAATGTTTTTTCGTTCCCTTGACGGTTCGATGCTTGAAATTATCTACTGAACTTGGGGCATCTGCGGAGCTGCGGGGATTGGATTCATCTAATCCCCGTTCCTGCATATACAATATTGGTTTTACTTACAAGGACATTTTGGCAATTTTGGGATTTGTGTTAGGTTGCATTGGTGTTATGTTGGGGGTGAGAACTTGGTTGAGTTAGAAAGCGTTTCCTTTCATTATGGACGGGAAGATGCGGGAATGCTCCTGACCGGGGTAGAAGATATTTCTTTTAAAATTGAAAAGGGTCAGTGCGCTGTCCTGTGCGGACGTTCTGGAGCTGGAAAAAGTACTATTCTCCACCTGATTAGCGGGTTAGTTCCTGGATTTTACGAAGGGCAGTTAAAAGGCCGTGTTATAGTAAATAATGGTTTTCCCAGCAGTTTCACACCGGAAGAAAGGGTTGCAACACTGGGAGTAGTCTTTCAAGACCCTCGAAGCCAGTTTTTTATGGGAAAGGTACTTGATGAAATTGCATTTTCTGCTGAAAACATTGGGTTGTCTCCCGAACGAATATTACCGCAGGTTATGGAGTGCGCGAAGAGACTTGAAATAGAGTCCCTGTTGGAGAAAAAAGTCAATGAATTATCCAGTGGGCAGAAGCAACGTGTGGCGATTGCTGCCGCCACTGTATTCGCTCCGCCTGTATTGATATTGGATGAGCCAATTTCTAATTTGGATCGGGGCGGAATTAAAATCTTGCTTGAAATTTTGGGAGAGATAAAGCAGAATGGTACAACCATTATTATCAGTGAACATCGTCTGCATCAGTTTTTATCTATTGCGGATGTATATTTGCATATTGATGCCGGCAGATTGGTAAATAAATGGACAAAAGCCCAGTTTGAACGGCTTACTTGTAGTGATTTGATTGAGTGGGGCATCCGACATCCGGATTTGGCTGAATATGTACAAAGACCGCATCGACAGATTTTATCTGCTGATAAAGATTTGACTGTGGAGGGAATTTCTTTTCGGTATAAAAAAGCTGTGTGGGGAATTGAAGACTTGTCTTGCTGCTTTCCTGCCGGGACTGTTACTGCCATTCTTGGCAGAAATGGAATAGGGAAAACTACGTTTTGCAAAATTTTGTGTGGACTGTTAAAACAAAAGGTCGGAACAATAAAAAGAGAAAATCAGGTATTATCTTGCGCAGAGCGTCGTGCATCCAGTTATCTTGTTATGCAGGACGCGGATTATCAGATTTATGCGGATAGTGTCGGGAATGAGCTGGTATTAGGTAAAAAGGTAACAGAGGATTTGAGAAATCGTGCCTATGATGCGTTGGATGCCTTTCATCTGACCGCATTAAAGGATCGGCATCCAGCGTCTTTGTCTGGTGGCGAAAAACAGAGAGTAACAATAGCTGCCGCATATTGCTCGGATGCCGATATAATTATCTTAGATGAACCTACAAGTGGAATGGATGGAGAAGGTGTACTAAGTCTCTCAAAATGGGTAACATTCCTTGCCCAGAAAGGAAAAACCATTATCATTATAACTCATGATGATTTACTGTGTGATATGGCTTGTGACAACAGATTCTACATGGGAGGTAAGGAAAATGAATAAATCAGAAATTGCAAAACAGTTATTAGGTTTTATGCGTGCGCATAAAAATCAGTTTGTGCTGTCAATTCTGCTTGCTATTTTGGGCGTTGCTTCTGGTATGATTCCGTATTTTGCAATTGCCAGAATTATGCTTTATCTGCTGGAAGGTATAAGGGAGATGTCTATTTATGCCTTTTGGTGCATGATGGTGTTGCTCGGATTTTCTTTGAAAATTATTTTTGCGAATCTTTCAACTGCTGTATCACATACGGCAACATTTTATACATTGAAAGAGATTCGAATGCAGATTATAGATAAGCTGTCACGGGTTCCGATGGGCTATATCTTGGATCAATCATCGGGTAGTTTTAAAGACACGATTGTGGATAGGGTGGAAAGTATGGAGCCGATTCTTGCGCATTTAGTTCCTGAAATGACATCTAATTTGTTTGTGCCAGTATGTATGCTTGTTTATCTTTTTGTTCTAGACTGGCGTATGGCTCTTTTATCACTAGTTACGTTGCCCATAGGATTTTTCTGTTATATGGGAATGGCAAAAAATTATGAGGAACGGTTTTCTGGGCTTATAAAACGGGTTAAGAAAATGAATACAACAGTCGTTGAGTATGTGAATGGGATTGAGGTAATAAAAGCATTTAATCAATCTGCAAATTCTTATGAAAGATACTCTGATTCTGTGAAAGATAACGCCGATTATGCGGTTGGCTGGATGAAGGACACACAGCTTTTTATGTCGATGAGCAATACCATCTGGCCAAGTGTGTGGATTGCTATTTTACCGGTCGGAGGAATCCTTTACAAAGCAGGAATCCTTTCTGCTCCTGTTTTTTTAACCGTGATGATTTTATCACTTGGAATTGTTGGGCCAATTTTAGCGGCAATCAAATTTACGGATAGTGTAGCGCAGCTAGGAACGATAATAGGCGCTGTATGTAGTTTGCTGTCGGCTCCCGAAATGAAGCGCCCTTCTATACAGACCGACATACAGGATTTAACGATAAAATTTCAGGATGTTTCTTTTTCCTATGATGAAAATGTGGAAGAGCCTGTTTTGAGTCATGTTAATCTTATATTTCGCCCTAACACTATGACTGCGATTGTGGGACCGTCAGGTTCCGGAAAATCCACCATTACGAAACTTATTACTGGTTTTTGGGAAGTGACATCAGGCAAAATCACGTTGGGTGGCAAGGACATTCGGCAAATGCCGCTTTCACAACTCACATCGTATGTATCTTATGTTTCACAGGATAATTACTTATTTGATGTGAGTGTGCGTGAAAATATCCGAATGGGTCGTCTTACGGCAACAGATGATGAAGTAGAGGAAGCAGCCAAAAAATGCGGTTGTCACGATTTTATTGTAGAGCTGGAGCATGGCTATGAA
The DNA here is from genome assembly GCF_009883055.1 of Blautia sp. BIOML-A1. Classification (GTDB taxonomy): domain Bacteria; phylum Bacillota; class Clostridia; order Lachnospirales; family Lachnospiraceae; genus Blautia_A. Next base: position 17,732 of record NZ_WWVR01000044.1, on the reverse strand, counting down.
ACAGTTGTTGGCAGTGCAGGAGGACATTTGTCAGGCGGAGAACGGCAACGAGTAGCGATTGCGCGGGCAATGCTCAAGAATGCACCGATTGTAATTTTTGACGAAGCGACCGCTTACCTTGACCCTGAAAATGAGAGTTTAGTGCAGGATGCAATTTCAAATTTGGTTCGAGGGAAAATGTTGATTATGGTTGCACATCGTCTTTACACTGTAACAGGGGCAGACCAGCTTGTTGTGGTAAATGACGGTCGGATAGAAGCGACTGGAACACATGAGGAGTTGCTTGAGGTTTGCCCACTATATAAACAAATGTGGATGGCTCATATTGGTAGCCGTGATGAAGGAGGTGCAGACAGATGCTTACCGCATTGAGAAAAATATATGACTTTGCAGGAAATTGGCAGGGAGTATTAAAGAAATCTGTTGCTTTCAGTCTGTTGCACTCCATTTTTGATATGTTTCAGATTGCTGCGCTTTTTTTGATTTTAATTGGTTTAACGGAAGGAATGACATTGCAAATAATAGTATTTACGTTATTACTTCTGATTATCGGCATATTGGGGAAAATTTATTGCAGTTATATTTCTGATTTTTCGCAAACGAAGGTTGGTTATTATATGTGTGCGGAAAAGCGGATTCATGTGGGTGATCGCATGAAATATATGCCGATGGGGTATTTTAACGATCATAGTCTTGGAAAGCTGACTTCGGCTGTTACTACAACAATTGGAGATGTGGAAAATAACGCACCGTCTGTTTTAATTACAGTTGTTCACGGATTTGTTCATGTAGTTGTTATTACTATCGTGATGTTTTTCTTTGACTGGCGCATAGGTTCTTTATGTTGCTTGGGAATTCTTCTGTTTTTGGTATGCAATTCAATGATGCAGAAAAAATCACAGAAAATATCGCTGGAAAGGCAACGTGCACAGGAAGATTTGGTTGGTGCTACATTAGAGTACATACAAGGAATGAATATTGTAAAATCATTTAATCTTGGTGGTAACTCCAATCAAAAAATGAAACAGGCCATAGAAGAAAGCAGGGTTCGTAATACAAAACTGGAAACTGTTTTTATTCCTTATGGTGCTGCACAACAGTTTGTGTTAAGATTAATAAGTGTATCTATTATGTTCTGTTCTATTTTGTTTTATTTGCAAGGCAGTATGACACTTGTGTATTGCCTATTGATGTGTGTGGCTTCATTTTTGATTTTTAGTGAATTAGAAAAAGCGGGCGGTAAATCATTTGCGCTTCGTCTCATTGAAAGCTCGATTGATAAAATAAATGAGATTGATGAAACGCCGATTATGGATTTATCGGGACAAAATATAACGCCTCCAAATATGGATATTGAATTAAAGGATGTTAGCTTCTCATATGGTGAACATCAAATTTTCCGATGTATTAATCTTTCCGTTCCAAGCAGAACAACGCTAGCAATAGTCGGACCATCAGGAAGTGGAAAAACAACATTGTGTAGTTTAATTGCACGATTTTGGGATGTACAGTCTGGAAGTATTACTTTAGGCGGTACGGATATACGAGATTATACGTTAGATAAATTGCTTTCTAATTTCAGCATTGTCTTTCAGAATGTTTATTTATTTGCTGATACGATTGAAAATAATATCCGTTTTGGAAAGCCGGATGCCAGTCACGATGAGGTTGTCCGGGTTGCTAAGAAAGCTTGTTGCCATGATTTTATCATGGCACTGCCCCAAGGTTATGATACTGTGATTGGTGAAAGTGGTGCAACTCTTTCTGGTGGTGAAAAACAGCGTATTTCCATTGCCAGAGCGATTTTGAAAGACGCACCTATCGTTATTTTGGATGAGGCAACTTCCAGTGTTGATCCTGAAAATGAATCCGATTTACAGGCAGCCATTGAAAGTTTGACAGAAAGTAAAACGGTTATTACGATTGCCCATCGCTTGAAAACAGTCAAAAATGCGGATCAGATTGTAGTAATTGCAGATGGAAAAATTACACAGCGTGGAACGCACGAACAATTGAAAATGCAATCTGGTATTTATGCGGATTTTATCAATATTCGTCATAAAACAACGGGCTGGAAATTGGTTCAGTAAAGGAGGCGATTATGAAACTTCATGTATCCGGAGAAGATTATTTGGAAGCTATACTTGTATTACAAAAGAAAAGTGGTATGGTGCGTTCTATTGACCTTGCCCGGCACATGGGATTTAGCAAACCCAGTATCAGTCACGCAGTAGGCGTATTAAAGAAAGAAGGATTGCGAAACAAAAGAAGCAGCAGAGGCGAGCAAAACAGAAAAAAGAAACAAGAGATAATCTGGCTAAAGAAGAAATCTTGAAAGATGACAGATTTTTCTTTATTGCCGGTTATACCTCCTGAGGTGCACCGTATGGTGTCACCTGGGAGGAAATGGGGCTGAAACCTTGGGATGATGTGGAAGAGAATAATTGGGTTGTCAGTGCAATTTCATTTATCTCTTGTGACAGAAACAGATTCCCGTTTTGCCTGAAGTAAGTCAGAACTGATCTCAGGAGCATCGAGCAGTGCAGTGAAATTTTGCTGAATGATCTCTAGGGTTTTCTGCTTTTTCTGCAATTCCTGTTTTTCCCGGACAGTAGCATCCTGTTCAGATTCAAGATTTTCAATCCGCTTCTGGATTTTATTAGAGCTTGGGATTTTGGTGACACCGAGATCCTGAAGCTCTTTTTTTAGTGAATCGTGGAGCTGGTATTCTGTCTGATGCTTGGTCCGGTATGCTTTTGGATTTTTAGAAAATTTGCAATCTTCAATCACTTTACGGCAGAGACGGTAAGAATCACAGTGTTTCTGGATGACTTTCTGTGTAGTCAGTTCATTGCTGATTTCCACTATCTTCTGATCGGCAGCTTTAACAGAAGCTTCAATGTCAGAAACATGCTGCTGGAAATCTTCATAATTCAGCAGATTATTTTCAGAAAGATAGTTGAAGGTACGAGCCGCTTCTTTCAGGTTATTGAGTTTTGCCCATCGTTCAAATCCTTCACGTTTGCCTGTTGTTACATAGGTGGAAATATTGATATACAGGCGAGCTTCTCTGGACAGATGCCTTGGAGTTTTTACTTTGTTACGATTTTTAGCCAGACGGATGCGGACATTTTCTTCTGAATAATAGTTTCCAAGAGATTTTATATAAGTAAAGTTTTTCTGCTCCGGTGCACGGAAGGATAAATGTTTTCCCTGTCGAACTTCATATCCTGCTAACTGCATCTTTTGTAGGAATTCCTCATAGTTGATGGAAGTCCAGATTGCTTTATCAACTGCGACACGCAGTTTGGCTTTCCAGCTGGTGCCACGATGGTATTCCATGTTCTCTTTATAGCTTTTACCTTTTTCTCCGGTTGGCATACTGGTGACAAGTCCATTTTCATGGCAGATACGATTACTGATTCTGCAGAGTTTGTGGTAGCTCCGCTTATTGGAAACATACTTGTGATGATCAACAAAGCTTGCAGCGTTGAAGATGATATGATTGTGAATATGATTTTTGTCAACGTGTGTGCTGATCACGTACTCATATTTTCCTTTCAGCACTTCGTCAGCAAATTGTTGACCTAAGCGATGGGCAGTTTCGGCATTAACTTCTCCAGGTTTAAATGACTGGATCAGATGAAATGCCAGGTTATCGCCTTTGTCCATTACGTTCTTTTTTGCTGCTTCTCTGGTGAGAGCAAATTCCAAATCTGCAGTTTCCGGGGAACAGCCAAAACTGGAAACTAACAGTTTTTCATCTGTTTTATCTGGATTCGTGATGTAGTCCAGAGCTTTCTTGTCTGTTACTTTAATGGGGAAGATCTTAAGATACGCCATAATTCTTTCACCATCTCTTTCAATTCTTGCATTTCTTCTGGATATAGATCTCCGGTGGTATTTACCTTTTTTGCAATCTGGTTGATATTTACACCAATCTTGTGCATTTCCTCATACTGTTTCTTAAGTGGAGTGGTATCTGTGTTGACGATGTAACCGTCGATTGCCATTTTGCGCAGATAAGCTCCCATGTTTTTTGTCTTTGATTCTATCATCTTCCTGCGGATTAGCTTTCGTTCTTCTTCGGTGACATAGAAATGGATTTCTTTGTTTCTCTTTCTTTCAGCCATTGGCGGGTTCTCCTTTCTGAGAGGGCAGTAGTATCGTTGCTTTCAGCGTTTTTTTCAATTTAGGGCAGGGTTCCCTAAATTGGGATTTCCCGGAAGTGTATCCTCACTTCCTGTCCTTGCTGTTTTACCCCTCTATTAGTTAAAGTCAGGAGAACCGGGAAAATGCAAAAGAATTTGGCAGGTAGTACGGGAACCGAAAATATGGTATGATTATGGCAGGATATCAGAAGAATCAGGAGTTGAATAGATTGTGAAGAAAGAAGAAATTTTTGAATATGTGAAGAAACAGTATGGAACGATGCCGGAGTATTTATGGGCACAATCACCAGATAATGCTGTGCTGCGACATAAGAATGGAAAATGGTATGCTGTGGTCATGAGCGTTGAAAAATGCAAACTCGGATTAGAAGGAAATGAATTTGTCGATATTATTGATGTAAAATGTGATCCGGAAATGACAAGTATGATTATTCAGACCTTTGGATTTTTGCCAGGATACCATATGAACAAACAGCACTGGATCACAATTTTACTGGATGGTTCAGTAAGTGAAGCAAAGACATTAGATTTTTTGGATATGAGCTATGATATGATTGATGGGAATAGAGGAAAGGAAGAATGATGAGAAAGGTAATCGTATATTCATCTGTGCATCATGGAAACACAGAAAAATTAGTAAAGAACATTGCAGAAGAATGTCAGGTTGATTTGATTGATGCTGTAAAACAGCCAGATGCAGATTTGAGCAGTTATGATATGATTGGGTTTGCATCAGGAATCTATTTTTCAAAATTTCATCAGTCTATATTGGGATTTGCAGAGAAGAATCTACCGGACGACAAAATGGTATTTCTGATCTGTACTTATGCTGGAAATGCGAATTATAAATCCATAGAGCAGATTTTGGACAAGAAGCATTCTACAGTAATCGGAAAATTCGGATGCAAGGGCTATGACACATTTGGTCCATTTAAACTGCTGGGTGGTATAGCAAAAGGGCATCCAGATGAAAAAGATATAAAAAATGCAGTTGAGTTTGTAAAAGGACTATAAATAGTTTGGCGAAAAAGAAAAACCGGGGAACAGTCCTCGGTTTTCTGATATTTGCGGTTCAGTCTTCAATTTGAAAAATCTCTTCTACTGGCATTTTCAGATAATGTGCCAGACGGATTGCAATTTCGAGAGAGGCATTTCGCTCACCACGCTCAATGCGTCCGATGGTATCACTGCAAGAACCGACAGCTTTTGCAAGATCTGCCTGAACGAGATTTCGTTCTTCACGGATATCTTTAAGTGTGTTGTTAATTGCCATTTTATCACTTCCTTTATTATTTTCAGCAAGAGCAGGCTAGAAGTCTGCAGTTGATCTTTAATGAAAACCAGGGATTTCTGCTCCTTTGCATTTTCCGATTACTTTCCCAAAGATTTTAAAAGAATCAGATTCATAAATCTGGATTGGATGATACTTTTCATTCAATGAAACCAGATAAACTCCATCCGGACCGTCATGTAGCTCTTTGATATAGGTATTGCCATTGAGATAGAAGATACCGATTTCACCGTTGGAGATACTGTCTTGTTTATGAACCCATGCAACATCTCCGGTATGATACATTGGTTCCATACTGTCACCAGATATACGGATTCCAAAATCCGTCTTTTCAGGTGCGAGATGACCGACATTGTAACTTTCTTTTACACTGTCTTCAATATAATTTCCAGTACCGGCAGAAGCTGGCTCTACTGCAATCGGCTGATAATTTTCAAATGGAATGATATCGGCTCTATGCGGAAGATACTTTCTGGACGCCCGCAGAAGATTGGCAAATTCAATAATCTTAGCTTTGCCGTCTTCATTCAAATTTTCCATGACATGATCAAATGGATTTTCACCTAAAAATTCTTCGTATATATCTTCAATATCTAAAATCTGACAAACTGTCAGGATTGTGTGTAAGGAGGGTTCTCTTGTTAGATTCTCCCATTTGGAGACTGCTTTCGTAGTAACTTCAATTCCTTCCTGAGCAAGTAAGTCCACCAGATCCGCCTGGGAGTAGCCTTTCCTTTTTCTGTTTTCTACTAATACTTCTCCGAAAGCACGCATATGTTCGCCTCATTTCTTTTTGATTTTTCTATATGCATTATAACCCGAATAAAATCAAAAATCAAGAAAAATCTCCAAAAGGGAGATAATACGACCAAGATGTCGCTTGACTATCTCCAATACGGAGATATATACTAAGCATACAGAAATTGATAAGACAATTAAGCAAACAGGGAGAAGGTGGTGGAGTTAATGGGAGACAGAACAATTCTTCATAGCGACATGAATTCATTTTATGCAAGTGTGGAAATGTTGCATCACCCGGAATTTGCCGGAATGCCTCTTGCAGTTGGCGGTGATCCGGAAGCTCGGCATGGAATTGTGCTGACAGCAAATTATATTGCAAAGCGAAAAGGTGTAAAGACCGGAATGGCATTATGGCAGGCAAAACAGATTTGCCCGGAAATCATATTTGTACCACCACGGATGGACTTGTATTTGAGATTTTCACAGATGGCAAGAGAAATCTATTCGGAGTATACGGACAAGATCGAGCCATATGGGATTGATGAAGCCTGGCTGGATGTATCAGATAGCAGAAATCTGAAAGGAAGCGGAATAACGATTGCAAGAGAAATCAGCCATCGGATTAAATATGAACTGGGTGTAACGGTAAGTATTGGAATTTCCTGGAATAAGATTTATGCGAAACTTGGTTCGGATTACAAAAAGCCAGATGCGATTACAGAGTTTAACCGGGAGAATTATAAAAGTATGATTTGGCAGCTTCCTGCATCGAATCTGCTTTATGTTGGAAGACAGACGCGGAAGAAACTTCAGAAGCTGGGGATCCGAACCATTGGGGAACTTGCAGAAAGTGATGAAACAATGCTAGAAAGCCATTTTGGAAAAATGGGAATTGTGTTATGGTCATTTGCAAATGGCTGGGACAATGATCCAGTTTGCAAAGACGGGTATGCAGCTCCGGTGAAGTCAATCGGCAATAGTACCACAACTCCAAGAGATTTGGAAGATGATCTGGATGTTTGGATTATTCAGATGGCACTAACAGAAAGCGTTGCAGCAAGATTGAGAAAGCATGGTTTTAAATGCAAAACGATAGAAATTACGGTTCGGGACAATGGCTTGTTTAGTTTTTCGAGGCAGAAACAATTACTTCATCCGACAAATATAACAGATGAAATTGTGACAGCAGCATTTCAGTTGTTTAAGGATCATTATAAATGGGAGCATCCAATCAGAAGCCTTGGTATACGAGCAGTAGATCTTGTGTTGGATGATATTCCCGTGCAGTTGGATTTATTTGGAAATCAGGAGAAAAAGGAAAAGTTAGAGAAGCTGGATCGTACTGTAGATGAGATCAGACGACGGTTTGGTTATTTCAGTATACAGCGAGCGGCAATGTATCAGGATAAAGTCTTATCCCACTTAGACGCTGGTACGCACACGATCCATCCACACAGTTATTTTCATGGGTAATTGGAGGGATAGATTTGAAAAAAGCATTAACCAAAAAACAGAAAGAAAGTTATCAGTGTATTTTGGATTATACGAAGGAGCATGGATATCCGCCGACAGTACGGGAATTTGGAAAAATGATCGGAGTAAGATCAACATCATCTGCTTTTTCCAGAATCAAACAGTTGGAGTTAAATGGATATATCCGCAGAATCCCGGCATCGCCAAGAGCAATTGAGATTTTATAGTGAGGTGTCGGCATGAACAAAGTATATGTAGATGTAGTAGCAGAGTTTCGGAAAGACGGACAGCTGGTTCCCATATTTTTTACATGGGAGGATGGAAGAAAGTATAGCATTGACAGAATTTTGAAAATCGAGCGATGCGCCAGCAGAAAGGCAGGCGGTGTAGGAATGATGTACATCTGTATGATACAGGGGCAGGAAAGCCACTTGTTTTACGAAGTGGATAAATGGTTTATGGAGAGAAAAACAGCATAAGGAGAGATTGGTATAGACGATATTATTTGGATTATTAACCGGCAGGGATAGTCACTTTCCCTTTATATTCCTGCAGGTTTTACATAAGAAGAGGGATTCCGGTCAGTAAAGGCAGCTCCCACAATGCCTTTTGGATATCCGCTTCTGCAAGTTGTAGTAAGTAATTGCTTCCCATCAAAATCATGGGGAAAGCGAACTGGTCTGAAAGACCGCCAGTTAGTGTGATGATGATAAGGAGATTTTGAAACTGATGACAGACAGAGATTATGCAATTAAATCAATGAAAGAAATTACCTTCCAGATGGCAAGTCATGCACAGGATTATCTGGAAGTTACAATCGAAAGACATTATACTGATATTAAAGAATTGATGACAAGCTATCAGAAATTGATTTTGGAAAATCAGATTGTGTTAGAAGAACTGGATATGGAATGCCAGGAGAAAATCAATGAAGATATGGCATATGCATTGAGTTATCTGAGCATTTATAACAGCCAGCTGAATGTGCCAAAGATGCACCGGGAGATGAATAATCTGATGATTATTTATGGATTGTCGGACATGATCTATCGGGGAATGACTTTGGTGAAGTTCTATGCACCGAATGGTGTGATGCTCAGTGAGATCCTTCATTCCTGTTTTTGCAGTCATTATAATAAGACAGATGTGGAAGTACAACAGGAGTTAGGAATAGGCAGGACTTCTTTTTATAAAATGAAGAAGCAGGCACTTGGGTATTTAGGATTTTATTTTTATGAGATCGTGGTACCGCAGGCAAAGGATAAAAGATTTAAACCGTCACTGGGCGTTGAGGAAGAGTAGGTGAATAATATGAGATACGAAGATTCGATGAAAGGTGTAGCTGCTCAGATAATCAAAGAACAGCTGAGAGCCAGTAAAATTAAAAACAATCCAGAAGAGTTCCATTGGCATGATGAATATGCAACGTTGAATTTCTTTCGGTTTATCTGCAAAAATATCGGTAACTTGGGAAATGGAGAAATTGAAAAAATGGTCACACGCTTGAAAAGCATAGATCAGAAAGCAGTGGAAAACCATGTGAATGGTGCTGTTTGGGCATTTGATTATGATAAGATGTTCTGTGTATTGATGGAGAATGAAATTTGCCGAAAGGTGTGTGAAAAGAATAAATATAATAGTTGGATGAAGCTGATTGGACAGTATTGTATCTCAATGGCTTAAAGATAAAGAAAGTTGCTGGAGAGAAAAAATATTCTCCAGCAACTTTGTCTTTGATGAATAAAGGTCAATTTTTTATTTAATTATTCTCACTATTATTTGATTCAGTGATTTTTTTCTTCTTTGGAGAAACCAGTTTGTGACCGGAATAAATGGACATGCCCATACAAAGCAATGAAGAATAGGCAAAGTATTTATGTGCAGTCATAGATTTTTTGATTCCAGAATAAATGCATCCCAACATACAGAAAAGTGCGCCTAAGGACCAGTATTTATGTGATTTCATGATTTGATACCTCCTTTGATTTAACTGATTCAATCATAACGCTTTTTTACGAAAATGCAAAGAAAAACTTTGAATATAGTTCTGTAGAATTAGAACTTGGCTTTGCGATTCTGTATATTTAAGATATCCACAAGTATACTAAATTCAGAACGATTATTCGTTCTGGAGGAGGTGTTACGATGGATTTGAAAGCAGTAGGACAGCGAATCAAATCAGCACGAGAAGCAAAAAATCTCACGCAAGAGGAACTGGCTGCATTAGTAAATTTAAGTCCAACGCATGTGAGTGTAATAGAGAGAGGCTTGAAAGTTACAAAATTGGATACCTTTGTTGCAATTGCAAATGCATTAGATGTTTCAGCAGATACTCTTTTGATTGATGTTGTGGCACATTCAGTTACAGGTGTTACCAATGAGCTGACAGAAAAAATTGAAAAACTTCCGATCAAAGAGCAGAAAAAAATCATCAAAGTAATTCACACATTATTGGAAGAGTGATATGACAAACTGGGAAGAGCGAGTAGCTCTTCTTTTTTTGACCTTTTATTCAGCTTTAAGTTGTAAAGTGTCTTTTCATGATAATAGAAATATGCTAAATTAGTTCTATAGAACAAGGTGTAATTCTACTTATATATTGGAGGAAAATGAATGAGAGAGAAAACTATTTATGAGAAGATTGCAGAAAAGTACAACACAACACCAGAAGAGGTACGCAGAGAAATGCAGATAGCCATAGATGCAGGATTTGATAATCCCGATCCGGCTGTGCAGGAAGAATGGAAGAAAATGACACTTAAAGGAGACAGACCCACACCGGAAGAAGTAATCAATTACGCAGTAAAAAAACTAAAAGGAAAATAAAAATATGAAGAAAAAGATAATTGCATTGATTTCAGGAGCAGTGATCTTGATAATTGCTGCAGGAAGTATTTATGGGAAATCTGAATCTGGTCATAAGGAAGGCGAACCGGATGTGGTAGGAACATTTTCCGTAAATCGGGATGAAAATCTAACCGTAGTCGCTAACCGGGAACATATCGAGGATAGAGAAGCGTTTGCAAGAGAACTTTTGCAGATGTACAAGGATGATTCATTTTATTCGACAAAATTCTCCACAGACAGGGGATATGCGACGAGCCTTGATATGAACATCTATTTATGGAAAGAGGATATTGAAGATGGGGAATCGGTAATGACAGCCGAATATAGACCTGTAGAATACGGAAAGGACTATGATGTAGTCAATAATCCTGATAAATTTCAACTATATATAGATGGAAAAGAAGTAGAAGAATAACACGGTGAACTTTTTATACTGAAATATGTACGATTCTAATAATGAGATGAACTTATGGGAATGTATTGCGGATACTTTGTGAACTTTATCCTGATACAATGATTATGCTGATGAAAGAAGGCATAGATAACTGAATACAAGAAAGAGACTAAAGCCTCAGTAGTTAAGAAAAAACTACTGGGGCTTTTTTTCGTGCCTGAATTTCTCAGCCAATAACTGCGGGCGTATCCCGGCAGGATAAAGGCGGAGCAGGCATGATCCTAAACAGAGGTCCGCCTTCTGGATTTGAAACGAGCAACAAGATTTCAAATTCAGGAGGAACGGATATGTATATTGAACACCCATATTTTTACGAAGGAAAGTATTACGCAAATATTGATGGAGAAATGATCGAGATTACAAAAGAAGTTGCGTATGCGATGAATAATTTTTACAGAAGCAGCAAGGCAAAAAAAGTTGAGATTAAGAATGAACTGGGTGAGGTTGTGGATAAGATGCTGAGAGAAGTACCTTACAGCGGTCAGTCCATTGATGGAGAAGGCTTCATGATTGAGGATTTTCCAGATCTGAACTGTGATGTGGAGCACTGTGTACTGACAAAAATGGAACAGCAGGATATTCACACAGTGATCAATCAACTGAACTCAGAGGAACGCATGATTATTTATGGCATTTTCTTTGAAAACAAGACACAGACACAGATGGCGGAGATTATGGGGATTTCCAGACAGATGCTGTCATACAAGCTGAAATCCACTCTTAATAAGATGCGTGAAATGTATATGAATAAATTTTTTTAAAAAATTTTTCAAAATCTTTTGCATCTGCCAAAGTCATTTGACTTTAGTAATTAGAGGAAGTTAAAGGACTTCCTAAAATGAACCATGATAACTGAATATCCAATAATAACTGACGTGACATTTCATGCAAAGAGCACGAGGAAGATGCCGCTATAGGATTATAAGACAAAACAAAGATTTTTAGTTCAGTCCGTAATGCTGCGAAAAAGCACTGACCGAAGCCAGCTGGCAGGCTGGTGATGCGATGATATGTATGAGATGCGATACACTTGCAGATCCTGAGAAGTCTGTAACTGGTAAACCTATGAACTGCTGGAGCCTGGAAACGAGAGTTTCCGGGGTGTGGTCCGGAGTATGCATCCGGGCAGGTTATTATTCCCTTCCTGCATATGCGGGAGTAACGATTCGGGGTATCGAGGATAAATAGAATCGAGCGAGCACTGTTTAATAATCAAATTGGCTATAGAGGTTATGCGGCAGAGCTTTCCTTATGGGAAAGAAACTCTGCCGTATTCCTGTGGAGCCAATATAGCGCTATGGATGCTTTACAAATAAAAATAATAGATTGGAGAGAGGACAAATGACAATCCGCAGAGGAGATATTTTATGGGCAGATCTCGGTATGTTTCCTACAACATCTGTTCAGGGTGGAATAAGACCGGTGATCGTAGTGAGTAATAATAAAGCCAATACATACAGTTCAGTCATAACGGTAGTTCCGCTGACATCAAGAATTTATAAGAAACGGTATTTGCCAACACATGTGTTTATCAGCAAATATGATATGACGGGAATCCGAAAAGGAAGTTTGGCACTGGCTGAACAGGTTATGAGCATTTCTACGAAATGTATTATTGAGAAATGCGGAAGAGTGAACAAGTGGAGCCTGGATCGGGTACTGAAAGCAGTACAGATTCAGATGGGAATGGAAGGAGAAGGGCATGACGGCAGAGGAATATAGAAATTATCTGGAGCAGGATTTCAGTGACGTAGATATAAATGAAATGACTGATCTACGGATGATAAAAGCAGACAGAAATAAATCGCTTCAGGAACGGAGAGATATTTTCCTGAATAAAGTAGGAAATCCTTATCTGGTCCGGATCGGTAATATGAAAGTAAAAGTCAGATTTGCCAATAACGGTATATCTATGGAGCAGGCATTTGAGAATATGCTTCTGAGTGTCTGAAAAAGTACTGGCAAGATTGAGGGGACTGTGTTAGAATGTCGGTAAGGACAAATTATGCAGCCCCCTTTTATTACATGGATTTTCTGACGTAATAAAAGGAGGTAAGATATGTATCAGAATATCAATAAAATCTATCATGCCGCCATCTATGTCAGATTATCTAAAGAAGATGGCGATATTTCCAGTTCAGCAAAACTGGAAAGTAACAGCATTTCTAACCAGAAAGCTTTGATTCTGGATTTCCTGAAAGACAAAAAAGATATAGAAGTTGTTTCAGTCCGAGTTGATGATGGCTACTCAGGCTCTAATTTTGATCGTCCTGCATTCCAGGCAATGCTGGAAGATATCCGGCGTGGGATTGTAGACTGCGTAGTGGTAAAAGATTTATCACGATTTGGAAGGGAATATATTGATTCCGGGAAGTATATCGAGAGATTATTCCCGGCTCTTGGTGTGCGTTTTATTGCCATCAATGACAATTATGACAGTCTCAAGGGAAAGAATCAGGCAGACGAAATTATTATCCCATTTAAGAATTTAATCAATGATGCTTATTGCCGTGACATTTCTATTAAGATCAGGAGTAATCTTGAGATTAAGAGGAAAAAAGGTGAGTGTGTGACTCCGTTTGTAGCTTTTGGATACAGGAAGACAAAGACAGATAAGCATAAATTAGAGATTGATCCATCTGCAGGCAGTGTAGTACAGGATATTTTTAAGATGAAGCTGCAGGGAATGAGTCAGGATGCGATCGCTAATCGTTTAAATGAACTGGGTATTCTTTCCCCATTTGAGTATAAAATCAGCAACGGCAGTCGTTATGAAACAGGCTTCCGGCAGAAAGAACAGGCACTTTGGAGTTCCGTTACCGTCCGCAGGATACTGGAAAACGAGGTTTATATCGGAAACCTTGTGCAGGGAAAAAGGACGACACCGAACCATAAAGTGAAGCAGACTTATGTGAAACCGGAAGATGACTGGATCCGGATTGAGAAAAATCATGAGCCATTGGTGAGTGACCGTGATTTTGAAATTGTTCAGAGACTTCTGGGCATGGATACACGTACTTCGCCTGACCAAAAGCAAGTATATCTGTTATCCGGAATTGCTGTATGTGCGGATTGTGGTGCACCTATGACAAGAAAGGTTTCTACTGTGGCAGGGAAAAAATATGCTTATTATCTATGTTCCGCAAATAAAGAAACAAAACGCTGTTCCAGTCATAGAATACCGGAAAAGGATCTGGAAGATGCCGTACTGGTGATGCTGAAACAGCATATCCAGAATATCCTGCACCTGAAAAGAGTCCTGGAATTTGTTGGTACTGTGCCATTTCAGGAGATCAATATGAAGAAGCTGCAGGACAGGCTGGAGAAGAAAAAACAGGAGACAGAACGTTGTAAGGAGTTACGGATGATGCTCTATTCGGATATGAAAGAGGGCATTGTATCAAAAGAAGACTATGTAGAGCTTCATGCAGCCTATGGAAAGAGGCTTAGAAATGCGGAAAAGAATATCCGTGCAATCCAGAAAGAAATGGATAGTGAGCTGGAAAAAGCAGACAATGCCAATACCTGGCTGGATTATTTTGTGAAATATCAGGATATTGAAGAACTGTCCCGCACAGTGGTGGTAGAACTGATCAGGAAAATCAGAGTATATGATAAAAAGAATATAGAGATCACTTTTGATTTTGATGATTGTTATCAGACATTGCTGAATCAATTACCGGCTATGGGAGTTGATACGGTAGTAGATGATGATAATAATCTGCAGGTCAAGGTAAAGGAGGTTGTATAAAATGGCACGAAAGAGTAGGAAAAACATTCCGGAAGTAGTCGGCAGTGCAACCGTCCAGACAGAGGTGAGAAGACCATTCCGGGCAGGATTGTATGCCAGAATTTCAATGGAAACAGAAGAAACATTAGAAAGAGGGACGATAGAAACCCAGGTGGAATTGATGAAAAACTTTGTAGCAGATACGGAAGATATTTCGGTTGCGGAAGTTTATAAGGACTCAGACTATTCAGGTACAAATTTTGACCGTCCTGGATTCGTACAGATGATGGAAGATATCAAGCATGGAAAAATCAATTGTGTTATTGTAAAAGATTTGTCCAGACTTGGAAGAAATTATGTCGAAACCAGCAACTATATTGAACGAGTATTTCCGTTTTTTCATGTAAGATTCCTGGCTGTGACAGATGATTTCGATTCCTTCAGAGAGGGTGTGGATCTTACAGTTCCACTGAAGAATATTATCAATGAGTTCTATTCGAAAGACCTTGCCAAAAAGAGCAGCAGCGCAAAAAAAGCTCTTTGGAAAAAAGGAAAATTTACAAGTGCCTGGGAACCGTATGGTTACAGAAAGTCAGAAGAAGACCATCATCAGCTGATCGTTGATGAAGAAGCTGCAGAACATTTGAAAAGTATATTTTCTATGTATATGGATGGCAGGAACTATAGTGATATTGCAAGACAGCTCAATAAAGATGGAGTTTTATCGCCGACTTTACAGAGAAAATTCTATAAAACCGGTGAGAAGCCGCTTCCGGAGTCAAAACCCTGGAACAATTATGAAGTGAAACGAGTTCTTCAGGATGTTCATTGCACAGGTGATTCTGTATTTGGAAAATATCAGCAAAGTGTTTTCCAGGGAAATAAACAGAGAAATCGACCAGAGAGTGAATGGGTGCATGTGGAGAACACGCATGAAGGGATTATAGATAGAGAGTTGTTTCAACAGGTACAATCTAAAATCCAGGAATATACGGAAGCTTATAAGAAGAAACATCAGCAGAACAATGGGGCTATTAGAAACCATAATTTCTATACAGGAAAGATATGGTGCGGAGGCTGTGGCAACCGCATGACGTTGTCCAGAGAAAGAAATGGCACATTCTTTTATATCTGCGGAGCCAATACTAACCATAAATCCGGAGGAAAGCAATGCAAAGGGCACAGAGTCAGAAAAGAATATGTGGATGACGATGTTCTTCGCCTGATCCAAACGCATATGAAAACCGTATTGGATACAGAAAAAATGATTCAGAAAATGAATGCAGCTTCCAAAAATCAGACACAGTACCTGCTTTTGGATAAAGAGGTAGGAAAACTTCGACGAGAACTAAGCCGTATCAGTAAGCGTAAATCGGATTTATATGAAGACTATTCCGAACGTTTGATTACAGAAGAAGAATACATACAGTTTTCTCGGATCTATTCCAATGAAATTGAGAATATCAAGAGCCGTCTGGACACAGTATTGGCGGCACAGGTTCGGTATTCCCAGGATTACCACATTGAAGAAGGCTGGGGAAATGTGATACATACTTATATGTCAAAGCGTAAGCTGACAAAAGAAATGGCAGATGCCTTTGTGGATTCAATTATTATCCATGGTAAGTATGATTATGAGATCAAGCTGGTATATGACGATCAGTTTGCAGATTTACAGAAACTAAAGAAAGAGAAGGAGGCGCAGTCAAGATGACAGATCTTAGAAAAACAGCTGTTTACATCCGTTTGTCTGCAGAAGATGACAATGTAGATGGCAGAGCCAAAAAAGAGAGCGACAGTGTAACTTCTCAGAGAATTCTGTTAAAATCATTTGTAATTGATGAGCTGGGTGTAGTTGAGTCGGATATTCTGGAATATGTGGATGACGGTGTCAGCGGTACTCATTTTAAAAGGCAGGGATTTCAACAGCTGCAGGATGACATGAAAAGCGGAGAAATCGGCTGTGTAGTTGTGAAAGACTTTTCCAGATTTGGAAGAGACTATTTGGAAGTTGGATTTTATATTGAATATATTTTTCCACTTCTACAGATTCGATTTATTTCGATTAATGACAGCTATGACAGTGCAGCAAGTAGCGGAATGACTGGTGGAATGAATGTAGCATTGCAGAATCTGGTATACAATATGTATAGCCTGGATTTGTCCAAGAAAATTTCATCAGCATTGCAGACAAGAACGAGAAATGGTACACGCCTTCCGGTAAATGCCAGATATGGCTATAAAAAAGGAAAAGATGGAAGGCTGGAAGTAGATCCAGAGGCTGCAAAAGTCGTGAAAATGATTTTTCGGATGGCAGCGGAAGGAACAAGTTTTGCGGATATTACAAGGGAATTGAACGGACAGGCGATTGCCACTTGTGATGAGCAGAAATTATCAAGAGGGGATCAGGTGCAGTTCCAGAGGTTTGACACGATCAAAAAGAAACACTGGAGCCCTACGACAGTAGCGGCAATTGTCCGGGATGAGATTTATATTGGAACCAGAATCTGGGGAAAAACACGTTGCAGTATGCATACCGGTCATAAAGCAGTTCTGAATGATGAAACAGAATGGGTTCGCCTGGAAAATCATCATACGGCAATTATAGACAGGGCATTGTTTGAAAAAGCAAATGAAATGCATCCGAAAAAGAAGAGAAGTGTTGCGGAATCACGTACCAATTTTACTCTGGAAAGACGTAAAAAACAGCCGGCATTGTTGCTATGTGCTAACTGCGGGCATTCTCTGCTAAAAGAAACAGAGCATTTGCTGAAATGTTCAGATGCCCGAACCAATGGAGATCCTGTGTGTCGAAGTCTGGTGATCCGGCGGGAACCGTTGGAGGAGAATATCCTTGGGCTTGTTCATCAGTATGCAGCGTCAATATTGGAAAAAGAAAAGAAAGTATCTTCCAACAGGCAATGCGACGACAAAGAGATCAATACCGCAGAATTGCAAAAACAGAGCCGACAGTTGACCTCGGAAAAGATGAAACTCTATGATGATTACAAAGATGGTCGTATA
>NZ_WWVR01000087.1 GCF_009883055.1 Blautia sp. BIOML-A1 | reverse complement strand
CCTGATGGAAGCGTCAGATAGTCTTCGGCAGAAAAAAATAAAATTTTTTTTGTCCTATACTTGACACATCCACATGTCATGCGTCATACATTCTGCACAAGGTTAGCCAACGCAGGAATGAACCCAAAAGCACTGCAATATGTCATGGGACATTCCAATATCACAATCACATTGAACCTCTACACTCACGCTTCACTTGAAACGGTAAAATCAGAATTACAGCGATTTGTAGCTTAGTAGTAAAAGGCTGGATTACTACCGATTTACTACTTTTGAAAGCAGAATGAAGCGGAAATATGCGGAGTTAAGTATGGTATCGACCTATTGAAAAGTGAAAAAAAGTCCGTAAATACGGGATATTCCAGCATTCGCGGACTTATGGATAGATAAAGAAAAAAGATTTAGATAAATAGAATCTAAAATTAATAATGTAGAGGCAATAAAGGTGAAAAAGATAGAAATTATTGAGAGAATCACAGATGCTAATGGAAGCATAAGTGAAAACATATTGACTAGCTGGGAACATAAAAACCAATTCATACCGGAAATTATAAGGTTTGGAGAATTAAAAATATATCTACAGGAACAAATTGTTAAAAAGAATGATAGTGATGTTCATCTTTCAAAATATGAATATGATATTTTACTTCTTTTAGCGAAAAGTCCAGGTAGAATATTTGGAAAAGAAATGGTTTATGATCTGGTATGGAATGAACCTTATTCCGGTGATTATAATGTGGTTATGCGACATATCTGCAATATCAGAGAAAAAATAGAAGATGATCCTGGACAACCATTATATATACAAACAGTACGAGGTGTAGGATATCGGTTTAACGGGAATTTAGGCAGCAAGTGAAATCGCTGCCTATTATTATGGTTTTACAAAGAAGGGAGTTTGTTATGAGAAGATCTTTGTATTTCAGGAGCATCCTGTTTGAGATATTTGGACAGATTTTGATGTATCAATTCCAACTCTTTTATTTCTTGCTTAAAAGAAACATATTGAGTATTTAGTGATTTTTTTTGGGAAATAAGATCTGAAAGTTGCTCCTGTAACTTATTGGTATTAAGATGCTTCAGGTCCATGCCATTTTCCTGTAAAATATGTTCAGCACCAGCGAAAAGAATAATTTGAGATTTATATTTACGGAAATAACGATCCGGATCTTTGGAACTTTTATAATGGTCATCGTAAATTTTATTTTTCTGATAGGGAGTATCCCAAAGTTTGTGTAAACCTTCAAACTGATGTAAGATAGAATTACTCAGTTTGGAGGTTTATTTTATGG
>NZ_WWVR01000102.1 GCF_009883055.1 Blautia sp. BIOML-A1 | reverse complement strand
TTTTCCGCGTTCCTCCAGTTTATATTCCAGCATAGACAGAAACAGGCCATATCCATTATCATGTACGCCTTTTCCAAAATGAAGTCCTCCTGCCATCCCTTTCAGATCCAGGTCTTCCACGCATACTGCATCGTAGTTCTTTGCAAGACCTGCACTGAGTTTATGCTGGAAATCTTTTCTCTGATTTCGGATCTTTTCATGACACAGTGCAACCCGTTTCTTCTGTTTTTCATAATTCCGACTGCCTCTCTGGCATCTGGACAGTTTCCGCTGTTCCCGTGCAAGCTTTTTCTCTGTATTCCGGTAGAACATCGGATATCCGGCTCTTTCACCGGTAGAAAATACACACATCCCATGCATGGCAAAATCAATCCCCAGAAATTTTTCTGCCGGTCTTTTTTCTACTGTTTGGTTTTCACAGCAAAATAACAGACTTGCAAAATATTTTCCGGATGGTTCCCGGCTGACTGTTACAGATTTCAGTTTCCATTTTTCTGATATCGGACGGTGAAGCTNGATTTTGAAGTGGGGGCTTCTTGCTCAATGGCTCTATTGAGCCAAGTATCTACAAGCTATCCTCGCGTACCCCGCGATTTTTATAAGTCCAGATACGGACTTTTTATTGTGCTGTCATGCACATTCTGCAAAGATTCTTTTTCCCTCATTCATGAGGTTCACTGCTGCATTTACATCACGATCCATTCTGTTTCCACATTCACAGTAATACATCCTTTCAGATAAAGACAATCCTGCTTTTTTCTTTCCGCATACACTGCATATCTTACTGGATGCGAAATAACGATTTACTTTGATCAGATATTTTCCGCGTTCCTCCAGTTTATATTCCAGCATAGACAGGAACAGGCCATATCCATTATCATGTACGCCTTTTCCAAAATGAAGTCCTCCTGCCATCCCTTTCAGATCCAGGTCTTCCACGCATACTGCATCGTAGTTCTTTGCAAGACCTGCACTGAGTTTATGCTGAAAATCTTTTCTCTGATTTCGGATTTTTTCATGACACAGTGCAACCCGTT
>NZ_WWVR01000101.1 GCF_009883055.1 Blautia sp. BIOML-A1 | reverse complement strand
TGTTTTTCACCAAGTGATATGCTCCCACCACTTAAATCCCAGATTTTGAAGTGGGGGCTTCTTGCTCAATGGCTCTATTGAGCCAAGTATCTACAAGCTATCCTCGCGTACCCCGCGATTTTTACAAGTCCGGATACGGACTTTTTATTGTGCTGTCATGCACATTCTGCAAAGATTCTTTTTCCCTCATTCATGAGGTTCACTGCTGCATTTACATCACGATCCATTCTGTTTCCACATTCACAGTAATACATCCTTTCAGATAAAGACAATCCTGCTTTTTTCTTTCCGCATACACTGCATATCTTACTGGATGCGAAATAANATGATCTGCCATCCCTTTTTCAATTTGTTGCTAATACAAGAGCTTCTGCCGATCTGATTATTTCTACTCAGCCTGAAGCATGCATTCTCCCGTTTTTACGTCTGGATTTGCTGAAAGATATTTTTAATTATGACATTCCTGGGGCAGATTCTGTTATAGCTATGGCAGACGCTTTGTTCAGCAATAATATACAGCTAGTCAATGATGGAAAATTTATTATCTATTTTACAGAATATGGAATGACCCGTTTTCTGCAAGAAGGTTTGTTTGAAGAGATTCCACCAACATTCTATCATCCGTTAAATATCGAGCAGTGCATCCGAATTCTTCGTGAAATCGCACAGTGCTGTCATAACGGTTCCTATCGAATCGTGATATGCTCCTACCACTTAAATCATAGATTTTGAAGTGGGGGCTTCTTGCTCAATGGCTCTATTGAGCCAAGTATCTACAAGCTATCCTCGCGTACCCCGCGATTTTTACAAGTCCGGATACGGACTTTTTATTGTGCTGTCATGCACATTCTGCAAAGATTCTTTTTCCCTCATTCATGAGGTTCACTGCTGCATTTACATCACGATCCATTCTGTTTCCACATTCACAGTAATACATCCTTTCAGATAAAGACAATCCTGCTTTTTTCTTTCCGCATACACTGCATATCTTACTGGATGCGAAATAACGGTTTACTTTGATCAGATATTTTCNATAACGGTTCCTATCGAATCGTGATATGCTCCTACCACTTAAATCATAGATTTTGAAGTGGGGGCTTCTTGCTCAATGGCTCTATTGAGCCAAGTATCTACAAGCTATCCTCGCGTACCCCGCGATTTTTACAAGTCCGGATACGGACTTTTTATTGTGCTGTCATGCACATTCTGCAAAGATTCTTTTTCCCTCATTCATGAGGTTCACTGCTGC
>NZ_WWVR01000043.1 GCF_009883055.1 Blautia sp. BIOML-A1 | reverse complement strand
TTCACTTTATTGATCATAGCGACTGCATACTGTTACCATGATTGGGTACAGGTTGCATTCCTGTTTTCGCTGAGTGTTATTCTGTATCTGATCCTTTTTGCAGGAGTGTTCGTAGATACTGTACTGGACATGACAAGAGAACGTATTATTGATTTTATTATATCGTGAGGAGAATATGAAAATGAGTGAAAACAATGATTATATTCAGTTACCACCACTAAAAAAAGACACACCATCTGATGTGGTAGCATTTATGTGGAAGTACATGAAAGTACCGGAGAATTCAAGAGAAAAAGTTAAGAATCTGCTTAAAGATGCAAATGAAAATGGAGTAAAATTAAGTCATCAGGCACCAACCCTGTATGATGTTGTCCCAAAAGAAGAAATTACTGAATTTGAAGAGCTTATACGCAAAACCATAGCTGACATTGTATCAGAAGCCAGTAGCATTGCCTGTTGGGTGTATGTGCAGAAATATGTGAAACAGAAAACTCTTGACGAAATGCTACAAGAATTGCCAGGAGCAGGCCAGTTTATCATTGTCATGGATACCTGGTTCGAAAGACTGATGGCGGAATAATGGATGCTATGATAGAATAAAGAAAACGATTTGAAGTGCAAATCGGAATTTGATGAAGAAGCAAAAATGTATGCATGGGCACCGTTGGGATGTGGTAATTATGCCCCTAACTTTTTTGGGACTTCTGTGCCGGAGGTGGTGGAAGTAAGAGAAAATCCAGATGGTACGGTTACATTAACGGTAAATGCAGTATGCGACATGGTTATCTGTGATGATGCTCTTATTACGCATGATTTAACAGTGAAATTCAAAGAAGATGGGAGTTTTCAATATTTAGGGAATGAAATCCGGAAAGAGGATAGAAACAATGTCCCGGAATATCAGTATCGTGTGAAGGGAGAAATCAAGAATGGTAGTTGAAGAATTTCATGATCAGAAAATTATATATCACTTAAATATAGACGAAGAAGTAAACAATATTTTAATGCATCTTAGTTCGTTAAAAACTATAAAGACTAATAGAGTAATCAAAGGTACAACTTTGGTGGGTGCTTTTTATATCTTTTCTTTAGCATTTTATTCATACTTGTTTCATATATTATTTGCATGGATATTTTTATTGTTAAGTATTGGATTTGCTGCAATAGGTTTAAGTGTAGAAAAATTACAAAAAGTATTTATGAGAGCAATCATAAATAAAGAAAAACAGAAAATGAATAATGAGCGAAAATATGTGTTTTCAAAAGAAGGTGTGGATATAGTCACACAGGCTGGAGCTACACATAATTATTGGAGTTCATTTGTTAATAAGGGAGAGATTGAAAATCATATTTATTTGGTTCGTAAAGACAATAAAGTTATATTGATCAATAAAAATGTTCTATCTGAAAATGAATTACTGTTGCTTAGAAGTTTTATTCAAGATATAGAAACAGAACAGTTAGAAACGGAAAATAAAATGTCTTTTAAAATGAAGGCATTGGTGGTTGTTACGATGATTACTATTATTGTTTCATTGATATATACTGGCATTAAAATCGGATATCCTTTATCAAATGGAGAGATTTTTCGTTTATGGTTTATAAGAACAGTTCCTATCATACAATTTTTAATTCTACAATGTTTGAATATTATATGGACGTGTGTTTTGTCTAGGACAATAAAGAAGAACAAAAAGAAATCTTTATTGAAAAGAATTTTTTTATGGGCAGTCGGAATAATTGTAGTGCTAACAATGGCATTGGGGATATTTGTGACCATGTTAAATGAAGATTCAGAACATTATAATAGTAATGGAACCGTGATAGTTAAAACTCCTGTGTGGTTAGATAAACCATCGTATAGACTGTATAAAGAAGAAAATATTCTGGTTCTTCGGTTCTTAAGAAATGCAGATGGAATAGATGATATAAATGCTTCAACTACACAGCAGGAATATATAGATAAATATATAGCTAATGCTGTCCCAGACTTCAAAATCTCCCTCATGATGGCAGGAAGGGCAGGTTACCTTTTCTATATGATGTTTTGACATAAATAATCCCCCTTTCAGTGAGATAAATCTATAGTTTTCTTATTGTAGAATACACTTATCCTTTATTATTTTGCCAGGAAATTACTCTGAATCTCCATCGGCATATGATAAGCCTGGCCTCGTTTTGTCAGGCTGTATAATTTAAAGCTCATGAGTTCCGGAGTCGCATTCAATGAACTGCAGAGTCCGAAATAATCCAGGTCTTCGTTCTGAACCATCTCTTCAATGTCTTCATCTTCAATCAGCAGATCGGCAGCAAACAGATTGGCCTGATATTCTGTATTATCCGTCATATTGTAGAGGGTATCATCTTGCATCGGAGCCATTTTCAGCTGGGAACGATGCAGAATGATATGCCCTAATTCATGGGCGGCAACAATCATCTTTTCTTCTTCTGAAAGGAAACTACTGATCATGACATAGATCGTCTTGCAGCTCATAAAACAATATCCTTTCAGTGTCTTATATCTGGAAGTTTCCCCGACAACAATGTTCATCTGATCCATGATCTCAAATGGATCTCGGGTTCCATATTTCTTGATTAATTTCTTTGTTTCTGTATATATGTAAGTGTTTCTCAAATAAATCACCTCAAAAGTAAAAAATAAAAGGGCAGAAATATCCTTGTAACTATAAGGTAACAGATTAGGTGTACAATAATCCCGCCTTCTATTATTTTTCCTCTTGGTTTTTCAGATATTTTTTCGGTGTAAATTTCTTTGCACGTCTTTTGGAATCCAGATAAAGGCTCTGGATCTCATCCATAAAAGCTATTTTATCTTCGTCTGTCAGTGATCCACCGGCAAACATAGCTGCAGCCTGTTCCAGAATCTGCTGAGCCTGTCTGGCACCACGGTTACCAAACTGTTCGGATGCTTCTGTGATAAAAGCTTCATTCTCACTCATGAGATAAGAAACGTCACACTGTAATGCATCTGCCAGTTTCTGATACAGAACATTTTGTTTTGGAAAACGTCCTTCTACTTCCCAGGATCGAATAGTCCTATATGAAACACCAACCATACTGGCCAGTTCCTGCTGACTCATCTTTTTTTCTTTTCTTAATGATCTTACTTTTTCACCGAATGTCATAAACATACCTCTTTCTAAGCCCTGTCTTATAAGTTTCATTAGCCGCTTCAAGGCAAAACGGGAAATGTGTTTCCTTAAAAATAAAAATTAATCTTGACAAAGGGAAATATCTCTCCTATAATGTGAATTACAGATAAGGGAAACATCTTTCCTATAAGATACACAATATTTCCTCTTTTGTCAATGGATATGTGAAATGAATTTCCTGTATTTTGAAGAAAACAGGAAGGATAGACAGTCATTGATAGTCAAAATGGGATACATGTTACAAAAAGAGGAAAGACGTATGGGAGGTGGCAATGTGAGTCAGGATCGGACTTCTATTATCTGTATTGATCTAAAGTCCTTTTATGCTTCTGTGGAATGCGTAGAACGTGGGCTGGATCCGTTTAAAGCAAACCTGGTTGTTGCAGATCCGACCAGATCAAAGTCAACAATCTGTCTGGCAATCACTCCGGCAATGAAGGCTCTTGGCATCAAGAACCGATGTCGGATCCATGAGATACCGGATTGTGTGAAGTACATTACAGCTATGCCAAGGATGCAGCTGTACATGGATTATTCCGCAAAGATCTATGGAATCTATCTGCGGTATGTTTCAAAAGAAGATATCCATGTGTACAGTGTCGATGAATGTTTTATTGATGTGACCAATTATCTGCAGTTTTATCATCTCACTGCAAAAGAAATGGCGGTAAAGCTTATACAGGCGGTCATGGAGGAAACGGGTATCACCGCAACTGCAGGAGTGGGAACCAATCTGTATCTTGCTAAGATCGCAATGGATATCGTAGCAAAGCATGTGGATGACCATATTGGAATCCTGGATGAATTCTCTTACAGAGAGCAGCTATGGAATCATAAACCATTAAGTGACTTCTGGAGGATTGGATCCCGGACTGAAAAAAAACTGGCCGGTTACGGGATTCATACGATGGGCGATATCGCAATGGCTTCTTTAAGATCCGAAGACTGGCTGTATAAGATGTTTGGGATTGATGCAGAGCTGTTGATTGATCATGCATGGGGCTATGAAACATGCCGGATGAGCGACATCAAGAACTATCATTCGGAGGAACACAGCCTTTCAAATGGCCAGGTGCTGATGCGAAACTATTCTTTCGAAGAAGCACTTGTGATCGTAAGGGAAATGACAGACAACCTGATCCTGGATCTGTTTGAAAAGGGACTGGTGACAAGTTCTATCACCTTATGGATCGCATACGACCACAGGTATGAACATGAGGCATCCAAAGGAACTGTAAAACTCGAAAGAGGGAGTAACAGTTCCAAAAAGATCATAGATGCAGTGGAAGATTTATATCTCAGGATTGCGGACAGATATACCGGAATCCGAAGAATCGAGGTGTGTGCGAACAGGGTTGCTCCTGAAAGTTATGTGCAGTACAGCCTGTTTGATGATCCTAAACAGACCGATAAGGAACGGCATTTACAGGAAGCAGTATTGAATGTAAAGCAGCGTTATGGAAAGAATGCGATCATGCGGGGATCCAACCTGCTAGAGTGTTCTACTTATAGAGAACGCAACGAACAGATTGGCGGTCACCGTGCTTAGAGGAGGTGCAAAAAGTGCTGGCAAGTGCATATCAACCGTATTTATATTTACCAAGACCGGTTTCCAGGAGACATCCCATGGATGTAGGACGCAGGGCAAAACAGTTTGCTCCATTTGCGGCACTTCGCGGACTGGATGAAACGATCCGGCAACAGGAAATCATTTACGAACCAAAAAGAGATTTATCTGAGGAAAAGAAAAATGAGTTGGATATGAAATTAAGGATCCTGGCATATGGAATGAAGATACAGGCAACTTATTTTCAAAAGTCATGGAAGAATCCATTAATTGGTCAGTACCATACATTATCTGGAACCGTAGAATTTTTTGATCCATCAGTCCACTTACGGATTGATGATACCGAGATTCAGATCCAGGACATCTGTGATCTGACTGGTGATGTATTTGAAACTATTGAAATATCATGTTAATTAATCACAGCGGAATTTTTTATACCGGAAAGAGTGAGTGGTAGCTGGTGAAAGGATAAAAAAGGATGCACAGATCGACAAAGCAGATCTGATCAGAATAGAAATCGTGCTGTTCGTGTAGCTTTGGCACTTACGGAATGGATGGCATGATGCTCATAAGGCGGATTTGATTTCCCTTTGGTCCGTTGAGTAATAAATGGAGAAATATCTTATTGCTTAAAGGAGGAAGCCTATATGGGATCAGGTGCTATTAAATGGCATGTACACTGCTCTGTATGTGGAGCATTTATTGAAAAGAGCGCACAAAGCGATTCAGAAGTGGAGTGCAAAAAATGTCGCAGTACATTGGAGATATTTGTAAAGGATGATATGGTGTCGGTTCGTCCGATCCACATCAGAGATGAACAATTAAAGTCCAGGATGCGGACGTATTCCCAAAAGATGATGAATCAGGGATCATAACAGAATAGAATGAGCTGTCTGTAGTAAGCGTTGGATTTGGCAGGAACCATCAAGAACGCACCAGACAGCAAGAGTTTGTCAAGGAGCTGAACCTGACTGGAATCACTAAGAGCCCGGCAAAACATTTACGGATACACTGCAAGATCAGAAGTATTTTCTGATTTTGGAGATTGTTGAAGTATTTGTTTTGTCGGGCTTTTTTGACGTATTTCGACAAATTTTAAATTTTTTTGTCGTACCCCACTGTAAAACAGGCTCTCAGCGTTTCGTTATATAGAGGTTGAATTCTTTTTTGCAAAAATAATTGTAAATAGAGATTTTGATAACATGACGCAAAGGAGGAAGCAAAGATGACTGAAATCGAATACCAGGAATTTGTAAGGCATTGTCCTTACGATGCTATGGGCGATTATTCCATGTTTCGCAAAGAGCAAACAAAGAATAAATCAGAAGATGCACATAGCAACTGAATAAGCCAGGCAATCTGGCAAACTTAATCTAAACGCAGATACATGCGTTACAAAGGAGTCACGGACTCCCGTTCAAAAAAAACGGGTGAGTTCGTGATCTCTTGTGCTGCAGTTCTTTATGTCTGTGCAGGAATTTTATAAAAGATGGAATGGACCACCCGGAGCCGAAAGGCAGAAAGGTGGTCTTTATGTTGACATTAAAAGAACTGAAAAAAATCGTGAAAGTTGCTGATGTGGAGAAGAGAATCCCAAGCGTGAAATCCTTGAAGGAACACAAAGTTGTAGTAAAGGAAATGATCAATGCAGATACAACAATCTCTGTTTATGATCACGGATATGTACTTTATACAGCAGGAAATCAATCAACCGTATTTCCACTTCATAGTTGTGATGACTATGAATATGTGAGTGTAACTGGTGATAACAAGGAATTCAATAAAGAGTTCTTTGATAATGAAAACTGGTATATCCGTCTGCTGATGGAGGCTGAAGACCGTATGGCATACAGCCAGAGCAAAATCAGCACCAATCATGGTGTATTTTCTAACAGCGATGTTACAGATGATGCGGAGATTATGAGAGGATCTTCAAAAGATTTTGTTGACGATGTTATCGACAGAGAAATTCTGAACGCTTTGATCAAAGAGTTAACAGAGAGACAAAAGACGGTACTCAATCTGGTTTATTTCGAGGAAATGCGTCAGCAGGATGTTGCAGATTATCTGGGAATCAAACAGCAGAGTGTAAATGACCTCCTGAACAGGGCATTAAAAACGATGAAAAAAAAGGCGGAAAACGAAGAATTTTAAAAAAATTTCAAAAAAATTGAATCAGACCACTGTAAAACAGGCTCTCAGCGTTTCGTTATATGAAGGGTTTGCATAGAACACCTTCATGTACCTTGAAAAATGAATAGCCTGCCCGGAGTGATATTCGGTTTGAACATGCATAGAGCGAAAAGCTGCGTGTCTGCCAGAAGAAAACGTATCAGAGATGGAAACTGATATAGGAACGGATTCGGGAAAGAAAACAGGAAAACGCTTAAATCTTAAATCAAAATAAAATGTCTGAATCTGAAAAGAGGATGACAGTAGAAATCATGTGGCGGTATTTGTGATAAACAGGTACCGCCATATATTTGTGCTGTTATCTCAGCTTGTGCTGACTGTCCCAAATAGCGCAAATTTCAGGAAAGGAGGCGATCATCTTCGTATAAAAGATAATACGCAGACACGAACAGATAACGGAAGAACTGAAAGCAACGGATATGATGAGATGGATAGGATTGATGAATAACATTCGAGCCTGTGCCGATGAGATTGTATTGAATGATATTGTGTATTCCTAACGGATACCAACCGAAGAAGAACTGCTGTCAAACCGATGGCAGTTTTTCTTTTTCGGCAAGTATTCAAGAAGTCATTAAGTCGTGAGTATAATCGAAGTGGTAGAAAAGTTATCTCTTATATCGGTTGTAACTTTTTTATGACTCTATTGACAAGAAAACTTGGTATGTGTATAATTAAAATATGCAAAGAAAACTTGGCATGGAGGTGTTTTTATGAAAAAGGACGAAATCTTAAATGCAAGCAGAAAAGAACATCGCAATAAGGACTTGGCTGAAATGGAAGTGGTATATCAAGCCGGAAGTCACGCAAGCAGAGTTGGTGCTTTAGTGTGTTGTTTGCTTTCGCTGTTATCTTCTGTGCTTGCTCATACTATGATTTACAGTCCGTGGGTTATATACTTCAGCATTATTGCAACACAATGGTTAGTTCGTTTTATCAAAATGAAGCGAAAGAGCGATTTGGTCTTGACTGTTCTGTTTTTTGTGTTTTCCATTTTGGCATTTGTTGGATTTGTTAGCCATCTTTTAGAGGTGAGAATATGAAAGAACAATTACAACTGAAAAATCACTTAAAGGAAGTTCGCACAGAAGCAAATCTTTCTCAAGCTCAGCTTGCAGAAATGGTAGGGGTATCAAGAAATACCATTAGTTCTATTGAAACAGGACAGTTTAATCCAACTGCAAAATTGGCTCTAATTCTTTGTATTGCATTGGACAAAAAATTTGAGGAACTATTTTATTTTTAGGAGGTCATTATGGAAAATATTATAATGTTGATTTTGGGAGTGTTCATATCTGTTGTGGGAATTGTAAATATCAAAGGCAATATCAGCACAATTCACTCTTATAACAGGCGAAAAGTAAAGGAAGAAGATATACCAAAGTATGGAAAAACAGTCGGCACAGGAACGCTGATTATAGGAATATCTCTTGTATTAGGTTTTATTGTTTCGTTTTGGAGTGAAATAATTATAGATTATATCATTCTTCCAGCAGTTATTGTTGGATTAGGCTTTATATTGTATGGACAGTTCAAATACAATAAAGGAATTTTTTAAGAATCAGGGAGGTATAAAGATGGAATTGAACACAATATCAGGACTGGCGATAGCGGGAGTTATCTGCTCCGTTGTCCTCTCGATGGGGGTACCGATTGCTTTGTTCATTGCAGGAAGGGTGAAGCTTAAGGCAAGGATTTCTTCGTTCTTTATCGGAGCAGGAACCTATCTGCTGTTTGCCATGCTGTTGGAGCAGCTGCTACATGTTCTTGTCATTCAGTTCTGCGGACTGAACGCACAGAGCAGGCCATGGCTTTACTATGTGTACGCGGCTTTGGCTGCAGCGGTTTTTGAAGAGACTGGAAGACTGATTGCCATGAAGTTCTGGATGAAGAAATGGCTGGATTTTCCAAATGCACTGATGTATGGAATCGGGCATGGCGGTGTGGAGGCCATTCTGCTCGGAGGACTCTCCGGAATCAGCAATCTTGTGTCCATGCTGATGATCAACAGCGGAGCCATGCAGAATACGCTGGCGGCACTTCCTGCTGAGTCTGCAAACCAGACCGTGTCACAGCTGTCGGCCCTATGGACAACACCGGCACCACTCTTTTTTGTAAGCGGAATCGAAAGAATCAGTGCCATCATTCTGCATATCGGGTTGTCACTGCTGATCTACCGGGCGGTAAAGGCAGGCAAATGTAGGACAGCGGCTTTTACAGCGGTTCTTGCATATGGGATTCATTTTATCGTGGACTTCTTTGCCGTGGCAGGTCCGGCGCTTCTTCCCATCTATGTGATTGAAATTGGTGTCTTTGTGATGGCAGCCGGAACTCTTGTTATGGCGCTGAAGATGGGAAGGATGGAAGAACTGTGAATTCCAGTTTTCTGCTATCATAAAACAGAATATATCTGACAGAACGCACCGTAGAAATACGGTGTTTTTTGTTACCCAATAGGAATACTTTCAGAAAGTGCCAAAGTTGGAAAAAAGAATTAAATATGATTTCATGGAATGGAGCTGCAGAAAAATATGATATTCGTGACTGGGCACCAGAACATGAAAAAATGGGAAAAGGAATTACTTTATCTCAAGAAGAGGCAGAAGCTCTGTATGAGTTACTGGGTAAAACTCTATAAAAATAGTTGTAATTAAATAAGCCTTGAGAAAATCAAGGTGTGTGCGAGGGGATGGCTTAACTACAACGGAATTGCAAGTATGAAGAACAACATAGATGACATCAATGGATGGCTCTATCACAGAATACGTATGTGTATATGGAAACAGTGGAAGAAACCGAGGACGAAATATAAGAATCTAGTCAAACTGGGAATTCCAGAACACTATGCGGCAACAATAGCAAACAGTCGCAGAAAGTATTGGTATATCAGTAATAACAAAGCTGTGATTTGGGCGTTGAATAAAGAAAGACTGATAAACAGTGGCTTTTACGATTTAGCCACAGCCTATCAGTCTGTGCACGTCAACTATTGAAATCGCCGTGTACCGAACGGTACGCACGGTGGTGTGAGAGGACGGCGGTTAGTCACCGCCTCCTACTCGATTTTTTGGTTGGCTACAAGTATTGACTGAGTGATCATAGGGAGATAGATGGTTAATTTTTTTACAGAATAGGTTGGGATTTTGACTTTGCAGTCAGGGTGTATTGCATGGGGAGAAAATGCATGTTTATAATAAAAATAAAATGCATTTTCAGGAGGCAAAAATGGAGAATTTAAAGTTTTATGTAGATCAGAATGCGCCAAAAACCAGATTTGATCATTATTGGGAAAAATGTGTAGGATCATGCCATGCGTATACTGCATTGCGTGAAGATTACAGAATGATGCTGAGAAAAGCAAAGAAGGATCTGGGATTTCAGTATGTACGTTTTCATGGAATCTTCAATGATCAGATGAGTGTGGTCAGGGAGGTAGAACCAGGAAAGTACGAATATAATTTTGTCAATATTGATAACATCCTTGATTTTTTATTAAGCATTGATATGAAACCGTTTTTGGAACTGAGTTTTATGCCGACGCCATTTGCATCAGGAGATCAGACTTGTTTCTATTATAAAGGAAATGTCACCATGCCGAAGAGTTTCGAATTATGGGATGGATTAATTGTTGAGCTGCTTAAGCACCTGGAAAGCAGATATGGAATAGAAGAAATGGAAAAATGGTTTTTTGAGGTGTGGAATGAGCCGGATCTGGATTTCTTTTTCGCAGGAAGCCAGGAAGATTATTTTCTATTATATGAGCATACAGCCAGGGCAGTAAAAAGTGCAGGGAAAAATCTGAAAGTAGGCGGACCGGCCACTGCCAACAATGAATGGATTCCGGATCTGATCAGCTACTGTGAGAAAAATTCAGTACCACTTGATTTCATTTCTACACATCATTATCCTTCAGATGATCCGAACTGGAATGCGGACATGCATCTGGACAATTTCTTCGGAGAAGAAGTCAGCTTAAACAGCGAAGAAATAGACCGCAGGGGTCTGTTGACCAAGATGGTACGTATTGCAAAGCATGAAGCTGGAAATCTTCCATTATATTATACAGAATGGAACACTTCAGCCAATGAAGGTGATGAATTCCATGATACACCTTACAGCTCTGCACTGGTGACCAAAACTCTCATTGACAATTATGGATATGTAGAAGCATATTCTTTCTGGACATTTTCTGATATTTTTGAAGAGCATGGACAGGTTTCGGGAGAATTCAGAGGAGGATTCGGACTGCAGACCATTCATGGTATTCCGAAGCCTGTATATCGCGCTTTTGAATTGATGCATGAATTGGGAGAAGAGAGGCTTCCGAAAGTGGAAGAACAGGGACATGTGGGTATCTGCCCGGTTATGGATGAAGAAGGCAGACTTGCAATTCTGGCTTATAATCAGGAGATGATCGGCAAACCGATATCACAGGAAAAAGTAGAGATTCATATTAAAAATGCATCAGGAACAAAAGCAGTGATCCAGAGAATCGATGACACTCACGCAAATGCGAAAAAACAATGGGAGGAAATGGGATGCCCAACTTATCCGCTTCCGGTTGAGGTGCAAAAATTAAAAGAAGCTTCCGAGTTGAAAACAGAGGAATTATCTGTTAAGGTAGAGGGAGAAGAAGTGGTGCTGGAGTTTGAGCTTCCGGTATATGGAGTTGCATTGATAAAATTGATGTAAAAAGAAAAAGAGGTGGATGCATGAAGGGTTTGAAAAAGATGAAAATAAAGACAAAAATATGGGGATTGTTTCTTGCCTGTATTTTATTGTCATCTGTCATTTCCATAGGAACAGTGGTATACAGCAATCAGAAATTTAATCTGAAACATATCGGTGAAATGACAACGCAGACTCTTCATGCCATCGACAGCAATCTGGAACTGATGATCGATCATGTGAATCAGGATACCTATGCGGTGTTCTGGAGTAAAATGTTTCAGGACACACTGGAAGAAGTATCCAAAGGAAATCTGACAGTCAAGACCAGAACAGAACTGCAGGACTGCCTTACGAATATCATGCTGGCAGGAGATTATATTTCCTCTATTGTATTTTATGATAATATAGGAAATTCTTTTATGTGCAACAGAGAAGAGGTTGTTTTGAAGAAAGACATTTCTGTAGAAGATGCCTACTGGTATGAAAAGGCTATAAAAGAAGATGGAGACTGGATTTTCGAAACAAATGGCGGAGGGGTCGTCAGCTATAAAAGCAAAAACAGAAACATTCTGTCTATGATCCGTGTAATTAAGAAAAAAACGGATTATTCCAAACTGGGAATTCTCATGGTAAATATCGATGAGAAAACCATCCGTGAGATTTTTGACTCTGTTGGCGGAAATCTGCATTCCAACTTTTATGTACTGATGAATGACACCCTGATCTTCGGACCGGAGAAAAAAGAAAACTATGATGTAAGCAAAAATATTATCGGATCTTTGAAAGAAAATGAGACGAAGATTGTACGCAACGGTAAAAATCCCATGGTATATAAAAAAATTACGTCTATGATAGACGGCTGGACTATAGCCATAGAGACTCCGCTAAGCAGCTTTTCCAGAAGCATCAGTTATTCCGATACGATCATCGTACTGCTTGTTAATATAGGAATGCTGATCTTGTGCTGGCTTTTCATTTCCCGTACAGTGAGCAGACCAATCCAGAAAATGGAAGAACAGATGATGTATTCGAAAGCTATTCCTGAGAATATGGAAGTGGATGAAGAGTGTGAGGATGAGATTACCAATCTGAAACGGACATATAATAATCTGCTGAATTCAATCAGGGAATTGCTGGAAAGAACCAAGGAAGAAGAGAAGATTATCCGGAAAAATGAACTGGATCTTATTCTGGAACAGATCAATCCGCATTTTCTTTATAATACTCTGGATGTGATCAGCGGACTTACTTTGATCGGGGACCAGGATAAAAGTTTCCAGATGACACAGGCATTGGGGAGATTTTACAGAAACAGTCTGAACAGAGGCAGCCAGATGATTCCTGTAAGAGAGGAACTGGATATCGTAAAAAGTTATATGACGATCATTAACATCAGATATGAAAATGAAATCAGTATTCGATACCAGGTAGATGAAAAGCTGATGGATACATTGATGTTGAAGCTGATCCTGCAGCCATTGGTAGAGAATGCAGTTCATCATGGCCTGCGTCAGAAAGAGGGAAAGGGAGAACTTCAGATTACTATGAGGATGGTGGACAACAGAATGATGGAAGTTTCGATAAAAGATAATGGCGTTGGAATTTCTGAAGAAAAAGTCAGACTGATATTGGAAGGTGAATATAAAAATTCAAAGTCAGGATTTGGAATTTACAGTGTGAAACAGAGAGTCGAATTATTTTATGGGGTTGAGGATGCAGTATCTATATCCAGTCAGCCGGGAAGAGGAACAGAAGTTTCAGTACGGTTTCCATATAAAGAAGAATATTATAATGTAAATGGGTAATACAAAGAAGAGGCATGATCATGGAGAAGGACATTATTAACATACTGATAGTAGATGACGAAAAATATGAAGGCATATTAATAGAAAAATGTGTTAACTGGGAATCTGAAGGGTTTCACATTATCGGCAATGTACAATGTGCAGAAGATGCTCTGAAACTTATGGAAAAACAGGTCCCTGATATTGTATATACAGATATTAATATGCCAAGAATAGATGGATTGGAATTAAGCAGACGGATCCGTGATACATATCCAGCAGTTCGCATTGTGATCGTCACCGGGTATCGGGAGTTTGAATATGCCAGAGAGGCTATCCATATAGGGGTGGAAGAATTTCTGCTAAAACCGATCCAGTCAGATGAACTTCTGGCGGCGGCAATGAAACTGCGGGAACAGATTCTGAAGAAACGGGAACAGCAGTCTAAAGATGTGGAAATTTATCCGGTCCTCTGTCAGGAACTGCTTCGAAGGATAGTTACCGGATACATTAAATCTGAAGAAGCTGTGGAAAAGCTTTCTGAATATCAGATTCAGCTGTGGAAAAATAATGGAGTCCGGGGAGTTTTGCTTATTATGAATCTGGAAGATCACGACATGCTGCTGAAACTCCTAGAAATTATGAATAAAACCATAGGTGAAAAAAAGTACGGATATTTTTTCCTGGAGAAAAACAAGATATTCTTTGTCATAGAAGAAACTCCGGAGATTAAAGATCTGCTTGGAACTGCATTTGAACAGATAACCGAACTGGGTAAAGACGGCATGGTAGCTGCATCAGTCAGCAGTTATTATGGAAAAATAGATGACAGCCCGAAAATTCTCTCAGAATGTGAAGAAGCCCTGGTAGATACTATGCGGGATGAGAGAAAAACTTTGATCTTCTATGAGGATTATATCGAATATATGCAGCAGATCAGTCATTCATATCCTGTAAATTTTGACAGATACAGGATTGCAGTAAAAAGTGGTGACCAGGAGGAGGCAGTTGCATTTATTGATCATTATCTGGAACAGTATATTTTCGACGGTCCGTTAATGATCTCACAGCTTCGCAACCTGGGAGTACTGATCTTCCACAATACCATTTCTGTATTGAAGGAAAGTAATAAACATTTTGATAATGAGGAACAGGTAAAAATTCTGGAGAATATTTCAGGTATTAATACGCTGCAGGAATTTTGCAGGACATTATATACTCTGATTGAAGAAACAATACAGACTGTTTCGCAGAACGTGGGAGGAAATACAGTTGCACAGAAGGCTCAGGAATATATTGAGCAGAATCTTGACAGAGAGAAACTGTCACTGAATCTGATCGCTTCGAATCTTTTTGTAAATTCCAGTTATTTCAGTCGTATTTTCAAACAGACAACAGGTGAGAGCATTACAAAATATATTATGAGAAAACGAGTGGAAAAAAGTATGGAACTTTTTGACAATACGGATCTGAAGGTGTATGAGGTAGCAGCGGCAGTTGGGATGCCGGATGCTCATTATTTCGGAACTTCCTTTAAAAAATATACGGGAAAAACAGTAAATGAATATAAAAGTAAAAATCGCACCCTTTCAGGTAAATAATCTGAATTGAGAAAACTCCTCCTGGATTTTATAATATCAGCATAACAATAAGTTACACAGACAGGGATCATAAAGGAGGAAAAAAGGGAATGAACAAATGGAAAAAGTTTACAGCAGCCTGCATGGGTGCGGCAATGGTTGGAACAACTGCATTTGGATCTTCGACAGTTTTTGCAGATGATACAGTGACACTGGATGTATGGCATCAGTTTACTGATCCGGAAAGCGCACAGACATCGGCATTTGAAGCAGCAGTAAAAGAATATGAAAAAGAACATGACAATATTAAAATCAAACTTCATGGTCTGGATACAGAGTCCTATAAAACAAAAATCTCTACAGAGTTCGCAAGCAGTGCTTCCGGTGTAGATGTATTTTATTACTGGGCACCGGGAAAACTGAAATTGTTTACAGATGCCGATAAGGTATTACCGTTAAATGATTATGTAACAGATGACATTAAGAGCAAAATTAAAGAAGGTTCTACAAGCAACTTTGAACTGGATGGAAATTTATATGGTCTTCCTATCGACAGTTATATGATGTGTCTTTTCTGCAATAAAGATTTATTTGATGAAGCGGGAGTAGAAATTCCAAAGACATATGATGAACTGCTCACAGCGGGTGAAGCTCTTGAAAAACTGGACGGAGTAACACCACTGGCAGTTGGTGCAAAAGATGCATGGCTTGCAGGTGCACTGTATGAGTCACTTGCACTGAGAGAAGTAGGCGCTTCTGAAGTACAGTCCACACTTCTTGGAGAAAAAGAGTTTACAAATGATGGATTTAAGAAAGCAGCAGAAGATGTTGTAGAATTATATGATAAAGGAATCTTAGGAAAGAGTCCGCTGGAAGATGGTGAAGCAGAAGCAACAGCAGATTTCCTTAATGGAAAAGTTGCAATGCAGCTTGACGGAAGCTGGTTTGCTGGAACAATCGATAATGCAGAAGACAGTTCTGTAAAAAATGTAGAAGTAATTACATTCCCTGTAGTTTCAGATAAGCAGGATGCTACTGATTATGCAGGTGGAGCAGGTGCATCTTTCTTTGTAAACAAAAATACAGATACTCCGAAAGAATCTGCTGATTTTGCAATGTATATCTCTGAAAAAATGGGTGAACAGGCTCTGGAACTTGGTACAGGATTCCCATGCTGGAATACAGAAATCGACACAGATAAGGTTTCTCCTACATTTGTAAAATTAATGGATCTGTATGATGGAGTAAAAACAGGTGTACAGAACTGGGATGGCATTTTAGGTGCAAATGCGGCAGCTGTTCATCTGGAACAGGCTCAGTCTTTACTCTCAGGAAGTGCTGATGTAGACAGTTTCATGTCTGCACATCAGGAAGCAATCAGCACGCAGGAATAAAACTATGAAAAAACTTTTAAGTAATAAATGGTATGTTACTGTTTTCGTTGCACCAGGTCTCATTTTATTTCTGGTAATGGCAGTTATCCCGTTATTCACTACCGGATATTATGGACTGTTCAATTATGATGGAATTGGACAAAAAGTTTTTATAGGGTTAAAGAATTACAAAGAACTGTTTACAACGGACCCATATTTCAAGCGAGCCGTTTTGAACTCCTTTATTCTGGCAGCAGGCTCTTTGTTTATTCAGATTCCGATTGCATTATTTCTGGCTATTGTTCTGGCAAATAGAGTTAAGGGCGAAGGTTTTTACAGAACAGTATTCTTTCTCCCTGTTGTAATCTCCAGTATGGTAATCGGACAGCTCTGGTGTAAGATCTTCAACAGCGAAGGTCTCTTAAATGCAATCCTGGGTGCACTGGGAATGGCAAATGATACAGCATGGCTGGTAAATCCAAAGACAGCTTATATGACAACCGTTATCCCTGCAATCTGGCAGAGTATTGGATATCATATGGTAATTCTTTATGCGGGAGTTAAAAATATTTCACCGGAATATTATGAAGCGGCAAAGCTGGATGGCGCTACAGGATTTAAGGCAGCAACAAAGATTACAATTCCACTGTTAATGCCGACGATAAAAGTCTGTGCTACCTTTGCACTTGTCGGCTCTCTGCGAGTATTTGACCTGGTATATGTTATGACCGGTGGCGGTCCTAACCATGTCAGTGAGGTTCCGGCAACATTGATGTATGATAATCTGTTTGTAAAATGTCGTTATGGTTATGGAAGTGCTCAGGCGTTCTTTATCGTATTTGAGTGTCTGCTGTTCAGTTTCCTGCTCAACCTCATTTTTAAGAAGTCAGAAGAAAATGCATCAATGATTTGAGAGGAGCAGCAGATGAAGATCAGTGCAATGAAAATAAAAAAGACATTAATATATCTGTTTCTGGCAGTATTTACCTTTATCCAGATATTTCCTTTTTACTGGCTGGTTACATTTTCCTTCAAAAGTAATACGGAAATATTTGATTCCAATAATTTGGTAGGTTTGCCGAAAGTATGGCATCTGGAAAACTTTTCTAAGGCTCTTATGGGAGGCGAAATTTTACGATACCTGTTAAACTCTGTTTTTTATGCAGCAGTGACAGTTGTTGTTTCAACACTTCTGGCATCAATGGTTGCTTATGCGATCAACAGAATGTACTGGAAAGCCAAAGGTATCGTAGCGGCAATTTTCAGCCTGGGAATCATGATTCCTGTACAGGCAACTTTGCTTCCGCTGTTCCAGGGACTGGATCGTCTGGGAATCAGAGGAGGATATCTGGGACTGATGCTTCCATATATTACATTTGCAATGCCAATGACGGTTATGATATTAGGTGGCTTTTTCAAAGCTCTGCCAAGAGAGATTGAAGAAGCAGCATGTATAGATGGATGTAATATTTTCAATATGTTTTTCAAAATTATCCTTCCTATGATAAGACCCGGAATTGCTACGTCCTGTATTTTTGCTTTTCTGAATACATGGAATGAACTTTTATTTGCAAATACATTTGTAGACGATGCCAAATATAAGACACTTCCTGTAGGAATTATGTCTTTCGTAGGAGAACATTCAACAAACTGGGGAATTATCGGAGCCGGTATGGTAATTGCCACATTGCCAACAGTATTGATATATTTATTACTGAGCAAACAGGTTCAGGAAAGCTTCACAGTTGGAGCTGTAAAAGGTTAAGACAAGGGGAACTGCATACGCAGTTCCCCTCAGACTGTAGACAAACTTGGTGTTGGGGATTATGCCCAGCACCATTTTTCTTTTAAAACTTCTTTTCTTTTTATTTTCTTCAAAATCAACAAAAATCTGACTGTGTTCCAACCTCGTTTTTCCAGGATCTTTGCCAGTTTTTTCAAATTCATGCATGCAAAGGTAAGCCCGGCATTCATTTCCATCCGTGCTTTTCCTACATACTGTGTATATCGAAATCCATGCTGTTCTTTCGCTGTACCGAAGATCCGCTCTATGGTTTCTTTTCTTAACTGGTAGATCTGTCTGTTTCCGATCGTGTGCCGAATGTCTTCTACCACTTCCATATATTCTTCCCATACATGACGTGTGATCAGTTTTACATGATCCTTACTTTCTGTGCATTTTGAAAGACATTGGCATTCAGCACAATGTTCACCGCAGCTTTTATACTCTTTATATCCACTTCTGTTTGTTGTACTGTATGTCAATATATGTGCTCCCGGACATATATAACAATCATTGTATTTATCATATGCGAATTCGTGTTTTCCGAAAAAGCCTTTTTTGGTCTTGGGACGGTTATACGGAAAAAGTGGTTGAATTCCATCTTCCAACAGCCGATGGGCGATTGCCGGAGTTTTATATCCTGCATCTGCAACTACCATCTGCGGATTCAGTTTAGATATCTTATCGTATAATGCTTTAAAAGTACGACTGTCATGCTCATTACCAGGATGTACTGTATATCCAAGGATCCAGCCATGTTTATCACAAGCAGTTTCTACTGCATATGCAAAAACGTGTTTATGTTCACCCTTTCGAAACCATCCACTTTCCGGATCGCTGATGCTGCATTTTTGTGTTTTCACATCTTCAGGAAGTTCTTCAGATATAGAATCCTTATCATTTCCGGTTCCACCGGATGCAGGTGGCTGGTTATCATCTTTTTTCTTTAATGGCTTTTTTCCATGTGCCAGACGATCTTTTTCAATCTCTTTATTTAATTCCTCTTCATACCAGAGAGCCTGTTCGTGTGCAACCCGCTTACGCATTTTTTTACTGTTTGCACAGGCTTTTACATGTGTTGCATCCACGAAGATCTGTTCTGTATTTACAAGCTTATATTTCATACAATCTTCCAGAATCTTTGAAAAGATCTGCTCAAAAAGGTCTGTATCTTTGAAACGGCGGGTATAATTCTTTCCAAATGTAAGGATAGAAAAAGCTAAGAAAACAAAGTCAAAGAAGTTTAAAAAGAGGACTTCTTAGCAGAAAATGAAAGGAGGATATTATGGAGAAAAAAATGACATTTAATTATTTTTACGGTACCGAAGCTGATCAGTTCAGTT
This sequence comes from Blautia sp. BIOML-A1, assembly GCF_009883055.1. Taxonomy (GTDB): domain Bacteria; phylum Bacillota; class Clostridia; order Lachnospirales; family Lachnospiraceae; genus Blautia_A. The sequence goes on along the minus strand of NZ_WWVR01000043.1, from coordinate 235 downwards.
TCTACCGCATACCAAAAGCATTATTTACAGACAGTTACTTTAAAGATTTATCAAGCGATGCTAAAATTTTATATGGACTGATGTTGGATCGAATGTCTCTTTCCATCAAGAATCAGTGGTTTGACGACAAAGACAGAGCATATATCTATTTTTCCATCGAAGATATCATGGAATTACTGAACTGTGGAAGAAATAAAGCCATCAAATCCATGAGAGAACTGGATGACGAAACAGG
>NZ_WWVR01000042.1 GCF_009883055.1 Blautia sp. BIOML-A1 | reverse complement strand
TGTTTTTTCTATCTGCACACGTTGTTCTGCATTTGGATAGATTCTTATTTTTACTGCCCGGTTTATTTTCCTCACTTTATTTCTATATGTTGATAAATGATTTCAATCATTGCTTTTGAACATTTTGTTCTTTTGTTATAATACAAACCCGCCACCAGAACAAGTGTTTCTTCTCTTTATTTACAAGATTCTTTTGAGCATTTATGCTCAGCTCCACAATTCATCTCACTACCTGAAGAGGTAGGAGAATTCTTGCTGAACTTTGTTAAAATTAATATATATTTCAGCTTCTCCCGAATGGAGGGGATCAGGCGGATGGGGGAGTTTCTGCCGGCGGCTGCCAGTATGATCTGGCTGTAGTCCTTGTCGAATTCCGGTAGGACCAGGATCCTGGCATTCTGAGTCTTGCAGTAGTCTATGATTTGTCGGCTGAACTGGTGGGCATAATGATCGTGGATGTTACGGAGTCTCTCCCAATAGTGAGCATTCGCTCTGGGATTCTCACCGCCGCCCTGGACCTCTCTGGATTTATCTAGCTTCTCTGTGATCTGTCTGCAGGCACCGGCATATCTGCTACCGCCTTTAATAAAGAAGCTGTTCTCCCGCCCACCGTCTGCATTCAGGATGCAGCACACAACACAGGTGTCCTGTCCGGTAAAAACGACAGAGCAGATATTCTCTTCCGCTGTAATACGTTCTCTGGCACTTCGCCCATCAGAGACCGGCAGTTTCCAGGGAATATGAAGTTCTGCTCTGTCCTTTGTTAAAACCAGTGCCGGGGACATCATCTGTCCTGCTTCCGGTACGGTGTTTCCTCTTAGGCGTAATCTGGACCACTGCCAACTCTCGCCATTCCAGAGCTTCAGTGAAATCGTATTGTCCTGAAAGTCACGATACATTCCCTTGTAAAAGGTAACGGATTCTGTAAATTTCTCGGTAGGGTGTTCCTGTGTTCCTCTTGCCAGATAGCGCTTTGCCGCTGCTGTGGCGGTGTTGATCGCCGCTCGTCGAAAATAAAGAGGAATCTTCTTCCAGGGAAGAGGGGTTGGAACCGGCTGTTTATCGCGTCCTACGATGGTCAGTGTTTCAAGGATGCGGAGTGCTTCCTGTGTCCCGGGCTGCTGATCCGGAAATGTTTCCAGATAGAGTCTGTAGTAAAAGAGCAGAATCTCGTTATAGAGTTCCTGTGTCTTCTTAAGCCAGTCTGTGTGTCGGAACAGGACATTGTATCTCCTGACTGTGATTGCATAGTACGGGAATTTTTGCATCTGAAAGCACCTCTGACCCAAAATCGGTTATTATGTAACGTTCTTTTTCGATTATAAGATATTAATTATCTCATACCAACCGCAATAACGGCTATAATATCCCGTTTTCCTTCCTTGTGTGATATATAATATCCATAAAGAAAGATATTCGGCATGAAAGACTATCAGATATAAATAATTTGATCATTTCTAATTCATGTCTTATTTTTCTAAATTTAGAGTTTTAATTATCCCGTTTTTGGGATGTCGGTGATATAAAATGTCACAAAAAAGGGGAAATGTGATATGAATACTAAAGAAACTTTTGGTACCAGACTGGCCAAGTTAAGAACGGATACGGATATTTCCGCAAGAGAGATGAGTCTGGATCTTGGACAAAATCCAAGCTACATAAATCGAATTGAGAATCAGAAGGCTTTTCCGTCTATGCAGGTTTTTTTCTATATTTGTGAGTACCTGAAGATCACTCCGGGAGATTTTTTTGATATGCATACAGATTATCCTAAAGAAATTAATGAATTGATCGAAGTTCTCCAGGATCTGAACTCTGACCAGCTGAAACTGATCAGACAGGTTGCTGAAGAATTTAATAAGAAGAAATAAGAAATGATATCTCAGAACGGGGAGTTAAGGTCAGCCGGGACCCATTCTTATACAGCATAGCTTTTTCGTTTTTTTCATGGCCTTTTATCCCCCCGGGAGGCTTGTTTTCATACTGCATTTTGATAAAATATAAACAACACAAAGATCTGTGTTATTTTATCAAATAAAGGTGCATCGACCTCCACCTGATGATGCACAAAGAAACCCATAAAAAAAGTACTTCCAATCCGCGGGAAGTACCTTTTTTATTTTATTGTTAATTCATGATCTTCATTCATAACCGCAAAGCGATTTCCAATTGTCTCTGCCAGCTGTCGATTATGTGTGATTGTAATCAGTGTTTTTCCTGCTTTATGAAAATTCTGCAGAAATTCCAGAAGCATATCCTGTGTTTTTTCATCCAGTCCTGCAAGTGGTTCATCCAGGATCAGTACTTCCGGATTCAGAGAAAGGATGCAGGCAAGAGATACTTTTCGTTTCTCCCCGCCGCTCAGATGATATGGAGGTCTTTCTCTGAGTTTCTCTATTCCAAACAATTTCAGACAATCTTCTGTTCTCTCTCGAACTTCTGCTTCCGACAATCCCATCTGGACAGGTCCAAACGCAATTTCCTCCTCCACACTTCCACAGAAAAGCTGCGTATCGGCATTCTGAAATACATATCCCATCTGTTGATGAAACCATTTTGCAAACTGCCTGTCCTTCAGGGTTTTCTCTGTAATCTCATGGCCTTTGTAAAAATAATGCCCTTCTGAAGGAAATATGATTCCGTTCAATAATTTAATAAGAGTTGATTTCCCGCATCCATTCGGTCCCTGAATCACCACAGAATCACCTCTGTCAATATGAAGATTTATATATCTCAGTGCTACTTCATGTTCATATGCAAAACATACTTTTTCTAATGTGATCATACCTGTCTTCCTTTACAAAGTTCCTCTCTCAGACGAATGGCCTGTTCAATTCAAGAAACACAACTACACATCCGGCCATTAACAGAATATGTAAGATATCATATCTGCAGAGTCTGTATTTTTGTTTTAATTGATATTCTCCTGTGAATCCCCGACAACACATAGATGCATACATTTCCTCTGCCATTTCACTTGATTTCAGGAACGTGATTCCAAGTACACCAGAAAAAGATTTTGCTTTATCGGGATTTTTTCCTACGGATCTTAAACTGACTGCTCTCAGAATATCCACGCATATTTCACCCAGAATGGAAATATATTTCAATGTAATATCCAATGTAAAAATAAACAGGGTCGGAACATGAAAAGTTCTCAGACTGCCTGTAAGTTTATTCCACGATGTCTCTGATGACAAAATACCGACCAGCGTTACCGATACGTATACCCTCGCTGTAATATTGGCCAACGTCTGGGGATTTCCCATGAACACTGCTGGTAGTAAAAGCAATATTGAAATTAGAACTGCCCCCTTTGTTCCTCTTAATATCTGGCGAATAGATGCTGCTGAAAAAAAAGCCAGCCTGACTGTCACAGCTGCACACATGATCAATACAAACAGGTAATTTTCAGAACATGCTGTAAGAATAATATAAAGTATCGTATAAAACAATTTAAGAGAAGGAGTGGCAGAAAATCTGCCATCCTTCCCTTCATTAAATCTCAGTTTTGCAAGTACAGACAAAACAGATTTGGTGCTTCTGGTCAGAAAGGCTTCCCTGTCTTCGGAAGGAATATACTCTTCCTCTCTGCACATCCAATTTGGAATCTCTGTTTTTTCTGTTCTTTGATCATTCATTATTATGCCGCTTTCTTTTTGAAATCAATCTTATCCTTCATAGTAGAAGAAACAATTTTAAAGAAAATTACCAGAAGTGCCACACCAACAACTGCCGAAAGAATATATCCGGTCCATTCCGGCATACCTGCCATCGAATAATCCGGGAACAGTGTTGAAAGCTCAAATCCACTCTCCATTCCTGATGGAGTATAACCCAGCTGTGTACCGCCACTGACAAGATCTGCCATTTCATCGACACACCACTCACCCCAGGGGATATAGACGCATTCCATTTTATTATACATAACTATCTTTTTTCATAGGTCAGAAGTTTCCTTCCCATGAATATCCGATTTCTTCTGCTGCCTTCTCGGCAATGTCAATATCCAGCATATCTCCAAGCAGCCCCAGTGTCATATCTATTGCCGCCATTGTTGTACTGCTGGAATAATATTTTCCGTCTGCGATCCAGTTTTCACCATCGACATAATTGATTCCCACTGTAAACATCCGCTTCCAATTTTCGTCATATGCATAATCGGCCACCTGTCTGTGGAATAAAAGTCCTGTCCTTGCCAGCATTGCGGAGGCATTTTGGACCATCATGCAGAAAGATGATTCCTCCACAGCCTGCTTCAAAAGCTGCTGGCTTTTTTCTCCTTCTGTATGCAGAAAGCTCTTGACACCCTTTCCGCCCGGAATCAGAAAGATATCTTCAATCTCCAGGGGATTCAACGGTTCCGTCCATACTTTCATTCCCTGCTTTCCGTTGATTAACCCTCCGCGCATGGAAATGAATCGTATATAAAAATGTTCCGGTGTACATCCAAAGACCTGCACCGGACCAAACGCATCCATAACTTCAAAATCATCAAACAGAAAAACATTTACTACCATAGTTTCTGCCCTCCGGTCATTATTTATCGATTATTATGCTGTTGATTTTATAAGACTGAATCGATCAGTTTCTTTGTATATTCCATCTTCGGATGATTGATGATCTCATCCGGAGTTCCGCATTCTACTGTCTTTCCGTGATAAAGAACCAGAACTCTGTCACAGAATTTCTGCACCAGTGCAAGGTCGTGACAGATCAGGAGAAATGACAGATTTTCTTTTTGCTTCAGTTCGATCAGAAGTTCCAGGATCTGTTTCTGGACTGTTACGTCAAGTGCACTGGTCGCCTCATCACAGATCAGGATTTCCGGGCTTACTGCCAGAGCTCTGGCGATTGCTGCTCTCTGGCACTGGCCTCCGCTGACCTGGTGCGGATAGCGGTCTGCATATTCTTTGTCGAGGCCACATCTTTCGAGGAGATTTTCCACACGTTTACGCGTTTCGGCACGGGTTATCCCCATATTCCGAAGACTTTCCCCAATTCCATCTCCCAGTGTGCATCTTGGATCAAACGATTCCATCGGCATCTGAAAAACCATCTGCATATCCTGATAGATATTACGCAAAGCCTTGCCTCCGACATGCGTGATATCTTTTCCTTTAAGAAAAATCTTTCCCTCAGTGATGCCTTCCAGATGTGTGAGCATTCTGGCGATCGTACTTTTGCCGGAGCCGGATTCACCTACGATCCCGAGGCATTCTCCTCTCACCAGTTCAAAGCTTACGTCATCTACCGCTGTGGTGGATTTTTTGCCGGATACAAAGATTTTTTTCAGATGGTCGGCTTTTAAAATGATTTCTGCCATATCCTTTACTCCTTCCGGATCCTGTCCCGCTTCAGATGAAGCACAGAACTCATCAGTGTCTTTGTATAGGGATCTTCAGAGTGATCCAATACAGCCTCTGTCTCCCCATAATCTCTCATCTGTCCGTTCTGAAGCACCAGTATTCTGTCTGCCATCAACCTTACAACACCGATGTTGTGGGTTACAAGGATCATGGCTGTATCATATTCTCTGCGCATAAGCAGAAGTTCCTCCACTACCTGCTTCTGAACGGTTACATCAAGTGCACTGGTTGGCTCATCTGCCAGCAGAAGCTTCGGACGCATGATCATGGCTGTGCAGATTCCCACTCTCTGGTTCATTCCACCGGAGAGTTCAAACGGATAACTGTCCAGCACACGATCACTGTCATCCAGGCCGATCTTTCTCATGATCTCTCCGGCACGTTCCCTGACTGCCCGTCTGCTGATCTTTTCATGTTCTGACACTGCCTCGTATATCTGTGCACCGATCTTGCGTACAGGGCACAGTGCCCCCTTACAGTCCTGAAATACCATGCCGATCTCTGTACCAAGATATTTGCGCAGTTTTTTGGTGTTCATATCTGTCAGATTTTCTCCTCTGTACCAGATATCCCCTCTTGTGACCAGGCCTTCCTCCCCCAGAAGCCCCATAATTGCCTTGACGATCGTACTTTTGCCACTTCCGGACTCTCCTACGATTCCCAGGATCTCTCCCTGTCTCAGTTCAAAGCTTACATCCTGGACCACTGGTTTTCCATTGTAGGAAATTGTCACATGCTCTACACGAAGCAAAGAATTCATAATCTGTTCTCCCCGGGTCTTACTCTACATCCAGATCTGCTGTGATCTCATAGTAATCACATGGATGTGCCGCCATTCCTGTCACGTTTGACTTTGTCACGATTCCCATATTCAGATGTGATACAAAGAAGAATGCATCATCATCCAGAATATCCTGCTGAAGCTCTGTCGCAAGCTTTCCTCTCTCATCCTTGTCAAAGGTCTGATGAAGCTGTTCTGTCAGTTTGGTAACTTCTTCGTTCTGATAATTTCCATAGTTCTTGGAGCCTACTACTGTACTTGTGAAGAAATATTCCGGATCACCTGTCGGTGCAGTCGTTGTGGAACTTACGTAAACATCAAACTCTCCGTTTTCTGCAAAGGTTCTGTGATCTGAAGTATTGTTTACCTGCACATCAATACCGATATCCTTCAGTGTGGCCTGTGCATACTCTGCAAGCTTCGGCTGCTCCAGACGGGTCGGATATGTCAGCCAGTTAATACTTAACTTCTGTCCATCTTTATCCACGTATCCATCACCATCTGTATCTGTCCATCCGGACTCTTCAAGAAGCTTCTTTGCTCCGTCCGGATCATAGGAAACGGTTTCTACTGCATCATTTCCATAGGAAAAGCTGCTCGGGAAGGCTGCTTTGGCCGGAACCCCACGTCCCTGCATGATCACAGAACAGAATCCGTCTTTGTCGATTCCCATCTCAACCGCTTTACGGACGTTCTGATCCTGCATGATCTCTGAATCCATATTGAACTGTCCGAAGAAGCAGCGGCTGGTCGCACAGGAGTTAATGGTATAGTCTGCATTGTTTTCAAACAGAGGATAGTTATCATACTGCAGTCCATAAGTACCCTGGATATCTCCGGTCTGCAGTGCTGCTGTCAGTGCACTTCCGTCTGAGAAGGATTTCACTGTAACTTTATCTACCTTTACTTCACCACCCCAGTAGTTATCATTTTTGACCAGGTCGATCTGTGTCGGTGTAACGTTTTCTGCAATATATGGACCAGTTCCGGCTACATTGGCAGAGCCTCCTTCTCCCTGGATTCCATATTCCATATCGATGATTGCTCCGTATGGATCACCAAGATAGTTGATGATCGCCGGACACGGCTCTGTGGTATAAATGGTAAGGGTCAGACCATCTGCCTCCATATGATCGATCTTGAGGTCAGATGGTGCACGGTCATGAACTGCGATCAGGTCTTCCAGACATTCTTTGACTGCCTCTGCATCCATGGTACGTCCACTGGAAAACTTCACGCCGTCACGAAGTGTGATCTTTACAGTTGTGTCATCCACAAACTCATAGTCTGTTGCCAGCCATGGCTCTACTTCCATATTGTCATTGTATTTGAAGAGAGTTTCTCCAACACCATAGCGGAGAGCACTCCATCCTGAATAGTTGTCATGTGGGTTCAGTCCTGCATCTCCCATCTCTTCACTGTATCCGGTTGTTCCATACACGAAGGATTTCTCTCCATCAGCCCATACAGTTGCGGACATTCCTGCTGCAAGCATTGCCCCTGTAAGAATCGCTGCGATTAATTTTTTCTTCATAATATAGGTGTCCTTTCTTAACATTATTTTCTGGCTCTTTCTTTCGGATCCATATAATCTCTTAAGGTATCTCCGAAAAGATTAAAAACTATAACGGTTATAAATATGGCAAGTCCCGGTGCAAGCACCATCCATGGTGAAATCTGAAGCATACTTCTTCCATCATTGATCATGCTTCCCCACTCTGCCATTGGCGGCTGTACACCAAGTCCGAGGAAGGAAAGTCCTGCAAGCTCCATCATCATGGTTCCGATATCAAGAACAGAGGTCACCAGTATGGGGCCTGCAATGTTCGGCAAAATATGCTTGAACATGATCTTGAACGTACTGCTTCCTGATAATCTTACTGCCATCAGATACGGAGAATCTTTCTGGACAAGCGTCAGGCCTCTGGCAAGTCTGGCAAACTTCGGCCATCCGATCACCGCAAGAGCTATGATCGCATTCTGGATTCCCCCGCCAAGCACGCCTGCTACTGCCAGTGCAAAAACGAGGCTTGGAAATGCCAGGAAGAGATCCGATATTCGCATCAGAATCGTATCCGCGATTCCTCCGCACCAGCCACAGATAATACCAATTGTGGTTCCAACTACGGTAACGATCGCTACCAGGAGCAATGTCGCATAAATACTGGTCGTGCTTCCTGACAGGACACGTGAAAACATATCTCTTCCATAACGGTCCGTTCCCATGATATGCTCCGCACTCGGCGGCTTCTGTGCCATAAGAAGATCCTGGATATCCGGATCATACGGACAAAGCTTTCGTGCAAAAGCCGCGATGACAAGCAGGATCAGAACCAGTATTGTGAAAAATATCAGCTTTGCCCTGACATGATTTTTCCTGATCTTCTGTTTGCGGACTGTCACTTTTTGGTTTATATCACTCATGCTCTGTCACCTCCTAATCTTACCTGAGGATCCAGATAATGATAAATGATATCTGTGATCAGATTTACCACCACATAAATGATCGCCATCCATGCCACATACGCCTGAATAATCGGATAGTCTCTCATTGTGATGGCATCTACTGCCATTTTGCCAACACCGTCCCACATAAAAATAGTTTCGACGATTGTGGTTCCTCCCAGGAGGTTTCCTATTGATAATGCCAGCAGTGTGATAATCGTAAGCATAGAAGATTTCATAACATTCTTCCATATGATCACGCTTCCTCTTACGCCTCTTGCTCTTGCCCCAGCCACATAATCCTTATTCAGTTCTTCCAGTATCGTCGCCCTCACCTGACGGGTATACTTGGATGCCATGGATATTGCAAGCGTCAGCGTCGGCATGACAAGACTTAAAGCCACATTATCATTGGTAATGACCGGAAGCCATCCAAGTTTGATGGAAAAGAAGTACATCAGTACCAGTGCCGCAAAAAAGTTCGGCATGGAATTTCCGATAAAACTTAAGAATCGTATCAGGTAGTCACTCCATTTATTGTGCTTTACTGCCGAAAGGATGCCGAGCGGGATTGCAACAAGCATCGTCAGCAGCACGGAGGATACGGTCAGCAATATCGTTGCCGGGAGTTTTTCTATAAAGGTCTCATAGACATCTCTCTTGGACACATAGCTCTTGCCCATGTCTCCTGTCGCCATTCCTGCAAACCACTTCGCATACTGAACGAGGAACGGCTGATCCAGCCCATACTCTTTTCTCGTTTCATCAATGACTTCCTGAGACACTGCCGAGCCCGCATTCTCATACATATAGGTAACTGCATCGCCGCCTGCCAGACGCATCATGGCAAAGGACAAAAAAGTGATTCCGATTAAAATCGGAATCAGTTGAAGAAGTCTTTTTAAAATATACTTAAACATGAATCTCCTTTTTGTATCCGCATAGTAATTCAATTCGTTACATAAAGACTAGCAAACGCAAAAAAAACACACAACCCCCTGGAGGGGTTATGTGCTATTCGTTATTTGAATATCTTTTGTCTGTTTTGGAATATGTCGCTTTTAACTTTTGGGAAGGCGTTCCATGAGAAAATCAAGGAATTCCTGTACGCTCTCATCGATTTTCTCACCTCTGTGCAATATATGGCCAAAAATAACTCTGCTGTCTCCCATATGGAGTGGGATTCCCGGTGTCGTTCCTTTTTTATTTTCGGAGAGATAACTGCCGCTCACATTGGAGGCACGACTGTTCTTCAGCATTTTTTCCATAATGTAATCGCTGTTGGTCAGTACGGAGATGTCAAGATCACGCCACTGAAACCCGTCTTCCCCGGCAGCACCGATGTCAAAAAACTCATCCTGGTAATTCTGTATGAAGCGAAGTCCCTTCAGATCTTCCGGCTCTACACTCTCTTTTCCCGAAGCATAAAGCTCCGTCTTCTGTCCGGGATAAAGGATCACCTCTGTTTCATACATCGGAACGAACTGCATTTTGTTTTTGGCCAGTTCATGCAGAAAGTTTTCTTTCTGCTGACTGAATATATAGACAAAGCCGATATCATCCAGATAATCCCGCACACGCTCCATAACGCTTCGCACACCTGCTGTGGTCACCTGAAAGTGATAGTTTTTTTCATAGGTCTGGTTATAAAAATCCACAAACTGATTTGCAAGCCAGGAGCTGGGATTCATCGAAATACGAATCCACCTGGTCATTCCTCTGGCAGCCATGTTTTCCAGTACATCCATCTCATTTATGATCTTGCAGGCATAATGATAGACCTTCTTTCCCTGCACAGTCAGGCGGATTCCTCTTGGAAGCCGTTCAAAAAGCTGGATTCCCAGGGTATCTTCCAGTGCCTTGATCACCTTGCTCACACTTGGCTGTGTAGAATAGAGGATTTTTGCCGCATCACTGAATGATCCTGTCTGTGCACATGCCACAAAATATTGTAATTGTTTTAAATCCATGTAATTCTCCGCATCTGATTCTGTTTTCAGCAGTCCACCTGCTGTTGTGTGTATGGTTTTGATCCTGTTATTTGATGGTACGCAGCATAAACAGAGGAGTCGGATTGTAGAAGGCATCTTTCTCCAGATAGATCCTGCTGCTGATTCCCAGATCCACCCGGAATTCTTTCAGTTCCATAGCTCCCAGTGTTTCCAGATCCCAGGCCGGGCGGCTGTAGGAACTGATCGGAAGCTGGCGCTTAAGTTCCTCGCACTCACGCATCATATCATCGCCAAGCATATTGTGGGCATGGTTTTCCGGCAGATCCTCTACATTTGAGAAATCTGTGATTCCGTAGTTCGCATCAAAGTTCAGCAGTACACCGTCCTTTTTGAGTACACGGATCCATTCCCCATAAGCATGACGTACATGCGGCAGTGTCCAGGTCAGGTTCCGGGAAATGATCATGTCAAAGCTTCCGTCCGGGAACTCCGGATTTTCTGCATCCATGACAAGGAATTCACAGTCTGCCTTCTCCTCCTTTGCAAGAATACGGGCATTTTTGATCATATCCGGTGTCAGGTCGATTCCTGTCACCTGATGTCCGGCCTTCGCCAGAAGGATGGAGAAGAATCCTGCCCCGCATCCCACATCAAGAATTCGAAGATTCTCACCTTCTGGCATCTGTGCACGGATTTCCTTCATCCATCGCTCTGCCATTTCACTGTGGAGTTCCTGTCTTCTCTGCTCCAGAAAGCTGTCACTTCGTTTTTCCCAGTAATTCACGATCCGCTCTTTGCGCTCGTCATAAGGACTGACGATTCTTCCATAAGTGACCATAGGACCATTTCCGAGAACCTGTAAGGTTCCTGTCTGATAGAGAAGAACACCGTCGAACTCTGCGATGCTGACTTCCTTTACTTTGCCTTCATAGTCACGGACTTCTCCAAGGATATCTCCCTCCTGGATCATATCGCCGACCTTTTTGAACGGATACCAGAGGCCGTCTTCCTCTGCATCCTGGTAGCGGACATCTGCCACATCCAGAGGATAATAGGTTCTGAAATCTTTGATTCCCTGGTAGAGTCCCATATGGCACAGGATATTCCGGACATCTCTTCTGGTAGAGCGGACTTCCTCATAGTTCCAGTCCCCCATCCCGCCGCGCTCGATCAGAATGCTTGGGATTCCCTGCGAAGCAGCATAGTTATAAGAGCCACCGGAGGCCACATTGGATCTTACCATATATGGAACATCGACCTGTTCTGCCATTTTTCTGGATATTTTTACAGTTTCCTCTGGAGCTGCCCCGGCATAATAAACATACGGTGTCAGCTTCTCATAATCGTCTCCGCTGTGAAGATCGATATAATAATCTGCTGCTGGCTGCAGTTCCTGAGATACTGCCCAGGCAAGCCGCTCCATCTCTGTTCCTTCCGGATTTCCCGGAAATTCACGGTTGAGGTTTCTTCCGTCAGTCAGTCCCATACTTCCGTTACGGTGTTCAAACGCCGGACGGTTCATAACCTTTACGATGATGATCGTGCCGGTCACCTTTTCGATCTTAAGCTTCTGGGACAATTCGATTGCCGCCTGAATTCCCACATATTCTCCGGCATGTACTCCGGCAGTGATAAGCATGGTCTTTCCCTCGGCATGTCCATGCAGGACCGTTGCCGGAAGTCTGATTTCTCCGTCTGCAAGCTCCAGTTCCCCGTTCCATTTCTGTCCCGGTTCTACGGTTATGTTTTTGAGATGAAAAGCAGCTCTCTTTCTTCCAGTCAGCAGAAAAATCGGAGAAGTACTGTTGTTGATGATCTCTTCTTCTGTCCAGACCTCTTTCCAGACCGCCTCATCACAGGATACATCCAGAAATCCGGTTTTTGTCATGGTTTCCAGATCCCATTTCGGACGCTCCAGACGACTTAACGGAACCTGTCGGGCAATTTCTTCCATCTTCTCGATATCGGTTCCTCGGTAGTAATCCTCTACCTGCTGTTCCTCTGTCTGCTGCCGGTCTTTCTCGTAGCTGTTTCGTTTCTCTTCATTATATAAGTGTCCGTACCAGTCTGCATCAAAGTTATAAAGTACACCACCCGGCTTGAGCACGCGGAGCCATTCTCTGTATGCGAGATCCGGTCTTGGAAGATTCCAGGTCACATTTCGGGTCACGATCACATCGAAACTGTTGTTTTCCACATCGAGAGCCTGTGCGTCACCGGTTTTCCACACAATACACTTCGCCAGTCCACCGGCATTCTGCTGTGCTTCTTTTAGCATTTCTTCTGTATAATCGATCGCTGTCACCTGATATCCGGCTTCTGCGAGAAGTATCGCAAAGAATCCCGGTCCGGTCCCAACATCGAGGATTTTTATCTCTTCTGGTTTTTGCTGTGGAAATTCCTCTTTTAATAAGGAAAGAAGTTTATCTCTCCACATGGTCCGCCTGGCATCTGCCATCTCCTGCTGATTATATTCTGAGTAACCTCTGGCACGGTTCGTCCAGTAGTCATGGATTTCATTTTTAAGATCGTTCATAATATGTCTCTTCTCCATAGATTGATACTGCCAGGGGTAAAAAGCAAACTCCCCCAACATAAATATTTTAAAGTATATAAAAAAAAATCCCTCTCCACAAGCCGGTGGGGGGGATTTTTTGATGAATTCTGTTTATTTACTGAAGAAAAATACTCCACAGGCAGATAGTCGGAAGCGACAGCAGCGTGGAAAAGATCACCAGTTTTGTAGCAAACGGAGAATCCACCTGATATTTTTCTGCCAGGATACTGGTAGTTGCACCTGCTGGCATTGCTGCAAGAAGCACGCACAGTCCCAGAACATTTTTGCTGAGAGGAAGAAAGCTGCAGACAATATAGACGACTGCCGGAATGATAACAAGTCTGTGAATTGTGTATTTCACTACTGTCCAATCCCAGAAATCTTTGAAATTGATATCTGCAAGGATCATTCCAATGACCATCATCGACATCGCCGTATTACAGTTTCCGACTGCTGTCACTGCACCATCAAGTCCTGGTGGAATCGGAAGTCCTGTAATCATCAGAAGTATCCCAAGTACACATGCCAGAATACATGGATGTGTGACAACTTTTTTCACCGTTTTCATCTTGTCACTGCTTCCGGAGAAAACAGCCAGGCCGGAGGACCACATCATAATTCTCTGAGGAATCAGATATACACTGGCAAGAATAAGACCTTCCATCCCATAAACACCTTCTGCGATCGGATTTCCAAGAAATCCTGCATTTGAGCAGATAGTTCCATACTGCAGGCATTTCCGTCGATCTTCGGATTCCTTGCGAAACATGACTTTTCCATAAATGACGCAGAATATCTGAATACCGATTGAGATAAACAGGATTGCCAGATAATTGCTGAAATCTTCATCTGCCGCGCTCTGGGTAAATGCATGAAGGATGTTACATGGCAGGATCAGATAAATAACCAGATCATTGATATTCTTCTGTCCCTGAGGACCGATGATATGTATCTTTTTCATTAAAAATCCTACAGCCACCAGAATAAAGATCGTAAGCTGCAGTGTCAGCAGTGTTTTCATATTTTTTCTCCTCTAAGTCCTTTTTCCTTATAAATAATATCTCTTTTCCTGCGATTCTTTTGGGTACTTTTTGAGTGTAGCATATCAGAGTGCCGGCCGCAAGAAGTGCTCATGTATGTTTACAGTTATATACAAAATTATCTATTCACAGTAATACAAAATCCGACAGAACAAAATCAGCTATTGACGTTTTTCGGCTTTTTATGCTACAATCCTTTCATCCAAAACATGGTGTGGATTTTTCTGGTCAAGGCCATTTTTCGCCACACAATTACCATTCATGGTAATTGTGTGGCGTTTTTTATATTTCAAATTTATAAAAGGAGAACTTTATTATGAATGACACATTTATGAAAGAACGACCTGTCTTTCCACTGATCCTGTCTATGGCTCTGCCCATGGTTATTTCCATGCTTGTGAATTCACTTTATAATATCGTAGACAGTTTTTTTGTGGCTAAGATCAGTGAAGATGCAATGACAGCTCTCTCGCTTGTGTTTCCTGTACAGAACTTTGCAAACGCCATTGCCATCGGCTTTGGAATTGGTATCAGTTCCCTGATCGCTATCTGTCTTGGTGCCGGAAACAGAGAAACCGCTGGTAAAGCTGCCACTCACGGTCTTATCCTGGCAGCTCTGCACGGTGTGATCCTGACTGTCGGCTGCATCCTTATCATGCCCGGATTCCTCGCCTTGTTCACTTCTGATACAAATGTCATCAGCCTTGGGATCCATTATTCTACAATTGTATTTCTGTTTGCAACCGTAAACACCATCAACCTTGCCTATGAAAAAATCTTCCAGGGTATCGGCAAAATGAAGGTCACTATGGCAGGACTTATGGTCGGCTGTGTTTCCAATATCATTCTCGATCCACTGCTGATCTTTGGCATCGGTCCCTTCCCGGCACTTGGAATTGAAGGTGCTGCCATAGCTACCGGTCTCGGTCAGGTATTCAACCTCCTTTTCTATCTGATTATCTACAAAATACGGCCCCTGCAGATCACCATAAGCTGGAAATATCTGCATCCGGACAGAGCTCTTGCAGCAAAATTATACTCTGTCGGTATCCCCGGTGCCCTGAATCTCGCACTTCCATCTGTCCTGGTTTCTGCTCTGAACGGGCTTCTTGCTTCCTGTTCTCCGATCTATGTTGTGATTCTCGGAATCTACTACAAACTGCAGACCTTCCTGTATCTTCCGGCAAGTGGGATCGTACAGGGAATGCGTCCTGTAATCGGATATAACTATGGAGCCGGAGAACATAAACGTGTAAAAAAGATCTACTACGTCACACTCTGTATGAGTGGTGTGATCATGCTGATCGGAACCATCATCTGCCTGACTGTTCCGGGACAGCTCATGGGGATGTTTACCACAAATCCATCCACGATCCAGGCAGGAAAAACAGCTCTTCGGATCATCTGTGCAGGTTTTCTGGTTTCCTCTGTATCCGTTACAGCCTGTGGTGCACTGGAGGGACTGGGAAAGGGAACTGCTTCCCTCGTTGTTTCTCTCTGCAGATATCTGCTTCTGATTCTTCCGGCTGCCTTTATCCTCTGCCGCATTTTTGGTGCTGTCGGTGTATGGCATGCCTTCTGGATCGCAGAAGCACTGACTGCCGGGATCTCCTTCCTTATCAGCAAAAAGAGCATCGGTATTTGAAAATAAATACCGGTGTTTTTTTATATTCTCTTTATCCATAATTGCCCTTGACAAATACCCTCATGGGGTATATATTTTAGTTATATTCAGTATACCCCCAATGGGTATTTAGAGGAGGACTTTTGCTTATGAACCATTCTGATAATAATACTTTGGAAACTCCTGTCTGTTCCTGCTGCTGTACGAAACATACCGATCGTTCGGAGGCGGAGCGTAAGAAGCTTATTAATCGCCTGAAGCGCATTGAAGGGCAGATCCGGGGAATTATAGGAATGTTGGAGAACGATGCCTACTGCAATGACATTCTGATCCAGTCTGCTGCCGTCAATGCCGCTGTCAATTCTTTTAATAAGGAACTTCTGGCGAACCATATCCGCACCTGCGTGGCACGTGACATTCGTGCCGGTAAGGACGAAACCATCGACGAACTGGTCTGTACACTTCAGAAACTTATGAAATAATATCGTAACTGTTCAGTACCCTCACAGTTACGAGTCAAAATGCATTCCAAATCACCTTCGGTGATGGCATTTTGCCTTGTATGTCTCGGGATTTTGGCAAAAAACATGCCAAAACACCTCGCGGGATAGTACCTTCTGAATAGTTACATAATATCCAGATTTCAAAGGAGGAATTTATAATGGAACAATACAACGTTACCGGGATGAGCTGTGCTGCCTGCAGTTCCCGGGTGGAGAAGGCTGTATCCAGGGTGCCTGGAGTCACATCCTGCTCCGTCAGTCTTCTGACAAACTCCATGGGAGTTGAGGGAAATGCCTCCTCCCATGACATTATCCAGGCGGTAGAACAGGCTGGCTACGGTGCATCTCTTAAGGGAGCCGGCAAAGAACAGGTTTCCATGTCTGAGGCAGAGGAGGCTCTTGCGGACCATGAGACACCGGTTCTCAGACGCCGCCTGATCGCTTCCGTCGGATTTCTGCTGATACTTATGTACTTTTCCATGGGACATATGATGTGGGGTTGGCCGCTCCCTGCGTGGTTCAATGACAACCATATTGCCATGGGACTTGTCCAGATGCTGCTTGCCGGGATCATCATGGTCATCAACCAGAAATTTTTTATCAGCGGATTTAAGAGTCTGTGGCACCGTGCCCCGAATATGGACACGCTGGTCGCGCTCGGCTCTATGGCATCTTTCGTATGGAGTGTCTATGCACTCTTTGCCATGACAAGAGCACAGGTGGATGGTGATTCTGCAGCTGTCATGAATTATATGATGGAATTTTACTTTGAATCTGCAGCCATGATTCTGACTCTGATCACTGTCGGCAAAATGCTTGAAGCACGTTCCAAGGGTAGAACCACCGATGCACTTAAGAGTCTCATGAAGCTCGCCCCCAAAACTGCCGTCGTTCTTCGAAATGGTCAGGAGACCACCGTCCCGATCGAGCAGGTACACAAGGGAGACCTCTTTGTGGTACGTCCCGGAGAAAGCATCCCGGTCGACGGTGTGATCGTTGAAGGAGACAGTGCGGTCAATGAATCTTCCCTTACCGGTGAGAGCATTCCGGTTGACAAATCTGCCGGTGATCTTGTTTCTGCTGCTACCGTCAATCAGTCTGGTTTTATCAAATGTGAGGCAACGCGTGTAGGCGAGGATACCACCCTCTCCCAGATCATCAAAATGGTAAGCGATGCGGCTGCCACCAAGGCTCCAATCGCCAAGATCGCAGACCGTGTTTCCGGTGTCTTTGTACCGACCGTCATTACGATTGCAATTATCACCACTCTCATCTGGCTTCTGACCGGACATGAATTTGGATATTCACTTGCCCGTGGAATTTCTGTTCTTGTTATCAGTTGTCCATGCGCACTTGGACTTGCCACTCCGGTAGCGATCATGGTCGGCAACGGAATGGGAGCCCGAAACGGTATCCTGTTCAAAACTGCTGTCTCGCTTGAGGAAACAGGCAAGGTCCAGATTGTTGCCCTGGACAAGACCGGTACGATCACCAGCGGACAGCCTGAGGTGACGGATCTGCTTCCGGCAGATGATATTTCTGAACAGGAACTTCTCTCCCTGGCACTTGCCCTGGAGAAAAAAAGTGAACATCCGCTTGCCGGAGCAGTTCTGAAATATGCCGCAGAACGTCAGCTGACAGCACCGGAGGTCTCTGATTTCCATGCACTTCCGGGAAATGGTCTTTGTGCCGTGCTGAATAATGAAACTCTGATCGGTGGAAGTATGAAGTTCGTAAGCAGTCAGGTAACTGTTCCTGCCGCCCTTTTACAGAAATCCGAAAAGCTTGCCATGGAAGGCAAAACACCTCTCATTTTTGCCCGAAATCAAAAGCTTGTGGGAATCATCGCTGTTGCGGACGTTATCAAAGAAGACAGCCCGCAGGCAATCCGAGAGCTTCAGAATATGGGAATCCGCGTTGTCATGCTGACCGGTGACAATGAGCGGACCGCAAGAGCAATCGGTAAACAGGCTGGCGTGGATGACGTTATCGCAGGAGTTCTCCCTGATGGCAAGGAAAGCGTGATCCGCTCCCTCAAAGAGCAGGGCCGGGTTGCCATGGTCGGTGACGGTATCAACGATGCCCCTGCACTTACCCGCGCAGATATCGGTATCGCGATCGGTGCCGGAACAGATATCGCGATCGATGCCGCTGATATTGTTCTGATGAAGAGTCGTTTAAGTGATGTACCTGCTGCTGTACGCCTCAGTCGTGCAACGCTTAGAAATATCCACGAGAATCTCTTCTGGGCATTTTTCTATAATATTATCGGTATTCCGCTGGCAGCCGGTGTATGGATCCCGGTCTTCGGCTGGACTCTGAACCCGATGTTCGGAGCCGCTGCGATGAGTCTTTCCAGTTTCTGCGTTGTCACCAATGCCCTTCGTCTGAATCTGTTTAAGATTCATGACACAAAAAAAGATAAAAAAATCGGTCAGGCTACTTCCATTAAAATAAAAAATGATTATAATATAAAAGAAAAGGAGCAAAAAACTATGATAAAAGTTACCGTAAATGTTGAGGGAATGATGTGCCCACACTGCGAAGCACATGTTAATGAGGCAGTTAAAAAGGCCTTCGGTGTTGAGGATGTTGTATCTTCTCATGAGAACAAGACTACTATTTTCACTGCACCGGAGAAGGTTGACGAGGAGAAGGTACGTCAGACAATTAAAGATGCCGGATATGAAGTAACCGGCATTACTCAGGACTAAATCCCACACAATTACTATAAGTAGTTTCATCAACAGACGGTTCCGAAGAATATTCACGGGGCCGTTTGTTGTATGTCCGGATTTCATTTTTAATCAAACAGGAGAGTGCTTTATGAAACAAAAGATCAACTACAAATATGTCTGTCTTTTGATGATGCTGATAACCGTCTGTCTCTTCGGATGTTCACAGACTGTTATGGCAGCCGCGGATGACTCCATAACATGCGGCCTTTCAAAAGAATCCAGATCCTCTGCCGTAGTGCAGAAATCCCGCCATACTTCCAATGTGAAATTATATAAATGTGACGGAAGTTACTGGAAAACCATCAAAAACACCAATGGCCGTGCAGTATTCCCGGCAGTCGACTCAAAGACCAGTAATATGGTTCTTGGCTGGTCAAAAACACGTGGAAAACATACTCTTTCCGCATCTGACTATAAGGCAGGAGCTCGCATTCCTTCCAAAAACGGCAAATATTATATGGTATTGTTTAAGGCATCCATGGATCGTGCACCATCCGTTATAACCAGGCCGACAAAATTCAACAAAGTTTATATGGTCGGAGACTCCCGGACAGTTGATACAAAACGTGCATTAAAATCTTCCATCCCATCAAATGTAACCTTTATCGCACGGGGAGGACAGGGCTTAGCCTGGTTTAAACGCGAGGGATACCCCAGTCTTATTCGCTCTGTCTCAAAGCGTCCACATTCAGAAAGAAAGGCCGTAATCATCAACCTTGGTGTAAATGACCTGAACAACAGCAAAGCCTACGTAACATATATGAGGAAAGTATCTGCCGCTCTGAGAAAACATAACTGCAGGATGTACTATCTTTCCGTGAATCCTGTAAACAGTGCAATGATAGCAGACAGTGAGGCCAGACCTCGGACGGAAGCTCAGGTATCTGCTTTCAATAAAGTGATCTATGAGCAGCTTTGTTCCGGAAAGAACCGTTCTTTTACATATATCAATACCTGTACAAGACTTCAGAAATATGGATGGAGCAGTAACAGACACAATGCCGGAATCCATGATGGCTTACATTATTCAGATCAGACCTATCTGAGAATTTTTAATTATTGCATGAAGTACCTGAATCGTTAGAAACATCTGTCAGTGTATTTCTTATAAATCATTTTTTGGGGGATTCATTATGAACAACACGCAGGATAAAAATAATCCAGAAGAAACTCGAAATCTGGAATATTATATCGGTCACATTCGGTATGATATGACAAATCTCATCAAATGGCTGGTTCTGGCAATATTAACCGGACTGATGGTCGGATTTATCAGCAGCCTTTTTGCCCGTGCACTGAAATTTGTCACCACTTACCGTACACAGAATACCTGGGTGTTTCTCCTGCTTCCGGTATCAGGTCTTATAATTGTATTTCTCTATCAGAAATTTGGCCGCGAGGATGGAGGCACCAACCAGGTTCTGTCTACCATCCGCTCACAGGATGATGTACCTTTCCGCTCGGCACCTCTGATTTTTGTCTCCACGATCCTCACGCATTTTGCCGGCGGATCTGCCGGTCGCGAGGGTGCTGCGATCCAGCTTGGCGGAAGTATCGGAAATCAGCTCGGTAGCTGGTTCCGTCTCGATGAAGAAGACCGTCATGTTATGGTCATGTGCGGTATGAGTGCGGCTTTCGCCGCTGTGTTCGGCACACCGATGGCTGCTGCTGTTTTTTCCATGGAAGTCATCAGTGTCGGTATCATGTACTATGCTGCTCTGCTTCCCTGTGTGATCTCATCCCTGATCGCAGCAAAGTTCGCTGCCGGCTTTGACATCAATCCGGAATCTTTTCATGTCGTAAATATCCCGGATCTGTCTGTTATCACGGGAATCAAAATGGTCGTTGTTGCTGTTGCCTGTGCCGCGATCAGTATTCTTTTCTGTATGCTGCTTCGTGCAGTCGGTGCTCTTTATTCCAGATATTTCAAAAACCCATACATACGGATTCTGGCGGCAAGTGCGATCATTATTGCCATCACTCTCCTTCTCCGTACAGCGGATTATATGGGTGCCGGAAATAACCTCATTGAACTTGCAGTAGAGGAAGGACAGGTCCGGCCTCTGGATTTCTTATGGAAAATGCTTCTCACTGCTCTGACCATGAAGGCCGGATTCCGCGGCGGTGAGATTGTCCCGTCCTTCTGTATCGGAGCCACCTTTGGCTGCCTGATGGGACATCTTCTTGGAATCTCACCTTCTCTGTGTGCGGCTGCGGGCATGGCAGCACTTTTCTGCGGCGTCACCAACTGTCCGATTACTTCTATCCTGATTGCCTTTGAGCTGTTTGGTTTCCGCGGAGTTTCTTATTACCTGATCGCGGTTTCCATCAGTTATGCCGTCTCCGGATATTATGGTCTCTACAAGGATCAGACAATTGTTTACTCCAAGTACAAAGCAAAGTATATCAACCGTCATACCAGGTTTTAACAACGTTTGATTTTAGTGACATGCTCCCACCATTTAAATCTCTGATTTTGAAGTGGGGGCTTCTTGCTCAATGGCTCTACTGAGCCAAGTATCTACAAGCTATCCTCGCGT
>NZ_WWVR01000041.1 GCF_009883055.1 Blautia sp. BIOML-A1 | reverse complement strand
TGTTTTTTCTATCTGCACACGTTGTTCTGCATTTGGATAGATTTTTATTTTTACTGCCCGGTTTATTTTCCTCACCTCTTATTTCTATATGTTGATAAAGGATTTCAATCATCACTTTTGAACATTTTGTTCTTTTTATTATAATACAAACCCATCGTCAGAACAAGTGTTTTCTATTTTTATTTACAAGATTCTTTTGAGCATTTATGCTCAGCTCCACAATTCATCTCACTACCTGAAGAGGTAGGAGAATTCTTGCTAAGCTTTGTTAAATAAATTTTATAATTGCAGGATAATCTTGTGTATTTGCCGGAAACATGTTACATTGATTAAGTCGGACTCCCGTTTCTGGGAGATTCCTTTTGAGATTTTCTAATCGTCATTCGACGAACTTATCCCATTTTTGAATCGTGCAGAAAGGAGAGATGCCTATGTCTGTATGAACATATTCCTGAATATGAACGATAAAAGGTAACTATTCAGCAGACACTGTTCCGCGAGGTGTTTTGGCATGAATATAAAAAAGGAGTGTGTTTTTTATGAAAAATAGAATATGGAAAACGACAGGTGTGGTGTTGGCCACAGTATGCTCTCTTCTGATTGGAAGCGGAAACAGGATCCAGGGTGCAGAAGCAGGAAATTATGGATATGAAGCAACAGCCGTGCAGGACGAAGAGCAGGGCACAGGAAATAGTTCAGAAGATTTTGAAATAAAAGATGAGGAAATTTCAGGATCAGATGAAGTAGAACTGCCGGAAGCAAGCGTACTTTTGGAAACCGCAGAAGAAGAGGAATTACAGGAAACTGAAGAAACGGAAGAAACTCCGGCAGTGTCGGAGGAGAAGGATGATTCCGTAAATCCAGATGTGACAGAGACACCGGATTTTCTGGATCAGGAGGAAAGTACCGTTCTGCCAGGCTGTAAGATGTGGATAAATCCGGAACAGGAGCAGATTAAGGCAGGAAAAGAACTGCTTTATACAGTGAAAATAGAAAATACAGGAAACTGTACACTTTATAACATCCATCTTGGCGCATCTTTTTCTGAAAAATTGCTTAAAGGAATCTGGGAGAAGGCAGAAGGGGCAGTGGTACAGGAAGAAACACTGAAACTGGATTTTCTGGAGACAGGAATGCAGAAAGAAGTGTATCTGTCTGTACAGATCCCTGAAGCACAGTCAGGAAAACTCAGCTTGAATATAGAGGGAAAAGCAGAGTACGAGCAAAATGGGGAAAAACAGATTTTGTCCGTGGAAGAAAGCAGAGAAACAGAAATCCTGCCATTAAAGGCAGACTTCCGGGTTACAAAGACGGCCGACAGGACAAGGGCTGTACCGGGAGATGAGATTGTTTTTCAGATATGCATACAAAATACAGGAGAGAGAACTCTGCATTCAGTAGTCACAACAGAAAAGTTCCGGCTTAAAAATGTCCCTGTAAAATTTCTGGAAGGAGAGGGACTTACTTTGAACAAAGACAGGACAAAAGCAAGAATTGAAAAGATCGACCCGGGATATTCCGTGGGACTTCTGGCAATAGTGACTCTTCCGGAGGATATAGATGATCAGAAGCTTATAAATGAGGTAACTGTAACAACAGCAGAAACAGGAGAGAGAACAGAAAGATCCAAAGCTGAAATTCAGGTATTCAGGGAGGCAGAGGCACCGACAGAAGTGCCGGAGGAGAATGAGAACACACAGCATACGGAAACAAAGGGAAAGGCAGCTTCTACACATCCAAAAACCGGAGACCCCATGAAACCTGTGTTGTGGCTTCTGGTGATCTCCGGTTCTCTTCTGGCAGCTGGCTGGGTGTACAGCCGGATGCGAAATCAGATGAAGTAAATAAAATTACAGAATATCGATATGTTCTCCGGCAAGAGCTTTGTTCATGCTTCGAACAGCACAGAATTTACCGCACATACTGCAGGTATCACTGTGATCATCTTCCGGAAGACGGTCATCACGGATTGCTTTTGCAGTTACAGGATCAAGTGCACATTCAAACTGTGCATCCCAGTCCAGAACGCGGCGGGCATCTGCCATCTTGTCATCGATATCACGTGCATGCGGGATACCTTTGGCAATGTCCGCTGCATGAGCTGCGATCTTGGAAGCAATGATACCATTTTTGACGTCATCGACATTTGGAAGTGCCAGATGCTCTGCCGGTGTTACATAGCAGAGGAAAGCAGCGCCGTTCATGGCAGCGACTGCACCACCGATCGCGGCTGTGATGTGATCATATCCAGGTGCGATATCGGTAACGAGAGGTCCAAGTACATAGAAAGGAGCACCCATGCAGATGGTCTGCTGAACTTTCATATTTGCTGCAACTTGATCAAGCGGAACATGTCCCGGTCCTTCGACCATAACCTGCACATTGTGATCCCATGCACGTTTTGTAAGCTCGCCAAGACGGACAAGCTCTTCAATCTGGCATACATCAGTAGCGTCAGCCAGACAGCCCGGACGGCAGGCATCTCCGAGTGAGATGGTAACGTCATGCTCTTCGCAGATATCCAGGATCTCATCGAAGTATTCGTAGAATGGATTTTCTTCGCCAGTCATGCTCATCCATGCAAATACAAGGCTTCCTCCACGGCTTACAATGTTCATTTTACGTTTATGTTTCTTGATCT
This sequence comes from Blautia sp. BIOML-A1, assembly GCF_009883055.1. Taxonomy (GTDB): domain Bacteria; phylum Bacillota; class Clostridia; order Lachnospirales; family Lachnospiraceae; genus Blautia_A. The sequence continues at coordinate 19,073 of NZ_WWVR01000041.1, read as the reverse complement.
GCTCAATGGTTTTGCGAGTGATTCCACAGTGAAGAGTAACGAAGTCAACGCCATCTTCTGCATGAAGTCTGACAACATCGACAAAGTCTTTTGCGGTCAGTTCAGAAAGGTCTCTCTGATAATGAATGACACTGTCATAGACAGGAACTGTTCCGATCATTGCCGGACATTCATGAGTAAGTTTCTGACGGAATGGCTGTGTGTTTCCGTGACTGGAAAGATCCATGATTGCTTCTGCACCGAGATCTACGGCTTTCATGACCTTCTGCATTTCAATGTTGTAATCTTTGCAGTCTCTGGATACACCGAGATTTACATTGATCTTGGTGCGGAGCATGCTTCCGACACCTTCCGGATCAAGACAGGTATGATGTTTGTTGGCACAGATGGCAACCTTACCTTCTGCTACGAGCTGCATCATCTTGTCAACCGGCATGTGTTCTTTCTCGGCAACAGTTTTGATCTGTGGTGTTACGATGCCTTTTCTTGCGGCATCCATCTGAGTTGTGTACTGAGTCATAATTTCCTCCTGTTATACTATAATGTTATATTAATTTGTAATTATTTTGCACTATCAGTTATAAAAATAAGCAGTATGTTGACCACCAAGAGTATGGTCTACCGGACCGTGACCCTTTCCGAGATCCAGTTTTATCCGAAGTGCTTCTGTGAGATACTCCTTTGCTTTCTTTACTGCATCTTCCAGAGTGTATCCCTTGGCGAGATTTGCAGCGATCGTGCTGGAAAGCGTGCATCCTGTTCCGTGTGAATTAGGGTTATCGATACGTTCTCCATGGATCCATAGTGCCTTCTGTCCGGTATAAAGAAGATCGTTTGCGTGATCGTTCCTGTGACCACTCTTCAGTAGAATGGCACAATGAAATCTGGCGTAAAGTTCATAACAGGCACGTTCCATGGAAGCGTCATCCGTTATGAGAAGACCGGTCAGAACCTCTGCCTCCGGAATATTCGGTGTGATCAGTTCTGCCAGAGGAAAGAGCTCCTCCTTGAGAGTGATCTCTGCCTCCGGATCCATAAGACGATGTCCGCTGGTAGATACCATGACGGGATCCAGGACAATGTGGGCAGGCTTATACTGACGGAGCCTGGAGGCAACACATTTCATGGCGTCAGGTGATGGAAGCATTCCGATTTTGACTGCATCCGGGAAAATATCCGAAAAAACCGCATCCATCTGGGCGGCAATAAAATCTGCCGGTGTTTCCTGGATTCCATATACACCGGTGGTATTCTGAGCCGTCAGTGCAGTGATGACACTGGAAGCATATACGCCATTCATGGTGATTGCCTTGATATCAGCCTGAATTCCGGCACCACCGCTGGAGTCGCTTCCGGCAATTGTGAGTACAGTTTTTAGTTTCATAGAGAGTTGTCTCCTTATTTGAAAAGCTTATAAACGGTTTGCAAAATAGATTTTTTCCTCGGCCACATCCATGAGCAGCGCATGGAACTGTCCGATGCCGCCGCCGTTCTGATCGATACGTGTACCGGCTTCTTCCGAAATCTCCTTCCAGATCTGACCGGCTGTGGCAGCGGCTTCAAAAGCAGAAGCACCACTGCAGCAGAACAGGGCACAAAGTGCAGAAAGCATACATCCGCCGCCTGTGATCCTGCAGAGTCTGGAATCTCCGCCTCTTAGAAGAAGAGTCTGTGTGCCGTCTGAAACAATATCTGTTTCACCCGTGATAAAAAAGGTGCAGCGATAAAGTCGGGCGGCTTTCATTGCGAGTGACTCCAGATTTTGTGAGTCCATATGAAGACTGCTTTCCACACCGCCGCGTGAAAAATGAGTTTCTTTTGCGGAATGGAAAGAACAGAGTACAGCGGCTTCTTCCTGATTGCAGCGGACTATAGATGGATGAACCTGCTCCAGAAGCTTCTTCAGCTCCTGTTGACGAAAGGAGCTTCCACCTGCACCTACCGGATCGAGGATGACAGGATGACCAAGCTGATTGGCTCGCTTTCCGGCAAGAATGCACGCTCTTATTTTGCCTTCGTCCGGAACTCCGGTATTAAGAAGGGTTCCCTGACAGAAGGTAGTGATCTCAGCAGCCTCCTGTTCATCCTGGGCCATTACAGCACTTCCGCCGGCCGCAAGAAGAATATTTGCAACATCATTCATAGTGACCGGATTGGTCAGACAGTGGATCTTGGGATGTTTTTTTAAGAGGGCATTCAGGATTTCATTTCTATTCATATCTTACCTCATCACAGAATCAAGTACCTGGCTTTTTTCAAAAATACGAAGAAGCAGGTAAGCAAGGATACTGCCGGCCAGAGTTGAGATAAAGAACGGAATCATGTATACCGTAAAGCCGGCAGGAGCGATTCCCATGGCAAAACGGGCAACCGGATAAGCGGCAAGTCCGCCTAAGATCCCGGTTCCGAGTGCTTCGGCAGTACAGGTAAGGCTCAGGCGTCTGGTAAAATGATACATAAGTCCGCAGCAAAGAGCCCCGACCATACTTCCCGGAAATGCAAGAATGCTTCCGATTCCGAGAAGATTACGGATCAGGCTTGCACAGAATGCGATGCCGATTCCCCACCATGGTCCAAGAAGAACAGCAGCAAATACATTGACCATATGCTGTACGGGTGCACATTTACTGCCAGCAACCGGAACACTCAGGAAACTGCCGACAACAGCAACCGCAGTCAGGACACCGGCAACCGCCAGCTTCTGCACAGCGTGCGTATTGTTTCTGGACATTTTGATGACCTCCTTTGTTTTGATGAAGATACCGTAAATATCAGGTATCCTGTTATATGAAACTTCTGGTCTGAAAAACAGCACAAAAAAGGAGAAATCCCGAGGGAATTCTCCTGAAAATATCGTCAGTATTTCCCTACGTTGGCATTATCCAAATCAGGTTAAGGGTCGAAACCATCCAGTTTCCTCTCAGCCAGCTTCAGCCAGCTCCCCTGTTTCATATAGAATTACATTAACTGTTGATTATTGCACAGCTAAAAAATACAAGATTATTATAGTTACTGTGCACTCTGTTCACAGTAACTTGGTCAAAATGCATTCCAAATCACCTTCGGTGATAGCATTTTGCCCCGTATGTCTCGGGATTTTGCCATATTCATGGCAAAACACCTCGCGGGATATTACCTGTGAACAATTATTTATTATACAACCTGTTGCTATATATGACAAGACATATTTGAAAAAGGGTCTAACCTGTGATATTCTATAATGGATTAAATCTCGAAGTGAGGAGGATCAAATATGAAAGTTTCATCATTATTAGAGAGATTGGAATATAGCTGCTGTCAGGGCAGCGTGGAACAGGAAGTCAGCACGGTAGAGTATGACTCCCGAAAGGTCATTGAGAATTCTCTGTTCATCTGCATCAAGGGTGCAGTTGTGGACGGACATAAATTTGTACCGGATGTAATCGCAAAGGGTGCGAAGACACTTGTGGTTCAGGAGGATATAGAGGCACCGCAGGATGTCACTGTTATTAAAGTAGAAGATACACGTTATGCTATGGCGTTTATCTCAGCAGCATATTTCGGACATCCGGCAGAGAAACTCAAGACGATTGGAATTACCGGAACCAAAGGAAAGACCACAACAACTTATATGGTCAAATCTATCCTCGAAAATGCCGGCTATAAGGTTGGTCTGATCGGAACGATCGAAGCGATCATCGGTGATGAGGTGATTCCGGCCGCTAATACAACTCCGGAATCCTTTGTTGTCCAGAAATATTTCCGCAAGATGGTAGATGCGGGCTGTGACTGTGTGGTTATGGAAGTTTCTTCACAGGGACTTATGCTTCACAGAACACAGGGCTTTGTTTTTGACTATGGTATCTTTACAAATATTGAACCAGATCATATCGGACCGAATGAGCACAGAGATTTTGCACATTATCTTGCCTGCAAATCCATGCTTCTCCGCCAGTGTAAGGTTGGTATCGTAAACCGCGACGATGAGCATTTTGAGAAAATTATTGAGGGACATACCTGTGATCTGGAAACCTATGGATTTTCACCGGAAGCAGATCTTCGTGCAGAAGATGCACATATGATCGGAGGCAAGGGATATCTCGGAATCTCCTATCATGTCAGGGGACTTATGGATTTTCCAGTGGAAATTGACATTCCAGGTAAATTCAGTATCTATAATTCACTGACTGCAATTGCAATTTGCCGTCATTTTAAAGTTTCTCAGGAGAATATCATCAGAGCACTCAAAGTTGCCAGAGTCAAAGGTCGTATAGAGATGATCAAAGTATCCGATGAATTTACGCTGATGATTGACTATGCACATAACGCAATGGCACTGGAAAGCCTTCTTACAACGCTAAGAGAGTATCATCCGCACAGACTTGTATGTCTGTTTGGCTGCGGAGGAAACCGTGCGAAATCCCGGCGTTATGAGATGGGAGAGGTTTCTGGAAAGATGGCAGATCTGACGATCATCACATCAGACAATCCAAGATTTGAGGAACCGCAGGCAATTATTGATGATATCAAGACCGGAATAGCAAGAACAAACGGTAAATATGTGGAGATCTGTGACCGTAAGGAGGCAATTGCCTATGCGATCCATCATGGAGAGCCGGGAGATATCATTGTTCTTGCCGGCAAGGGACATGAAGATTACCAGGAGATCAAGGGAAAGAAGTATCCTATGGATGAGAGGGTTCTGATCGCAGAAATCCTCAAGGAGGACCAGGACAAAAATCAATGATGTATGCAGATATCATTGTAGATATTTCACATGAGAAGCTCGATCGTAGTTTTCAGTATCGCGTTCCTTTGGAAATGGAGGATGAGATCCAGGTGGGAATGGTAGTGACGATTCCTTTTGGAAACGGAAACCATGAACGCAAAGGATATGTGATCGGGCTTTCCAAAGAGCCGGAATTGGATCCGTCAAAGATCAAGCCGCTTAAGGGCATCAGCAGCAGCCAGGAGACGACAGAAGAAAAACTGATCGTGCTTGCTGCCTGGATGAAAGAACGATATGGATCAACAATGGCACAGGCACTCAAAACCGTACTTCCGGTCAGAGAGAAGGTCAGGTCAAAGGAAAAACGTCGCATTTTGTTGAACATAAACGAGGAAGAAGCAATCGCACTTGCAGAAAAGCTTGAAAAAAGCAGATGTAAAGCGAGAGCCAGGATTCTGAGAGCTCTCTGTGAGAAGCCGGAGTTAGATTACACGGAAGCAGCCAAAAACCTCGGAATGACCTCGTCTGTGCTTAATCCGCTTGTGGAGCAGGGCGTGATCCGCATTCAGCAGGATGAGGTTTATCGTATCCCTGTAAAAGGAGAAGCGATTCCAAGAGAGAAGCTGTCTGAGCTTACAGAACCACAAAAAAAGGTTCTCGATCAGATACAGGAAGAATGGAAGCGGGAATCACCACGGCCGGTGCTTATTCATGGTGTTACAGGAAGTGGTAAGACCCAGGTTTATATGAAACTGATCGAGCAGGTAGTAGAACAGGGCAGACAGGTTATTGTGCTGATCCCGGAGATTTCGCTGACCTATCAGACAGTCAGACGATTTTATGGATGGTTTGGCGAAAAAGTATCTGTGCTGAACTCGCGTCTGTCCCTGGGAGAACGTTATGATCAGTTTCGAAGGGCGAAGCAGGGCGAGATCCAGATCATGGTAGGGCCGAGGTCGGCACTTTTTACACCTTTTTCCAGGCTGGGACTTATCATAATTGATGAGGAACATGAGCAGACTTATAAGAGTGAGAGCAGCCCGCGATATCATGCACGAGAGGTGGCAGTGCAGAGGGCGGTGCAGGAAGGTGCCTGTGTGGTCATGGGATCGGCAACTCCGTCTCTGGAAGCGTACTGTAGGGCAGAAGCAGGGGAGTATCTGCTTACAAAACTGACCGTACGTTTTGAGGAGCGTCCGCTGCCGGAAGTATCTGTTGTGGATCTTCGAGGAGAATTAAAGGCAGGAAACCGCTCGATCCTGAGCCGGAAACTTAAGGATTCTATCGAAAAGCGTCTGGAAAGAGGCGAACAGTCGATATTATTTCTGAACAGAAGAGGATTTGCGGGATTTGTATCGTGCCGTTCCTGTGGAGAAGTCCTTAAATGTCCGCATTGTGATGTGTCACTTACAGAACACAATAACGGGAAGCTGATCTGTCATTACTGTGGTTATGAGAGACCGGCAGTGGCGAAATGTCCGTCCTGTGGTTCGCCTTACATTGGTGGATTTAAGGCCGGAACACAGCAGATCGAACAGGTTCTTCATAAGACTTTTCCGAAGGCACAGGTACTTCGAATGGACTATGATACCACGAGAAATAAAGGAAGCTATGAGAAGATACTGTCCTCTTTTGCCGCACATGAGGCGGATATTCTGGTGGGAACCCAGATGATCGTTAAAGGACATGATTTTCCGGATGTGACACTGGTTGGTGCAGTGGCAGCAGATCTTTCCTTGTACGCGTCAGATTACCGCTGTGCAGAGAGAACTTTCCAGCTTCTGACACAGGCAGTCGGAAGATCTGGAAGAGGAAGAAAGCCGGGTGAGGCGGTCATTCAGACCTATCATCCGGAGCATTACAGCATTCAGGCTGCAGCAACACAGGATTATGAGGCTTTTTATCAGGCGGAGATGAGTTATCGGATTCTGATGGATTATCCGCCTGCAGCACATATGCTGTCGATCCTTGCAGCAGGAGAAGATGAGAAACTTCTGAGCCAGGGGATGGAGTATCTTGGTAAATTTGTCGGAACGGTCGGCGAAAAATACAAAGTCCATGTGATCGGTCCTGCCAGTGCTTCTGTTGGAAAGATTAATGATATTTATCACAAGGTTATTTATCTGAAGCATCAGGATGAGAAGGTGCTCATGGATATTAAGGACAAAGCAGAAAAATATATTGAAATAAATTCCGGCTTCCGGAAATTATATATACAGTTTGATTACGCAGGATAAAAGAAAGGAAGAAAGAAATGGCAATCAGAACAATCAGAACAGATGGAGATCCGGTGCTGAGAAAGATCAGCAAACCGGTAAAGGAAATTACACCAAAGATCGTAACACTGGTAGACGATATGCTGGATACCATGTATGAAGCGATGGGAGTAGGGCTTGCAGCACCGCAGGTCGGAATCCTCAAGAGGATTGTAGTTATTGACATCGGAGACGGCCCGATCGTCCTGATCAATCCGGAAATTCTGGAAACATCCGGAGAACAGACGGGAGATGAAGGATGCTTAAGCGTTCCGGGTATGGCAGGACAGGTGACCCGTCCGAATTATGTCAAAGTAAAAGCCATGAATGAGGATATGGAAGAAGTAATCTATGAAGGAACAGAACTTCTTGCAAGAGCATTCTGCCATGAGATAGACCATCTGGATGGAAAGATGTATACAGATCTTGTAGAGGGAGATCTGCACAGAACCAGCTATGATGAGGATGAAGATTTCGAATAATGACAGATGAAAAAAGGAGCATATTATGAAAATAGTTTATATGGGAACTCCTGATTTTGCCGTGCCGCCACTAGAGGCTCTTGTAAGATCAGGATATGAGGTTGCAGCAGTTGTAACGCAGCCGGACAAACCGAAGGGAAGAGGCAAGACACTTATGCCGACTCCGGTGAAAGAAGAAGCAATGAAGTATGATATACCGGTGTATCAGCCGCTTAAGGTCCGGGATCCGGAATTCGTGGAGATTCTGGAAAACATTGCTCCGGACATCATTGTTGTGGCAGCATTTGGACAGATCATTCCAAAGAAGATCCTGGATATGCCGAAATACGGATGTATCAATATCCATGCATCCCTGCTTCCAAAATACCGTGGAGCCGCTCCGATCCAGCAGGCGGTGATCGATGGTGAGAAGGAATCCGGTGTGACGATCATGAGAATGGGAACCGGCCTGGATACCGGTGATATGATTTCCAAAGTGGTTGTTCCGCTTGATAAAGAGGAGACAGGTGGAAGTCTTTTTGATAAGCTTGCACAGGCAGGGGCTTCTCTTCTGACTGAAACACTTCCTTCCATAGAAGATGGAACAGCTTCCTACGAGGTACAGCCGGAAGAGAGTCCGACACCGTATGCGGCGATGATCAATAAGAAAATGGGACTTATGGATTTCTCAAAAAGTGCAGCAGAACTTGAAAGACTGGTACGAGGACTGAATCCGTGGCCGAGTGCATATACTTTTCTCAATGGCAAGACACTTAAAGTATGGAAATCCACAGTAGAAAAAACAGTAAATGGTGGAAAAACTGTTCCGGGAACAATCATTGCAGTGGATAAAACCGGAATTTATGTAGCCTGTGGCGAAGATGTACTGGTTCTTTGTGAAGTACAGCTTGAAGGAAAGAAGAGAATGGAAACAGATGCGTTCCTTCGAGGATATCAGGTTGAGGTCGGAACAGTACTGACAGATCATAAGGAGTGATAAGATGTACACATATGGTTATGGATATTATGGATTTGACTGGACGTACCTTCTTCTTGTAATTGGTATGCTTTTGTCGCTTCTGGCATCTGCAAAACTAAAAAGTACCTTTGCACGTTACAAAAGAGTGAGAAGTGCATCAGGACTTACTGGTGAAGAAGCTGCCCGAAGGATTCTGTACAGTGCCGGAATTACAGATGTACAGGTAAGGCCGATAGCGGGCAGTCTGACGGACCATTACGATCCCCGGACGAAGACAGTGAATCTTTCACAGGATATTTACGGGCAGACTTCGCTGGCAGCAGTTGGAGTTGCTGCACATGAGTGCGGACATGCAATCCAGCATGCGACCAACTATGCCCCACTTGAAATGCGAAGTGCGATCGTTCCGGCAGCGAATCTGGGAAGCAGCCTGTCGTGGCCATTATTTCTGATCGGACTTTTTGCAGGGATCCAGCCGCTGGTGACGGCAGGAATCGTATTGTTTTCACTGGCAGTCTTGTTTCAGCTTGTAACACTTCCTGTTGAGGTCAATGCATCTTCAAGAGCTCTGAAAATGCTTCAGAGTACGGGAATTCTCGGATCAGACGAGGCAAAGGGAGCCCGCAGCGTGCTGACAGCAGCTGCAATGACATATGTTGCAGCTTTAGCCGGATCAATCCTGCAGCTTCTGAGACTTATCATACTGGCAGGAGGAAGACGTGATGACTAGCGGCATTAATACAAGAGAAATGATACTGGAGATTCTTCTTCAGATCAATGAAGAAGGAGAACACAGTCATATTGCAATCCGAAACGCACTTTCCAAATATCAGTTCCTTCCAAAGCAGGAACGTGCCTTTATTACAAGAGTCTGTGAGGGGACTCTGGAATACAGGATCCTGATCGACTATATTATAGATTCTTTTTCAAAGATCACAGTAGACAAAATGAAACCGCCGATCAGAGAAATCCTGAGAAGTGCAGTATATCAGCTGAGATTTATGGACAGGGTACCGGACAGTGCCGTATGCAATGAGGCAGTGAAACTCGCACAGAAAAAAGGCTTTTACAATCTGAAGCCTTTTGTGAATGGGGTGCTTCGAACCATCGCGAGACAGCAGGATGAGCTTGAGTATCCGTCAAGAAAGGTAAATCTGGTACGACATCTTTCAGTCCGGTATTCCATGCCGGAGCCGTTGGTTCTCCGTTGGCTGAATGATTACGGCGAGGAGATCACGGAGAAGATGCTTGCAGATTTTCTGAAAGAAAAACCGGTGACAGTACGCTGCCGTACATATCTCAACTCGGTGGAAGAGACCTGTGAAAGTCTGAGAAATCAAGGGGTTAAGGTAGAGCCGGCACCGTATCTTCCTTATGCATTCAAAATCTCAGAATACAATCATATTCTGGCACTGGATGCGTTTATTCAGGGAAAGATCGTGGCACAGGATGTCAGTTCCATGCTGGTTTCAGAGATTGCAAACCCGCAGAAGGGCGATTACATCATCGATATGTGTGCGGCTCCGGGCGGCAAAAGCATTCATCTTGGAGATAAGATGGAAGGCTTTGGTACTGTGGATGCACGTGATGTCAGCCAGTATAAGGTGGAGCTTATCAACGAAAACATTCACCGTACAGGAGCTATCAATGTTCAGGCTCATGTGCAGGATGCGACGGTATTCGATGTGGAATCTGAATGTAAGGCGGATATTGTTCTTGCAGATGTACCATGCTCCGGATATGGAGTGATCGGAAAGAAACCGGAGATCAAGTATCGCTCTACTGTACAGAAGGAAGAAGAACTGGTGATTCTTCAGAGGAATATTCTGGATAAAGCTGCAGAATATGTAAAACCAAGAGGAGTACTGATCTTCAGTACCTGTACGGTTGCCAAAGAAGAAAACGAAGAAAATATGATGTGGTTTATGAATAACCATCCATTTAAACTTGAAAGTATTGATGAGTTTGTTCCGGATGAGCTTAAATCCGAAACGACCAGCCTTGGATATCTGCAGCTGCTGCCGGGTGTTCATGGAACGGATGGATTCTTTATGGCGAAATTCAGAAGGAAATAAACATGACAGATATAAAATCAATGACGATTGAAGAACTGAAAGGGCTTATGACAGAGCTGGGCGAAAAGCCGTTTCGTGCAAAGCAGATATACAGCTGGCTGCATGAGCACCTGGTTACTTCTTATGATCAAATGGAAAATATTCCCAAAAGTCTCCGACAGAAGCTAGAGCAGTATCCGATCACAGTACTGGAGACGCTGGACGTTCAGATATCAAAGATAGACGGTACCAGAAAGTATCTGTTCCGTCTGTCCGACGGAAATATGATTGAAAGTGTTCTTATGAAGTACAAACACGGCAATTCCGTCTGTATTTCTTCACAGGCAGGCTGCCGTATGGGCTGCAGGTTCTGTGCCTCCACGATTGGAGGTCTGACAAGAAACCTGCTTCCGTCAGAAATGCTGGATCAGATATACAGGATACAGGATTCTCTTGGTGAGAGAGTTTCCAATGTGGTAGTGATGGGAACGGGCGAACCGATGGATAATTATGACAATCTCCTTCGCTTTATACATATTCTCACGGAAGAAGGAGGCATTCATATCAGTCAGAGGAATCTCACGGTATCGACCTGTGGACTGGTGCCGCAGATCTATAAACTTGCAGAAGAAAAACTGCAGATGACGCTGGCAGTATCTCTTCATGCACCAAACGATGAAAAACGGCGGGAACTTATGCCGATCGCAAACAAATATACAATCGATGAACTCCTGGAGTCCTGCCGGAACTATTTCAACAAAACCGGCAGAAGAATCACTTTTGAGTACAGTCTGGTCGCAGGTGTAAACGACAGCAGAGAAGATGCAAAAGAGCTTGCAGACCGTCTTAAGGGACTGAACTGCCATGTAAACCTGATTCCGGTAAACCCTGTAAGAGAGCGTTCTTTCGTGCGTTCAACCAGGCAGGCGGTGGAGAATTTCAAAATAAATCTTGAAAAATACGGAATAAATGGTACTATTAGAAGGGAAATGGGCAGCGATATTGACGGTGCCTGTGGCCAGTTAAGAAAACGTTACATGGAAAAAACAGAAAGTGAGAAGTGACATGAGGGTATATTCAGCTACGGATGTAGGACAGAAGCGGAAAATGAACCAGGATTATGTGTTTGTTTCCGAGACCCCGGTAGGAAATCTCCAGAATCTGTTCGTTGTTGCCGATGGCATGGGCGGTCATAATGCAGGAGATTACGCGTCCTCTCATGCTGTTCAGACATTGGTGGATGAGATTCAAAAAGACGCAGATTTCAATCCTATCAAGGTAATTCGTCATGCCATTGAGACCGCCAATACAGAGATCCTTGAGTCCGCCAGGAGAGATGAAGCACTGCGCGGAATGGGAACAACTATGGTAGTGGCCACGATTGTAGGGCATTATCTGTATGTTGCAAATGTTGGTGACAGCCGCCTGTATATCATCCAGGGAAAGATTCGCCAGGTTACAAAAGACCATTCACTGGTAGAAGAGATGATCAGAATCGGAGAGATCAAGCGGGAAGAGGCAAGAAATCATCCGGATAAAAACATTATCACGAGAGCACTTGGTGCGGAGAGAACTGTCGATATTGACTTTTTTGACCTTAAGATGGAACCGGGCAGTACCATCCTTATGTGTTCCGACGGTCTGAGCAATATGGTAGAGGACAGCAAGATTGAGGAAATTATACTGAACCAGAACGAGGAACTGCCACAGAAGGGTGAAAGACTTCTGAGAGAAGCCAACCAGAATGGTGGTAAGGATAATATTGCAGTGATACTGGTAGAACCATTCACGAATGAGGTAGAAAAATGTTAAAGACAGGAACAATCATAGCAGAACGTTATGAAATTTTAGGGAAAATAGGCACCGGCGGAATGGCGGATGTCTATAAAGCAAAAGATCATAAGCTTAACCGCTTTGTTGCGGTAAAGGTATTAAAGCCGGAATTCAGAGAGGATACAACGTTTATCCGTAAATTCCGCAGCGAAGCACAGGCAGCAGCAGGTCTTACACATCCGAATATTGTCAATGTATTTGACGTAGGAGATGATGGCGGTGTTTATTACATCGTTATGGAACTGATCGAGGGAATCACTCTTAAGGAGTATATTGCCAAGAAAGGGAAGCTTTCCATCAAGGAAGCCACAAGTATTGCCATTCAGGTGTCCATGGGACTGGAAGCTGCACATAATCATGGAATTGTTCATCGTGATGTGAAACCTCAGAATATCATTATTTCTACAGATGGTAAGGTAAAGGTCACAGACTTTGGAATCGCAAGAGCGGCTTCTTCCAATACGATCAGCTCCAATGTGATGGGATCTGTACATTACAGTTCACCTGAGCAGGTCCGGGGCGGATACAGTGATGAGAAGAGTGACATCTATTCTCTTGGTATCACTCTTTATGAGATGGTCACAGGAAGAGTTCCTTTTGACGGAGATACGACAGTTGCAATTGCAATCAAGCATCTTCAGGAAGAAATGGTACCGCCAAGTGTATATACCGAAAATCTCCCATACAGTCTGGAGCAGATCATTCTGAAATGTACACAGAAGAGTGTTGGGCGCCGTTACGAAAAAATGGAAGATGTGATCGCCGATCTGAAGCATTCCCTGATCGATCCGCAGGGTAATTTTGTTACTTTATCCTCAGTAGATAATGAGGCTAAGACAGTTGTTATTTCAGATGAAGAGCTGGGAGAAATCAAGAGTACTCCACGTACCTCTTCACAGAAGCCGGAAGTAGATGATCTGGAAGAGGAAATCTATGATACAGATTATGACCAGGACGATGATGATTACGAGGAAGCTCCAAAACGCAAAAAATCCGCCAAGAAGAAAAAAGGTCCTAACACAGCAGTTACGATCGTTGCCCTTCTGGCAGGAGCTGCAGTTTTAGTCGGTGCAATTTTTGTAATCGGTAAGGTATCGGGTATCATAGGAAGTAATGGAACGGAAAATACACAGAAGACAGAGCAGGAAACTGCTTCAGCAGACCAGGATGGAATGGTAGCAGTTCCGAATCTGGTAGGTAAGACAGAGGATGAGGCTGCTGCACTTCTGGAAGAAGAAAAACTTGGTAAACAGATGATCGGAGAGGAGAACTCCACACAGGAAAAGGGAAGAATTTCTTCTCAGGATATCCCGGCGGGAACCAAGGTAGAGCAGTATACAACAATCAAATATCATATCAGCAAGGGACAGCAGGAAATTACAATTCCGGAACTTTCAGGTCAGACAGGTGTGGATGCACAGCAGACTCTCGAGGATATGGGACTTACTGTAACTGTACAGAAAGAATATAGTGAGGCTGATGACAGCGGATGGCCGCTTGTCGAACCAGGATATGTGATGAGCGTATCTCCGGAAACAGGCACAAGCATGACAGCAGGAGACTCTGTTACACTGACTGTCAGTCGTGGTCTGGATCATGGTGATACTGCACAGATTCCGAATGTAGTAGGAATGACAAAGAATGAGGCACTTACAGCACTTGGCAAATGGGTGGATATCCAGGTTACAGAGCAGCAGAGTGCAGAGGTACCGGCTGGTCAGGTTATTTCTCAGGATCCGTCAGCAGTTTCAGAGGATGATGACACTGCATATGGCGATCCGGATGAACCAATGGCTATTGTAGTGAGCTGTGGAGACCAGGCACCGTCAGATACAACAGCAGCAGACACAACAACGGATACGGCTGCAGCAGACAATACGGCTCAGCAGAATACCGCAGCTGCAAATGGGGAAGTATGGAAATGTACACAGACTTTGAATACTCCGAATGGATATCAGGGCGGAGCAATTCGTCTGGAACTGATCCAGGAGGCAAATGGTGAGACTACTTCAACGAAAGTGGTTGACGGAGAGGCAATTACTTTCCCATATACTCTGGATATCACAGGTGTTCCGGGTGTAAGTGAAGGAACCTTATATGTATCAGAGCTGATCAATGGAAACTTCCAGCAGCTGGGATCTTATCCGCTGACTTTCAAGAAGGCAGAGTAATCCATGCAGGGAAAGATCATTAAGGGAATTGCAGGATTCTATTATGTTTACGGAGAAGATGATGCACTTTATGAATGCAAAGCCAAGGGTATTTTCCGTAAGGACAACCAGAAACCTCTGGTTGGTGATAATGTAGAAATCACAATATTGGATGAAGCAGAACGGAGGGGGAATCTGATCAGGATTCTTCCCCGTAAGAATTCCCTGATCCGTCCGGCAGTTGCCAATGTGGATCAGGCATTTGTGATTTTTGCGATGGAAGATCCAAAGCCGAATTTTATGCTTCTGGATCGTTTCCTTATCATGATGGAGCAGGCAGGTATCCCGGCAATCATATGCTTTAACAAAAAGGACCTTGCCTCAGAAAAGGAAACACAGGAACTTTATCAGACATATCAGAACTGCGGATATCAGGTACTTCTTACCAGTGCACTAAAGGAAGAAGGAATCGAAGAGATCCACCAGATACTTAAAGGAAAAACTACGGTTGTGGCAGGACCTTCCGGTGTCGGCAAGTCTTCCCTGACGAACCTTCTCCAGCCTGGTGTTCAGATGGAGACAGGAGAGATCAGCAGGAAACTTAAAAGAGGCAGACATACAACCCGTCATTCACAGGTGATCCCTGTGGGGGAGAATACATTTCTTATGGATACTCCGGGATTTTCTTCGCTGTATCTCACCGATATGGAAGAGCAGGAGCTTAAGGATTATTTTCCGGAATTCTTAAGGTATGATGAACAGTGCCGTTTCCAGGGATGCAGGCATATTCATGAGCCAGGATGCAGAGTAAAGGAAGCTCTTGAAGAGGGCGAGATCAGTAGAATCCGATATGAAGATTATCTTAGTTTATATGAAGAATTAAAAGAGAAAAGGAGATATTAAATGGAATATCAGTTGTGCCCGTCTATTTTATCAGCGGATTTTAACCGTCTGGGCGAACAGATTCAGATACTGGAGAAACAGGGAGTGAAATGGCTCCATATTGATGTTATGGATGGAGATTTTGTGCCGAGTATTTCTTTCGGAATGCCGGTGATCCGTTCTATCCGAAAAGAATCCAGAATGTTTTTTGATGTGCATCTTATGGTAAGTGCACCGGAGCGATATATTCAGGATTTTGTAGACTGCGGTGCAGATTCTATCACGGTACATTCAGAGGCCTGTGAGGATCTGGAGCGTGCGATCGAACTGATCCGTGATGCAGGTGTCAAAGTGGGCGTGTCCATCAAACCGGCAACTCCGGTCAATGACATCAGTCATCTGCTGGATGAGATAGATATGGTTCTGATCATGACTGTACAGCCAGGGTTTGGCGGACAGAAATATATTCCGGAATGCACAGAAAAGATCCAGGAGCTCAAGGAGATCATCGACAAAGAAGAACTGGATGTAGACATTCAGGTGGATGGTGGAATCAACGATTCTACTCTGGAGACAGTGATGGATGCTGGAGCAAATCTTCTTGTGGCAGGTTCCTATGTATTTAATGGAGATCTTGCATCAAATGTTCAGAGAATACAGGAAAAAATTGAGAATATCAGCGAAAGACTGAATTGAGGCACGAGATGAAAGATACGATCATCGTAAGCGGGGGCAATATCCAAAAAGATTTTGCCCTCGATTTTTTGAAAAAAAACAGAACAGAACACACCTGTATCATTGCAGCGGACAGAGGTGTGGAATTTTTTATGGGGACAGACCTGAAACCGGACATTGCAGTGGGAGATTTTGACAGTCTTTCAAAAGAAGGCGAAGCATATATGGAAACTCTCACAAATACGGAAATCCTCCGATTAAAGCCGGAAAAAGATGACTCCGATACGCAGTCAGCGGTGAACTATGCGATAGAGCATGGTGCCGGAAAGATTATGATCCTGGGCGCAACCGGAAACCGGATTGACCATCTGATGGCAAATTTCGGTCTTCTGATGCTGGGAAAATCAAAAAACGCACAGATTATTCTGGCAGATAAATATAATTATATGTGCCTGATCGAGAATGGAACGATTCTCAAAAAAGAAGAGCAGTTTGGAAAATATATTTCTTTCTTTCCGATAGGAGGAGAGGTCTGCAATCTGACTCTTAAGGGATTCAAATATCCGTTGGATGGTTACCGCCTTAGGACAGAAGACAGCGGTCTGACTGTCAGTAATGAATTCAGAGAGGCGAATGCAGAAGTTACATTTGATTCCGGCACACTGCTTATGATCATGTCCAGAGACTGAAAGACAGCGTAGTTACAGATAGACTTTTTATAATGTGTGTGCTAGAATGAAGCAGAAAATATAATCAATAATAACGAAATGGAGAAATAGAGATATGAAACTTGGAATCGTGGGACTGCCAAACGTAGGTAAAAGTACATTGTTTAACTCCCTGACAAAAGCAGGGGCAGAATCTGCAAACTATCCGTTCTGTACCATTGATCCGAACGTGGGTGTTGTAACGGTACCGGATGAAAGACTGAAACTTCTGGGAGATTTTTACCACTCAAAGAAGGTCACTCCGGCAGTGATCGAATTTGTTGACATTGCAGGACTTGTAAAGGGAGCATCCAAAGGAGAGGGACTTGGAAACCAGTTCCTTGCAAACATCCGTGAAGTAGATGCCATCGTTCATGTAGTGCGCTGCTTTGAGGACCCGAATGTCATCCATGTGGATGGAAGCATTGATCCGCTCAGAGATATTGAAACCATCAATCTGGAACTTATCTTCTCAGATATTGAGATTCTGGAGAGAAGAATTGCAAAAGTGACCAAGACCGCTCGTATGGACAAAGAAGCTGCCAAAGAACTTGATTTCCTTCAGAAAGTCAAGACACATCTCGAGGACGGACAGATGGCGATCACAATGGAACTGGAATCAGAGGATGAAGAAGGCTGGATGGGAACCTATAATCTTCTGACCTGGAAACCGGTGATCTATGCCGCAAACGTAAGCGAGGATGATCTGGCAGATGACGGAGAGTCCAACGAATATGTACAGGCTGTGCGTAAATATGCAGCAGAGCAGAAGAGCGAAGTATTTGTAATCTGTGCGGAGATCGAAGAAGAAATTTCCGAACTGGATGATGATGAGAAAAAAATGTTCCTGGAAGATCTGGGACTTAAGGAATCCGGTCTTGAGAAACTTGTAAGAGCAAGCTACAGTCTTCTTGGATTAATGAGCTTCCTGACTTCAGGTGAGGATGAGACACGTGCATGGACGATCAAGATTGGCACAAAAGCTCCTCAGGCAGCCGGAAAGATCCATACAGATTTTGAGCGTGGATTTATCAAGGCAGAAGTTGTTAATTATAAAGATCTTCTTGACTGTGGTTCCTATGCAGGAGCAAGAGAAAAGGGGCTTGTCCGCATGGAAGGAAAAGAATACATTGTTCAGGATGGAGATGTGATCTTATTCAGATTTAATGTATAATGAAGGTGTTTTATGAATATGTCGATTCGTTTTCCACATTTAGGTATCAACCTTGGATATGTGGGTAAAACTGTTTCGGTTTTTGG
Source organism: Blautia sp. BIOML-A1 (assembly GCF_009883055.1). Lineage (GTDB taxonomy): Bacteria > Bacillota > Clostridia > Lachnospirales > Lachnospiraceae > Blautia_A. The sequence goes on along the minus strand of NZ_WWVR01000041.1, from coordinate 1,109 downwards.
GTTTGAAATTACCATATATGGGATTTTTATAGCAGTCGGAATGCTTGCCGGGCTTTCCTTTATCATCCTGCAGGCAAAGAGACAGAACCAGGATCAGAATCTTTATCTGGAGGCACTGATCCCGGGAGTCGTGTTTGGCGCGGTGAGTGCCAGAGTATGTTATATAGCTCTGCACTGGAAAATTTTTGCTAAAGAACCTCAGCGGGCATTATGGGATATCCGTACGGGCGGAATGGTCATGTATGGTGCACTTCTTGGCGGTATAGCAGCTTTGGCTGTTTTCTGCAAGATCAGGAAGCTGTCATTTGGAAGAATGGCAGATACCATCATCCCTGGTGTGGTCATCAGTCAGATGATCGGAGTGTGGGGGAATTTTTTCAGCAGAGAGTATACAGGAAGATATACAGACAGCATTCTGGCTATGCAGCTTCCGGCAGAGACTTTAAGCGGTGCAAGGCTGACGGCAGAAATGCAGGAAAATATAGTGAAGATAGGAGATATTTCCTATGTTCAGGTGCATCCGCTGTTCATTTATGAGAGTCTGTGGTGCTTTTTTCTGCTGTGTGTGCTTCTTATTTATACGAAACGGAAGAAATTTCAGGGAGAGATCTTTATGAGATATCTTGCCGGATACGCGTTGGGAAAAGCAGGAATTGAATTTCTGTGTACGGACAGAATCTGTATTCCGGGAACGGAGATTTCCGTTTTTGTGCCGGTTTTAGCAGGGATTTTTGTGATATTCAGCATCGTTGCGACTGTAAGGCGTATTCTTTCCAAGAAGCGTGAAAAGATTCACAGACGTCGGCTGGAAGAGCGTTATGCAAAGGAAGAAAAATCCTCACGAGGCTATGAAGATATGCAGAGCTTTGAAGATGTCAGGGATGAGTTTCGGGAAGTTTTTGCAGAGGCAAAAGAGAAACCATCAGAGGAAGCCAATCCTGAAAAATCCGAGGAATTACAGAAACCGATTTCAGATTCTAAATGAAAAGCCTAATCCCCCAGCTATGCTGGGGAGAATGGAGTAGGCGGAAGCGGTGAGGATAACAAAATAAAGCCTCCTGTGATATGATGAGAATGGTGTCGCAAGCCAAACTCAAAATCAAAGGAGG
>NZ_WWVR01000040.1 GCF_009883055.1 Blautia sp. BIOML-A1 | reverse complement strand
ATGTAACTTATTAACTGTTCAGCAAAGTCAGTAAAATCAAGGATTTTTGTTGAACATGCACTAAAAAGAATAGAGAGAGTTGAACATGAAAAAGAAAACTTTTATCTGCTGTATTTTATCCGCATCCATGATTTTTGCATCCGGAATCCTTACTTCCGTTTATGCAGCTGATGATACCTTAACACTTGCTGATTATCCGGAATATAAGGACATCGTTCAGAAATATTATGACGGTGCTGCCGCCGGTTGGAATATCGGTCAGTTTCAGGAGCAGAATCTCTGTTATCTGGCAGGATATTATGCAGACATCAACAAATTAGGCTACTTCCTCCAGGATATTGATAACAATGGTACTGCCGAACTTTTTATAGGTGCACTGGATGATGGCAGTGATACTTATGAGGAAATGTTCTTTGATATGTATACCCTTATTAACGGAAGACTTTCCCTTGTCACTACCAGCGGCGAACGTGACCGGTATTACTTATGTACAGACAACACAATAGCAAATGAGGGCTCCGGCAGTGCGTTTAACTCTGTAAGACAATATTATGTTTATACAAACGGACAGTTAAACTTAAAGGAATCTGTTGTCTACGATTCAGAGAAAAATCCACAGAATCCATGGTCTTTCAACACGGCAGACTCTGCAAACGGCGTAACCATCTCAGAATCTGATGCCTATTCCATCATGGATAACTATGAATATACCAGGATCCCATTTATAGCCCTGGCAGATATGAAATAATATCAGAAAACAAAGCCCACGGACTGTTATTTTACAGTTCATGGGCTTTTTCTATACAACAGTTGATTCTGCTTATATATTTATTCTCGAAATTTCTATTTACATTTTATGTTTCTCTGCTTTGAAGAATGCTTTTGTTTCTTTTACAACAACACCACTCAGTACAAACAGTGCGATCATATTCGGAATCGCCATCAGACCATTGAAGATATCTGCGATGGTCCATACCGCACTTACAGTCATATATGGTCCGATAAATACTGCAAGAATATATAACCAGCGATACACAATGATCTTCTTCTGATGTCCGTTGGTCAGATATTCCAGACATCTCTCACTGTAATAATCCCATCCGAGGATTGTTGTAAATGCAAAGAATACCAGACAGAGCATCAGGATAAATGCTGTCAGTTTCTGTGGAAGCGGAAGTCCGTTCTGGAATGCATAGGTAGTAACCTGCACACCTTCAATTCCCTCTACCTGCCATGCACCTGTCAGTACAATGGAAAGACCTGTCATGGTACAGATCAGGATTGTATCAATGAAGGTACCTGTCATGCTGACCAGACCCTGACGTACCGGCTCCTTTGTCTGAGCTGCTGCCGCTGCGATCGGTGCACTACCAAGACCTGCTTCGTTGGAGAAGATTCCTCGTGCAACACCTTTCTGCATTGCTACGATCATGGAACCAACCACACCACCTGTAACTGCTTTCGGGTTAAATGCTGCTGTTACAACCGTTACAACTGCTGCCGGAATTTCTGTGATGTTACAGATGATCAGTGTCACACTGAGTACAATATAGATCACTGCCATAAACGGTACGATGATCTGACTTACTGTTGCAATTCTTTTCAGTCCTCCGATCAGGATCGCTGCCACGCAGAACGCCAGAATCAGAGAAGAAATAACAACTGCTACAGAATATTCACCCAGAAACGGGATGTTGATGCAGTTTGTTTTGTTTGGATCAAAGAAGTTCTGTACTGCACTTGAGATACCATTTACCTGGCTGAATGTACCAATACCAAAAAGACCTACACAAACACCAAAGAAAGCAAAAATCTTACCGAGCCATCTCCATTTTGTTCCCATACCTTTTTCGATATAGTAGAATGGTCCTCCGAGACTGTGTCCATCTGCTGCGACCACACGGTACTTAACTGCCAGCAGACCTTCGGAATACTTGGTTGCCATTCCAAAGAATGCTGCTACGATCATCCAGAAAAGTGCTCCCGGACCTCCGGCACAAACTGCTGTTGCAACACCAACGATATTACCTGTACCGATGGTTGCACTCAGTGCTGTACATAACGCAGCAAAACTGGAAATCTCACCGTCGCCTTCTTCCTCGTTCTTAAACATCCATTTCAGTGCCAGTGGAAGACGACGCACCTGGAGCAGTCCAAGTCTGCATGTAAGAAGAACACCGCCGGCAATGATCAATACCATAAGCGGCACTCCCCAGACCTTGTCATCCACTGCAACTAAGAAATTATTGATTGCTTCCCACATCTCAAAAAGTTCTCCTTTATATGTATTTTTCAGCATTATAAAAAGGGGAAAATAAAGATAAGAATCGTCCTCCACTGAACGGCTGAGAATCAAAAATAATCAGACAATAAAAATAGAATAAATAAAAGAATAAAATCAGGATGTAATTATAAAAAGCATCCTCTGTCCTTTTGCCTGAGAGATTCAAAACGCTTGCGCGTCGCTTGCACCTTCGGCCCCTGTATCAAAACAGGTGTCTCCAGAGATACGATCCATTTACAGTTTCTGTCCGACAAAACGGATACCTGAGAGTTTTACTCCTTCGGTGGGCCATAGCCTCTTTCCTGCAAACTTCACCTCGTTATTGCTGTTACTGCGTTATACTATAGTGCTAAATTCCCATGATGTCAAGAGGGAAAAAATATTCTTCCCCCTTGAAAATTTTTTTATTTCGGGCTGACGATCTTTCCGGCTACTGCACATGCTGCTGCTGTTTTCGGTGATGCCAGATAAATTTCCACCTTGGAAGTTCCCATACGGCCAAGGAAATTACGGTTATTTGTTGCCACAACACGCTCTCCGTCCGTAAGAATACCTCCTGCTCGTCCACAGCACAGTCCACATCCCGGATGTGTGATCATTGCACCTGCTTCTGCCAGAGTATCCAGGATTCCAAGTTCAATAGCCTGTCTGTATATTTTACGGCTTGCCGGTGTAACGATCAGTTTTACATAGTCAGCAACTTTCTTTCCTTTGAGGACTTCAGCTGCCGCTGCAAGGTCTTCCAGACGGCCATTTGTACAGGAACCGATAAATACCTGATCGATCTCAGTTCCCTCCAGTGTACTGACATCACGGATCTTGTCTACCTGAGACGGGCATGCCATGACCGGAACAAGATCTTCTGCACGATAAGTCACTGTTTTGAGATATTTTGCATCCTCGTCCCCGACAAGACTCTTCTGAAATTCATTCAGTTCGATTTCACAATATTCTGCTGTTTTTTCATCCGGAGTAAAGAGTGCACATTTTGCCCCAGCTTCAATCGCCATATTTGCAATCGTCATACGACTCGCCACTGACATATTCTTTACTGCACTTCCTGTAAACTCCAGTGCACGGTAAGTAGCTCCGTCTGCTCCAAGATCACCGATCAGCCGAAGAATCACATCCTTCGACATAACATTATTTGGGAGTTCCCCGTCGATCACCACTTTGATGGTCTCCGGAACCTTGATCCACATGGTTCCGGTTCCGAGGATACTTGCCATCTCTGTGTATCCGATACCGGAAGAAAACGCACCGACACATCCGTATGTGGTAGTATGGCTGTCTGTACCAAATACAATATTTCCCGGTTTTACATAGCCGGCTTCTGTCATTAACTGATGGCAGATCCCATCACTTCTGTGAACATTTTTCATTCCATATTTTTCTGCAAAAGCATCTCCCTCATGGAAATGTCTGGTGTCATCAAGCTGACTCGCCGGAACAAGATGATCATAGATCAGAACTACTTTATCCGGATCCCAGAGCTTCTGAAATCCCATTTCTTCGAATTTCTCTGCAACAAATGGAATAAAAATATCATGGATCATCACTCTGTCTACATTGACAGTTACAATATCGCCTGGTTTTACGGCATGACCCACATTGTTTCTTATAATCTTTTCGATAACTGTTTCGCCCATCTGCTTTTCCTCCTTAGTCCAGTCCATTCAGTTTACGCATGGCTTTTACAAGTCCACCGGCCTGGATGATGCTCATCAGATTTTCCGGCAGAGAAGCGATCGGATACTGTTTTCCATTGTAATCCACATGTTCATTCATAACAACCGTCACGGTATCTCCCTCTTTCATATCATCGTGAAGATCCGGCTGTTCGATCAAAAGAAGTCCATTGTTGATTGAATTTCTGAAGAAAATTCTTGCAAATGATTTTGCAATGACACACTGGATTCCTAGTGCCTTGATGATCTCAGGTGCCTGCTCTCTGGAAGAACCGCAGCCAAAGTTTTTGCCGGCAACAATAATATCACCTTTCTGGATCTGTCCTGCCAGCTCCGGACGGAGCGGACTGAATCCATACTGTTTCATATCATCAATTGTTTTGAGTGCCAGATACTCGGTCGGAATGATGATATCCGTATCAATATCATCACCAAGCACCCATACTCTCCCTGTAAACTTTTCCATAATCCGTATATACCTCACTAAATATAATGATAACTGTTCAGTACCCTCACAGTTATGAGTCAAAATGCATTCCAAATCACCTTCGGTGATGGCATTTTGCCTTGTATGTCTCGGGATTTTGGCAAAAAACATGCCAAAACACCTCGCGGGATACTACCTTCTGAATAATTACATATAATGATTCTGTGCTGTGATCAGATTTCTGATGGAAGTGCAATTTTTCCTGCAATAGCAGATGCGGTAACAGTTGCTGCAGAGCCAAGATATACCTTTGAGCTCGGATGTCCTGCACGTCCTTTGAAATTACGTGTTCCTGTGCTGATCAGAACCTCATTTTCTCCAATGACACCCTGGCAGCTTCCCCAGCATACACTGCAGTTCGGATTCATCACGATAGCGCCTGCTTCCATAAAGATGTCGATCAGTCCTTCTTTCAACGCCTGACGGTAGATAGTCTGGCTTGCCGGAACAACGAGGAAACGTACCTTGTCTGATACTTTCTTTCCTTTGATGATCTCGGCGCCTACACGCAGATCTTCGATACGTCCGTTGTTGCATGATCCAAGGAAAGCTTCGTTGATTTCGATTCCGCATGCTTCCTCTGCCGGTACAACATTATCTACAAAATCCGGTTTTGCAACTACCGGACGGACTTTTGAAAGATCAAAGGTGTATTCTCTTATATATTTTGCATCCGGATCGCTGTGGAATACAGCTTTTGGCTCACGTCCATGTTCTTTGAGGTATTCCATTGCTTTTTCGTCTGCTTCAAAGATACCGGTCTTTGCACCTGCCTCTACTGCCATGTTGCAGAGAGTCATACGGTCACTGATGCTTAAAGTTTTTGCACCTTCTCCGGTGAATTCCATTACCTGATAGTTGCATCCGTTTGCACCTACTTCACCAATGATGGTAAGGATCAGGTCACGGGCGGTAACACCTTCCGGAAGCTTTCCTGTCAGATTAAACTTTACAGATTCAGGAACCAGTACCCAGGAAGTTCCTGTCACCATTCCATAGAGGAAGTCTGTACATCCGACACCGGTACCAAATGCACCAAGTGCACCATAAGAACAGGTATGGCTGTCCGCACCAAAGATCAGTTCACCCGGGCGAACATAATTCTCGATCATAACCTGGTGGCAGACTCCTTTGCCTTCCCAGAAATCAATGTTGTTTTCTTTTGCAAAATCTCTCATTTTCTTCTGGGATGCCGCTGTCTTCGGGCAGTCAGACGGTACATTATGGTCAACAATAAAAACGAGTTTCTTTGTATCTGCAATATGAGGATGGTTCAGTTTGTTTTTGTACATATCTACAGTCAGATGAGTGGTTCCGTCATTGCTCATCAGACGGTCAAGCTGTACGGTATGGATATCACCTGGCTTTACGCTGTCTACACCAGCCGCTGCTGCGATGATTTTTTCTGCGATTGTCATTCCCATGGTTATTTCTCCTCCTTGTTCAGTGAAGCGATCAGACCGCCCTGATTCAGAATTCCCTGCATGTATTCTGGGAGCTTGGTACAGGTATAGGTCTTTCCATTTGCAGTGGCTGTACCGTCGGACATATGAAGTTCCATGGAATCTCCGGTCTTGACATCATCCGGAAGATCTTTACAGACAATTGCCGGAAGTCCGATATTGATCGCATTTCTAAAGAAAATTCTGGCAAAAGATTTGGCGATAACTGCCTGAACGCCAAGAGCTTTGAGAACTCCCGGTGCCTGCTCTCTGGAAGAACCACAGCCAAAGTTTTCACCACCTACCACGAAATCTCCTGGTTTTACTTTCTTGGCAAAATCAGGATCCAGTGATTCAAATGCATGGTCTTTCATCTCATCCAGGTTCGGCAGAAGCAGATACTGGGATGCGATGATCTGATCTGTATCAAGATCATTATGAAACTTAAAAATTGTTCCTCTTTCCATAATAATGACTCCTCTCTATGTATAAGTATTCATTTTCTCTCTATTCTACCACAAAATCCACCATTAGCAAAATGGATATTTATAAGAATTATGCATTAAACATGAATTCAGATAACTTTATGCTGCAACCATTTGCGACTGTGAAATCTCCATGTAAAAATAATACTTCGCACTGTCCAGTCTGCAAACATACCGATCCAGACTCCCATAGGTCCAAATCCCAGTCTTCTGATAAGAAATACACACAGACAGAATCTGCAGACCCACATCGTACAGCAGGATGTAATCATGGAAAATTTTACATCGCCGGCAGCTCGAAGCCCATATCCGGGTATGAATGCCATAATCCATACAAGCGGCTTTACAATTGTGATCCACATCATCATATGAAAACACATATCTGCACTTTCTTTTTCCATACCACCAAGGATTGTGATTGGTTTTGTCAGTGCAAATACACCAAGACAGCTTATGATGATAATAACTTCTGCGATCACGCAGAGTTTTTTTATGTAATAGACTGCTTCATCCTGTCTTCCTGCACCAAGACATTGTCCGACAATCGTCATCAGACCAACTCCGACTCCGATTGCTGCAATACCATTTAGATTTTCCAGGATATTTGTCATTGCCTGTGCTGCGATCGCCGCTGTTCCCAGCGTAGAAACTGTAGACTGGATTGCCAGCTTTCCAAGCTGAAACATACTGTTTTCCACACCGGATGGAATTCCTATTCCAAGGATACGTTTTATCATAGACCAGTTCGGACGGATTCTGATATAATCACGCACTACGATCTCCTGACGGTCTTTTCTGAGCTGGATCAGTACTACGACTGCACAGAAGACACGGGAGATCAGTGTAGAGAGTGCCGCTCCCGCCACTCCCATATGAAAGCCCCAGATCATAACCGCATTTCCGGCAATGTTCATCACATTTGAGATCATGGAGATAAGCATCGGTCCCTTTGTATTATCCTGCGCCCGAAAAATAGATGCTGCCGAATCATAAGCTGCAATAAACGGAAATGACAGAGCCGTGTAAAAGAAATAAGTTTCCGATGCTCTCATAACTTCTGCTTCTACTGAACCAAAGATCAGCCTAAGAAGTGGTTTCTGGAAAACAAGACAAATCAGACTTACTGCTGCCGAAATAGCTGTTATGATAAACAACACCTGTCTTGCAGATTCGTTTGCTTTTTCTTTGTTTCTCTGTCCTATGTACTGTGCACAGACGATTGCGCCGCCTGCCGCCAGTGCGGAAAATGCCTGAATGACGAGCACATTGATCGAGTCTACCAGCGATACCGCTGAGATTGCCGCCGAACCGACATTGCTTACCATCATGGTATCCGCAGTTCCCATGATCGAATTCAACAACTGTTCCAGCACAACCGGAATGAGAAGATTCCTGATCATACGGTTCGTGAACATATGCTGTTGCTGTTCCATTTTTTCCTCAACTCCCAAGATAATTTTTCAAAAGACGACATTCCTGCCGACTATGTCATTATCTTCCTTCTATTAAGAGAATGCAAGTTTTTATGCAGAAACAAAGCGGTCATGTCTGCTTCTCATTACTGTTCATTCCGTTCACAGTAGCCACTTTCCTCTTATCTGCATTCATATGCAATTCGTGGTGTTCCATCCGACACATAAATGATTCCGCATCGTACAAATCCACATTTTTCAATCACATGCTGCATTACTTTATTGTCCTCATGTGTGTCTATCCTGAGATGCGGCATCTGTCCTTTGCAGTAATCCATGATCCGTCCCAGAACACCATGAACGCTTCCGTCACTTGCCACTCTGTGTACGACACCATATGGCTCAGCTGATATCCAGTTTCCTTGTTCAATCTTCAGATATGTCGGGTCTTCTCCTATCATGAATACAAATACTGCATGAATCTCCCCGGCATTGTCTGTCAGTGCATATAAATTTCCCTGTCGGATATCATCTTCCGTCAGATTTTCCGGTTCATCTCCTTTGCCCCACTGTGTAAGATTACCATTGTCTCTCATGAAATTTCGTGCAATTCCATATATCTCCCGCACTCTCGTAAGATCCTGTTCTGTTGCTTTTCTTATTATACAGGACATATTTTCCCTCGCTCTCTGTAAATTATAATAATTTCTTATAATACTCCCTGTTCCTTCATCTTCCTGGAAACATTCACATATCTTTTGCTATTTTCAAGATTTCTCAATTTTTCTTCCCAGGTAAGGTTTCGTTTGATCTTTGCCGGGCTTCCCATCACGAGAGAGCAATCTGGGATCACAGTATTCTTCGTCACAAGGCTTCCGGCACCTATGATGCAGTCGTTTCCAATCTTGGTGCCATCAAGAATCACTGCTCCCATTCCAATCAGGCTTCTGTCTCCGATCGTACAGCCATGGATCACTGCATTATGTCCTACGGTGACATTGTTTCCAATATGGACCGGCATGTTACGGCTTACATGGACGGTACAGTTTTCCTGAATATTCGACTCCTCCCCGATCACAACCGGCGCCTCGTCTCCACGGATCACTGTAAAATAAAGCACACAGCTGTCCCTCCCAATCGTCACATCCCCTACGAGTACAGACTGCTTTGAGATTCTCGCATCTTCTGATATTTTTACACTTTTATAATTCATGGTATTTTCCTCTAACTTCTACAATTCTACCAATATGTTTTCAGTGTAGCAAACCCTGCTTTTGCTGTCAATCATTGAACACGATCACGTTGCTTACTTGAGATACAACAAAAGTGCCATACGATTTTCTACTGCTCTGTATGGCACTTACTTATAATTGCTATATTCTATTTTAATATGTAAAAATGCGAGAACAAGCCTGAGACTACCTGACATAATACGCCAGATAGCCTCAGGCTCTATTAACATCAGTACCCTTCTCTTCGTCTTTCCTTCCGCAGCACATAGCGCTTTTCTCCGCCTTCCCATTCTGCCTTTTCAGACGCTGTCTCTACAATAAGACCTGGTACTTCTACTTTGTTGTCATTCTCATCCAGTGCTACCATAACTTCATAAGCTCTGTTGATCATCCTGCGTGTTCCATCCAACTCCTCTACATAAGTATCAATTCGCACCTCCATAGAGGTCCTGCCCACATAGGTCAGCTTCCCAATCAGCACAACTATATCTCCCAGATAAGCACCTGCTTTAAAATTCAGGTTATCTACACAGGCTGTTGTTACAATCGTACCGGCATGACGACGAGCTACAATCCCCGCCATCTCATCAATCCACTGCATTAACACTCCACCAAAGAGGCGCCCATAACAGTTGATATGTTTATTCATGACCAAAAATGTATTCTCTGTTTGGGAATCCTCTACCCGTTTCATTCTATGCACTTATTTTCCACCACTTTCCATATAGAATTCGCAAACTGCCGTCAACGAGTCTCTCCAACTGGCAAAACTTTCAGTTCTCAGAACATTCACAGGTCGTTTTTCTTATAATCAAAGTGGGCTCCATAATAATACGCTCTGTTTTCGCATCTTTGTCATTTAACTGTTTCAACATCAAATGCGCTGCTTTCTCACCCATTTCATCTACATGCTGGCTTATTGTCGTCAGTTCGATGCCATACATTGACGCCATTGCAATATCATCAAAACTTATGATCGACAAATCTTCAGGAATACGAATCCCCGCCTTCCTACAGCCATCCATAAAACCGATTGCAGTCATATCATTAACCACTACCATCGCACTTGGGCGCTCTTTTATTTCTAAAAATCGCTGTGCCAGTACCCGTCCTGTTTCTAATTTCAGATCACTCTCAAATACACATTCCTCATCAAAAGAAAAACCATAATTTTCAAGTACCTGTCGGTAACCCGCAAAACGCTGACTGGATGCAGAAGACACCCCTGGTCCTTTGACAAAGCCTATGTGACGATGTCCCAGTTCAATCAGATGCATAGTTGCCTGATATCCTGCCTGAAAATTATCAATCAACACCGAGTCTCCTGTGTAATATGGTAAAATACGGTTAACAAGCACCTTTGGCATTTCCATATTTTTCAGTCTCTCTTCTATTGCTTTTTCCTGTGCCGTTATCAAAATCAAACCTGCAAAATTAAATTGCTCTGTTAATTTCAAGAATTCCAGTTCTCTATCAATGTTATATTCACTGTTCAGAACCATTACCATATAACCATTGTCGTTAAGAATCCTCTGAATATTAAATGTCAAATCTGCATAAAACGGATTTCGAATATCTCCCAGTATCAATGCCACTATGTTCATCCGTCCCTTACTTAAACTCTGGGCTATCGTATTTGGCTGATATCCTATTTCATTGATAAAGTCCATCACTTTTTTACGAAGTTCCGGACCGACACCTTCATTTCCATTGATTACGCGAGAAACTGTTGATTTTGAAACGCCTAACATCTCCGCAACATCTGAAATGCCATACTTTCCATTCTTCATGCATTTTCTCCTTTTCTCTTCAATTTTACATCATGCACTTTCTTTTCGCAATAGATATTCTGGTAATAATATTTATCATTACTGTCGAAGCTTAGGTGCTCTGCTGTTCATCATCAGAATCACGATCAGAATAATTCCCTGGATCAGCGATCTTAATCCTGCGGCCATATTTAATGCCTGAAGAATATTTGTAATAAGTACCAGCACCAAAGCACCAAGAGCACCTCCAATAAATGTACCTTTTCCACCTGTCAGTTTGGTTCCACCAATAACTACTGCTGCAACAGAAAGCATCGTATAGCTGCTTGCCATATTCATCTGTGCCGTTCCTGCATATCCAACCAGCATAAGCCCTGCAAATCCCGCCATAGCTCCACCAAACACATACGCCAGGATAATTATCTTTTTACTGTTGATACCACAGAGATTTGCCGCATTTCTATTATTACCTGCCAGAAACAGACTTCTTCCATAGCGGCTTCTTCTCAGGAACAGGATTTCCAGTAAAATCAGAATAATGATCACTACTGTTGGCAAGATTCTCAGTGGACCTACTAATGTTTTTGAGATTCCCTGTAATTCCTTTCCTACCATAACAGATGGCTGCCCTTTTGTAACCATGATTGAAAAGCCATCTACAACATTTGACATAATCAGCGTCATAACCAGCGGAACAACCTTTAACATTTGAACTCCGGTGCCATTAATTGCACCGACAACAGCTCCCATAAGCATAACAGCAGGAATCATTAAAATAAATGAGGCTACGCCAGATCCTACATTTATCATTGGACCAAAGAGAGCTGTCATAGACATGATTGCACCAACAGACATGTCAAGCCCACTGTCACCTGATATGATTACCGCTGCCTGGCCAATTGACGCAAGTGTAAGAATTGACGTTGTCATCAAAATACTTGAAATATTATTCATAGACAGAAAACCTTTGCTCAGACACTGTCCAAGAATTAAAAGAGCAACCGTTCCTATAATTGCCGGAAGATATGGATTGTTAAGCTTTTTCAGTGTTTTCATCTCTTTCCTCCTATAGCTCTCTTTATTTTTGTTTTGATTTCTTTATCTGATGCTGCAATAGACACTGTAACTCCAATCAGCAGGATCAGTCCCTGTATAAAGCTCTGTACTATAGAACTTAAATTTGCAGATACGACAATAGAAATCAGAATACTCAGGAAAGATGCGCCAAAAATACCACCCCATATTCCTCCGATTCCTCCATTCAGAGAAACACCTCCGATAACTGCCGCTGCGATAGAATTCATACTCATAGCAGATCCTACTGTCGGACTTCCGGCACATATATTGGCACTTATACAAATACCAGCAACTCCTGCCGCCAGACCGGCAAATGTATGCACAAAAAATCTTAACGCAGCAACATTTATTCCTGATGCATACGCCTTCTTTACATCTTTACCCAACGCATAAATATGCAATCCCACAGGTAATTTCATTACAAATATCCATATAAGTACAAGAATGGCTATCAATACTACAGGCGTCGGAATAATACCAAACATATTTCCTAGATACCAATCACCAAAAGTGAAATCAATATAGCCACCAGGATATGGCAAAATCCATAATGCAATTCCTGCAAATGCAATTGATGTTGCAAATGTTGCCAGCAGCGGATTAACTCTCATGATGCCTACAACAAAACCATTAAACATTCCACACAGAACTGCAGTCAACAACCCCAGCAATGCAGCCTGCGGTACAGAAAATCCTTTCTCAAAAGCAGTAACAATAACCACATTTACCAGCGACACGATCGAACCAAGAGAAATATCAGTACCTGCAACAAGAATCGTAGCAGTTACACCGATTGCCACACAAATTGCACCTGCATTAGTGGAAATGAAGGATCGAAAAAAAGATACACTCAGTCCACCTGTCATTACTCCATTAATCCCAAGAAATATTACAAACAATAATAATGCCGGAAATGCATTCCATGACATCAGTTTCTTTACTTTGTTCATCTGATTTTATCCTCCTTTCAATTATGCCTGCATTTGTTTTTCTTCAATCGGCATAGATGCCGCCGAAATGTTCTCTCTTGTAATAGCATCGCCCTCAAGAATTGCAGAAATATGCCCTTCATACATAACAATAACCCTTGAACATTCTGCCATAGATGTAACATTTACCAGCTCATCATCATCACTGGAAATCATGATTACCGCATTTCCCTCTTCTGCAAGTTTCACAAACTCTTTATGAAGATCTGTTCTTGCTTTAACATCAATGCCTTTTGTAGGGTCATTTGCCAGAAGAAGCCGCGGCTTTGTGCTTAACCACCGTCCTACAACAACTTTCTGCTGGTTACCACCGCTCAATGCAGTAATCAACTGTCCGGGATTATCATATTTAACATTAAAGCTATCCAGGACAGACCTGGAATCACCGATTTTTTCATGTTTAACCAGTTCTTTCACTGCTGCAAGGTTCTCAGCCAGATTACGCTCTTGGAATGTTCCATCCCGTTCCCTGTCACCGGAAATAAATGCAAATCCATTTGAAACCGCCTGTCTGGAATTATGGATTGAAACCTCTTTGCCATTGATGTTGATTTTTATTTCTCCCAAGTTACCATACAGCGAATTGACAAGATCGGTCTGTCCATGTCCCTGCAGTCCTGCAACACCTATAATCTCTCCCTTTCTGATCTCCAGACTTTCTTCTGTTCCATATGAAGGAATTTTTATGTGTGGTGCTTTGATCAATATATCTTTTTCACTCTTTGCCTGCCGGTTTTTATGTTGTCTGCCAGTTTCTACCTTAGAACCTACCATCAGAGAAAGTAACTCACTCTCTGTTTTTTCCTGCATCGGATAAGTACCAAGTGTCTCTCCGTTTTTCATAATAGTGACACTGTCACACATAGCATATAATTCTGACATACGATGCGAAATAAACAAAACCATACATCCCTTTTTCTTCAGATCTTTTATAATATCATCAACGATTTCTACATCTTCTCTGTATAAAGCTGACGTGATCTCATCAATAATAAGAAGTTTTGGTTCCTGAACTAGTGCTTTGGCAAGTTCTACCATATACTGCTGGTTTGGTGCAAGATCTTCTACTTTTTTTGTCGCAATGTTTTCTAATTTCATCACCTCTAAAATTTCCAGCGACTTTTCTTTAATTCTTTTTTTATCTGTAAAAATGCCTTTTAAAGGTACGTCACATATGCAGATATTTTCTTCTACTGTCAGATTTCCGAACAGACTCAGTTCCTGGCTTGTCATTATTACATGATTTTTTTTCGCTTCTTTCGGTGATTTGAAATCAATCGATTGTCCGTCAAAAATAATTTCTCCGGAATTTTTACTTATCAGTCCACCCAGAGCTTTTGCCAATGTCGACTTTCCAGATCCATTTCCACCTAAAATAGCCCTGACTTCTCCATTTTCAATTTCCATTTCAGCGTGTTTTATTGCTACAACAGCACCATATTTTTTTGATATATTTTGAAAAACAAGCCCCATATTGCCTCCTCCTGTATCCTGTCTATATTAAAAACAGGACTGGCGGAGGCATCAACTACCGCCAGTCCCTGAATACGGTTTCTTTATTTGAATAATTTGTCGACAGCTTCGTCTGACATATAACCGTCTAATGCAGCCGTGTCAGCTGAATCTTTTAACAGTTCCATTGCTTCATCCAGTGAAATAGCTTCTGTATTTTCCAGTCCTTCCATCCACGTAGCGTCCGGCTGTGCTTCCTTGGTAACAACGTACGGCGGGGCTACCATGATTGTATTAATCAGATTTTCATCCATTGGATTTGCAACTAAATTAGCCTCATCGATTTCTTTTCCCTGAAGCAATCTCACAGCTACCTCAAGTGCTACAGTTGCATTACCTGGTGCATACGGAACACCAATTGTATTAAGATCTTCCATTTCTGCCCATTTTGCAAAGAAGGATTTTGTGTAATCTCCTGTCATAACCGGGATATCTTTACCGGCATTTTCATATGCTTTGATAACACCTTCTGCCATTACGTCCTGTTCAAGAATCGCATCAATACTGTCGTAGCTTGATAAAAATGTCGTCATAACGGACTGTGCATCTGTCTGTGACCAGTTTCCAGGTGCGGAAGTAAGAACATTTACATCTGGATATTCTGCCAGAACATCATCATTAGCCTGCTCACGAATAGTATCTGCCGCATTACCAGATACACCAGTGATCTTTACGATATCGCCTTTTCCTTCGATCTGTTCCATCAGCCATATTGCCTGGATCTTCTGCCATGTATAATTATCTCCACAGACACAGATCGTATCTTCATAAGCTGCCGGGTCATTTGCAATCACTACGAGAATTCCTTTTGCTTTTGCTTTCTCAACTGCGGATTTAATTGTTGTAGGAGATACCGCATCAATAAGAATTGCATCAACTCCTGAATCAATCATTGCATTTATCTGGTTTAGCTGCTCTGTTGCGTCACTGTTTGAGTTGGAGATCATATAATCAGAAATAATACCTTCTTCTTTATATTCTTCTGCCTTGTTTTCAAAATCCTCTACCATCTGTGCACGCCAGGTATTTCCCCAGTAACCATTTGACAGACCAATGTAGAATCCTTCTGTTTTCGCTTCTTTTTCTTCGTCTTTTGCATATGCACATACGCTGCTCATAGATACTGCCATTAAACCTGCCATAACGATTGCCAATGCTCTTTTTTTCATATTGTTTTCTCCTTATATAGTTTTGTATAGTGTTATTTTCCCCTAATAGATATTCTTATAAAACAGCTATAAACTTGTCAGAACCATCCTCAATAGCCGGTTCATGTCCTGGCAGAATATAATGTGCAAACTGTCGGATGCGTTCAAAGCTTTCATATGTTTCCGGAACCATTACCACGATATTCGGCTCCAGATTACCATTTACATTTTCTGCCACATTACAGATATCACCCGAAACACATACAACCCCATCCTTTGTATCAAACATTACTGACTGATGTCCTCTTGTATGTCCTGGTGTTGTAATTACTCTTAACCCTGGTAAGATTTCCGCATCTCCCTCAAGGAAGTTCCACTGAAAATAATTAACTGCATTTTTGTCATAGCAGAGTTTATCGTAAAAAGGTGCTTCCGGTACAAGAGGAGCAAATGCAGCCTCCCATTCTTTCTTCTGAACGTAAAACCTGGCATTCTTAAATTCTCCGTTACTGCCACTATGGTCACAATGAAGATGTGTGTTGATAACAATATCAACGTCTTCAGAATTCCATCCCATTATTCTCTTAATTGCAGTTGTTGTAACCTGATCTGGAGTCTGTCTTACTCCCGGTTCCGCTTTTCTGTATTCTTGCAGATCACGAATTCCCGTATCTACAATTACCTTATGTGTTCCATCTGTTGCTCCCGCACACCAGATTGGAACTGTAATACGTTCGCCTTTCCCTTTAAAGTGTGTCATAGCTGAACGATCCAGTTCTATACTTCCTACCTGAATAGCCCGCACTGTCCATTTTACCATCCTAATACCTCCTTTATTTAAGATAACGATTTCTTTTGCAATCCCCGTTTAATTAAAATTTTGTTTAGAAAACGGTTTCTCGCTTTTGATAAGCAAAGTATACAATTTCATTTTCCAAAAATCAATAGTTTTTATACTTTTTAATCACGTTCATCTTATTTTACAAATATTTTTTCGTTATTTTGTGTATTTTTTCCATATTGACTTTCTATTGTTTTTATCTTATCATATTCGCATAAACGAAACCGTTTTCTTAAAAGGAGGTTAATTAAATGCTTTCTGGAACAGACAAATGGAAAGGGTTAATCGATTTCCAATTAGAACCATTAAATCCTGGTTCAGATATTTTATGTTATACCAATCTTTCCACAACACTGTATGATGCTTTATGTAAGACAGCGCAGTCGTTTCCAGACAAAACAGCGATTGTAGACAATTATGACCGTTCCTGTACCTATACAGATCTGCTAGCAAAGACAGACGCTTTTGCTTCTTATCTGTACCAAAAGCAGAATATTCACAGGAATAGTCACGTTGCTCTGATGATGTATAACTGTCTGGAATTCTGTGTATCGTTTCTTGCTTTGTTAAAACTTGGCGCTGTCACTATTCCACTCCCAAGTAAATACAAAAAGCAAGAAGTATCCTCGTTAGTAGAAAAAGCTGATGTGAGCTGTATCATCTGCGATCAGGATTTCTATAAATGGTTTGAAGATTTTGAAGCTCAGGGAATTCGACGCATCGCCTGTTCTGATATTGAAAAAGGCTATGGACTGGCTACTTATCATTCTCCTGAAACTGAAAGTCCGGTCTGCCATGATTCCTTTGATGACGCAATCATCATGTTCACATCGGGAACAACTTCTCAAAGCAAGGGCGTTGTAATCAAAAACTACAATATTATGAATGCAGTAGCTACTTATCAGAAAATCCTAAATATCACAGCTGACGATATTTCAGTGATTCCCATACCTATTTATCACGTTACAGGAATGGTTGCACTACTCGGTCTGTTCATACATTGCGGAGGAACCTTATATTTACACAAAATATTTAATGCCAGGCGGGTGCTTCAGTGTGTAAAAGAGCATAATATTACTTTTCTTCACGCATCACCTACAGTCTTTTCCATGCTTCTGGAAGAAAAAGATTTATTTCCATCTCTTCCGACGCTGAAACAGTTTGCATGCGGAAGCAGTAACATGCCGAAAGAAAAACTCACCGCCATACACAACTGGCTTCCTCATTCTGTTTTTCATACAGTATATGGACTGACAGAAACAACCTCTCCAGCTACTATTTTTCCTGGTGATGCGAGTACCAGTCCTTATATCGGTTCTTCCGGTTTTCCGGTTCCCGGAACTGTTTTTGAAATACGCGATGACAATGGCACTCCACTGAAAGACGGTCAAATCGGAGAAATATGGATTCATGGCAATGTGGTACTTACTTCCTACTATAAAACAGATACTCCTTCTCTGAAGGATGGATGGCTTGGAACCGGAGATCTGGGATATTTTAATGAAAAAGGTTATCTGTTCGTAGTGGATCGCAAAAAAGATATGATCAACCGGGGAGGTGAAAAAATCTGCAGCTTTGATGTAGAAAATGAAATTTATAAGTTAAAAGGAGTAAATGAGGCAGCCGTTGTAGGTATTCCGGACGATGTTTACGGCGAAGTCGCAGCGGCTCTTGTAAAACTTGATCCCGGAAGTGATCTGGACGAACCTAAAATCCAGGCACTTCTGCACAAAAAAATTGCAAAATACAAAATTCCAAAGCGAATTCTCATTACTGATGAAATTCCCCTTACTCCTAACGGTAAGATAGACAAACGTGCTATTCGGAAAATGTTCTGAAGCACCAATATGACAGGAGGACATTATGAAAAAGCCAAAATTTGTAACCGGCGAAGAAGCCGCAGCTATGATAAAAGATGACAGTACCATTGCAACAATAGGCATGACCCTGGTTTCTGCATCTGAAACTATTCTGAAAGCTATCGAAAAGCGTTTCCTTGAAACAGGAAGTCCCAACCATCTGACACTGGTTCACTCCTGTGGACAGAGCGACCGTGACAGAGGTATACAGCATTTCTCACATGAAGAAATGCTGTACCGTATCATCGGAGGACACTGGGGTCTGCAGCCACGTATGATGAAACTTATCTCAGAAAATAAAATCCTTGCCTACTGTATCCCTCAGGGACAGTTCGCTCAGCTGTACCGCAGTATGGCAGGAGGTGAACCTGGAAAAATCACCAAAGTAGGTCTTGGAACTTTTATTGATCCGCGTATTGATGGTGGAAAAATGAATGCCATTACAAAAGACGCACCCGATATTGTAGATGTTGTCACAATTGATGGTGAAGAATACATGCGCTATAAGCCAATTCCACTTGATTACTGTATTATCCGGGGAACTTATGTAGATGACATGGGAAACCTCACCACAGATGAAGAAGCAATGCAGCTGGAAGTATTTTCCGCTGTTATGGCCTGCAAGAAATTCGGCGGCAAAGTTATCGCCCAGGCAAAATATAAAGTAAAATCCGGTACTCTTCACTGCAAGCGAGTTACTGTTCCGGGAATCTTTATTGACGCAGTTGTTATGTGTCCGAATCCAGAAGAGGATCATCGTCAGACACACAGTTTTGCATTTGATCCTGCCTACTGTGGAGACATCAAAGTTCCTGTTTCCGATTCTGATGCACTTCCTATGAACCTCCGCAAAGTCATTGGACGACGTGCTCTCATGGAACTTCAGGTTGACGATGTACTGAATGTAGGAACTGGTATTCCCAATGATGTTGTCGGCCCGATCATCTCCGAAGAAGGTGTTGGCGACGATGTAACTGTCACTGTAGAATCAGGTATTTACGGTGGTATTCCTATGGGTGGTATTGATTTTGGTATCGCCAAAAACAATTTTGCACTCTTAAGACACGATGACCAGTTTGACTACTATAATGGTGCCGGCGTAGATGTCACCTACATGGGTGCCGGTGAAATTGACCCGGACGGAAATGTCAATGCAACCAGACTCGGTCCAAATCCTACCGGAGCCGGTGGTTTTATCGATATAACAACCAATGCCAAACATGTTGTCTTCTGCTCTTCTTTTACAGGGAAGGGTCTCGACTGCTCGTTTGAGAATGGTCATCTTCATATCAATAAAGAAGGCAGTCTTATCAAATTTGTAAATAAAGTACAACAGATTTCCTATAATGGAAAAATAGCCAGAGAAAAACATCAGAAAATGCATTATATCACAGAACGTGCTGTATTTGAACTCAGACCAGAAGGACTTGTGCTTACAGAAATTGCCCCTGGCATTGACCTTCAGACCCAGATTCTTGATCTGATGGAGTTCAAACCAATCATCAGTGAAAATCTGAAAGAAATGAATCCGGCAATTTTCTCTGAAGCAATACCCTACGGACTGAAAGATATCATTCGTAACCATTAAAATTTTTAACATAAAAAATCATTTAGGAGGATTATATCATGAGATTAAAAGACAAAGTAGCAATTGTAACAGGTTCCGGACGTGGTCTGGGAAAAGGAATTGCCATGAAACTCGCAGAAGAAGGTGCAAAAGTAGTTGTCGCTGATATGGCACCTGCTGATGATACAGTTGCGGAAATCGTTGCAAAAGGGGGGACAGCTTCGGCTTTTGCTGTAAACGTTTCCAAACAGGAAGAAGTACATGCACTGGTAAAATACGCCATTGACACTTATGGAACGCTGGATATTATGGTAAACAACGCAGGTATCAACCGTGATGGCATGCTTCACAAAATGCCTGTAGAAAACTGGCAGATGGTAATTGATGTCGATCTTACAGGCGTATTCTTTGGTACCCAGGAAGCTCTGAAACACATGCGTGCTCAGGGAAGCGGACGTATTATCAATATTTCTTCCGGAAGCTGGCTTGGAAATATCGGACAGGCTAATTACGCCGCTGCCAAAGCAGGCGTTGTAGGTCTCACTAAAACCGCCGCACGAGAAAGTGCCCGCAAAGGCATCACATGCAATGCCATCTGCCCTGGATTCATTGAAACCGATATGACTCTTAAACTGAAAGAAGTAAATAATGGAGCCGCATGGGACAGCATGATGCAGAGAATCCCTATGGGATATGCAGGTAAACCTTCTGACGTAGGAAATATGGTTGCCTTTCTTGCATCTGATGAGGCTGCCTATATCACCTCAGAAGTTATCAATGTCGGTGGTGGAATGATCGTTTGAGCAAGTCAAAATTTCAGCTGATTTATGTCATAAAAAATATGGAGGAACTCAAAATGAAAGATGTAGTAATTGTAAGTGGTGTACGTCTCCCTGTAGGAAGTTACGGTGGTAACCTGAAAAGTATTTCTGCTATTGACATGGGAGCTATGGTTGTAAAAGAAGCAGTTAACCGCGCAGGAATCCAGCCGTCAGATGTTGATGAGGTTATCATCGGACAGGTAGGACAGATTGCAGAAAATGGATTTGTAGCAAGAGCGATCAGTCTGAAAGCCGGCATGCCAAAAGAAACAACTGCTTATTCTGTAAACAGACAGTGCGGTTCTTCCCTTCAGTCCATTGCAGATGCTGTTATGGAAATCCAGACTGGACAGGCTGATGTTGTAGTTGCCGGAGGTGCAGAGAATATTTCTCAGCTTCCGTATTATGTAAAAGATGCCCGCTGGGGCGCACGTATGGGACACAAAACATTCGAGGATGGAGTCATTGATATCCTGACCTGGCCATTGGATGGAAATCATAATGGTGTGACCGCAGAAAACGTGGCATCAAAATATAATGTAACCAGAGAAGAACAGGACGAATTCGCTCTTGAAAGTCATCAGCGTGCTGTGGCAGCTATCAAAGCAGGAAAATTCAAAGATGAAATTCTCCCGGTTGAATTAAAAGACCGAAAAGGTAATGTGACTGTTTTTGATACAGATGAAGGTCCAAGAGAAGGTCAGACTCTTGAAAAGTTGGCAAAACTCCGTCCTTGTTTCGTAAAAGGTGGCACTGTTACCGCCGGCAACTCTTCAAGTCTTAACGATGGTGCAGCTGCAGTTGTAATTATGTCTGCTGACAAGGCAAAAGAACTCGGCGTTACTCCCAAACTGAAAATTGTTGATTTTGCAGTAGCAGGTTTTGATGCTGAACTGATGGGATACTCCCCAAAATTCTCCAGTGAAAAGCTGGCATTAAAACTTGGCATCAACCTGAAAGACATTGATATGTTTGAAATCAACGAAGCGTTTGCTAGTCAGGCTAATGCCGTAAGAAGAGACCTTGGTCTTGACAAAGACAAGGTAAACATCTATGGTGGTGGTATTTCCATTGGACATCCAATCGGCGCGACCGGATGTGTGCTTACCGTAAAAGTTCTCTATGAATTAATGAGAACAGACAAGAAGGATGCCATGATCAGTATGTGCATTGGCGGTGGACAGGGTATCTCCATGTACTTCACCAAATGTTAAACTTCTTAATCTCCCCCTTTTTTACACAGATAAATTCCTACGAAGAAAAGAGGCTGTTACACTGGATATTTCCGGGTGGCAGCCCCTTTTTTGTTACCCCAGACAGTACAGTTCTCTACATAAATGTGGTAATTTCTGATAGCAGAACTGGTACAAATTTCATATTACGTTCTACAATATCTTCCGAAAACGATTTTTTTCAGAAATCCCCTTTCTGCTTCCAGCTCCGATCCTGTTCTTGAATTCATATGGCGTACATCCCATCTGGCTGCGGAAAACTTTACCGAAATAGCTGGCTGAATGAAAAGCCTAATCCCCCAGCTATGCTGGGGAGAATGGAGTAGGCGGAAGCGGTGAGGATAACAAAATAAAGCCTCCTGTGATATGATGAGAATGGTGTCGCAAGCCAAACTCAAAATCAAAGGAGGCGGTCCAAATGGACAATAAAAGTCTATCACATACTCGCTGGAAATGCCAGTATCATATCGTATTCATTCCTAAATATAGGAAGAAAGTATTGTATGGAAAGGTACGAGAAGATGTGAGAGAAATAATATCAACTCTATGCAAATATAAAAGTGTAGAAATAATTGCGGGAGCCGTATGTANAAAGATAGAGGCAAATGCGAACCGTTATACTTTTGTATGGCGTGGAAGCATCAATTATCATCTGGCAGGACTTCTGGACTCTATCGACCAGCTTTTTGAAAAATATAATTCTTTTTTGCAGGAGAATGATTATGGAACAAAGTACGAGCTGGGAAATGCACAGATGTTTGTGATCGAAGGGATGGATAAAGTCCGGGAAGTGATCGAAAAGAACAGAAAACGAAAGCTTGTAAAACATAAAAAGCTTTCAAATAACCGTATTATAGAGATCGATAACTGTTCACCGCTTGAAATACGGAAACTCCAGAACAATCTCACGATGATCGCAGACAACGAGGAAATCGAATTCGTTTACGGAAAAGGAAAAAGAAAACCTGCAATTCAACAGCTGCATGAGGAACTGGAACAATGCGGAAAACGACTGATGGAATATAAAGAATGCTTTGAGATCATGGGAAAAGACAGAAACAGTTATTCCAAAACAGATCTGGAAGCGACTTTTATGCGTATGAAAGAAAGATCGCATGCCAATATCCAGAGTGAATGCGGGATCCTGAAACGCCAGACACGTTCCATTCAGACAGAAGGACATTTTGGAGATATAAAGGAAAATGAGAACTTCCGGCGTTTTAATTACCGTTCGGCAGATAAGGTATATAAAGAATTCATGCTGTATGCTATTGGAAGAAATATAAATGAAAAGCCTAATCCCCCAGCTATGCTGGGGAGAATGGAGTAGGCGGAAGCGGTGAGGATAACAAAATAAAGCCTCCTGTGATATGATGAGAATGGTGTCGCAAGCCAAACTCAAAATCAAAGGAGGCGGTCCAAATGGACAATAAAAGTCTATCACATACTCGCTGGAAGTGCCAGTATCATATCGTATTCATTCCTAAATATAGGAAGAAAGTATTGTATGGAAAGGTACGAGAAGATGTGAGAGAAATAATATCAACTCTATGCAAATATAAAAGTGTAGAAATAATTGCGGGAGCCGTATGTATCGATCATGTGCATTTAAGCGTAGCAATTCCACCGAAATTTAGTGTATCAGACTTTATGGGATATCTGAAAGGGAAAAGCACATTGATGCTTTACGACAGACATCCAGAACTGCAAAGTAAATGGGATAAAGCCTTTTGGGCTAGAGGATATTATGTTGAAACAATCGGCAATATAACAGATGCAGCAGTTCAGAAATATATAAATGAGCAAGCAGAGGAATCGAGAAGAGAAGATTCCAGTAGTACCGCTTTATAGCGGGCCAGTAAAAGTGCTTGCGATACCGCTCTTTGGGGCGAGCAGTAACAATG
>NZ_WWVR01000003.1 GCF_009883055.1 Blautia sp. BIOML-A1 | reverse complement strand
AATTGTCTTTATCTGAAAGAATTTATTACTGTGAATGTGGAAACAGAATGGATCGTGATGTAAATGCAGCAGTGAACCTCATGAATGAGGGAAAAAAAATCTTTGCAGAATGTGCATGATAGCACAATAAAAAGTCCGTAGCCGGACTTATAAAAATCGCGGGGTACGCGAGGATAGCTTGTAGATACTTGGCTCAATAGAGCCATTGAGCAAGAAGCCCCCACTTCAAAATCTATGATTTAAGTGGTAGGAGCATGTCACAAACACGATATTAAAGAGGTGCTGCGGCTTAGAAATTCCAGCATATTTGCAGTCATAGACTTTTTCCTGACAGATATTTTACATTTACCGTAACTATAAAAGTTCTGGACAGCTACACTATCTGTAAATTATAACATATTATGCATCAGCTGCGATACAGGTATTTCCACAACAGTTACAAAAAGATGGTGAACCGAACTGAATCCACCATCTTTTTTCTTTATCTTCTGTTATTAATAACCTCTCTCGCCATATCTGCAAGTTCTCCGGCAGATAATTTTCCATCTATTTGCAGCAAATCATACTGGATGCCATCCTTATTCCAGTTAACGCTTTGAACTTGACTGACTTCAATCTGAGAAGCACTGTCATCATAACTGAATACAACTTTTCCACTGGACTGGTCTTTTTTATCTTGTTCTGTCAATTCGTAATCATCTGATACCACTTTATTTATATAATGTACATAATACAAATTTGTTTCATTTACAGTGGCAATAATATCACCTGACGGAGTAAGTTTTGAGTTAAATTTCTGCTGTTCAAACGATACAACATCTCCATTCTTCTGATAATCAAAGGACACAGATTTAAAATTCTCAATTACATTTGCATTGCCATCCTTAAAACTGTTTTTTATAATATTGCCCTCTTTGAAGCAGTACCCGTTCTCAAAGGTATCAATCAATACCGGTCTATACCCAACATCCTTTGTAATCTGTTCTGACGTTGGAAGAGATGTATAATCAGCACGTGATGCAGATGAACCTGTCCACATTGAAATCTC
Organism: Blautia sp. BIOML-A1; assembly: GCF_009883055.1. Classification (GTDB taxonomy): domain Bacteria; phylum Bacillota; class Clostridia; order Lachnospirales; family Lachnospiraceae; genus Blautia_A. The sequence goes on along the minus strand of NZ_WWVR01000003.1, from coordinate 134,319 downwards.
TCCTGTTGCTGCCACAGCAGTAACTCCAATTGTAAGTGTTGCAGCTATCAACAAAGGTAATATTTTCTTTTTTGATCTCATAGTCGTTTGCTTCCTTTCTGTATCTGCGAAGTCAAGTTTTGCATAAACTCTCTGTCTGACATTCTCTGTATCAATATCAAGAGCATTACAGGAAGTATCTGCCTGTTTTTGTATTCCCAATTCTTTAAGCAAATTTTTTCTTCTCATAATTTTTCCTCCGCATCCGATAACATTTTTCTGAGTTTTCTTTTTCCTCTTGAAAGTCTGGTCTTAACTGTAGAAATATTAAGTCCCATTGCTTTTGAAATATCCTTGATTTTTTCATCAAATTTATACCGCCTTACAAAAATCTCGCTGTCAGGTTCGCCAAGGCTCATAACTGTTTCCCATACATAATTATTGTGAAAATTCTCTTCCATGAAATTTTTGCCATCTGACAGTTCAATATCTTCAAGAGATGTATGATCCATCTTTCTGTTTATCCGTTTCAGAGCAAAATTCCGGGCAACAGCAGCAAGATATGACCGTAATGTACCTTTCTGCAAATCTATCCTCCCGGTATTCTTCCAAAGTACAACAAACACATCTGCCACAATTTCTTCAATATCCTCTTTCGGCAGTGAATTGCCGGCCATATGATACAAAACAGTACTCAAATACGGCGTATAAATTCGGATTGCTTCATCTATGGAATTTTTTTCTCTGTTCCTGAGACGCTGCAAAAGTTCTGCTTCATCTGTCATATCAATCCTACTTTCTTTTTAATATTTTCAAAAATTAAAAGCTTTTAACCTTTACATTCTTATATATCCTGTCAAAGAGCAAAAAGTTTCAATTTTAGAAAATTATGATATTGATACACCACTTTACAACTTTTTTATAAAAAAATATCGTACAGGATTTCCTGATGCATAATGAATTTGGTATAAAACATTACAAAGGAAAGTGACCCTGTACGGCAAAAACATTATACAGCGAAAAAACACTGATAGGTAGACTTCAGCAATATTTTTTGATCTATTTTGAAACTTTTTCTGTTCCGACAGCAGATACCTTATTTCTGCTGATATTATCTATACTGGGCCGCACACAACGGTTCCAACTATCTGAATGGACACTGCTTTGTGAGAGTCATGTTCTGCGTACCTGTCTAGAATGGGGATAAAGTATCTCATCTTTCCGTTCCTCTTGGCTATCGTATGTGGCAGAAAAAAGAGTCTAAACTGGAACTGGCAGCCTCCATGATCCGGCAGGTTATGCCTGAATTTCACAGCAAAGATCATGTCATCATCCCTTGTGACAGCTGGGATACAAAACACAACCTGCTATCCATCGTTGATGAATATCCGAATCCGGATCTGATTGGCAATGCAAGGAGTGCTTCTGTCATGTATGATCTTGCTTATGTCCATCTTTTTGTTTGTAAAATTTCTGAAAATATTCTGGTGAAATGGTAGTATAATACGGAGAATGTAAAAAACGTAAGAGAGTAAAAATGAGACTACCGGATAAAATAGCACCGTTTCTGGAATTATTGCACATATACAGAGAAACTGGGTCAGAAAACAGCGAAAGCATATAGGATCGATCTAAGCAGTATTTTGGTTTAGTTGCTTGTGGAGAGCAAGACAAAGAGAAGCTTGAGGAATATATTACGGAATTACATAAAAAATATAAACACAAACAGAACAGAGATTAAAAAATCGGATATTTCGTTGGCAATAGAAGAGCCAACGGAAAAAAATACTTTTATGAGAACCGATTTCCTTTCCGATGCATCTAATAAGTGTAAAAGTAAACATGAGTAGTAATCCGGCTGGACAAAAGGAGAAGACAAAGTTATGACAAAAGATGTATTTATTAAGGAGGTTCGGGATGCAGAAGCCATGCTGTATCATATATCAAAGTCCATTCTGAAGAATGACTCTGATTGTGGGGATGCTGTGCAGGAAACAATTCTTAAGGCATATGAAAAACTTTCCACTTTAAAGAAAGAAAAATATTTCCGAACATGGATCACAAGGATATTGATCAACGAATGCAAAGGGATTCTTCGGAAAAGAAAAAATGTTATTCCATATGAAGAATATATGGACAATATGAAAATGACTGAGGAGGACAGATACAGTCAGTTGTACATGGCGATTATGGAACTTCCGGAGGATCTGAGGGTTTTGGTCACATTGTATTATTTAGAAGGATTTTCATTGAAAGAGATCAGTGAGGCTCTGGATATTCCGGAAGGAACGATCAAAAGCAGACTTTCACGTGCAAGAGAGTTTTTGAAAGAGCAGTTATCCGAAGAAGAGAAAAGACCGGCAACTGGGAAAAACAGCAAGCAATTAAAAAGAATAACAGGAAAGGGGAAAATGTCATGTTAGAGAACAAATGGAATAATATCGCACCGGAAGTACCACAGGATTTTCATAATAAATTTGAAGATACACTAAAACAGATTGAACAGGCGGATTCAGCTGATAAAAAATACAAAAGAAAAAAAATCAGTGGCCGATTATTGATTGCAGCAGCAGTAATCTGTACTGGTATGGCTGTTACTGTGGCTGCAAAAGAGTTCTTTAAATGGAATAATTACCTGGTGAAAAGACTGGAGCCATCGGAAGAACAGCAGAAGACACTGCAGGAATCAACCTATATTCAGAATATAGACCAGTCTGTAACACAAAATGGTGTGACGGTTACCCTGACAGATTCTATTCAGGATCAGGGATTCCTGTATGCTTTTTTTGAAGTGAAAACAGATGACAGTATTTCTATGACTGATCATACTTCTTTTGAGGAGATGACACATTTTAAGATCGATGGAAAGGAAGTATATGCAGTGGACGATAACAGATTTGGAAGTTTCAATACTGGGGTAGGACAGGATGTGTTACTGAAAACAGATCAAAATTCTGCACATCTTAAATATTTTAACGCCTGTATATCTTATGACGGTGATTATGATCTGAGTAATAAAACAGTAGAAATCACATTAAAGAATCTTACGGAGGAAGGAGATTATGATACGACTGTTATTACAGATGGAACATGGGATTTTAAATGGACCCTGGGTGCAGTAAAGCCTCCGACAACTCTGGAAGTGAACCGGAAATGTGATTTTGGAGGTTATGAAATCACAGTGAAAAAAATGGAAGTAACGCCCCTTTTATGGTCATTATATCTTGATTATGATGAAGCTATGAAGGTGTATGAAGATGAGAAAAACAAGTTTGAGTACACAGGTACGGATTATGGCATGGATCTTTATGCCAGAACTAGTATTGACCAGGTGCGTTATAAAGATGGAACGGTTTTAACACTTGATAGGACCATGGGAGGCATCGCTGGCGGTGGAGAAAAACAGGATAAGGAAAATGGTGTCATGATCATCAGAAACAGCTTCCCGCAACTGGTTGATGTAGATAACCTGCAGGCAGTACATTTTGGGAACATTGACCAGTGGCTTGAAGTGCGGGAATAAAAGTTTTTTCGGTGATACAGAAAAATCCTCCCATAATTAGATAATGAGAAAATACAAAAAGAACCGATACAAGGTCTTTGCAAGACTGATATCGGTTCTTTTTGGCCAAGTCTGCCAAGCCCATTACCTTTAGGTGATGGGTAGTTGACTAAATATAGGTAACCATACAGTCGGAAAAATGGCTCTGTAACAAAAGACCGTTTTTCCGGCTTTTCATTTTATCAGTAGTGAGGCATTCACACCGTTTGAAAATCTGTAAGATCTGAGTCATTGGGGTATGTCATGACGGGTAATCAAATATATGACATAGATTCTACAATTGCAGAAAATAAGATTGACTTTCTAATTCTACAGATGTAGAATTAGAGATGATTTCTACAAAAGTAGAAAAAGAAGGGAAAACACAAGCTGAGGTGCAGACTCACAGACCACTATGATTACGATGTGACCATGTGGGATTCACTTGTGGTAAAAAAGTTGTTGCAGCATATAAACTACATCAAATAGATACGGAGGATAAAATGTGCGGAATCTGTGGATTTACAGGTTACAGACAGGATCAGAAGACAGTAATTGAAAGGATGATGAAAGCCATTGAGCATAGGGGCCCGGATAGTGAGGGCTCTTTTTGCAGGGAGAAGATCACGCTGGGCTTTCGAAGACTTAGTATTATTGATTTAGAAGATGGGCAGCAGCCTATGGAAAGTGCGGACGGAAACCTTCATATTGTTTTTAATGGAGAAATCTATGATTATAAGGAACTGCGGGCAGAACTTGAGGCTTTCGGCATTTCTTTCTGTACTCATTCTGACACGGAGGTTCTGATAAATACTATTCAGCAGTATGGGGAGAAGGCACTGGATAAGCTCAGGGGAATGTTTGGGTTTGCTGTATGGAATGAACAGGAGCAGAGTTTGATGCTTGCAAGGGATTTCTTTGGAATTAAGCCTGTGTACTATGCCGAAATAGATGGACACTTTGTATTTGCTTCTGAAATTAAGAGTATCCTTGCATTTCCAGGCTATGAAAGGAAAGTAAATCAGAAGGCACTGGAGCAGTATTTGTCATTTCAATATTCCCCTCTGGAAGAAACTTTTTTCAGGGGGATTTATAAGCTTATGCCAGGTCATATGCTTTTATATAAAAACGGAAACTATGAGATAAAGACTTATTTCAAAACAAAGCTTGCACCAGGCCAATGGGACCGTAAGACGAATATGGAGCAGCTGCAGAATCAGCTTGCAGAGAATTTAAAGGATTCAGTGGAGCACCATATGTTAAGTGATGTGGAAGTCGGCGCGTTTTTATCCGGGGGAGTGGATTCCGGTTATCTGGCTTCTTCCTCTGGCGCAGATCAGGCATTTACAGTGGGATTCGATGAGGGAGACCGATATAGTGAAGTAAACAAAGCTGCCAAAGTGGCAGAAAAAGCAGGTTTGAAACACCATGTGAAAATCATATCCAAGCAGGAATTCTGGGATGCCCTTCCAGATGTTATGTATCATATGGATGAGCCCCTTGGGGATGCTTCCGCCGTTGCACTCTATTTTCTCTCAAAAGAGGCTGCAGGTCATGTCAAGGTTGTTCTTTCCGGAGAAGGAGCAGACGAGCTTTTCGGTGGATATAATATTTACAGAGAACCGGAATCATTGAAAAAAATTGCCTGGATTCCATTTGGTGTCAGACGTGTAATTGGAAAACTGGCTGCAAAGCTGCCGGATGTGAAGGGACGGGATTTCCTTATCCGTGCAGGAATGAAAGTGGAAGAACGTTTCATCGGAAATGCATATATTTACCGTGAAAAAGAGAAAACGCAGATTTTGAAAAATAAAGTAACAGGACCTTCCACACAGGAATATTTAAGACCATTTTTTGAAGAACTTGAGTCAGAAAACAGAGGATCACTTCAAGACATGGAAAAAATGCAGTCTGTAGATCTGAGCTACTGGCTTCCTGGCGATATTTTGCAGAAAGCAGATAAAATGAGCATGGCACATTCATTGGAAGTCAGAGTACCATTTCTGGATAAAGAAGTTTTTGACTTTGCAGCAAAGCTTCCAAAAGAAGCCAAGATTGCAGCGGGTACAACCAAATATATTTTCCGTAAAGCTGTTTCTCAATTCATACCACAGGAAACCGATGAACGTAAGAAACTTGGTTTTCCAATTCCAATCCGTGTGTGGCTGCGGCAGGATGACTGGTATCAGATGGTAAAGGAGTTATTTACCTCGAAAGAAGCAGAAGAGTTTTTTCATACAGATAAGCTTCTTTTACTTCTGAAAGAGCACAAAGAGAAAAAGGCAGATAACAGCCGTAAAATCTGGACAGTTTTGACATTCCTTATCTGGTATGATAGATTTTTTGCTACATGTTCGAAGTGAGAGAGTTGGTTATGAGACGGTAAAAATATAAATATACGAAAAATTCGTTGACAATGGTATTTGGGGCTTTTATAGATAAAACTCTATTTGTTTGTATAGAAACTTTCGGATTATTGGAGGAAGAGTTTAGCATGACAGATATAAAACCATTTTATATTACGATATTATTGCAGGCAATTAACAATATGTATGATGCTGGGTGTTCGATTGCAAAGAAAAAACAGGTATTTCAAGTGAATTTATTGCAGGGAATTACGTTTTGGCTTGCATTGATTGATTTGATTTCAGCAGTTTGCTTCCTTGGAAATCCACAATTGCAATCTGTGGCATCTAGGAAAGGAGTTATATTACTATCCTGTATATTTGTTGGATTTATTCTTTTGTTACTTTACAGAGAAATATTTGTTCATCTTAGCATAATTTACAGAAGAGAAAAATATAGTGCAGGTAGTAGTGTAAGAAATGTGATTGAACCAAAAGACCTTGGGATGCAGTCCGATTGTGACGATGCATGCAACTGGGATGATAAGGAGAATAATTATGATTGAAGCTGTAGCAGTACTTCTTTTTTTTATAGTTGCAGGAACTCTATGGGGGATAGTAGAAACTTTTAAATATAGGAAAAATTTTTCAAGAAACTGTGAAAACGGACAAATCTCCACTATTAAAGCGTACCGAATAAAGCGACGTGGATCCTGGCGGATTTTTGGTGACCGTATTCTAGATGAAAAATCGTTTCTGGTAATGAGGGAAAAGGAGTCAAAGTTAAAAATTCATTAATTCAATAGCGGGGTATTTTAAATGGCTGAACAAAATGTTTTTAATCTAATGCAAAACGATGAGATTGGACTGTTGTGGAAAAAGATATATCAATTACATCAAAAAACCAAAATTTATCTACTTACAGCCGAAGAAATATCAGAAAATGGGGATGCATTGATTCAGCCATTAAAAGAGCACCGGGATGCATATGATCATATTGTAAGGATTTTTGCTAGCACAACCAAAAAAGTGCCGGAAGGATACGATTACTATTCTTATATCAAAGGAAATCTTGAGAAAGCATATGGACATGAATATCGTGCTTTTTTTGATACGGCAGACTGGCTTGCATACAATCTGCGGCATAATTTAAGAGAGCGCATAAATGCGATTCCATATAATAAAAGAAATCAATTAATCCCAAATTGCAAAGAAACAATCAAATTATTGAACCAATACCCATTTGAAATTTCTAATCTACGAAATGACAAGGATATAGTAAAAGAGTCTGACTCGGATGAGACAATAAAAGAATATGAAAATTTGCTTAGGCAATTAATAAAGTTATATAAAGAAATTGATTCAATTTGATGTTGCTACTAAAAACAATTAATAGACTGATTGATCGTCGAAAGGTATCTGTTTGTCCATATCAGTGATATGTTACTCCATAAGGAGAGTTCAGGAATATGTAGAATATTACACTTGCTAAAAAATCTGAGTGCAGAAGCGGCAGACCTTTTTTACAAGTGTAATACGGTTTTACTTTCAAGAGTGACTCAACGACTTGAATAATTGTGCGTCGCATTCTCGTTATTTCAGTGATGAGTTAGACGTGCAAATCTTTTCTAAAAAATACAAATAGAGGGAGTTTTATTGGACTAAATATTTTATAACAGCAGTTGCAGCCGGTATCTCATGATTTATAAAATGAGAATATCGGCTGCTTTTCATTATTTTTACCTCTAAAAGGTAATCTTCTGAAAACCAAAACTGTAGTTTGGATCTCAACTGAAAAAAATTAAATTTTTTTGTTACCATCCACTATTTTTTACGATATATAATATGAATGGAAATTTTTTTATTCAAAAAGGCGCCTTATCTGTTGCTGGTCAGATTATGGACAGTGACTTTTATCTTAAAGAAACCCGGAGGACAACCTGTAAATGAATGATGATGAAATTATAAACCTGTTTTTGAAAAGAGATGAGAATGGAATTATAGAATTGAGTACTAAGTATCATCCCTATTGCTACAAGATTGCCTGGAATTTATTGGCGAATAGAGAAGATGCCGAGGAATGTCTGAATGATACCTGGTTTTCAGTATGGTCACAGATTCCACCTACGCATCCTCCTGTATTGGCACACTTTTGTGGTCGGATTACAAGAAATCTTAGTATTGACTGCTTAAGGAAAAAGTTTGCAGGCAAGCGCCCGGATGTTCATATGGCAGATGTTATGGAGGAAATGGAGCAGCTAAATGTAACTTATACCGTGGAAGAACAGCTGGCGGAAAAAGAACTGATGGAAACCATAAATCGTTTTTTGGAAGAAATGTCTCCAAAGGACAGAAATATTTTTGTACGAAGATACTGGTTTTTAGATCCTGTTTCTGCAATATCCAAAAGGCATCATATGTCAGCGGGAAGCGTGAAAATGAATTTATACAGAAACCGGAAAAAGCTGTTGAAACTGTTGGAAAAAGAAGGAGGACGCATATGAAAAAGTTTGATTTTTCAAAAGAATTTGGTAATATTGATCCGAAATATATAGAGGAAGCAGAGCGGGAATGGAGTGAAAAAAAGGAAAACCGGAGACCAAAAGGGTGGAGCAAAGCAGCAGCTGCCTGTGTGATCGTCACCTTGGGTTCTGTTATCTTTTCTAATCCACATATCCAGGCTGCAATAAAAAATATTACATTGTCCATAGGAGAAACCCTTGGTTTCCCAAAAGGCATTGAATCTTATACGGAAGTGTTGAATACCTCTAAGGAAGACAAAGGAATTACTGTAACATTAAAAGAAGTTGTTCTGGATAATGGGGTTCTGTTAACAAAGGTGCATGCAGAAAAAACATCTTCCGGGCAAAAGGACACGGATGATGTCCAGGATGACTGGACCTTTGCCAATACACAGCTTGACATTGATTATCAGAAAACTACAATAAATGGACAGAAAATTGAAGAATACGAAAGCGGACACCTTCTGCCATATTCGGACGAAGATTTGCTAAATACTGGACTGGATGAAAATGTCTATGATGCTGTTCTGGAATCCCGGTTTTCCCTTGATGGTGATTTGGGAGAAAATCCAGAAGTACATTTGGTACTCGGTGCCTATCAAAATGAAAATCTTGGCGAAGATTATTTCGCAGAGTTTGAGTTTGATTTTTCTATTCCCCATGAGGAGCTTATGAAACAGACAGTTCATAAAAAGCTGGAAGATGTTTCTGTTAAAACAGAAGAAGGAACCGTAAAATTAACAGACTTTTCCATGAATAAACTGCAAAGTATAATTAAGGCAGAAATTCCGGAAGAACTTGAGGAAAAGCTGTATAATGGTAATGAGATGATGCTTATGGGGACAGACAGTAAAGGAAATCAGGTACAGTATGAACTGCGCAGTAATTCGGCAGCAGATGGTAAAACTCAATGGAGTTTTAAAACCAGTTTCTGGGGCATGTATCAGCTGGATTCTGACGGTCCGGTTCTTTTGCTCCCGGATATTGACAGCGATTATCTGGAATTACAGCTTTATACCAGAGAACCTTACATGGCTGCTGCAGACACTGTCTGGGGTGATGACGATTTTGTAGAAATTGGTGAGACTACAGAAGAGGTAGAAGAAGTTCCAGAGGATACTTTGGAGGGAGAAAATCCGTCAGATGCAGAGGATCAGGTTGAAACTCAAATTATCGGAGGGGCAGATGCTCCCACAGAAGTAAGGCTTCAAGACGATACAGACCAGAAAGAAAATACCGACGCAGCAGATAAAACGGATGAAGATTACGGAACCGAAGAAAGCGCATATTATGATGGAGCTACAGGTGAAATCACTGCAGAATCCGGCTGGACACCTGTCGGGGATAAAATAAGGATTCAGATTAAGTAGAGAAACGTGAATCTGTTTTCAAAAATCCCATGTCAAAGAAGCTTTGCATACCTGTTTTTTCGCTGTAAAAGGTAAATTGCTTTTCATTTGGCAGAAATTTTTATATAATCCAAGTGAGAAAGCAAAACCGATTGGAAGAACAGGAGCAGAGCAATATGAATATTGGAACGCAGATACTAAAAATACGAAAAGAAAAGGGACTGACCCAGGAGGAATTTGGAAAAATATTTCATGTTACCAGACAGACTGTGTCTAATTGGGAAAATGAAAAGAGCTATCCGGATCTGCAGATTCTCATAGACATCAGCAACCGTTTTGATATTTCTCTCGATGTCTTAATAAAGGAAGATGTCAAAATGGTAAAAACCATGGATAAAGAAAGAGTGCTTGGATCATTGAAACGGGAAAAGTCTGTTATTGACTTTTTTACAGGTGCAGGAACTGGAATTGTAATTTCCTGCCTGTTTTCAGCTGATACAATGGTCAGAACGGTTACCATTGTATTAGGCGTGGTCATGATCGGAATTGGCTGGTACCGGGAAGCAAAATATGACAAAAGATTGTTCAGATATATGAATAATGAAGAACGGTGAGGTGGAGAGCATGAAAATCTGGCGTGAACTGTTAGGCTATGTGAAATTGATTGTAATAGTAGTGGCAATTACTCTGGTTATCAATAATGTTGTTTTGATTAACGCAAAAATCCCTTCACCCTCCATGGAAAAAACACTTATGGTGAAAGACCGCCTTTTCGGCTTTCGGCTTGCGTATGGAATTAATCTTAATCTGTTCGGTTATGAAATTTTTGAAAAGTTCAAGGACCCGGAGCGATTTGATATTGTAATATTCAAATACCCAGATGATGAAAGCCGTCTTTTTATCAAAAGAGTGATCGGACTGCCGGGAGAGGTAGTGGAAATTAAGGATGGGAAAGTTTACATTGATGGTTCACCCACTCCATTGGATGACTCTTTCATTCCGGAGAAAATGATCGGAAGTTATGGTCCATATACAGTTCCGGAAAACAGTTATTTCATGCTTGGTGACAACCGGAATGATTCGAAGGATTCACGTTCATGGAAAAACAAATTCGTGCGATTTGACCAGCTTGTGGGGAAAGCTATTGTAAGATACTATCCATCTTTCAAGTGGTTAGGATAATAAGAAACGCGAATATCAGTGGCTTATTAAGCACTGGAATATTCGCGTTTTTTATTTGATATCACTAAGATTATATATTTTCAAATATATGTAATCAGTTGGCCACATGATCAAGTTCTTTACAATACGCATTGGGAGGATTGCAAGGAAGCCTTTTCCGTAGAGCATGTCCAGCCGTAAGGTATTTAACAGAATATATAGCAAGAATTCTCCTTCCTCTACAGGTGGGAGATGAATTGCAAAATAAAAAAACATTTGTTCTACAATGCAAATCGTGGTATAATGAATGATTTTCTATAGTTTTTCTATACTTCAAAATACGTGAAAGTATAGTATCTATGCGGATAATCAAAAATTAGATATAAAATATAAAATTTTTGATAAATCTTATTGATATATTGACAAATAACGTAAAATAATCTATTATATAGACAACCGATATATAGAACGTCGATATATAGCTTATTCTAAGAAGGGGGTGGACCAGATGGCTATTGAAAGAGCATTGGTTTCAGGAAGTATGGCAATGCTTGTAATGAAACTTTTGTCTGAAAAGGATATGTATGGATATGAGATGATCGACACACTGAGGCAAAAATCTCAGAATGTATTTGAGCTGAAGGCAGGAACTCTTTATCCATTGCTGCACAGCCTGGAAGAGAAAGGACTCCTGACAGTATATGAACAGGATGTAGCTGGAAAGACCAGAAAGTATTATAGCCTTACCAGACAGGGAAGAGGATTCCTTGAAAAGAAAATAGAGGAATGGAAAGAGTATTCTGCAGCAGTGACCAATGTGCTTATATTGGAGGTGTGAGTTATGGACGAATATCTGAAATTATTGCTGGAACAAATTCGCTGCACAAAAGCCAGACCATACATAAAACAGGAACTGCAGGATCATATGGAGGATCAGATTGCGGAAAACATGAAGGCAGGCATGGATCATGAACAGGCAGAGAAGGAAGCTGTCAGAGACATGGGGGATCCTGTGGAAACAGGAATCTCCCTTGACAGTATCCACAGACCTCAGGCTGCATGGAAACTTTTGGGAATAATTATATTTATCAGCATTGCAGGTGTTCTGATACATGCAGGGATTTCCGGAAAAGCCAGTGAGAATGCGGTAGCCGGTTCTGACAGATATGTGTTTCATGTTATGATCGGGCTGGCTGTCATGATGATTTTGTATCTGCTGGACTATACCGTACTGGCAAAATTTTCAAAAATAATTGCAGCTGTTTTATTGGCCGTCTGTTTGCTGGTTATATTGGAAGGAGGCCAGGTAAACGGAGCGAGGATTTTTATATCACTGCCGGGAGGCAGAAGAGGCATGGATGTACAAAAACTGATGCTGTTTTATGTCCCTATATATGGGGCGATTTTATATAAATATCATGGGTGGGGATATAAGGGACTGATAAGAGCAATCTTATGGCTGATTGCTCCAGTAATATTAGTTTACAGCCTGCCGGCACTCAGGACAGCTTGTGTGATGCTGGTAACTATGCTGACTATGTTGACGATCGCAATCAAAAAGGACTGGTTTACAGTCAGAAAGAAAAGAACTATCTGTGGAATATGGGCTGTGTTTTTGACCGCGCCCATAGCAGCTTTTCTGAGTATGTACCTGAGAAACAGGCTGGCGGAATATCAAATTGCGCGCATACAGGCGATATTTTCCAGCGGCAGCGAAACAGACTATCTCACAAAAATGTTGCATTCACTTTGGAGACAAAATAAGCTGATCGGGAAAAGCAAATCAGATGTAACGGGAATCCTGCCAGCATTTAATGCGGATTACATTCTGACCTATCTGTCATCTGTATATGGAATAATTGCAGCTATACTTTTGTGCTGTGTTCTTGCGGTTCTGATTTTTGCAGTCTTCAACACTGCATTACGACAGAAAAATCAGCTGGGCATGATGATGGGATGCGGGTGCGGAATTGTATTTCTCATCAGTTTTTTGATAAATGTCCTTGAGAATCTTGGCGTATTTCCGCAATCAATAACATTTCTTCCGTTTTTTTCAGCCGGAGGAAGCTGTATCATAATTTCTTATGGACTCATGGGGATCGTGCTGAGTACTTACAGGTATAAGAATATTTATCCGCGACATCCTGAAACAGGCTTTATGTCCATTAATTCTAAGGTAAAAAAAGTATCATAATATTATGTTAAATAAAACCAATCAAAAACGCTGAGAATTGCTCCCAGCGTTTTTGATTGGTTTTATTTTGGACAGCTTTCTGCATTCGGCACCAGCTGTTTGCGGAACTGTGAAGGGGAAATGCCACACTGTTTTCGGAAAAAGCGGCTGAAATATAATGGATTCTCGTACCCGACCAGGTTGGCTATTTCTGTGATATTATAATTGGTCGTTTCCAGAAGCATTTTTGCATTGGTAAGCCTCAGAGACTGCACGTATTGAGCAGGTGTAGTATTGGCATACTGACGGAAGTTCTGGATGAACCAGCTGATACTCATATTGTGGGAAACAGCATAGTCCTCAATACTTATAGGTTTATTATAATGCATCCGAAAGTACTGTGCAGCCTGTTCCATATCGTTCATGTTCTGAAGGTTCTTTTTACGTGGCTTTTGCAGTGCTATTCTATGGAGGTTGATCAGGAGAATCGTGAAATAATTTATCAGCATCTCCTCGTAATCAATTCGCTGCAGATTCAGTTCCTCGATCATAGACATAAATAGATTTTTGTACTCAATGGAGATACCGGTATAAATAATGCGGGTATCGTCGGCAATCCCATATCTTCTCAGAAAGTTCTTTACATTATTTCCAGTAAAGTGAACCCAGTAAACTTCGGTCTGATCCGCTCCATAATAATAGCGTTGTTCCTCACGTGGACGGTAGAGTATCATATTGCCGGCTTCTACAACAGTAGGTTTTCCATCAAAATAAAAATGTGCCCGTCCGGATGCGATGTAAAGAAGCTGATAATCAAGCCGGCCTTTCGGGCGGTGGGTAGGAAGCTTTTCTACGGTGTATAGATGATAAGTACCGCAGCTTCCAATAAACAGGGGATGTTTTTTATCCATAAAATCAACCCTGGATTTGTGATAGTATGCTGATAATGTATACAAGTAATGTCTTCCTTGTCATATTGCACAAAATACAACAATATGAATTATGCAATTTTACGATTCTACAAAATATTGTTAAAAAATAGTTGGCTATTATGTAAAAGTATAACATTTTGTGCATGTTTTGGCGAATGTTGTTTATGTATTTTTTTATAATAAAAAAGTATAATGATAGTACGACAAAAGCAAAATATCTGGGATTTGCTTTTTATTATCAATTTCAGGAAAAGAAATATAGGATGAAAGTTCCGAAAAAGTCATTGGATAAAGTAAAGAAGAAAGTCAGGAAACTTACGAGCCGCAAGTGGAGCGTGAGTAATTCATATAAAGCGAAAAAGATAGCAGAGGTAGTAAGAGGATGGATTAATTACTTTAAAATTGGCTCAATTCTTACAGTAAGCCGAAAACTTGATACAGTAATCAGGTATAGATTCAGGATGTGCATATGGAAACACTGGAAAAATCCAAAAACCAGATATAAAAATTTGGTAAAACTGGGTATTAGTAAAAAGAATGCAAGGTGTGCGGCGGAATTTCATGGATATGCCCGAGTGTGCCGTACAAAAACTGTTTGTTATGCGATGTCAAATGCACGTTTGAAGAAATTTGGTTTACTCTCAGCCGAGGAATATCTTTGTAAAGCGAGATGTCAAGTTAACTGAACCGCCGGATGCGGAACCGCATGTCCGGTGGTGTGAGAGGTCGGCGGCAAAAGCCGTCTCCTACTCGATCAAACCAGCTCCGTTATACCAGGGAGGAAAATATCTCCTGTGTGGGAGGCGGCATTTATCCCAACATGTTGTGTGCACACCCTCCGTTCCAGATCGATGGGAATTTTGGCTTTGCAGCTGCAGTTGCAGAGATGCTTATCCAGAGCAGGAAAGGGCATTTCCTGTTGCTTCCGGCACTTCCGGATGAGTGGAAAGACGGAAAAGTCCGGGGAATGAAGGCACAGGGTGACATCACAGTTGATTTTGAATGGAGAGAGGGCAGGATACACAGGGTTCGCCTCTGTTCTTCCCGTGAGCAGAAAGTAACGCTGGAATGCAATGGAATTTCGAAAACAGTATTTTTAAAACCTAATGGGACAGAGAATATGATTTTTGATTGATCTGTCCTGAGGGCCTGGAAATCATAGACAGTGGTAAGTAATGGGGTACAATAAAATACAGCCAATCGATTTTGCCAGAAACTATTGATATTTCTTAGGGTATCGCATATAATATAGTTAAACCAAAAGGTTTCGTGTAGCGGCACGTAAAAGCTGTACTGTGCCCGGGCAGGGTAATTACTGGGACTATTTGATACTCGGAAGGGTATTACGCCCACACCAGGGAGATACGGTGAGTCCGCGCCGGGGACTTAATGATACCGGCGACATTTTAGACGTTCGGAAGGATGTCGCGGCTGACAGCCAGCATAAAACCGCTTTTTAAGATTATGGGCACTGGATAACAAAAAGTTGTCCGGTGCTGTTTTTATATTATAGTGATGATTGGGAAAAGATAGATGGGAAAACAACAGGATAGAGAGAAAATCGTACAGGAGATTAAAATAGCTGCCGATCTGTATAGGAAGCATTTAGTAGGTAAAAGATTTCTATATGTATTTGAAGGCAGATATATTGAGGTGCTTTATAAAGCTGCCAATTTCAGGCACTTAACAGGTGTGGCCACAAACCTTTCCGCAAAAAAGTTTTATAGTTATGCAGCAAAAAAACTGCTTCAGGCTTCGCAGATATTTTTTACACCGCAGCACCCTTTTTCATTGTGTAAGCGTAAAATTAAGCATATCGGACAGATTGCAATGCTGGCTGGCTCAGAAGGCTTTATGTTGGAAGAGATTGTTACAGATACGAGAACTTATAAGTTTGGCACAACAGATCTTAATTTTACTCTATGCTTAAATAAAGAGTATGATGATCAGGGACAGCAAAAAGGCGATTGCTTTGTAGTAGAATCACTGCGAGATGAAGATTGTTTTTCTAAAAGTACAACAGCATATACAGTAACTCATATTTTCTCAGCACCGAATGATGCGAAAAAATATACAACTTTACTGTTTTTGGATGAAAATGCAATGATAGACAGTCTTCCGGATGAAATTAAAAACATGCTGGATCAAACTTTATTACATAAATAAAAATGGAGAGTCTTAGTTGGCGATTCAATTAATCTATCCTGAGGGTATGAGAATTATTGACAGCCGTATCATGTAAAACGCACATGGTACGGCTGTTTTTATACCCTAATAGGACCTGATGATCATAAAATTTGAACGATTTCGGGGGTGTTTTTATCTGAGATAATTTTTTTAAAAATATTTGCAACCTTTTTAGGGATTCGCACGTCTAATAAGTAGAAGCACATAAATGAAGCTTCTATAGTATACTACGGATGACTAGTCTGAGATAGGAGAGCCGGAACTACAATGAATGAGGTTTTGATACGAAAAGCGAAGAAAGGCGACAAAGATGCTTTCTGCCGACTTATGGATGAGAATGTACAGAGTATGTATAAGATTGCGGCAGCATATCTGAAAAATGATGAAGATGTTGCGGATGCAATACAGGATACGATTCTTTCCTGTTATGAAAATCTGAAAAGTCTGAAACAGAACAGATATTTTAAAACTTGGATGATTCGAATCTTGATCAACAAGTGTAAGGACATGATACAGAAGAAAAAGCTGGTTACTTATACGGATCAGATGCCGGAAACACCTTTTCACGAAGAAGAATATGCGGCGATGGAATGGGCACAAGTATTAGAAACATTGGATAGCAAATATCGTTTGGTTGTTCTTTTGTACTATATGGAAGGATTTAATGTCCGGGAGATCAGTGACGCTCTGGATATGAAGGAAAGCACTGTGAAATCTCGTCTTCATCGTGGTAGAAAACAGATTGCAGAGATGTATGGATATAAGGTTAAGGAGGGACGTGTTTAATGATGACTTTAAATAATAATGAGAAAGACTTCCAGGAAAAACTTCAAAAGGATACAGAAATGCCGGCAATCGTGCATGAACGTATCAATCAGGCATATCGATTGATTGAAAATAATGCTGTGTTACAGAAAAAAGCACCAAAGGATCCATATCACTGGATGAAAATTGGAGGCAGGGTAGCAGGAGGTATGGCAGCGGTACTGGCAGTCGGATTTATATTCTGTGCAACCAATCCAGTAATGGCAAAGAATATTCCGGTTGTAGGAGGGCTTTTTGAAATCTTGCAGGATAATGTAAGTTTCTTTGGTGATTTTTCGGATTATGCAACAACCTTGGAATCCGTTGATGGAACAACGGCAGATGGCAGTGAAGCAGATGGGGACAAGACAGGTAATGCCACTAGTGAGAATGCTTACATTAAAACAGCAGATGGGCTGACAATTACATGTTCTGAGGTATATGCCAACAGCCAGGCAGTCTATATAACTATGCAGTTTAAGAGTGATAAGCCATTTCCAGAAACGTCAACCAGGGCGGAAAGTGGAACACCGGTCATTGATCTGGATATGACTGGCGGTGTGGACTTTGATTCAGAAGCTAGTCCGGTGATCGACGGGCAGGTGGAAGGACAGTTTCTGGATGACAACACCTATGCATGCATTTTCCGTTATGATCTTGCTCAGGCGGCAAAAGACTATACGGAATATAATGAGAAATACAATGAAATGACACAGCAGGTAATGGATGAGATGGGAATAACTCAGGCGGACTTAGATGATCAGACGGATGAAGGTTATGCACTGCTGGAAGAGTTTATCAATAAAGTATCTGAGCGTGGTGGAGCATATCAGAAATATATTAAAGATATTGAGATTCCGGATACTTTTAATCTGCATCTGGATATCACGAAGGTAAGAGGGCTGGAAGCAGACTATGAGTGGTCAGAAGCGGATGATGAAAACTATGGAAGGGATGCCGGCTACTACAAATATGAAGGTGACTGGAGTTTCGATATCCCGGTTACAGTAGATGATTCCCGGACAGAAGTATTGGAACTCAATGATACAAACGATGCTGGTATCGGACTCAAATCCGTAATTCGTTCTCCGTATGAACTGACGGTAAATGAACTTTATAAGGAAGGATCCAACAGTGACTGCTTCATGGTAGCTCTTGATGCCAACGGAAACACACTTCCATATAATGAGTCTACTGGAAACTGTAATAACTTCGCAATTCAGGACAGGGATATTTCGACAGTAGATATTTATTTCCTGGATTATATCCAGTATATGGATGAACTGAAGGGGCAGCAGAATTTTGATAATCCTACGAAAGAAGACGGACAGAAATGGAAAAAACTTCTGGAGGAGAATGCGAAATATCATAAGACATTACATTTTGATAATGACAGTGAGACAGTGCAAAAAACTAAGTGATTCAAAGAAAGATAAGTAGGATATGAGACAAAAAGAAGTGATAGGGCAGTCAATGAGAACCACAAAATCGGCAAGACCAGGTTCAGTTGTTTATGTGCCGATGGATAAATCGGAATTCAGATCTATTATATTTTCAGAAAAGAAGAAAAATAAAATTAAGAAAATTGTAATATTGATTATATTGATGATTTTTGTTATAGGCTGTTGTATTTATGCAGGTATATCTTATTATTACTCATATCACTTCTTTTATGGGACGACCATCAATGGGATTGACAGTTCAAATAAGACAGCATATGAGGTTGAGCAGGAGATTGCTGGGAAAAAGGATAACTATACTATTCAGGTAAGGGCAAGAATGCAGGACCCGCAGGCCATTACAGGAAAAGACATTGATTATAAATACGTATCCAGCGGTGTGGTTCTCCAGCTGCTGAAAACTCAGAAATCATGGGAATGGATCGGCAGTCTTTTTGAAATAAAAAACTATATGGTTCAAGAAGAGACTTTTTTCAGCCGGGAGAAACTGGAAGAACAGGTAAATTCATTAAATTGTGCGAAAAAAGAGAATCAGATAGCACCGGAAAATGCGTATGTAAGTTTTGTTAACTCAGAATTCACTATTGTGCCAGAAACGGAAGGCAACGAATTAAATACCAAAGAAGCTTATCAGATGATATGCAGGGCAATCGATAACGATGCGGCAGAGGTAAATCTGGAAAGTGATCCAAAGGCTTATAAGAAAGCAGATGTGACGAAAGAAAGTTCAGAACTTCAGAATATGGTAAATACATATAAGAACCTGACAAAAGCAAATATCACATATACATTTGGAGACGAAACGGTAACACTCGATGGGAATACCATCAAAAACTGGCTGCAGTTTGACGAGAAAGGGCAGCTGCTCCAGAATGATGAAGCCTTCCGGCAGCATGTAGTGGATTATGTGGCACAGCTTGCAGCAGATCATGATACAGTTGGCACTGAAAGACAATTTCAGACCATAAGCGGAAGGACAGTGTATGTATATGGCTCAGCCTATGGATGGAAGATTGATCAGGACAAGGAAGTAGCACAGCTCATGCAGGAAATTCAGTCAGGAACCCAGACAACCAGGGAACCGGTATATTCTATGAGGGCAAATGCACACGGGATCAATGATCTCGGAAATACATATATAGAGGTAGATCTTACAGAGCAGTATATGTGGTATTATCAGAATGGAAATATTATTTTCCAATCAGAAATCGTATCCGGACTGCCAAGCGATCCGGATAGAAAAACACCCCCTGGAATATTCACATTGAATTCAAAGAGCAGTCCGTCCGTGCTGCGAGGTGAAATGACAGCAAATGGAACCTATTCTTATGAACAGCCGGTAACGTACTGGATGCCATTCAATGGAGGAATTGGCTTTCATGATGCAGACTGGCAGCCGTACTTTGGTGGTGACAGATATCTTACAGGTGGTTCTCATGGATGCATCAATCTTCCACCAGAAAATGCCGGACAGCTTTATAGTCTTATTCAGTATGATGTCCCGATAATCTGTTTTTACTAATTCTATATTCAAGATGTACAGGACAGGAGCTAAGTTGTAATGCAGCTGGCTCCTGTTTTTCATTGTCAACAGTATCAGCCTGACGCATGATCACCATTTCGGTAATCCAGAACAAAGCAGACTTGATGTGGAAGTGGAAGAGCGATTGGTAAAAGCTAGCAATCTCTTCCTTTCACAAAGAGTGAAGAAGAGAAGGCACATTAATGGGATTGACGTATCAATACTGGAACCATATAATGGGTACAAAGAAAAATTTATTTATGGAAATAAACACATTGACAGAGCATGCAAAAGTGCTGTGATTAAAGTTTAGAAAGAATCCTTATGAATATCATAAGTAATGCTGTCAAGTATAACAAAGAAAAAGGAGAGATACTGCTCAGCTATTATGAAACACAGGTGGATGACAGACATATACTGTTTGAGTTTCACTGCAAGGATACCGGAGTTGGAATGAGTAAAGAATTTCAGAACCATATTTTTGAACCATTTACTCAGGAAACAGGCGGTGCAAGATCTGTTTATGGAGGAACAGGTCTTGGTATGCCAATTACAAAAAAACTGGTAGAGAAAATGGGCGGTACGATTAAATTTGAAAGCGAGAAAAATGTAGGAACCACATTCATGGTACAGCTCCCATTCCTTATTTCTGCTGATATGAAGCAGGCAGAAAGCCAGGAAGACGATGTATCAATTGAAGGTATGAGAATCCTTTTGGCCGAAGACAATGAATTGAATATGGAAATTGCGGAATTCCTTCTGACAAATGCAGGAGCAGAAATTATAAAGGCTTCAAACGGCAAGGAAGCTGTTGAAGCATTTGCAAAATCAGGTGTTGGTGAGATCAATGTAATTCTGATGGATATTATGATGCCAGTTATGGATGGCCTGGAAGCTACCAGAGAAATACGTACAATGAACAGAAGTGATGCATCTGCTGTTGTGATTATAGCTATGACCGCCAATGCTTTTACAGAAGATAAGACTAAAGCACTGAAGTCTGGAATGGACGATTATCTTACAAAACCACTGGAGTCAGAAAAACTGATTCGTGCCTTAAGTAGATACAAACACAATTAACAGTAACGTTCTTATTTCAGCCATAGAAACAGGGTGTGGTACGAAATATTATGCGTAAATTTATAAAATGGAACAGTAATCCAGACAAAGAGGGGGCATATCAATTGGACAATGATATGCCCCTCTGCCGATGTTTGTTAACTGATGCATTTTGTTTATATATTCCCTTATTTTGTACATGGACTCTTTTATATGAAAGGTGTATAGTGAATGAAAACTATATGATAAAGATTATGGAGGCATAAGATCATGGCTAATTTGATAAATTTTGTTACGCTGTTGAATGGAAAATTTGATAATAAGGATCAATTTGAGAAAATAAGTAAGACAAATCCACAGTATCCATATGCAAAGCACATCAATACAATATGTAATTCAAAAATCGCAAATCTCCCAAATGGTTTCGAAGGCGTATTTATGATTGAAGAGAGTTATTATTCTGTACAGGGGACTACCCGCTCTTCTTCACATTTGTTTCTTTTTATGGAAGAAAACAATTCAATAAAACTTATTTCTTATGAGATACCGGAAGGATATGATAAAAAGAATTTTACTTACAAAATCTTCAAAGGTGCCGACTATGATCAGCTAAAGTGTTCTGCAAAATTTACTCCTGCATTTTTCAGAAAATCAGGTGATACATGGGAAGGCGGAAGTGTAAGTATGTTTTCTCCCGTATTGAAATTTTCTCTGCATGAAAAGTTCACTGAAAATCAATTGGAAGTATCAGAGTCCATGGAAGTAAATGGGAAAAGAACTTTTGGTTATGATGAGCCGATTATTTACAAACGAATAAAATAGAACATTGACAGGGGATGCTTTGCTAAAAAAGATTGATTTGTTAAGAAGAGCAGAATTCCTAAAGAAAGAGGAATACTTATGAACATTGTTTTTTCATCTGATAAGAAAGAATATAATACTATTAAAAAAGGTACTGAAATACTGCTGGCTGAAAATGACGGTTTCAACCAAAACATAGAATTGTTTGTTAAATTTCAGGACAGACCAGAAATATTGATCAATAAAAGAAAAAACCAGATTCATATCATCTGTCGGGAAATATCTCATTATTACCGCGCACTTAATTATGCCATACATCATATGGAAGAAGATGAATTTCAATATCAAGAGCATGTCTGTTTTGAAAGAAACGGTCTTATGCTGGATTGTTCCAGAAATGCTGTATTTACAGTTGAAAAGGTGAAATTCCTGATCAAGACACTGGCAAAACTTGGAATGAATGTACTCATGCTTTATACAGAAGATACCTATGAAGTAGAAGGGCAGCCTTATTTTGGAGCTTATCGCGGAAAATACACCAAGGACGAAATAAAAGAGCTGGATGCTTACGCTTCCATGTTTGGGGTAGAGCTTGTTCCGTGTATTCAGACCCTGGCTCATCTGCACAATGTGCTGAAGTGGCCGGGAATGGATAAGATTCGTGATTCTGCGGATATTCTCCAGCCTGAAAAAGAGGAAACTTATCAGTTTATTGAAAAGCTGCTCAGCTCAGTAAAAGAGAATTTTTCTACCAACAGGGTACATCTTGGAATGGATGAGGCTGTCATGCTGGGACTTGGAAATTATCTAAAAGAAAATGGATATAAAAAAGGGTCACTGATAATCAGGGAACATTGTAACAGGGTCGTAGATATTTGCAGAAAATTAGAATTAAAGCCTATGATATGGAGTGACATGTACATTACAGCAAATTCTACAGGCGGATACTATGATCTGCCCGAAAACACGGACTGCTCCAAATGGGAAAAACCGAAAAAAGATCTAGGATTAGTATATTGGGACTATTATCATGATGATACCAGAACCTATGAAAAAATGCTGGATATCCATGCGCAGCTTTCGGATAACGTTATTTTTGCAGGAGGATCTTGGATTTGGAACGGAATTTCCCCCAATTATTCTAAGACCTATGCGTGTACCAAAGCAGCTCTTTTTACTTGTAAAAAATACAATATAAAAGAGGTGCTCTGTACAGCATGGATGGATAATGGTGCAGAAACCCCGGTGGATGCTTTGCTTCCGGGACTTGTACTTTTTGCACACCTTGATTTTCACAGAGACTATGACGAAACAATCCTTAAGCAGGAGTTCAGGAACTGCACAGGCGGGGAATTTGATGATTTTATGGCACTTGACAATTTTGATTCCTTATTCTTAAATACGAAACAGAATAAAGAGGCTCAAAATCCTTCAAAATATCTGTTATACCAGGATCCAATGTTAGGCATTTTTGATTATCATGTGAAAGAATCAGGTGTCAATACAAAATCTTACTACCAAAACATACAGAAATGTATGAAGGAATGTGCAAAAAAAACAGGAAAATATCAGCTTTTATTTTCATTTTATGAAAAACTGGCGGCGGTATTAGCTGATAAAGCCGATTTGGGCATGTGTATAAAATCAGCATATGACAGATCGGACAGAGCAGCGTTGAAAGATATCAGTCAGAATGTTATTCCTGGAATCATCTGCAATCTGACAGATATGAAATCATCAAGAGAAAAAATCTGGATGAACGATGCAAAGCCATTTGGTTATGAGATTCTGGATATAAAAATTGGTGGCGTAATTACAAGACTTAAAAGTACAGGATACCGGATTGACAATTATCTGAATGGAAATGTGCTTCGTCTGGAAGAGCTGGAAGAGGAAAGACTTCCCTATTTTACCAAAGGAATGGACAAGCGGGAGAACTTATGGAATCGCATCATCAGTGGATGTGATTTGAATGATACGATCTGATAAAGGTAAATGAAAGGAATCCGGCTACGTATGGAAACCAAAACTATTCTCACAGAATGGTTTTGGTTTCCTTTTTTGCTGTTACAAATCAGTTACAACTGCGATATAGAATTTAATGTATAATTAACCTGTGAAAAGATATTTATAAAAACATGTGAGGTAATAATCATGAAGGCAAGAATTCTTGTGATAGAAGACGAAATGTCAATCAATGACCTGCTATGTATGAATTTGGAGATTGCAGGGTATGAAACAGTAGGATATCTGGATGGAAATGAGGCATATGAAGCAATTATTCAAGATCATGCGTTTCAGTGTGCACTTGTAGATATCATGCTTCCCGGAAGAGACGGATATAGCCTGTTACCGAAACTGAAGCAGTATGAAATCCCCGTAATATTTCTTACCGCAAAGGGAGATATCGCGAGCAAGATAAAGGGATTAAAAGACGGTGCGGAAGATTATATTGTAAAACCATTTGAAATGCTGGAAGTGATGGTCCGTCTTGAAAAAGTACTGGAACGTAATGGCACTGTACAAGAACAGATTCAAATTGGTGATGTCATCATTGATACTGCTAGTCGTACTGTTACAAAAATGGGTATGGAAATCTATTTAAAGCCAATGGAATATAACTGCCTCATGGTGTTCGCCAAAAACCCGAATAAAGCACTGACCAGGAATCAGATTCTGCAGGAACTGTGGAATGAAGAGTTCTGCGGAGAAACAAGAACTGTGGATGCACATGTGGGTCGTATCAGGAAAAAGCTTGGCTGGCAGGATAAGATTAAAACAATTCCCAGAATCGGTTACAGACTTGAGGTGGATTTATGAAACTCTTAATAAAGATCTTTTCTCAGACTACATGTATCATTTTGGTGGTATCGTCAGGGATTTTTCTCTATACCACTTATTGTTGGAAAAATCAGAGTATACAGAATATTAACAGTTATGAAAGCAGTATATTCAGAACAAATATCTTACAGTTTGAAAATAAAACAAGCCTTTCTGACAATCAGAAACAGAATGCCGACAACGAAATGCGCCCCCAAATAGTTACTTATGCTTTTCGGCAGGTTTTTCATGACAGCGCGGTTTTATATCTTGATGGAAAAATGACCTATAATGGAACTGTTTATGAATTCGACGTAAAAAAGTTAAGAGAATTATGTAAAAGTAAGGCAAACATGGTGGATCATGGCAGCAACAGTGACGGTCATGGCCCTATGATCAGTCAGATAAATGGAAGGACACTTTTGTTATTTTACTATGGCAATGTAAATATGGGATATCAGATTGTTACTTATAAAGATATAACAGATGTAATAGAAAAAAGTCATCTGCTGTTTTTTCAGACTGGTGGATTTACTTTATCTTTGATCGTGGTGATGGGAATTGTCCTTTATTTGAGCCTTCGAAAAATCACAGCGCCGCTTATAAGCCTAAGAGAAGCTACGCTTCTTGTTTCTGAAGGTATTTATGATTTTAAAGTACCGTCAGAGGGAAATACAGAACTTGCGCAGGTAGGTGCAACCTTTAATTTTATGACAGGTAAAATAAAGGAACAAATTGAAAGTCTTTCTAACATAAACCGGACACAAAAACAGCTTATTGGAAGTCTGGCTCATGAGCTGAAGACCCCAATGACTGCAATCATAGGCTATGCAGATACATTGCTTACTGTGCGCCTAACCCCGGAAAGGCAGGAGAAGGCTCTTATTTATATTGAAAATGAATGTCGCAGGCTTTCAAGACTTTCTATAAAAATGCTGGAATTAACCGGACTCTACGAGGCTTCGGAAGACTCATTCAATCCAGCTGAAATACAGGTGGATAACTTCCTGAAAGAAGTAAAAGAACTCATTGATTGCAGGCTTCAAGAAAAAAACATCTCTCTTGATGTATTTTGTGAACCAAAAGAATTGGTAAAGAAGTTTGATCAGGACTTAATGATAAGTGTAGTGACAAATCTAATTGATAATGCAGTCAAAGCTTCCAGGAAAGAATCTAAAATTGTGCTTGAGGCAACCCCAGACCATCTGATGGTTCAGGATTTTGGAAAGGGAATACCGAAAGAGGATCTGGAAATGGTGACGGAACCATTTTATATGGTAGACAAATCTCGTTCCAGGGCAAAAGGAAGTGTAGGACTCGGTCTTTCTTTATGTCAGAAAATTATAGAACTGCACGATTTCCAACTGAAGATTGAAAGCAATCCGGGAAAAGGAACTACCGTCTCTGTTTTCTGGTAATCACACTAACGTTTACATATCAGTTACAAATCGCGAAAGATTTGGTGTAATGCTCGATGATATACTTATAACAACCTTAGAAAGGAGAAATTACCAGAAATGAGAAAAAACATAAAAAAATTTGCAGGAATAGTGCTTTGTATTGGAATGTTTACAGGATGCGCACAGACCCCGGACTCTTCTTTGGTAAAGCCGAAGGGGAGCAAGGCTGTAGATGCCTATACGGAAGCGGATGATGTTAGCGGTTCTAAAGGAGAAGCATCTGAAAGCAAGAACGATGACGGTTCAGATTCAAAGACAACCATCAGGAATCTCATCGATGCTCCTCAAAATTATAAAAGCCATGTGGAAGATGACAGTGCCAAGCTCGTGGTAAATACAGATGCAAGCGTAGAAATTCCGGAAGTGGAAAAGATATCTGCTATTTCTGTCACCGCGGCAGAAGTTCCCCAGGAGCTTCTCGACCGTATTACAAACGCATTCTTCTCAGAGGCAAAACTTTATACCATAGATAGTTATTATGTGAAGACAAAGGATGAAATTAAAAAAACTCTGGATGAACTAAAAGAAGACGTTGCAAACGGAAACCTGGATCCGTATAACTATGGAACAGACGATGATGGAAATTATGTCTATGATATCTATGAAGATATTGAGACATGGGAACAGGAATACGAAACTGCTCCGGAAAAGAAAACCCTGACAGAAGCAAAACCTGTTGCCGGAAATTATTTCAATTGTGTTGCACAAATGCCAGACGATTCACAATACTACTATATAATATCTTTCGATGGCTCCGATACCTTGTTAGTCAAGATCAAGAAAGCAGCAAACAAGGATGGGGAAAAAATACCGGAGGATGCAATGTGGTGTGATTACGGATATTCTGAAGAGGAAGAAAAACCCACAGAAGAATCTATCGGGCTGTCCCTGGATGAAGCAAAAAAACTTGTAAAGGAAAAAGTTGAAAAAATGGGCATCACAGATTTGCAGTTTTCTAACTGGAATTACGCGGTGTGCAAAAGTTTTGAAGGCGATAATAGTTCAGGTAATTTTGGAAATGGATATAGAATTGATTATGCACGTACCATAAATGGTGTGCCGGTAACTCAGACAATTGCAGACGGTGGGGCATTGGAAGATATGGACAGCACAATGGAAACATGGTCTTATGAAAGTCTCTGTTTCTATGTCGATAAAGATGGCATAGAAAGCATGACTTATTCAAATCCCTACACAATTGGTAAAATAAAGACAGAGAATTTAAATCTTCTTTCGTTCAGCGAGGTTATGAAAATTTATGAAAAAATGATGGTGGTAACAAACGCTGATAATATGCAATATGAAAATTCCAGGGTCTATAATATTGATCGGATCGTTCTTGGTTATGCCAGAATATATGAGCCGTCTACTGACGCACACACAGGTATTATGATCCCTGTCTGGGATTTTTTCGGCAGCATGACTTCAGAAAGTGAATATAACGGAGAAACAGAATCAAATACCATAAAAACTCCGAATGAAAGTTTCCTTACCATTAATGCTGTGGATGGCAGTATTATAGACCGAAATTTGGGTTACTGACATGAGGCAGGTATTTGGAATTGTACGGTACAATTTCTTCGGATTTTTACGCAATCCCAAAGTTATTTTTATATTTCTGTTAGAATTTGTACTTAGTTTTCTACTTACAGGCAGAATCATGGTTGTAATGGAGACCTACGATACACCGGTACAGGCCATTGAGCCATTTATCTGGACATTTGGGGATGGGATAGCAGTACTGTCCAGTTCGCTGCTCTTGCTTCTTATGTTTTCTGACCTGCCGAAGATGACACCTATTACTCCATACCAGCTGACCCGGACAACCAAGAGGAAATGGCTTTTAGGTCAATTCATTTATGTTATTCTTGTAACTGTTTTATATACGGTTTTGATGCTGTTATTTACGGCCGTGCTGTGTATGAAAAAGAGTTATCCAGGTAACCTGTGGAGCGAAACTGCGGCCATGCTTGGTTATTCAGAATTAGGAAAAAACCTGCAGGTCCCTTCTACAGTAAGGGTCATGGAAAGTATCTCACCCTATGGCTGTATGCTGCAGGTTTTCTTCCTTCTGTTTTGTTATTCGCTGACCTTAAGCTTTGTAATCCTTGTAGGAAATCTCTATAAAGGGAAGACTAAGGGGATGATTTTTGGCCTTCTTTACAGTGTTTTTGGTTTTTTATTGGACCCGAAAGTACTGGCTGCAATTTTACATAAAGAAAAATACGAAATGTATCAGGTAAATGTATTAATCTGCTGGATCAGTCCTCTGAACCAGGCAGTATACGGAAAACATAACTTAGGTTATGACCCATTGCTCCCGAAAATCACGCATTCCTACATGTTTTTTCTGGGTATTTTAGTTCTTCTTGCAGTTTTTGCAATTAACCGGATGAAAAAATATACCTTTGAATTTCTTGGAGAAAAGACATGATCGGGAGGGGGAATACCTGTGTGGGGTGAAACAAAACGTATGTTATTTAATAAGAATTTTCTGGCAGCATGGCTGATAGCCTGCATCTCCATCGCCATTGGCCAGACTTATCCCAGCTTAAAAAAAGCACTGGCATGTGGTACTTTTATCAGTATACTGGAAGGTTCCTTAAAAAGTCAGGCAGTATCTTTTGCCATTCCGGTAGCGGCCGTATTGCCATGGAGTGATTCCATTCTGCAAGAATATAAAAGTGGATTTTTAAAGGAGATACTTCCCAGAACGACCCGCAGACAGTATGTCGAAGGTAAAGTCTTTTCTATTATGATGTCTGGTTTTATGGTCTGGACATTAGCTATACTAACGGTACTTTTTATCAATTTTATTGTGTTCTATCCGCTGGAGATACAGGGTGCTATTCAGAAAGAAGCACTTCTGGACTTGCTCATGAAGGCATTCCGGACAGGACTTATCGGAAGTATCATAAGTACTTTCGGTGGAAGCTGCGGGATTTTATGGGATTCTGCTTACATGGTATATGGAATCCCTTTTGTAAGCTTCTATTTCGGAATTATTCTTCATGACCGCTATTTTAAAAATCAGATATGGTTTTATCCAGTAGAATGGATACTGGCTGATAAAAATTGGGGACCGGACAAAATAGGACTTTGGCTATTTCTACTGTTGTTTTTATTAGTAATGCTGGGAATTCTGGGAGGTGTTTTATATGGAAGATTGGAAGAAATCTGAAGGGACATTTAATCTGGCCTGTGATCCGCAAAGAGCAAGTGGAATGATGCAGAACACCTGCGTAAAAATAGAACACGTGACCAAACGTTTCGGTGAAGACATCGTGTTACAGGAAGTAAATCTTTCCTTGAAAACAGGGAACGTCTATGGGATTGTTGGAAATAACGGTTCCGGAAAGACCGTTCTTATGAAATGCATCTGTGGGTTTCTCCCTGTAACTACGGGCACTATTTTTGTATTTGGAAAAAAAATAGGCCATGATGTGGATTTTCCTGAAAGTCTTGGAGTTATTATCGAGACTCCCGGTTTTCTTACACAATATACGGGCTTTAAAAATCTGGAGATCCTGGCAGACATGAATGGCCGGATTTCGAAGGCCGATATCCGCATAGTCTTAAAAAGGGTAGGATTGGATCCGGACATGAAGAAACCAGTCGGAAAATATTCCCTTGGAATGCGTCAACGCCTTGGTATTGCACAGGCCATTATGGAAGATCCTCTGTTTTTGATCCTGGATGAGCCGTTTAATGGACTGGATAAACATGGCGTGGAAGAAATAAGAGAACTGCTGCTGGATTTAAAAGCAGCAGGAAAAACCATTTTGCTGGCAAGCCATAATGAAGAGGACATCAGAATCTTATGTGACCACGTATATGAAATGGATGGAGGAATCTTAAGAGAAAGGACTGCCTGATAATGAGAAATTTATTTGTAAAAACGGCATTAGTATTGTGTACGACAATAATATTTCTTCCAGCTACCGTTTTTGCCACAGAGCCTCAAAACACGGAGATTACATCTGCTGAAGAAGGATTTACGGACTCAGATCCGTCCGTATCTTATGAGAATGACAACTCGTTAACCCTTGATGAAAAAGAGGATGATTCTACGAGTACCGAACCTCCGGCAGAGGATGAAAAGACTCCTGATAAAGCTGATACCGATAAAGAAAATCCGGATCCGGATATTTTTACATCAGGAGATGACTTTGGTGATGGTTCTAAATCGAATCCTTTTCATGTTGTAATAGACAGTGATAATCCGGAAGACGGTGACGCCCCGCAGATAACAGATCCGGTTATAGACAACGGAGGGTATTCGGGCGGTGGGGGAGGAGGTAATTCAACATCAGACTCATCAAGTGAAAAAATATTACATAAACCGCAGGTATTATTAGAAGACAGCAATCTTTCAGGTGGACGATTGGAGGCTGGTTCTACAACAGAAATGTCGCTGACATTTCGAAATAAAAGCTGCAGTCAAAATGTATTTGGTTTAAAAATTTCCCTTTCTACAGAGAACAAAGGAATCGAATTTGAGAAAAACTCTTTTTATGTACAAGTCCTGGCTCCTGGTGAAGCAATTACTTTGGAACAGATGATTACTATAACAGAAAACTGTGATCCTGGCCAGGCTGTCATTACTTTTTCTCTGGATTATGAAGATTCGAAAGCAACGGCAACTACCGGTACAGAATTACTGTCTTTTCAGATCATCCAACCGGTTCGTGTTAAGCTGGAAGCTTCAGATATTCCATCTGTTTTGTACACTATGGATACAGTAGAGATCCCGGTAAAAGCAATGAATCTCGGAAGAGACAAAATTTACAATGCAAGTGTCAGCTTAAAGGCTGATGAATTAAGCTCAAACGATACTGCATTCTTAGGGACCATAGAGGCCGGAGATTTATCCCAGGGAAGTCTTCGCATATATGTAAAAGGAAAAACAGGAAAATGTGCAGGTCAATTAATTCTTACGTATGAGGATGCAGATGGCAAATCATACGAGGAAGAAATGAAATTTGATTCTGAAATCAAAGAAACCCAGATAAAGTCTTTAAAGGTTGAAGATGACCAGGAGAAAACCAATAACTGGTGGTATTCCATAGCTGCAGTTGTTGCAGTACTGCTTATTTCCATAATCCTGATTCTGGTCAGAAAGCTTCATAAGAAAAATATCCTTCTCGAAGAAGTGAGAAAGGCGGCTTCTCATTGAAAAGAAAAAAAATAGACAGCTTTACCTTATTTGTCATACTTCTGCTGGCATTGATACTTACATTATTAGGAATGCTGCTGGCAGGCATGAAAGAAGAAAAACGGCAATTTACTGTGCTGCTCCCACTTGGAGATCTGGCTTATGATGAAGATTTTTTGCAGAAAGCGAAGAAGATAAAAGGTATAAAAGAAATCTGGCCAGTCATAGAAGTCCCGGTTGTCATCAAAATTGAAGATTATACGGAAACAACGACTTTTTCAGGAATTGATATGAATGCGTTTGGAAAAAATCCAACTCAGAATGAACTGGGGAAGATGCCGTTGTTATTGCTGGGAAATGGTTCCCTACGGGATATGAAAGACTATAATAATCATGCCATTTCAAAAAAACAACAGGAAAAATTTTTAGAGATGGGTGAAAACCTGAATATTTTTTATTCCCTGGATGAAAAAGAGAAGGATACTTCCAAAGCCGCGGATGATCTTACCACTTTATCCGGCAATTCCGCAAGAGAACCGCAAACCTCATATATGCCCTGTAAAGCCGCTGTAGTAACAGAAGGCAACGAAATCTACATACCCATTTCCCAGGCACAGGATCTCTGCAGAGAAATAGGAGAGCCTTCTGAAATCAGTAAAGTATATCTAAAAATAAATGGAAAGAATAACCTGGAGAACGCAAAGAAATTACTTTCAGGAATTTAACATAATATATAGCAAGAAGTCTCTTTCCTTTACAGATATGCAATGAATTGTAAAAGCACTGTACGAACGCTGTAAAAGCAAAAAAGAACACTTGGTTGGTGATGCAGTTCATGGTATAATAGTATCAGTTGATAACATAAATGATAAAAAAGCTAATTTTGTAAAAAAAAGAATCACAATGTACATTTGAATATCAGATTTACTGCTTTTTGATCATGTGGTTGTAATGTTCCGTACATAGCCCAGAATGGAACTAAGTGAATTTATCAATGTCTGTCCCTTTTTCAAAATCTGAGATTTAAATGATAATGTTTATGGTATGGAAAAAAGCTTTCGTTGTAGCCTATGGTTCTGCATGGAAAGTTATTGGATAAAAGATACTGATTAATACTTG
Source organism: Blautia sp. BIOML-A1 (assembly GCF_009883055.1). GTDB lineage: Bacteria > Bacillota > Clostridia > Lachnospirales > Lachnospiraceae > Blautia_A. The sequence continues at coordinate 101,930 of NZ_WWVR01000003.1, read as the reverse complement.
GTAAAATGAGGAAGCTCACAAATGAAAAAAATTACAATTGCCTTAATTATGGTTATATCATTAATAGCACCAATTCAGACAATGGCGGAGAGTGTTACCCAGAACGGTACAATAATAGAGCCTTTGGAACAGAATATTGAACAGATCATCGATGAAATCACTTCTGAACCGCGTCCAATAAATTCTGATGCAATACAGAATGTAAAAGAATATATTAGTAAATATTTTGGCAATCTGGGATATGACAATATAGAATACCAGAAATTCGAATATAACGATGAAAACAATGAGAATGCAATAAGGCATTCCTCGCAGGCGGATGTGTTTCTGGCATCAACAGCCGAGAATGCAATTGTTGACGGCATTGGTGAAAATATCATTGTGACAAAAAACTCATCCATTGATACTACAAAAAATCTGATCATAAGTGCCCATTATGACAGTGCAGAAGATTCGGTGGGCGCCAATGATAACGGTTCCGGAGTGGCAGCAGTGCTTGAACTGGCAAGGATTTTAAAAGATACAGAGATACCGTATAATATAAAATTCATCCTGTTCTCGGGCGAAGAGAAATATATGCTGGGTTCAAGATGGTATGTTGGTAAGCTGACGGAGGACGAGCGGAAACAGATCATCGGAGTAATAAATATTGATACTATTGCAGAAAAAAGTGATCTGGGTTATATGGCGATGATCGAAGGAAACAAAAGACCAGACAATGCGGAATATGATGATGAGGGATTGAAAAAACTGGCAGAATTAAATAAAAACAGTATGTCAGAACTATTTACACCCAGTGACAGATTTTTCCTGACAATGGCAACCAACAGTGACCATTATCCGTTTGCATTAGTGAATATCCCGGCAGTATCTATTGTCCAGGACTGGCAAGATGGTTTGAACGTGAATGATAGTTCTGATGTAAAAGAAAATATGGATATACAGAGAATTGTGGAAGTGATTGATCAGGTTATGGAAGTACTTCCAACGATCAATTAAATTTATATCAAAAATCTCCCACTAATGGTAGTGCCAGATAAAAAACATTGTAGAAGTCAGTAATATTAATGTTTTTCATGGTGCTAGCACGGTGCGAAGTCGAAATAATCAAATACTGACAGAGACCAGGAGGTGGAATAATGAAAAAATGGATCGTGATGCTGGCGGTACTTGTTATGTTCTGTCTGGCGGGATGCGGGGAAAAGCCGATGACAGCAGTGTATTTTCATACAGATGATAACAGCTGGTATTTTGCGGATCTGGACACGGACACGATTTTCTCCGGAACGATACCGGATAAGCTTACGGATGAGAATGGAAAGAAGCTGACAGAGGAAGATATGACAGACGGAGATGTTTACCTGATCTATGGAGATGGTATCATGCTGCAAAGCTTCCCGGGACAGTATCCGGGAATCACAAAGATGGTACGGAAAGAACAGGGCAATCAGGAAAAGGCCGATCATTACCGGAAAGAGCTGCTTTCCATGATGCGTCCGGTGACTGGAGAGTGATAAAATAAAGCTTTTTTAGAAAAGTATTAAAAGAAAATATATATTCATTTCTTCTATATTTTGATAAACTATATATTAAGACCACTGAGAAGAATAAATTTTAATTGCTTTGTTGAACAGATTGGTATTTACAGGGAGGAATCGTATTTCAGATTCTTCAAGTACATAAGGGTTCACTTTTCGTTGTATCCTAAACGTTATCATTTCAATGAAATATCATGTGAGTAACAAATCTGGAGTTGACTAGGAGGTGATTTTATGAAAAAGTTTATGCCTATTATCTATGTTATAGCATTCGTTATTGGTATTATCTTCATCATAACAGCAGATACAGGAGTGATTACAAGTTATTATCCTGCTTTGATTGCAGGCATAATCATTAGTTGCTTTGCGGGAGTGTTCCTTGCTATCTACTTATATGCTTGGCATAAGCAATCTAAGTGAGTTATGTCAATTTCAAGTTTGTAGAATTCAAAAATTTAATATGAAATGTGAGATAGAGCGTATGGAAATAATCTATACGTTCTATTTTTTTGCCTTTTTAAGAAAAGTGATTAAGTAACTGGTTTGTAAAAACGGAACCAGAATCATCTGGATCCAAGACCACACATAATGCTCATGTGCGGTAAAGTAACATACAAGAATTTGATAGACAGCCACTCGCTTTTCCGAATGTATTTACATCTTTTCTCTTGACAGGTTCACACAAACCGCCTATACTGTGCTTATCGAATAAGTACACTTATTACGATAAGTGCACATGGCGAGGTGAGCAAGTGGAGATTATCATAAGTAATAGCAGTGATAAGCCTATTTACGAACAAATCTGTATGCAAGTAAAAAGTTTTATTATGGACGGCACATTATCTGCTGGCGAAGCCCTCCCTTCTATGAGAGCTTTAGCAAAAGATTTACATATCAGTGTTATTACCGTTCAGAGAGCATATGAAGATTTAACGAGAGATGGATTTATAGAAACTGTATCTGGAAAAGGCAGTTTTGTAGCATCACAGAATAGGGAATTTATTCAAGAGGAACAGTTACGAATTGCTGAAGAACTTTTACAAAAGGTCGCAGAAATTGGTCGAGCACATGGCATTAGTCTTGGGCAAATGACGAATATTCTAAAACTATTTTACGAGGAATAACGAGAGGTGACAGGCATGGATAACAACATTTTGGTGCAGAATTTATGCAAGCAATTCGAAGATTTTTCTTTGGACAATGTTTCGTTCAAAGTCCCTAAAGGCAGGATTGTAGGCTTTATTGGCGAGAATGGTGCAGGAAAAAGCACTACTATCAATCTGATATTAAATGAACTAAACAAAGATAGCGGACAGATACAAGTCTTTGGAATAGACCATACAATTCCAACTGTCAAAGAAAATATTGGCGTTGTTTTTGATGAATGTAATTTTCATGATGTGTTTACAACCGCAGATATTGAAAAAATCTTGAAAGGAGTTTATAAGACATGGGATAGTGACCTTTTTTCGCGATACTTGAAAAAATTCAAAATCCCGACCAAGAAAACGATTGGCACATTTTCTAAAGGCATGAAAATGAAGTTGTCTATCATTTGTGCTATAGCACATAGACCTAAACTGTTGATTTTGGACGAAGCAACAACAGGTCTCGATCCCGTTGTGCGTGATGAAGTATTAGACCTATTTTTGGAATTTATCCAAGATGAAGATTGCTCTATCTTCTTTTCGTCGCATATTACTTCGGACATACAAAAAATTGCAGACTATGTGATTTTAATTCATCAGGGAAAAATCATTTTCGAGGAACAGAAGGATAATCTTGTTTATAATTATGGCGTGGCAAAGTGCGGAAAAGAAAAATTTGCACAGCTTTCCTCTGATGATTATATCATACACCGAACTACAAATATGAGCGTGGAGTGTCTTGTTCATGACAAGGAAGCATTCAAACGAAAATACAAAAACATCATTGTGGATAATGCCACATTAGAAGATATTATGCTTTTCTATGTTAAAGGAGGTACATCATGCGAGGATTGATATATAAAGACATATCCATTTTCTTCAAGAGTATTGATAAGAAACTTATTCTGATTGCAGCAGCAGCTATTGTTCTGCTTATTTTCAATGCTGGAATTTATGCTGGCTTATTTGCTTCCGTTATGTTTGCCATGACAATCGGTATGCAAAATATTATGAGTTTCGCAAGTGATGAAAAGGCAAGCTGGAAAAAATATCAATTAGCTATGCCGATAAGCAATTTTACTGTTGTTGCAAGTAAATATGTTTCCGTAATATATACTGTTGCAATCAGCATTTTGGGAAGCATTGCGTTCAATAGTTTATCCAGCATAATTTTTCAAAACTTTGATATGCTTATCTGGTTATTTTCGATTGCAGCAGCAATTATTATCCCATTATTATGGACAGGAATTTGCTTGCCATTAACTTATTGGTTTGGTTTTCGTTCTGCGCAAACTATGGGCTTGATTGTGGTAATTCCAATGTTTTACTTTGTAAAATATTTTGAAGATGGACCGGGAATGGCTACTATGGTAAATTCTGTTCATTCATATGTGCTAATCACAGGGATAGCGGCAATTTTGATTTTTGGAATTTCCCTCATAATAAGCACCATTGGATATAGTCGTAAGAATTAAATCTGCAATTACCATTCAAAAATATCAAACCCAGCCGAGCCAGTCAACGGCAAGTGAATGGGCTGCGCCCACCGTTGACAGCCCCGTCTGTCCCTGCTGGTGGGTAATCAAGGGGCGACAGCAAAAAGTGCTGCCGTCGAAGAAAGGGGGAGTTTCCATGACCAAACAGGAAGCCTATCAAGAACATATCCGCTATACCCATGATACCTATTGCCGGATTGTTATTCGTCATGCGTCCTTTGACGCTGCCCGTATGTTGGCAGCAAGGTGGAAACGGGAAATCTCCCTTGAATATTTGACCGAAGAAAAGTTTGTCCCGCTAAGCACCACAGATGAGTATTTTCAAGTGCCGGACTATGGAGAAACCTATCCGTTTTCTGTCCGGGGGCAGACGATACTTTTAGACAGCCGTTCCCTTGCAGCGGCTCTTGCCCGGCTGCCGGAACAGACACAGGAGGAAATCTTTTTGTATTACTTCCAGCACTTGACGCAGAAAGAAATCGGAGAACAAAGAGGCTGAAAGAGAAAATGGAGGTGTTGTCCCATGAGTAACCGGTTTCTCCCCTATGACACGATTATAGAGGCACATGAGGGTGATCCGAAAGCGGTAAAAGCCGTCCTTAACCGTTCACCGGATATATCCGCTATTTCTCTAAGATGAACGGTTATTATAACTCTGATATGGAGGATTACATCAGAACAAAGCTGATTGAAAGCTTGTTTAAGTTCCGGCTTGACCGATAGCATAAAGCTAAAGGACAATTGATCTTTACATCACATAACTTACGCCCATTGGAAATCCTTGAAAACGATGCTCTGCTTTATACGACTGTGAATCCTGAGAATTGCTATATAAAATCTACTTATATCAAAAATACGCAAAATACCCGGTTATCTTATTTGCGGACAATCAAGCTTGGCGGGCAAAAAGAAAAACTCTACAATGAAACAAATATATATGAGATGGAGCTTGCTATGAGGCGGGCAGGATGGGACTACAAATAACTAAAAGGCCACAGGAATCAGGCAATTATTATCACCACCAAATCCTTCTGTTATACAGGCTTCATCGTGTAGCTAACCTCATTGAATGAATTTATTGTTAAATATTCGTGCAAAATATTTTTTTCTTCGTGCAAATGGCATATACTATAATTGCCAGCAGAAAGGGGTTGATCGTATGGCTAGAAATACCACAAACATCAGTATCCGCATGGACGCAGATTTGAAAGCGCAGGCGGACGCACTGTTTACTGAACTTGGCATGAACCTGACTACGGCGTTTAACATCTTTGTGCGCCAGTCGCTTCGTGAAGGCGGCATTCCCTTTGAAGTAAGGCTGGAACAGCCGAACAAAGAAACGGTTGCTGCCATGCTGGAAGCGGAAAGGATTGCAAAAGACCCGTCTGTAAAGGGCTTCAATGACCTTGACGAGTTGTTTGCTGACCTGAAAAGATGAAAGAAACCGATATGCGACGCTATTGCAATTAAGGTAATATTGACATAGAATTCCATGTATTATAGAATGGTATCTGTAAAAAGAAGGCATGAAGAAAGCAGCTTTAAACGGGCTGCTTTTTTTGTGTCTTCTTTTGTCTTTCCTGAGTACCGGAGGAAAAGGAGTTTTCTGGATGGAGCAGAGAAGACAAAAATAAATAAGAACAGGAGGAAGTATATGGAGGATACCAAAAAAACAGTTTTGGCGGGAAACGGGGAAAAAGATGTTCCGCGTGCAGTCTACGATGGTGTTTTGACAATCGATGTAGACGCGCAGGTTGAAAGCATGGAGGAACAGGAAGAAGCCAGATGGCATCAGCTTTTGAATGCACATCGTACCAGAAAGATCCTGACGGGCCAGCTTGGGGGCATTGAAAAACTGGAGAGTGGATGGATGGTTGCTGTTACATACTTTAATGGTTTCCGGATCATTATCCCAATGAATGAAATGATGATCAACCTTCAGGGAGACGGGCGTGAAAACGCGGATACCTTAAACCGTCAGGTCCGTATTGCTAACAACATGCTCGGCTGTGACATTGATTTCATCATCAAAGATCTGGATAACAAGAGCCGGAGTGTTGTAGCATCCAGAAAAGATGCAATGCTTAAAAAGAGGCAGACTTTTTACCTTGGGGAAGATACAGAAAAACCAATGCTTTATGAAGGCAGGATCGTAGAAGCAAGGGTGATCGCGGTAGCTCCCAAGGCAGTCCGCCTGGAAGTCTTTGGTGTAGAAGTATCTGTCCGGGCCAGAGACATGGCCTGGGAGTGGATGGTAGATGCCGGAGAAAAATTCCAGGTAGGTGATCTGGTGCTGGTCATGGTCAATAAGGTGGAAGCAAGCTCTGTTGACCAGATCATTATAGAAGTGGATGCAAAGAGTCCGACAGCCAATATCAATAAAGATAACCTCCGGAAATGCCATAAACAGGGAAAATATACAGGGATCATTACGGAAGTCTATAAGGGAACCTATTTTATCCGCCTTGATATCGGAGTCAATGCCGTGGCACATTCCTGCAATATGTCCGCACTTCCGGGAAAGAAAGATAAGATCGGATTTGTGGTGACCCGCATCAACGACAACTATGAAGTGGCAGAAGGCATTATCACAAGGCTTATCAAAAGAGCTTCCTGAAAATGTTTTTATGATTTTCAAAGAATTCTGTTGACACAGAAAAAGGGATTTCTTTAACATCGGAGATAAAGATGGAAAGGAGTGACGTCAGATGGCAAAAAAGAAGAAAAAACAGATGCGGGAAACCTTGTACTGTCCATATTGCAAAAGACCCGGGGTACTTAGGCCGGCAGCCTATGTCTATGGGGATAACAACCTGGATCCGGAGAAATACCTGTATGTATGCAGCGGCTATCCTTCCTGTGATTCATACATTGGGGCACACAAAAAAAGTATGCGTCCCATGGGAACCATGGCTGACAGCAATCTGCGTAATAAGCGGATCGAAGCACACAGAGCTTTGGATGCAATCTGGAAAAATGGTTATATGACCAAACACAGCACATATATCTGGCTTCAGAACCGTTTGAATCTCCGGGAAAAGGACACACATATCGGGAAGTTTTCTTATTACCTGTGTGAACAGACCATCCGGGAATGTACAGACTATATAAAAAGCCGAGAGGAAAAAAAGAAATCCCCGGATAAAATAAGCGTGGCATGACGGAAAGGATGGATGCCCTTGAGACTACAGGCGACAGAAGATGATGTATATCATCTGATGGACCTTAAAGAACAGTATTTTATTATGACAGCAATATGCAGTGTGGCAGAGGGAATCAGCGCATACTTTTTCATATACCAGAAAAGATGCTGGGATCTTGCATATTTGTGTACTGCACTGGCGCTTGCGATAATCCTGCTTCTTCGTCAGGCCATAAAAATCAGCCGGAGGATCATGGAGGCAGAAAACTGTTATATGGCACTTGAAGAGGACAGCCTGGCAGTCTGCCAGCCGGAAAAAAACGGAAAATATGAGTCCTGCAGGATCTTTTACGATGAGATGGATAAGATCGTAGAAGGAACCAGACGGGGAGTTCCGGAATTTTATATCGTGATCCGAAAAGAAGGGAAAGAACAGAAAAGCTTTTTCCTTTTGGATGAAGAAGAACAGGAACGGGATGTTTTCTGTGTACGATCCTTTGGCTTTGACAATCAGGGATTCATGGAGTTTTATCGGAAACTCAGGTGGATCGTACCGGGAAGAACAAGGATTATCGGGACCAAAACACAGGAAGTATGGAAACTGCGACGGCCGAATATCGGAATCTGTACGGCAGCAGGCATGCTTTTGGGGTATGTACTTCCAAAACTCCTGGAAATGATGATGTATGGGTAACAAGTTATGAAAGAAAACAGATCAGAAGCAGAGATTAGAAAGAGTGAAAATGACAAGGAGGAAATGTCATGAGATGGTATACAGCAATCGGAATGAAAAAAGATGATGCAGATGGAAGGTTTTGTGTCTGGGTAGATGGGGAAGAAAAAGTACTTACAGAAATGGAAACTATTTTGTGGGCTGCGCTCACCTGGTCTTTCTGTGAAGAGGATAAGGTCCATTCCCAGATGCATCGTCTTCTTGTATTTAGCCTTGGAGAAAAACAGGCACAGGAATGGGCGGACAAAGAGGATTTTCAGTTTTGCCTGAACCGTCTGGTAAAGCGGGGCCTGGTTGTGCTGACAGAAGGATGTACCAGAGAGGAAGCTGTATACAGCATTATCAGCCGGTCAGTCATGTCTCCCATGGCCTTTTCACGGACAGAACGCATGAAGCATTTTATGGAAGCCCTTTCCATGGGAAAAGGACTGAAGTTTTCACTGAGAGCTTTTAAAAAGCCGCTGCTTACAGAAGAGGAATACCAGCTACTTTCCTATCTTCAAAGAGAAGGGGATGTTTCCTGCCACCTGAAATGTTTAAAAGAAGAGGCAAAAAGCAGGGAACCCAATTTAGCAGATTCCCGCCAGGAACAGATACAACGGGAATTTATAATCCGCGTAGCGCAGCTTTACTATAAGAAACAGCTTGTGATCGACTACATAAGAAGGGAGGACTGCCTTGAAGCAAACGGAACATCCGTATTGGCACAGGCTGTATAGATGCTTGGAAGATTTTGGAACACGTTATCAGAATATACCGGATTTTTTTAAGGACAGGATCCAGCGATATGGTATCCTGTCTCTTTTTATCCTGCTTTTCGGATCATTTATGGGAACATGGATGAAAGATAAAACTTTTATTTTCTGGTCTTTTCTGCTTGGGATTATCGGGTTTATAAGAACATATCTTATTTTCCGCACCGCGGATAAAAAGACCTATGAAATCGTGGAAGGGCTGGTAACCGGGATAGACGGGAAAAATCCCTTTGCAAGATTACGGAAGATCCGGGTAAGTGATCCGACCGGACGGCAGAGTGAACTTTTGCTGGATAAAAACGTAAAAGTTTTGGAGGGAAAACGCTATCGGTTTTATTTTGGCATAAATGAAAAGAAGCTGGTAGGAATCCGCCGGGTGGATGCAGCGCTCAATAACGGGACTTTTTTGGGAAACGAAGAAATATAAGAGGAAGAGATTCCTTTTATAGCAGGGAGGGGAGCACCAGGCATGGTTCGATTCCATGCTGCCCTGTTTCCGCAAAAGATTATTGCGGGAAATACAGCAAAGGAGAGAAGGATATGTCAGAAACACTACAGGGAACCGTGAAATGGTTCAGCGCACAGAAAGGATACGGTTTTATCACCGGTGAAGACGGGATTGATTATTTCGCCCACTTTTCGGAGATCCAGATGGATGGATACCGGAAATTAAGCGGTGGCCAGCCGGTCCTTTTTGAAGCAGGGACGGATGCCAACGGGCGAAGCCTTGCCAAAAATATTTCCCCGGCGGATCCAAACGCTGAGTAAGACGTTTTCATAGTGCATGTACAGATTACCTATTCCCCTCAGATACATGCATTTATGCAGACGGATGAAAAGACAGGCGGTATCATGCCGCCTGTCACAACATGTAGCAGAATAATAAAGATAACTCACGCAATAACACAATATATAGTTAAAATTAATTGACAACCACAAAATGTTGTGGTAGTCTTTAAATGAAAAATAATTTAACAGTCTATAAAAGACTGTGGTTATTCTTTAGTTCCGGACATTCCGGAAGAAACACTTTGGGGCGGTCTTGCCCTTAATGAGAAAAAATGGATATGCAAAATATAAGGAAGATGCAAGAAGGAAAGAAGATTCTTTTTGTGTCTTTTTTTATTGCATAAAAAGCAGAAAGGAGGAGCACGAATGAAACTGTCAGTTAAAGAAACTGCAAAAAGAAATACCTTAAGAACATCAAAAAAAGAAAACACATTGTAAAATCAGGAGGGTCGATTATGGAGACAATTAAATGGGAAAACGCAAATGCACTGGAAATTGGAATGCTTATGGAGATGGCAGAAGACGGCTATGTATTTTGCATCGAAGATGGAAAGATACAGGCTGTTGAAGTCCGGATTTTCAGCTAGCGTGGAAAGGCGGACATTATGTATTATAAAGATGACTTTTATAAGGAGTTCCGGACAGAAAAGGAACTGTGCGAGTGTCTGGAAGAGATAGACAGCCGGGCAGAATGGATCCGGGTCACCAGTAAGAAATTAAAGGTGGCAGCTGCAGGAGAGGAAACCTGTACAGAGGTTCCGGGCATTTCCCTGGAAGCACTGGAAAAAGATACCTTATCTCATTCCAGGCTGGTTCTTATCCTGCCCGAGAGGATCTGTTATATAGGAAATTCAGCAATCAAATCGTTGAAAGGACGGGCCAGGATTGATGGCAAAGCCCTGGCAGATGTCGATAAGAAAACACTGGCAGAGATCTTGAATAAATGCCTGAAGGTTGCAAGAGGAAGAGCACTGATCCGTTTCTGTGAAGGAAAAGTAAGGGCAGTCCTGTCTGGTGATGAAAAAGATTATGCCATCATATCCATGCCGGATATGTACATGGTTACCTCGGCATATATCCATGGGGACTATGAGAAGGCAACGTTTTTAAACGGCTATGCAGATCATTATTCTGTTACGGCGTCCTGGCAGCTGGAAGATACGAAACTTACAGATGTTTATAAGGAACTGATGCAGAATTATGGAAGAAAGACTGATAAGGACATAAAAGCAGTTGTACGGATCACTACGTCAGACGTTGGTGTGTCCGGAGCGAATATTTTTTATTCCCTGCAGGAGCCGACAAGAAATGTGATCCTTGGCAATGCCCTGAAGGTTACGCACAAAAACTGTAAAGGAATGGAAGATTTCACGGAAAACATAGAGTCGATCTTCGATTACTACCGGGAAGTCTTAAAAGGGGTCATGCGGCTGTGTGATATCTGGATCGAGCATCCGGCAAATGCCATGGCAGGGATCATGAAGCAGGCAGGATTTGGCAAAAAACTGCTTGCAGAAACCGTGGAGCAGTTTAAGGCTACTACTGGGGATGAGCCATGCAGCGCATACGAGATCTACTGCGGGATCTGTGAATCCATTACCATTGCAAGGCAGGAAAAGACGAATGAGAGAGGACTTTTAGCTCTGGAAGAAAAAATTGCCGGCTGTGTGTCAAAACGCTGGCATGAATATGATATTCCTGGCACTGTAAAATACTAACAGGATTTAAAAGAATGGAGACAGCATGGACTGTCTTTTTTTGATGGGAGGAAAACATGAAGGTTACGAATGGAAAAGATGTGGCAAGGCTGCTGGTAGATGAATACTTGAACTGCCATCCCACCGGACACAAAAAATTTATGGAGTCCATGGCAAAAGAGCAGCAGGAAATAAAAGACAATTACACTTATCTTGGGTTTGCCTGGCTAAAAGGTCTTTCAGAGGTCAGATATTACGACCTTCGAAACGAAGCATCGAAACTGATGGCCGATGATCTGTGTCTGCATGTAAAGGAACAGCCAGAAAGGGTGCGCCTGGTGTATGAAGGTGCAGAGGAAATGGAGATCAATCCTTCAGATGAAGAGCAGATGGCAAAAATGTTTACCTGCTACCTGCTTGCAGGAAGTATGGACGGATATGGGGAATTTGTGGATTATGCCCTTGATACCCACCGGACACTGCAGCAGAACCTGACACGGTTTTTTGTGGAATGGTTTGCAAAAGCAGAAAAAGGCTCTGCATTTTTAAAACGGGCAAAGATAGTGTATTCCAGGTATTCCCTGCCATATATCTAAATTACGGAGGTATGTGATGGATAGAAAACTTCCGGACTGGTTAAAAGAGAGCAGGGAGGCAGAAAAACTGATCGCATGGCTGAAATCGCCGGATTGTGAAGTAAAAGAATTTTCCGGACAGCTGTTTATAAAGGCAAGATATGGAAACTGTTTCTTTTTCTTTGACTGTTTAAAGGAAAACAGAAAAACAGACCGGAACTGGTGTGCCGTGATCCACATGCCGGAGTATTCCCTTTATGAAGCAGAAGATCTTTTTCTGAAGCCGATCGGGATACCGGATGATTTTGGTTTTCCTGTGCGTGAGGATCTGATCCCGAAACTGGAAACACAGATAAGCCGCATTGGAAAGAAACTTATCCGGGAACAATGGGATGAACTTTTGTTAAAAGGCGGGTATGCAGCTGCACAGATGATCCCGGAAATCAGCAGGGTTTATATCCAGCTAAATGCAGACCGTTTTATTAAAAAAGGAAAGCGGCCGGAGGATCTGATCTATCAGCCGCAGTTTCATTTTGCGGATATGAAGTGGGAATTTTCTGACTGGATGTTTTTGGAATATTTAAGCAACCCACAGCGGGCAGCAGAGCTTTTCGCCCAGAAGTGGCTGCTTGAAAAACTTCCGGAGATCTCAAAAAAGAAGATCTGTATCGGATGTATCCGGGAGGAAATGGAAGAAATGTTAAATAAGACTGGGACAGGGCCGGAGGCAAGCCTTCCGCGTTCTGCTTAGTATAAAAAATGAAAAAATCAGGAGGAAACGAATAATATGGGTAAATACAATTACATGAATCTGAACCAGAAGATGATCAGGATCCGGAAGAAAGTGCCGAAGCTGATCCGCAAAAGGTACAGTGAGGACGTTACTTATGATTTTGTAAAACTGGATGATATCTATGAATGCCTGACACCGGCCCTTAATAAATACGGGGTCGATTTTGACATCTTAAGTGAAAGGCCGACACAGATGGACGAACAGGGCAATTCCGTGTTTTTAAAGGAAATGGGAGCACTCTGGAGATATGAGGCTGACCTGGAGCTGTGCTGGACCAATGCAGACCGTCCGGGAGACAAGGTACGGAGCTTTTTGCATGTCATTGGAACCAATGAAGCACCGGATAAAGCAAAAGGTGCGGCATGGACGTATGGCCTGAAGTATTATTTCTTAAATAAATTCAACATCATGCAGGCATCCGGAATAGACGATCCGGACATGCGTGGGACGGAAAAAGAAGAAATGCCGAAGCAGGAAGCTTCCGTAAAACCGGAAAAACCGAAAAAGAAACAGGAAAAGGCAGAAAGAAAAGAAACCGCAGCAAAGCAGGAGCAAACGGAACCGGTCAGGGAAAAGAAAACGGACCGTAAAAAACTGCGTGATGGAAATGCCATATCAGAAGGTACTGTAAAAGTGGAATATGCAGTGACGGATACAGAAGAAAACCTTCCTGGACAGATGACTTTTGGAATGGAAGAAAGTGAAAGCGGACTGGAAGAATTTTCCGCTGAAGAAACCAAAGCGGAAGATCCGGTTCAGACCGAGGAAATCTCCGTAGATGAGGAAATTACTGCCGAGACGGATGCAGACGGTTTCCGTGCAGTAGAAGAAACGGATGAAGTTCCATTTGATGAAGATGATGAGATTTCTTTTGATGCAGAAGAAGAGGAAGAAACACCAGAAGAGACTGCAGAGGAAGTGTTGGAGGATATGGCTCACGAAGAGGATGCAGAGGATGAAGTGAAATGGGCAGGAAAGGTTATCTGCAATTTTGGTGTCTATGCCGGGACCCCTCTTGGGGAAATGATGCAGGATGCCAGAGGTTACCAGACGATCAAATGGCTGGTACAGCGTTACAAAGGCCAGAATCAGGAAATACAGAAAGCTGCGAAGATTCTTTTGGATCATGAAAAGGAAATGCAAAAAGCAGCCTGAAAACAGAGAAATAGTTTGAGGTGGCTCCGGGAACGGGGCCATCTTTTATGAAAAGGAGGAAGGCATGTATGCCAGAGAATCGTTTACGATCGCAGAAGTAGCAGATCTTTTATCAATCCGAAGACTGAGTGATTCTTACCAGGACGAATTTCCGGTGGAATGTCCTTTTTGCGGGGATTTAAGAGGAAAATGCAGTTTTTGCATCCGCAAAAATGGAGAACTGAAAAATGTTTACCATTGCTATCATTGCGGAGCATCCGGAAACATGCTGACACTGTATGCGGAACTATCCGGCATTTACGGGAGAAACCGGTATAAAGAAGCCTACCGGGAGATAAAGCAGGCACTTTCTTTTTCTGGAACGGATAAAAGGCAGCAGTCCACGACACGAAATGGGTTCGCTTCTATCGTTCCTAAAAAGAAACGCATTTCCCTTACGGAAGAGGAATGGGATTACCGGGACCATGTATATAAGGAAATGCTCACTTTTCTTAAGCTTAAGGAAACACACCGGAGGAACCTTCTCCTGCGTGGGCTGACGTTAAATGAGGTCAGACAGATGGAAGAACGAGGTTTTTTAAGTACGGATGAGGAGAATTCCGTGGCCATTGCCAGAAAGCTCTTAAAAAAGGAATTTCGCCTGGATGGGATTCCTGGATTTTTCATCAACCGGGATGGTGACTGGGAAGCTGCTTTTTATAGGAAGAATAACGGGTATCTTTGCCCGGTCCGGGATGGGAAGGAACGGATCATAGGATTCCAGATCCGGCTGGATGTTCCTTTAAAAGAACGGAAGTACCTCTGGTTTACCAGCAGCGGCTTAGAAAAAGGCACATCAAGCGGCAGCCCGGCAGGAATGTTTGGGGAAATAAAGGATGGCACGGTTTACGTAACGGAAGGGATCTTAAAGGCAGAGATCGCATGGATGTGTACAGGAAATCCTTATATCGGAGTCCCTGGAGTTTCCAATCATAAAGGACTGGAAACTGTCTTGCGAAAACTGAAAGAGCAGGGGTTAAAAAGAGTTTACGAATGTTACGACATGGATAAAATGATGGAATTGTCCTGTAAGCACGATGAAAAAAGTGCGTGCCGGCAATGTGAACATGGAATTTATCTGTATCATGGAGAATGCCCCAGAAAGCGCAGAAAGCGGGACATGATCCGAAAAGGCTGTATAAAACTATATGAGATCTGTGAGGAACTGAACGTATCCTGCAAAAGAGTCACCTGGGATACCGATGCATCCGGTACCTGGATGGAACACTACAAAGGCGTGGATGACTGGATCCTTCGAAAAGAGGAAAAAGGAAACAGAAAGACGGCATAAAATGGTTTGGTCAGATAAAAGGGAAACTGGAATTTTTTTCAGTTTCCTTTTTATCTGGCTGAAAAAGCCGGAAGAAAGGAGAAAGCGATGCAGATAAGAGACGGACCAAAAGAAAACTGCAGGGAAAAAAGCGATCATGAAAGGAGAACGTGCACTTGGAAAAAAACTGGAAGAAAAGATGGATGGCGGGTGCGATGGCTTTTGCTCTGTGCTGCACTACGCTCTTGCAGACGGGAGCTTCTGCAGTATCCGCCGCTGAGGTGGGAGGCGTTTCCGCACAGAGCGAGACACAGATCGAGGTACAGACAGAAACGCAGACAGAAACGCAGACGGAGAAAAGCGAGGAGGAACTGATCGAGGAAACCGTTGCTGATCCGGAACTTGCGCTTATGGTTACCGAAGGGGAAGCCTTTGATATCCAGAATGATTTTACAGGACTGAAACTCTCTGACGGAGACCATGTGGAACTGAAAAAAGCAGCAATGGAAGACGGGACTGTATTTGATTATAACCATGCGGGGACCTATAAATGCGTATATCTTGTTACGCCCGCATCGGGGGAAGCCTATCTGGTTGCCAGAAACATTACGGTGACACCAAGGGAAGCAGAAACAGACGGATCCAATGGCGGCCAGGAACAGGAAACCGGCGATGACGAACCGGAGGCAGACCCCGTCCTCCCGACCATAAGCCCGGAAGATGCCCCGGAAACTCTGGAAGAGCCGGAAGAAACGGAGGAGCCAGAAGAAGAGGAAGCAGAAGAATTTTCCGATGAGGAAACAGAGGATGGAAGCCATCAGGTTGACATTGTACAGGGAAATGAATTCAATATTGAACTGGACCACGAGGACGGACGTTACCAGACGGGGGAGACGGTCAACTTTTCCGGTGATATCCCGCAGGGAAGCCTGATCGCAGTGGGAACAAGTCTTGTCGAAGCAAACCAGACAGAGAATACCGAAGATCTTCTGTATGCAGAAGTAAGCTACGATGAGGGAACAAATTCCTTCAGCTTTGAGATGCCGGAAGATGATGTTGCATTAAGTGTGCTATATGACCAGGCTGAGGGCGGTATTAGTACCATGGCAGCTTCCGATGGAGACTTGTGGGATGATTCAACAGACATTGAAGCTAATACCTATTACTATTATTCAGATGGAAAACTGCATCCTTTTGATTCTGTAATGGGACAGGGCGGAAATGATTCCTATAAGTATATCCGTTACAAAGCAGGCAGAAAGACTTATACCGTCTATGCATACTGCATGCAGCACAGTAAACAGTCCCCGCCAAGTGGAACGACTTATAAAAATATGGTCGAACTGGATGAAGGCGGCGATGACCGTTATTTAAGGAAGGCCATGTTTTACGGATATGGCGGTCCCGGATGGGGCGGCACATTCAACGGCTATAATATCAAATCCATCATGGAAAAATACGGCTGTTCCTCCGAGACCCGTGCAATGCAGCATTATCTGGTCGATTATTTATATGACGGGGAATCCGGATTTGGAGGATCCCTTTCGACAACTGCCAAAAACATGTTAAAAGAGATCAAGGCAGCCCTTGCAAAGATGCCGGATCCAACGACCATGGAGCTGACACCTGGGCTCAGTGCTTCTGCAAATGGAAACCAGAGCCCGACCTTCACATGGAAGGCAAACGCAGCTTTTGTGATCACGATCCATCTGGAAAACGGGGTCTCCCTTGTAAATGAGACGACAGGAAAAACCGGGACCGGAAATGTGAGCGTAAAGGGCGGTGAAAAATTCCATCTGGAAGCAACCACCCAGAATATTGGAAGCCTGAAAGGAAAATATGCGATCACATCCAACTATCCGCTTAATTTCCATGCCATGCTCTTAAAGCTGGCGAACAGCCAGGATATCGGCTTTGGATATTATACCGATACACTGGAGCTGAATCTGGAGGTAGACTGGCCGGATGAAGCAACGGTCAAGATCATCAAAAAAGATAAGGGAAGCAACGCGCTCCTTGCAGGTGCCGTTTACGGCATCTATGCAGATGAAGCCTGCACGAAACTTATCAAAAAAATGCCGGCAACAAATGCAAAAGGGGAATCCGAAGTAAAGATCACCAAAACACAGGATACCGTTTACCTTCGTGAAATCTCAGGCCCATCCGGATATGTGCTGGATACGAAAGCCTATGGGGTAAAACTGGTCGTGGGGCAGACCGCTTCCAAGAACTTAACGGATAAAGAGCAAAAAGGTGCACTCACCATTTATAAAGAAGGAGAAGTGCTTACTGGAGCGACCGTCACGGAAGATGGTGTGACCTTTGCCTACGAAAAACGGAAATTGAAAGGAGCCGTTTACAGTGTTTATGCAGGTGCAGATATCAAGGCGGCAGATGGCACCCTCATCTATAAAAAAGGTGCACTTGTCAAGGATAATCTGGTTACCGGAGATGACGGAAGCGTTACGTTAAAGGATCTCTATCTTGGCACCTACACAGTAACCGAGACGAAAGCTCCGGATAATTATGTATGCAAAGGAGAGTCTAAGACTGTTGAGCTTGTGTATGCAGGCCAGACCGTAGAAGTGCAGACTGTCAGTGCAACATTTTTAAATGAACGCCAGAAGGCTGCAGTCCGTGTGGAAAAGCAGGACGAAGAGACAAAAAATCCGCTCTCCGGAGGCATCTACGGGCTGTATGCAGCAGAAGATATCAAAGTTGATGGTAAGACCGTTGTTCCCAAAGGAACCCTGATCGAAAAAGCAACGACCGGAGCCGATGGAAAAGCTTCTTATAAAGCGGAACTTCCGATTAATTACAGCTACAGCATCCGGGAGATCCAGGCACCGGAACTTTACCTTAGAAACAGTGAGGATACTTACACCTTCACTTTTAAGTTCACCAATGATAAGGAAGAAAAGGTAAACTTTAGCCATACCTTTACAAATAAGCGTGTAAATGCAACAATCGACCTGGTAAAAGAAGACAGCGAGACAGGAAACAGCGCACAGGGAGATGCCGTATTTGAAGGAGCCATTTACGGGCTCTATGCAAGGGAAGACATTAACCATCCGGATGGCAGGAGCGGAGTCCTTTATAAAAAGGACGAACAGGTAGCTACCCTGACGACCGATAAAGAGGGAAAAGCAAGCGTAAGCAACCTGTATCTTGGAAAGTATTATTTGAAGGAGATCACGCCTCCAGTAGGTTATCTTCTGGACGAAGAGGAGCATGATGTAAACTGTAACTACGAAGGAGACCAGGTAGAGACGGTAAAACGAAATACCGTTTCCAAAGAAGACGTGATCAAACAGCCATTCCAGTTGATTAAAGCAGCGGATAATGATAAGACCGATGCGGACCTTTTAAAAGGTGCCGGATTCTCTGCTTATCTGATCAGCAGCCTGACTGTAAAGGACGATGGAAGCTATGACTTTACAAATGCGACCCCGATCGTTCTTACGGAAGATGGAAAAACAGAAATGTTTACCGATGAACGCGGCTATGCGTGCAGCATCCCGATTCCTTATGGACGCTACATTGTCCGTGAGACCACAACACCGCATAATTTCATGCCGGTAGATGATTTTATCGTAACCGTAACCGAGAACAGCAGCACACCGCAGGTATGGAGAGTCCTTTTGGACGATGAGTTCAAAGCAAAGCTTAAGATCGTGAAACAGGATGATGAGACCAAACAGCCGGTCCTCCTTGCCAATACAGAATTCAAAATGTACGACCTGGATGCGAAAAAGTATGTGGAACAGGTAACGACCTATCCAAATACGGTTGTCCATAAATCCTATTTTACGGACGAAAATGGTTACCTGATTCTTCCGGAATCCTTAAAATGCGGAAATTACAGGATTGAGGAAGTGAGAGCGCCTGATGGCTACACCCAGAATACCCAGTATGTGGAGATCAAAGTTGATAAGAATACAGCTTATCAGATGGATTCCGTCAGCGGGGATGCCATCATTACCGTGACCTATGAAAACCATCCGGTCAAGGGCAAACTGGTGATCCATAAATCCGGTGAAACCTTAAAATCCTTTAAAAAGGATTTTGTATACGAAGAAGCTTCCCTGGAAGGGGCAGAATTTGAAATCTACGCAGCAGAAGATATTTTCACACCGGATCATCAGGTGGACGAGCAGGGAAACCGTCACGTGATCTATGCAAAGGATACCCTGGTAAAAACAGTGACCACTAATAAAAATGGGGAAGCTGTTATCAAAGACCTTCCGCTTGGAAAATACCGTGTGAAAGAAACAAAAGCACCGGCCGGATTTGTCTTAAATCCAGACAGTCAGGAAGTAGCCTTTATCTATAAGGATCAGAACACACCGGAGATCGAAGAAAAACTGGAATTTTCCAATGAACGCCAGAAAGTAGAGCTGAGTGTGGAAAAACAGGATGCTGAGACCGGAAAGGCTTTAAAAGGTGCAACCTTTGGATTATACAATAAAGAAGCAATTTCTTCCGGCGACAAGGTGATTGTAAAAGCAGATACACTGCTTCAGGAGATCACAAGCAACGAAAAAGGTAAGGCAGCGTTTACGCTGGATCTTCCGCTTGGCAGATACTATGTGAAAGAGCTGCAGGCACCGGCGGGTTATGTATCTTCTGATGAGATCCTGGAATTTGATGCCACATACCAGGGCCAGGACGTAAAAACGATCAAATTAAAATCCGTGAAGAAAAACCAGCCGACAACGGTAGAAGTAACAAAAGCAGATATCACGACCGGAACAGAACTTGACGGGGCTTCCATGAGTGTACTGGATAAGGATGGCAACGTGATCGATTCCTGGACATCCGTAAAGGATTCCCCACATGTGATCAAGCGACTTCAGGTTGGAAAAACTTACATTCTGCGTGAAGAGCTTGCATCATATGGCTACTTACGTGCAACAGACGTAGAGTTTACGATCTCTGATACTGCAGAAGTACAGAAAGTCAAAATGGAAGATGAAGTCCCGGTAGCAAGACTTCTGGTAAACAAGAAAGGGGAATTCTTAGACAGCGTATCCCTTCTTGACAATGCAAAAGGCATGATCGAGCACCTGTTCAACTATGTGACCGGAAACCTGACTGATGTAACCTTCAATGTTTACGCGGCAGAAGCCATCCGTGCAGCAGACGGGGTAAGTGCAGATTATTATGCGGCAGATGAACTGGTCGGCTCCATTACAACAGATGGAAATGGCATCGCACAGATGGATAACCTCCCGCTTGGACGTTATTACATCGTGGAAAAAGAGACCTCACATGGCTACGTTCTGGATAATGAACCAAGATATGTGGATCTTACATACCGTGACCAGGATACATCTCTGGTTACTTATAGTGCCGACTGGCAGAATGCGCGCCAGAGGGTACAGGTGGAAGTCCTGAAAAAAGAAAAGGACAGTGACAAAGTACTTTCCGGGGCAATCTTTGGCCTCTATGCAGCAGACGACATCGTATCTTCAAAAGGAAAAGTACTCCTTGCGAAAGACACCCTGATCGAACTGAAGACCACAGATGAGGAGGGAAAGATCCAGTTTGTTGCAGATCTCCCGGTTGACAGCAGGTACTACATTAAGGAACTTGCCGCCCCGGATGGCTATGTGACAGACCAGGAACCGCAGGAATTCACTTTTGAGTACCAGGGCAGTGGAACCAGTGTTGCAGAGTATGCGTTCACCTTTGAAGATGAACAGACTACGGTAGAACTTTCCAAAGCAGACCTGACGGACAAAAAAGAACTTCCGGGAGCATCCTTAAAGGTAACAGATGAGGATGGAAATACGGTGGATGAATGGGTATCCAAAGAGGAAGCACATATCATCAAGGGTCTTATCGTAGGAAAGAAATACAAGATGACAGAAACAAAGCCGGCAGATGGTTATGTGACTGCGGAAAGTATTGAATTTACCGTTGAAAACACCAAAGAAGTACAGAAACACCAGATGCTTGATGATGTGACCAAAGTGGAAATCAGCAAGAAAGACATTACGGATTCCAGTGAGGTACCGGGAGCAAAACTGATCATCCTGGATAAAGATGGAAAGAAAGTTGAAAGCTGGACGTCCACAGATAAACCGCATATGGTCGAAAAACTTCCGGTAGGCGAATATACCCTTCGTGAAGAGCAGGCCCCGGATGGATACCTCATTGCGGAAGATGTGAAATTTACGGTAAAAGATACTGGAAAAATCCAGAAAGTCAAAATGAAGGACGCACATCCGTATGGAAAACTGGTCATTAAAAAGACCGATTCCACCAGTAAGGCAGCCCTTCCAGGAGCAGAATTTGAACTGCGTGAAAAGGAAAGCGGAAAAGTCGTAGAAAAACTGGTAACGGATAAGACCGGAACAGCGACAAGCGGCAAGATTCCGATTGCTACTTATAAAAATGGAAAAGTAGAGAAAACCGTGGAATATATCCTAGTAGAGACCAAAGCACCAAATGGTTATGAATTAAGCAGCAAAAAAGAAGAGATCCGCTTTGAATACAAAGACGGAAAAACCAAGGTGATCGAGATCGTAAAAGAGATCAAAAACACCAAATCCCCATCCGGCAGCACACCGACAGGAAACAGCCCGAAAACAGGGGACAGCACCAACATCTGGCTTCCGATCCTTCTGGCAGTCCTTTCTGCCTGCGGCATTGGCGGCGTGATCTGGTATAAGAAGAAAAAAGGAAATTAAGGAATACGGTTCAGGGCTGCTCGATTTACCGGCAGCCCTTTTTCCAGGAAGAATAATCGGAGGTTTGTATGAGACACATAAAAGAAATCATGATCGTGGCAGTCTGCCTGATGGTACTCAGCTTTTGCGTATGTACTGGTTTTGGCATTTACTTTATGTACCGGGAAGGTGTGCAGGAATATGAAGACCTGCGTACATACGTCAAGGAAACAGATGAGGATGACCCCACAGAAGGAACAGACGGAAGCGATGGGAAACAGACCGTGGTTGATTTTAAGGCATTAAAAAAGATCAATCCGGATATCGTTGCATGGATCCGGATCCCGGATACCAGCATTGATTACCCGGTAGTCCAGGGAAACGATGACTCCTATTACCTGACACATACTTTTAAGAAGACAGAACATGTGGCAGGGGCCATTTTCCTGGATTCCGATAACAATGCCGATTTTTCCGATGACAAGAACATCATTTATGGTCACAATATGAAAGATGGAAGCATGTTCCGTGGACTCCGGAATTTTCTTGACGATGAATTTTTAAAAGAGCACCAGATCCTCTATCTTTATCTTCCGGATGAAGGTGTGTGGATTTTTGTGATCGTAAAATGCGAGTATACACCGGCAGATGGAGATGCTTTCTTACTTGGAACGCAGGAGGAAGTTCCAACGCTTCTGCTTTCTACCTGTGGAACAGATGCCTCCAAACGTCTGGTCATATGGTGTGAAAAACAGGAGGAAAAAGCAGAACAGATTTTTGAAGGGTAAAGCAATTTGAATTTCAGGTCTTTCTAAGACAGAACACTGTCCTGGAAAGGCCTTTTTTTGTTGCAAAAAATGGCATAAAATGGTATTTTTAACGGAATATGACCGCAGAAAAAGAAAAAGATGTTAGTTTGTGCTATCTTTAGAATAGAGTAAAAATGTCGATTTTTCTCGAAACTTGTCTGTAAAAATAAATGACGTTTTGTATTATTTCAAGACAAAATGATTGACAAAATATGGAAAAAAAGTTATTCTATAAGAAAGGTAATATTGTAGGAATTTTATATATGAGTGGTTCGTCAAAGACTCATATATAGGAAGTTCGGTGAGAATCCGACACAGGAACGCTACTGTGATGAGCAAAAGCTACAAGTCAGGTCTATTTCTATAATGTTGTGCATAAGCCCTCGGTTTCAGGGTGGCACGGGTATTTTGTGACTGGGTCGTGCCATGCGTAGGGTACGGCTTATTTTTTTGCAAGAAAAACTGCACGTTACCATCACATCCCAGAACACCAGGATATTCCAAATACGGGAGAGGAGGAGAAAGGCAGGTCCAGACTCGTGATCTGTACGGGACAGAAACCGCTGTCCTAAGGAGAAACTACGAAAAATGAGCATCTGAAAAGAAAAGGAGAGAAAAAGGTATGAGCAAAAAATTCAAAAGATTATCAGCAGTCATTTTAGCAGTTGTTATGATGCTTGGTTCAACAGTAATGGCTTCTGCAGCGACAATGCATGTTTACATCAGAGAATGGGAGCAGGGAACAAGTAGCAACACTTATTTAGGAACTCCGAAACCGATTCCTGGAATCACTAATCCGGTAGTCACTGTAACAGGTGTGGATTCAAATGGAACTTATAAAGATGCACTTTTGTTAGCACAATCTAAAGGACTGTTGGAAACTTCTTGGAACACAAAATATCCAGAATATTTAACGGCATTTGCTGTCGAGGGATATGCTAGAGCTAATGGTGGAGAAAATAAAAACCCACAGTATGATAGTGCAGGAAACATGATTCATGCTACATGGGAAGGCACTTCTTGGATGTGGTATCCGGGTAATGATGTTACATTGAAAAATACTTCTTCCTATCCAGAGACCACTTTAGGTGGAACAAAAGTACCGTCAACAAATGAGTTTTCTATCGTATTAAGTTACGATACTACACGTTTTGATTGGTAATTGTAGATCTTGGAGGAATAAAATCTGTAATGAAAAAAAAATATTTAGTATATTGTTTGTCTTTGTCTATGGTTTTAAGTGTGCCAACTCCTATTTTGGCAGCAGAACAAATAGATATTATTGAAGATACCAATGCTGATTTTGAAAACAGTGATGAATCTGAAAATTTAATAGTTACATCTGATGGTGAAAATTTTGAAATTGTAGATGAATCAGCAGAGCTTGATCTACCTATGGAGAATACTGAGAACTTAAACAGTACGGAAGATGATTCTATAGAACTGTTTGATGACGGTAATAATATTTCGGAATTCGTTGGAAACGAATCGGAAACGAATGACTGGATACAATCCGAACAAGTAGAGGGGTTATCTTTTAAATATGATGTGAATAATCAAACATTATATTTAAAAAGTGAAAAACCTGTGGTATTGCCAGATTATAAGCAATCAGGATGGACCAGTGAGTGGCGCAATAAATATGGATCACAGCTTAATGATGTAAAAACAATAGAGATTCAAGGGGAAATCACTCAAATTGGTGAATTCAATTTTAATAATGGCCGTGCGGGTGCATATGATAATTTGGAAACGGTAAAATTATCTCCTAGTGTCACAAAAATAGCTGCTTCCGCATTTGGAGAAGTTGCGACATTAAAAAATATTAATTTAAATAATGTTAAGGAGATTGGTACTGCTGCCTTTTGGAAAACTGGAGTGGAAAATATTACATTGGATGATGCGGGAACTATAATAGCAGACAATGCTTTTTCAGAATGTACATCATTAACTTCAGTAACTGTAAAAGGTATTAAATCATTAGGCATGAATGCATTCGATGGTTGCACATCATTAATCACATTTAATTGTGAAGGCAATATTGAAAACATTCCGATGAAATGTTTTCAAAAGACAGCAATAAAGGCTTTTGACTTTAAAAATGTATCTAGTGTTGGAAGAAATGCATTTAATAAGTCAAATCTGAAATCAGCTTGTTATACTGGAACAAAAGAACAATGGGATTCTATGATTCCGGCTGCAAATTGGTCAGGATCGACAATTCCAGCGGGAACTATTGTTCATTGCAAAGCAGATGCTATAGAATCAAAAGATGCAACTTGCACAGAAAACGGCTGGAAAGAAGTTGGTGTCTGCGAAGTATGCGGAGAACACTATTCTTATCCGACAGAGGAAAATGCGATTCCTGCTACTGGTCATACATGGTCCGAGGATTATGTGGTAGATAAAGCAGCAACCTGCACAGAAGCTGGTGAAAAGAGCAAACACTGTACAGCCTGTGATGCCAAAGAGGATGTACAGGAGATTCCGGCACTTGGACATGATTTTGTTTCCAAAGTAACCAAGAAAGCAACCTGTACAGCAGATGGTACTCTTACTTATACCTGCAGCAGATGCAACGAAACAAAGACCGAAACTATTAAAGCGACAGGACATAAGTGGAGCAACTGGAAAAGAACAACAGCAGCTACAGTATTTAAACCAGAAGTTCAGACCAGAAAATGCTCTGCATGCAATAAGAGTGAAACCAGAAATATAGGCAAAAAGCTTGCACCGAAAGCAACTCTTAATGCCTCTACTGTAACCTTAAAAGTAAAACAGTCTACTTCCAGACTTAAAGTTACCGGACTTGCAAAAGG
This sequence comes from Blautia sp. BIOML-A1, assembly GCF_009883055.1. Taxonomy (GTDB): domain Bacteria; phylum Bacillota; class Clostridia; order Lachnospirales; family Lachnospiraceae; genus Blautia_A. The sequence goes on along the minus strand of NZ_WWVR01000003.1, from coordinate 76,498 downwards.
TGATTCTGTAAAATCCTGGAAATCTTCCAATAGCAAGATCTTCACAGTAAGAGGCAAGTCTAACGGAACTTGCAAGATCACTGGTAAAAAGAGGGGAACTGCGAAACTGCAGATTACCCTTGCCAGCGGACTGAAGAAGACTGTTAAGGTAAAAGTTCAGACAGTAGCAGTAAAAACTTCCAAAATTACAGTGTCCAAAAATGTAACTGTTCGGAAAGGAAAGAGAGTGACACTGAAGCCAGTCGTAACTCCATTCACATCCCGTCAGAAGGTTACTTATACAAGTTCCAACAAAAAGATTGCAACCGTTTCTTCCAAGGGCGTTGTAACCGGAAAGAAAAAAGGTACTGTAAAAATAACAGTAAAATCCGGATCTAAATCCGTTAAAGTGACTGTCAAGGTAAAATAATTAAGAGTTGAAGAGCTCTTCTTCCGTGAGGAAGAGGAGCTTTTTTTTAAGGAGGGACAAAATGAAAAAAACAAAGTTGTGGAAAAGGATAGCTGGATGGCTACTTGTTTTTCTTCTTGCATTACAGCTCCCTGTAAATGCCTTTGCGGGAGAATGGGTGGATAATACGCCATATTTATCTGAAGAAAATTTTACAGATGAGCAGGATATTTCAGAAGAAAGTGATTCATCAGGTGATCAAACCGATGTAGAAGAAGCATCAGATTCGAAAGACCAGATTGATATCGAGGAAGAGATTCCAACGGAAGATTCGTTTGACGTAGGAGAGGAAACTGATACCAGTTCTGATCTTGATATGGAAGAATCTGGCGTAAGTGAATTTACAGATGAAGATGAATTCACGGATGGAAGTACTGCACTTTTCAGTGATGGAACAGACCAGTCCGAAGATGGTACTGCAAAAGAAGAAATACAGGTAACTGTCAGTATCAGCAAAGATGGAAAATTTCTTAATGATAAAGACGGAAATCCAATGGCAGGACGCACCGTGACCTTAACTGGTCAGTCTTCTTATACCATGGACGATGCTTTGAAAGCAGCACATGACTTGTATTACCCAGGTGGAGCAGAAGCTGGGTATGATTACCACGCGGATGACGCAGGTATATTTGATGGCGTGATTTACCGGTTGTGGGGATATGACAAAAAGAATGTACCATATATTAAGTCTTCGTTAAATCGTAACAGTGCCAATTATGGTTCTGCGCTTGGAAGAACTGTAGAAAATGGTGACGAAATGCATTTTTTTATCCAACAGAAAAATGGCCAGGATAAACTTGCATTTTTTACAGAAGAAGAACAGACAGTTACAGAAGGACAGCCGATCGTTCTCAGACTCAGACAGGAAGATGATGCCGGACGTGCATATTCAAACTGCGAGGGAGCGTCTATCTATATAGATGGAAAAAAGCAGGAAAACATTATAACAGATGCAGAGGGAAAAGTAACACTTCCAGTGCTGGAAGCAAGAGAAACTCCCTACTTTATTACAGCAGAAAAACAAATCAATAATAATGGGACAGAGAGTACTGCGATTTCAGCAGCATATGCAAACGTCACAGTTGTTCCTGATGAGGGTGATAAAGGCGATTATATCAACGGCGTTGAACTTTGCATTAAAAAAAGTGAAACTGAGGTAAAAGAGGAATCAGTCAACACTTTTGATGGGACACAAGCATTTAACTTTCCAACAGGATTCAGTCATGGCGAGTTTTATGTAAATGTAAGTACAATGGAAAGCATTCCAGAGGGTTGTACTTTATATGCAGTTTACACCAGTCCATTGGATGACACAGTAAAAAGAGTGAAATTGTCACAGGATTCCTCAACTCTATTAAAAAATACGAGTGTGAAATATTCTTCAAAAGCAATTCTTTCTATTGGCTTTGAAGTAAGAAAGAATGGAAATATTTTACAATCTGTTGAAGTTCCGATACATTATAAAGCACGTTTAAATGAGCTGACAGTCAGTGATTCCTGGGGACACGAACTTTCTACAGGATTGCAGGATACTACAGAAAGTCAAAACCTCGAGGTGACTGTACCGAAAAATACGGAATATATTGACATTGCCGGAAGTGACAATGACTGCTATGGCTCAATTGCGGAAAATCCGGAATTGATTGCGATGGATGGCGTTGAACTTACTACAAGACCACTTGGAGGGGCTTTACGGTTCACGCCCGATTGGAATAGTCATTCGGAGTATACAGCTGTCATAACATTAAAAAAAGATGATGCAAAGTATGTTTCAGAAGATACAGTATATACGCTTACCATAAAGCCGGGAGAAATTGACTATACTCCAATACTTACTGATAACAGGGAGCCAAATGGAGTAGGGATTATGCAAGGCGAGAAAGCTGAGCCGTTTATAGTGCAAGCTTCTGTTTTACAGGAAAATGAAGGAAAACTTTCTTATCAATGGTATGTAAGTTCAAGTGCAAGTTCGGATATTAAAGATTATGATAAAATAGAGAATGCAGTTGAAAATTCATACACAATAAATACAACTCAGCCACAGTATTCTAGATACTATAGATGCCTTGTTTCTTATGAAATAAATACACATCTTTATACTGCGACAAGTAACGTTTTTTCAGCAAGAGTATACCCACATGTAGCAGATAAGCCTGTAATACTCCAACAGCCTAAAGACACAACCTATGTCAAGGGAATCCCTATTACAGAAAAATTGGAAATAGTTGTACAAAAATCTAACGAGTTTGGCGTTAAAACAGAGTATCAGTGGTATCAAAATAGAGTAAATTCAACGCAAGATGGAATATTAATATCTGGAGCGACTGAAAATACATATAGTCCAGAAATAAAAGAAACAGGAATAACTTACTATTACTGTAAAGTAAAAACAAATATTCTAGCATATATAAATGGTGATGGTGTAAAGATATCGAGTGAAGAGATCTGTTCGGATATTGCCTGTGTCACCGTCACAGAAGCTCCTCTCCCATGGGAGGGAAACGGAAGTGAAAGCTCTCCATATCTCCTTAAGACAGCTTCAGATGTAGAAGCACTGCGGGACAAAGTAAATACAGAGGGATTTTCCTTTGAAAATACATACTTCCAGCTTACGGAAGACATCACCCTGCCAACTGGATGGAAGCCTATCGGTGTGACTAAGGATGGAAGGAAAGACCTGAAAAATGGCGAGAACCTTAATGCATTCAGCGGTATTTTTGATGGAAATAACCATACTGTAACAGTACCGGAGGGCGGGCTGCCTCTCTTTGGTTATGTCCGTAATACAAGGATCCGTAACCTGAACATCTATGGAAAGAAGATTGCCGGTTATGGCCTTGTCAATAACTTTGAAGGTGTGGGACTTTCCGGAATGGCAGTTGAGATCGACAATGTTACCCTGAAAAGTGGTTCCAGTACCCTGAAATCCGGCCTTCTGGGTGCTAATAAGACGATGAGCCCTTATGCCGGATGTTCTTCAGCCTTTGAGGCAACGGTACGGAACTGTACGATTGAGAAAGATGTTGTCATCGGATATGACAGAAATGAGAATGAGATCGGGGCCATTGCCGGACGTATGCAGGGTACAGTAGAAAACTGTGTAAGTTATGCGATCGTTTACGGAACCAGTTATGTAGGCGGTATTATCGGAACCAGGGACAATGCCATGGGCAACTGCTCTGTGATCGGCTGTAAATTTTATGGCACCGTAGAGGCTTCTGGTGAAGTGGCTGGTGGTATTGTGGGCGGCGGTTATGACAATTCCACAGCCCCGAACGGATGCAAGATAACTATCAACAGCTGCAGTTCAGAGGGAAGCATCACCGGTTCTGACAAGGTGGGAGGAATCCTTGGTGGAGACCTCTATGTGGCACAGACCTGGAATAACTGCACTTATACCTTTAAGAACAATTCCTTTACAGGAAAGGTACAGGCAACAAAGGCAGACGCAGCATATGTAGGAGGTATCATTGGTTTTTATGACAGCCTGAACCGGATCGATGACATCACCAACAATTATTATGCAAAAGACTGCGGGGCAGATAAAGGGATCGGTTTTGTAAGATACATTGATACCAACTGTCTGACCCATGAGACGGCAAGCGGAGCCACTTATGTCAATACAGAAAAAGAAACCACCAGCTGCCCGAAGGTGGAAGGCTGCGGATGGCAGACCGGATATAACCGGACGGATGATCCACTGGGGGCAGACCAGGAAAAACTGGTCTCTACAGAAGGCCTGCGTGTTTATGTGGATTCCCTGGAGCTGACTGGTGATTACCGGACAGAGTTTTACCTTGGGGAGGACCTGGATCTCAGTGGAATGAAAGTGGTTGCTGTGATCAGTGACGGAACCAGACAGGAGCTTTCGCTGACAGATCTTACCATAGAGGGATATAACAAGGATAAACGTGGGGAACAGAAACTGAAAATTTCCTATAAGGAAGCATTCGTGGAACTGACCGTTAAGGTATTGAAAAAAGATGCCGGTACGATCACGGTAAGCTTTACGCTTCTCGGAGACTCTGTTCATGGCAGTGCGAAAGAGGATCAGGAACACACCCTGCGGAAAGGAAATCTGGATACCTGGATCGCAGCAAAAGATTACACGATCGATGGAAATGCCAATGTCCTGGAACTCTTAAAAGAAGTGCTTGCCAAGAATGGAATGAGCTGCCGTACATTAAGGGATGAAACCTACATTGCGGGAATCACGAAGGGTGGTCAGGAGCTTGCAGAATTTTCCAATGGACAGAACTCCGGCTGGATGTATACCTTAAACGGAATCCATCCGGACCTTGGCGTGAAAGAGCAGTACCTGGAAGACGGGGATGAGATCATCTTCCATTATACGGATGATTATACCCTGGAGCATGACCATGTATGGGACAGCAAATGGACATCTGATAAGACCGCTCACTGGCATGAGTGTGTTGCCATGTACGGAAAATGTGACATCACGGATAATACGAAAAAGGGTGGCTACCAGAAACATTCCTATGGAAAAGGAAAGCAGATCAAGGCTGCTACTTATAAGACAACCGGACTGATGAGATATACCTGCCAGGTCTGCGGATACGAAAAGACGGAAACGATTCCTGTAATTGCACATACGCATAAATACACCTGGAAAACTACGGCAAAAGCTACGGTATTCCGTCCGGCGAAGCAGGAAGGAACCTGTTCCCTCTGCGGTAAAAAACAGACACGGAACTATGGAAGCAAATTAAAGGCAACTATAAAACTGAACGTATCCTCCATTACCTTGAAGCGGAAACAGGCCACCACAAAGGTGAAGGTTTCCATGGCATACGGGGATTCCATAAAGTCCTGGGCTTCCAACAACAAAAAGATCGTGACCGTTGATAAGAAAGGAAAGATCAAAGCCGGAACCAAAACAGGAACGGCAAAGATCACCGTTACCTTAAAGAGTGGAAAGAAAGCGACTCTGAAAGTAAAAGTCCAGACTGCAAAGGTAAAGACTACGAAGATCAGCGGCCTCAAGAAAAAACTGACCATCAAGAAAGGAAAGAGCGTTACTTTAAAACCAGTGGTCAGCCCGATCACTTCCCAGGAGAAAGTGACCTACCGTTCTTCCAACAAGAAGATTGCAACAGTCAGCTCGAAGGGCGTGGTTAAAGGCCGGAGAAAAGGAACCGTTACCATCACAGTTAAATCTGGAAAGGTGACAAAAAAGATAAAAATTACAGTTAAGTAAACAGAGTAAGGGTGTAAAAGGTATCAAAAATCAAATAGTGTTTTTGGTACCTTTTCATCCGATAGAGGATAATTATGAAGCAACTGAAAAAAATATATTGGAAACGGATCGGGGTAATAGGAATCAGCTGTTTTCTGCTTTTGTGGAGCTGTCTCCTTACGGGCTGTGGAATCGGGAAAGGGGATTCCGGAAAGCCTGCTGCCTGTACCATTTCGATAGACTGCCAGACGATTCTTGACAATATCGGTGATTTAAAAGAAACCAAAAAAGAATTTGTCCCGGAAGACGGCTGGATACTTCCGGAAATGGAAGTTAAATTTACTACGGGCGATACCGTATTTGACATCTTAAAAAAAATCTGTGGGGAAAAGAACATCCAGCTCTCTTCCAAATACACCCCGTTATATAAAAGCTATTACGTGGAAGGCATCAATCAGCTTTATGAATTTGACTGCGGAAAAAATTCCGGCTGGATGTACAGTGTAAATGGAGAGTTCCCGAATTATGGTGCTTCCAGTTATAAGCCCAAAGATGGGGATAAGATTGAATGGAAGTATACCTGCAATCTTGGAAGTGATGTTGGAAACCCATACAAAGATAAGAAGTAAAGAAATTGTGAAAAATAGTTAAACTGGTATGAGATAAAGACCAGAAACATTGGCGAACATTGACAGAAATAAGGCGTATCGTTATAATTAGAATAACAAAAAAATCGAGCGTGGTTCGGCTGATGGCAGCCGATTTAAGGAAATCCGGTGCGATTCCGGAGCTGCTTTTCTCTGTGTGAAATGTATCGAATGAAAAACGCCTTATGAAAGCATTTTGAGCCAGTATATCCAACACGTCAGGCAAAGAATACAAACATGTAAAAGATATACAGTTTGTATGATTCGAACGTTGGAAAGGAGATCATATGTGCTCACAAAATGATAAAGCAACATGGAGTATACTGCGATTTAATCATCGTACATTTACGGCACAGCTTGCCAGTATGCAAAGAAACAAACAGGTAGCAGCAATTCCTGAAAAATATATTTATATTGATGATTGCTGTTATAAGGGCAACGGGAAAATAAAAGAGATAATCCTGCCATCCGGCTGCAGAATCATAGGAAAGGAAGCTTTTGCAAGCTGCCAGCTCCGTAAGCCCGTTGTATTCCCACAGACCGTTAAAGAAATCAAAGAGAGTGCTTTTTCGGAAAATCATTCTCTCAGAGAAGTAACATTTCCGGCATCTTTGGAAATTTTAGGAGATTATAGTTATAAAGGATGCACAGCCCTTAAAACGGTAGTATTTGAAACCAGTTCAGAATGCCGCAGGATTCCGGAGTACTGTTTCCATTCCTGCACGCAGTTAAGTAAAGTGGTATTCCCGGAGCATTTAAAGAGTATAGGAAGAAGAGCTTTTTACCGCTGTAAGGAATTAAAGGAGATCACGCTGCCGGATACACTGGAAGAAATTGGTCTGGAAGCCTTTTACTTCTGTGGCTTTGAAACCATAGTCTTACCAAAAGAAATTAAAAAATTAGATCAGAGGGCCTTTTTCGGATGTAAGAAATTGAAAGAGGTATATATTCCGGAAAATATCATGTATCTTGGAGAGGAAGTCTTTCATGGATGCAACCGGCTGGAATATCTGGAGATACATCATGATCCTGAGCATATTGGCTCAAAGATCGTGAACAAAAACTGCACGATACGTTGCAAAAAGGGAAGCAAAGTGGATTTGTACTGTGAAGAGCAGGGATTAAAGAGGGAGTACATTTAAACGTGTTATCAACAAATAAGACCGAGAAAAGAAACAGACAGCCTGCGGATCAATCCATCATTGATGCTTTTTCCACATGCCATCCATTTTTGAATTTTTTTTATTTTGCTGTAGTACTGTTATTTACTATGTTTAATCAGCATCCCGTCTTTATCTGCATTTCTTATGCGGGTGCTTTGTCTTATTCCGTCTTTCTGCTTGGAGGAAAAAGGACACTTAGGCAAAGCTTTCTCTTTACCCTTCCCAGTCTTTTGATCGTGGCTCTTCTGAATCCACTTTTCAATCATTATGGGGTCACGATGCTATATTATGTAGAAAGCAGTGGAAACTGGATCACTTTGGAGGCCTTAGTCTATGGCGTAGTCCTTGGAGCGGTCATGTTCGTAGTGATCCAGTGGTTTTCCTGTTATAATAAAGTTATGACAAGTGATAAATTTATTTACCTGTTTGGAAAGCTGATACCGGCCCTTTCTCTGATCCTTTCCATGGCACTTCGCTTTGTCCCCAGATTTACGGGGCAGCTGAAAGTGATCCGGAACGGTCAGAAATCTATGGGAAGGGATGTTTCAGAGGGCAGTCTTTTTAACCGTATCCGTGCGGGCTTTAACATGCTGTCGATACTGGTCACATGGGCTTTGGAAAATGCCATAGAGACTTCGGATTCCATGCGGAGCAGGGGATATGGATTAAAAGGAAGGACTGCTTTTTCCATTTACAAGTTTACAAAAAAAGATAAGGGGCTTCTGGCAGTGATGGCAGCTTTATTCCTTGTATTTGCCACTGGCTGTATGAATGGGGCTTCTTATGCAAGTTATGATCCCCGGATTTTACTTGCTGGTTTTACCATTCAGGGGCATCAGGCTCCGGTATCTGTTCCAGTAGTTGAAGCAATGCTTACATACATCTGTTTCGCATGTTTTTGTTTCCTTCCGGTGATCCTGGATGTGACGGAGACTATCCGTTTTGCCAGAAGCCGGAAGCATTGTGAAACAGATCTGGATATGACTTACAAAAAAATCTACGAAACTCTGGAACAGGAAGGATAATGATTATGAATCTTGTAGAAGTAAAGGAGTTTAGCTTCGCATACCCGGAATGTTCCAGGAAGGTTCTGGACCATGCGAATCTGAAAATAGAAGAAGGAACGTTAAATGTGATCTGCGGACGGAGCGGATGCGGCAAAAGCACGCTGTTGCGCCAGTTAAAAACCGTGCTGGCCCCGGTTGGAAAGTCAGAGGGAGAAATCTTTTACCGGGGGATGCCGCTTTCGGGGATCGACCACCGGACACAGAGCCAGGAGATCGGTTTTGTCATGCAGAACCCGGATAATCAGATCGTAACGGATAAAGTCTGGCATGAGCTTTCCTTTGGACTGGAAAGCCTGGGATATGACAATGCGACTATCCGGCTGCGGGTTGCGGAGATGGCCAGCTATTTTGGCATCCATCAGTGGTTTTATAAAAATGTCTCAGAGCTGTCAGGAGGGCAGAAGCAGATCTTAAACCTGGCTGCGATCATGGCAATGCATCCTTCCCTTTTAATACTGGATGAGCCTACGTCTCAGCTGGACCCCATCGCTGCTTCTGATTTTCTGGAAACCGTAAAAAAGATTAATCGTGATATTGGAACAACGGTGCTCCTTACGGAACACCGGCTTCAGGATATCATCCCTTATGCGGATAGGGTATTTGTCATGGATAAGGGGAATGTTTATCTGGAAGGAACTCCCAGGGAAATCGGGGTAAAATTAAAGGAACAAAAACATGGCATGTTTCTTTCCATGCCGATTCCTATGCAGATCTATGGTGAGACAGACAGTCAGGCAACCTGTCCGCTGACAGTCAGTGAGGGAAGACAGTGGCTCTCCCGTTACTGTAACGAAAAAGGAATTGCTTCGGATAGTCAGCGAAAGAGCGAAAGCACTGAAAAAGTCAGATACACAAAAACAGATAGTTCGAAGAAAGAATTGTCCATTCAGGCGAAAGATGTCTGGTTCCGGTATGAAAAGGACAGCCCGGATGTTGTCCGGGATCTTTCCCTGGAGGTAAAAAAAGGAGAGTTCTATGCACTGGTAGGTGGAAACGGTACGGGAAAGAGCACTACGCTGTCTCTTTTAAGCCGGGTGCGATGTCCATACCGTGGGAAGATCCTTCTGGAAGGGCGGGATATCCGTTCGTATAAAGACCGGGATCTGTATTGTGGGCTTTTGGGAGTCATGCCGCAGAACCCACAGAGCATTTTCTTAAAGAAAACAGTCCTGGAAGATTTGTATTCTGTGATCGGGGGCAGGAGAGAAAAAATGTCTTCGGAATATCAGATTCATATGAAAAAAGAAAAGGCCATAGAAGGGATCGTAAGCCTTACCAGGCTGGAAGGGCTTCTGGAAAGACATCCTTATGATCTGAGTGGCGGGGAACAGCAGAGGCTGGCACTTGCCAAAGTCCTTTTGCTTCGTCCGAGGATTCTCCTGATGGATGAACCTACGAAGGGAATGGATGCAGAATATAAAGAAGAGATCGGAAAGATCTTAACCCGGCTGAAACAGCATGGCCTGACGATCTTTATGATCTCCCATGACGTGGAATTTGTTGCAGAATATGCGGACAGGGTAGGCCTGTTTTTTGAGGGAAACATCGTTACCAGCCAGAATACCCGGGAGTTTTTTGCCGGAAATAATTTCTACACAACCGCAGCAAACCGGATGGCAAGGCATTTGTTTCCGGAAGCTGTGACCGGAAAGGATGTGGTTACGTGCTTACAGAGCAGCAACTGGACCAGTTTATAGATGAATTCTGGGAAAATATCCCAAATGAAGCACAAGAAGAGGAACCAGCAGAAGATCTGGAAGAATATACCCTTCCCTCCGATGGGATGATCATCCGGCAGATGGAAAAGAAGGGGAAAGTGAACCGGAGGACCTGGTTTGCCCTTGCTTTGATGCTTTTGGTCGTACCACTGCTTTTGTATCTGTCAGTCCGGTTTTTCCATGGAAGGAAATATCTGATATGCAGCCTGATTGTGATCGTGGCTGCAATGCTCCCGTTTTTTATGATGTTTGAAGGACGCAAACCAAAAGCACGGGAGATCATGGTGATCTCTGTCCTTGCAGCGATCGGTGTCGCAGGGAGGGCAGCCTTCTTTATGGTACCCAGTTTCAAACCGGTGGCTGCTATTGTGATCCTTACCGGTGTCTCTTTCGGAGGCGAAGCAGGTTTTCTTGTTGGCTGTCTAATCATGATGTTATCCAACATGTTTATGGGACAGGGCCCCTGGACGCCATGGCAGATGTTCTCTTTTGGCATCATCGGTTTCCTGGCAGGAATTCTTTACCAGAAAGGAATCTTAAAAGCAAGGAAGCGGGATCTTTGTATCTATGGATTTTTAAGTGTGGTGCTCATCTATGGCGGGATCATGAATCCGGCAAGCATCTTAATGTCTTACGGATACATCACACCGGCCAGCCTGGTTGCTTTCTATATTTCAGGAATCCCGGTGGACCTGGTGCATGCACTGTCAACCGTGATCTTTTTATGGTTTTTGAGCAGGCCGCTTCTTGAAAAACTGGAACGCATTAAGAAAAAATACGGGCTGATTGAGTCCGGGAAAGAGGAAATGCTTTGATCTATGTCAGCCATTTGCTTTGTGATGAAGATATGAAAGAGATCTGCGGTCAGTATGGAGCCGGTGTGGAAAGTATCGAGTTTTCCATATCTGACAATCTGGACCGGCTGGAAAGAAAAATGGAACAGTATCAAAAAAGACTGGAGCAGATGGGAAATCCACCGCTTACCCTGCATGGGCCATTTCTGGACTTAAACCCGGCATCTTTTGACAGTCAGATAAGGAAAGTGACCATGGAACGGTTTGACCAGTGTTACCAGGCAGGAATCCGCCTTGGAGCCAAAAAGATCGTATATCATTCAGGGATGATCCCTACGGTATATTTCCGGGAAGGATGGGCGGAACAGACAGGCCGGTTTTTCCAGGAGTTTTTGAAAGACCGGGAAGGTCCCCAGGTCGTCATGGAAAATGTCCTGGATGAAGACTGGCGGCTTCTTTTGGATGTATACAACTTCGTGGATCATCCAAACTTTAAGCTGTGTCTGGATATGGGGCACGCACACTGCTATTCAGAAATCTCTGTCCTTAAATGGGCGAAGGAACTTGCTCCATATGTCGGACATGTCCATATCCATGACAATGCAGGGGACAGGGATTCCCATTTGGGCTTAGGAAAGGGCACAATTCCATGGGAAAAGGGTTTAAAACTTCTTCCCTGCACAAAGGAACGGACCTGGACGATAGAATGTTCCAATAAAGAAGATGTGATTCTTTGCATAAAACAGATAAACGAAAAAATGAGGGGAAAATTATGAACAGATTAAAAAAACGGACATGCCAGTTTCTGGTGTTAGTTACCACAGCGGGGCTTTTGACAGGCTGCGGGGGCGGGACTCCAAAACTGGAAGATGCACTGAAAAAAACAGCTGCTTATGAACAGAAAACCGTAACATCACCGGCATCGGATACCTTGGGCGGGGAATGGACGGTGATCGCACTTGCCCGTTCGGGAGAAACGGTGGATGAGAACTATTTCGAAAAATATCGTGCCAATCTTGAAAAACGGGTCAAAGACCAGGAAGGCGTGCTCAGTGATAACCGTTATACGGAGTATTCCAGGGCAGTCATGGCATTGAAATCCATAGGAAAGGATCCAACGGATATTGGCGGTTACGATATTGAAAAGCCGCTGGAAGATTTTGATGCAGTGGTCTCCCAGGGATTAAACGGTGCCATTTATGCACTGATTGCCTTAAATGCCGATGACCCGGATGCCAATAAAGACGGGGAACTGGAACAGAAATATCTGGATTACATATTGGAACGGGAAAAAGCAGATGGCGGATTTTCCCTGGATGATAACGCCAAAGACGGGGATGTGGATCTGACCGCCATGACACTGCAGAGCCTGGAACCATACCAGGATGAAGAAGATGTAAAGGAAGTCATTGACAAGGGTGTGGAATTTCTGGCAGATATACAGGACGATGATGGCGGTTATACCGCATTTGGCGCAAAGAGCTCAGAATCTATTTCCCAGACCGTGATCGCCCTCAGTGCGGTAGGCGTAGACTGCAATGAGGATGAACGCTTCCAGAAAGATGGAAAAGGCCTGTATGATACCCTGATGACTTTTTATCAGAAGGATGGAAGTTTTAAACATACCCTGGACGGGGAAAGCAACCCCATGGCAACAGACCAGGGATTCTGTGCACTGGTAGCTTACCAGCGTTATCAGGATAAGGAAAACAGTTTTTTTGATATGACAGACCACAGATAAGGATGGAGGAAAAAATGCCGCAGAAAATAACAGAACTTCAGAATCAGCTGGAGAAAATCATTAAAGGAAAAAAAGATATCACAGATAAGATCCTCATGGCAGTGCTCGCAAAGGGACATGTCCTTCTGGAAGATGTTCCTGGTGTCGGTAAGACGACGACCGCACTGGCACTGAGCCGTCTCATGGGGATGGAATTTAACCGTATCCAGTTCACCCCGGATGTTGTCCCTTCCGATGTGACCGGATTTACCATGTATGACAAACAGAGCGGACAGTTTTCCTATCGTGCCGGGGCTGTCATGTGCAACCTTTTGCTGGCAGATGAGATCAACCGTACTTCCAGCAAGACCCAGTCTGCCCTTCTGGAAGTAATGGAAGAAGGAAAGGTGACGGTAGACGGGGAAACCCATTGTGTGCCATCCCCATTTGTAGTCATTGCCACAGAAAACCCGGTGGGCTCTTCCGGTACACAGCTCCTTCCGGAATCACAGCTTGACCGATTTATGATCAGTGTCAGCATGGGATATCCGGATCACCAGAGCCTGGTCGAACTGTTAAGGGACAGACAGAGGGAAAATCCACTGGAAAATGCCAAAACTGTTGTCAGCCGGGATGAGGTGCTGGAACTCCAGAAAGAGGTACAGGAGATCTATGTAGCAGACCAGGTGCTCGACTATGTGGCAGACCTTGCGGAAGCTACAAGGAAACATGTGCTGATCACGCTGGGATTAAGCCCGCGTGGAACCCTGGCACTGGTAAGGATGGCAAAGGCAGCCGCCTATATGAAAGAAAGGGATTATGTTATTCCAAAGGACGTACAGGATGTCTTTAAGGACGTTGCGGCACACAGAATGATTCTGGATTCCAAGGCGAGGTATCAGGAAAAATCTGCCCGTGAGATCCTTTCTGAGATTCTGGCAGACGTGGCGGAACCGAAGGTGGAAGGATGATAAAGGACAGGATCCTGTGGCTCTTGTGGCTGGTCTGCATGGCAGGAGCAGCAGTAATTACAGGCACATGGCTTTTTGCAGCGGTTCTTTTGCTCACCATTCTTATTTTGATCTTTTCTGCAGGGAGTGTGGTTTTGTCCGGAAAAAAAGCCGTTATCAAACTGCATCTCCCAAAGGCATCAGAGAGAATGGAGTGTTTCCATGGAAAAATGTATTTGGAAAATCAGTCTGCATGGCCGGTATTTGGCGGAGCAGGAGTGCTCAGATGGGAAAATCTTTTTACCGGTGAAAAAGGAGAGATCCCTCTTTCCTTTTCCCTGGGAGGAAAGGAAAAACAGGTCATCGGGTTTGAGACCGGAAGCAGCTGGTGCGGCTGCATCAGATTTTGTTTTTCTGACTGGAAATGCCAGGATTTTTTTCGTGTCTTTTCTTTAAAAAGGAAGGCTGATACATGCGCTTATACCGTTGTAATGCCGGAAAGACAAAAAGGTGAGCTTTCCCTTTTTACAAGGGAAGGATTCGACATGGAAAGTTTCCGCTATTCCGGAAGCCGCCCGGGGGATGATCCGGGAGAAACTTATGACATCCGGGAATATCGTTCCGGTGACAGTATCCGGCAGATCCACTGGAAGTTGTCCGGAAAGCTGGATGACATTATGATCCGGGAAAAAAGCTTCCCGGTGGATGATACGGTACTGATCCTGGCAGAAGCATTTCAGGCAGACCGGGATCCGCAGCGTGCGGAAACGGTGGCAGAAGTCTTTTCAGCAGTCCTTCAGAGCTTTATGGAAAAGAAGATCTCCTGCCAGGCCGGAGTCTATGACCACAGCACTGGGAAGTTCCGGCTGGAGAAGATCCGTACAGAAGAGGACCGCGAAAACATCCTGTACCGCTTCCTGCGTTATGGAAGTGATGCAAAAACGCCGGTCACAGTACGGGAATATCTGAAAGACCCGGGAATACAGAATTTTGCAAACTATGTATATATAACCGGCGACCCGCAGGACAAAGAAGCAGAACTCCTGGCAGCAAAGGGAGAAGTGACGATCGTAGGATGCGGCACAGGCGGCAGAGACAGTGGAGGAGAACAGGTATTATGGAAATACGGATCACAGAATCCAAAAGACAGTCAAAAACAGCATATGGAAAACAACTGTCCGGTATCCTGCTGGAAACTGCACTGATCTGGCTTAGTGCAGGCGGAGGGCTCCTGCTTTTTATGAGTGTCCTTACTGAGCAGGAACGCATGGCACCGATTTTGGGAAGCGTGCTTCTTATGGCAGTGTTCTGTACTGCAACAGAAAGAATGGGAAAATATGGGCTTTATGGACGGCTGGGACTGGGAATGGTTTCCATCGCAGGGATCTTCCTGTTCCATGGACAGCTCTTAGACGGCATGGCATTATACTGGAATGATATGGCAGACATCCTGGGAAGCCGGGCAGGAATTTACCTCAAAAGGTTTGAGACTGCCGGGATACAGGGAGGGGATGCCGCCCGCATGGTATTCCTTATTTATCTTGGAATGGCAGCGGCAGTCTGCGGATTCCTTATCCTGAAATTGAAGTTTTATCTACTGGTGCTTGCCTGGGCTCTGGTACTTCCTGTCCTTTCGGGAATCCTTGGTATGGAACCGGATGCAGGCACAGGAGTTATTTTTTACATGGGGATCCTTTTGGAACTGAATCTTATCCTTTCCCGTTCTGGAAGGAAACGCCACCGGGCAGAGAGCAGCCGGGCATTTTTGACAGGAAGCATCCTGGCATGTGCGGTAATGCTGGCAGCCGGGATCCTTCTGGAACAGTTTATGCCGTCCGAAGACTATGGTTCCTCGACACTTGTCACAGAAGCTAAAAAAGAGGCCCTGGACGGGATCAGCAGCCTGCGGTACAAAAAAGGAAAGATCAATACCCTTCCGGATGGAAAGCTGAAAGAATGCGGTGCCTGGAGTGCCTCAGACGATACGGCACTTTCCGTTACCATGGAAAATCCGGATTCTCTCTACCTGAGAGGATTTGTGGGAAGCGTGTATGACGGTTCTTCCTGGGAAAGCCTGGATACGGAGGATGCCTATAAACAGAGGACGCTCTTTTACTGGCTCCACCAGGATGGATTTTATGGGGAGACCCAGCTAAGCCGTGCAAGGGCACTTGCAGATGATGATGCCCTTTCTGACAAAGTATCCGAAGTGGACATAAAAAATGAAAAGGCAGACAGCCGTTATCTCTATACCCCTTATGAGATCACAGAACTGCCTGTCGGATACAGGAAAGAGACACCGTTTGCTGACAGTATGTTAAAAGCAAAAGGACTCTTTGGAGCAAGAAACTATCACTATCAGGCAAATGGAAACCTGGTAAAAGATTTTACGGTGCTGGGGGCAAGGGTCTATCAGGCACTTGCCAGGGATGAAGGGGATTCCTACCGTGATGATGAGAGTTATTACAACGCATTTGTGTACAGCCAGGATACGAAGCTGTCCGGTGCACTGGAAACCCTGTTCCGCAAAGAACTGGGGGACGGTGGAAACCGGGAACAGGGGCATACCGATTACTATACAGCGATCAGCAGGATCCGTTCCTATCTGGAAAAGAACCTGACTTACAGCACGGCAGCCGATCCGTATACCGGACAGGGGGATTTTGCAGAGGACTTCCTGACAAACACCAGGATCGGCCACAGTGTCCATTATGCCACGGCAGCGGCACTGATGTTCCGTTATTACGGGATCCCGTCCCGTTATGTGGAAGGCTATCTGATCACACCGGAAGATATCAAAGATAAAAAGCCGGGGGATACGATAGAAGTCCCGGGAAAGAATGGACATGCCTGGACCGAGATCTATATGGACGGCCTTGGATGGGTACCGGTAGAAATGACACCGGAATACTATAATGTCATGGAGGAAGCAGACCTCACGGCAGGCCTGGAGGCAAAAGGAGCCAAAGCAGCCGCCATCCCGGAAGCACAGGACGAACCGCCTGCACAGGAGAACATCCAGACACACTGGAGCTTAAAACTGGCACTGTTCGGAATCGAAAAGCTTCTGATCCTCCTGCTTGCGGTATTTGACCTCTTCTGCCTGATATTTATCTTTACGGTCTGTGTGCTCCGCATCCACGCAAACAGAAGACGGAGAAAACTGTTTGAAAGTGAAGATGACCGCCAGGCGGTTCGCGCCATGGCCGGATATGCGCGGCTTCTTTATTATCATGGCCCTGAGCTTTATTCGGAAGATGCCATGAAGTGTTACCGAAAAACAAGCGTTATCGGGGAAAAGGCTGCGTTCAGTCCCCATGCTGTATCAAAAGAAGAACGAAAGGATACCGCTCTGTGCGTGCAGAAGATGAAAAAAGAACTGAAAAAAGCCAGAAGCTGGTATGGAAACTGGATCATGAAATATATAGAAAGGCTGTATTAAGGAGGAAATGACCATGAAAAAGAGAAAAAAGAATAACCGGCTTTCCTTTCTGACAGCTATTGTCTGTCTCCTGCTTTTTGCTGGAGTATTATTTCTGGGAATGAAAAACTATGAACCGGAGAAAAGTGAAAATCCGGTACAGGGGGTGAACAGTGAAAGCTCCTTAAAGGGCTATCTTGGAAAGGGATATGCTTATGCCGGAAGCCAGGAAGATGCTTCCACGGGTGAAGAATCTTCCTTTGAAGAACAGGCACAGATCCTGGAAGATGAACCGGAGGAAGAACCGGAAAAGAAAAAGGAAGAGGCACAGGCGACTGTCACCCCGGAGCCGACATCAGAGCCGGAAGCTTCCCAGACACCGGAACCGGACAGCCAGAAGGAAGATACCCAAAAAGGGGATACCGATCCGGAAGACGGCTCCACAGGAGAGGATAATGACAGCTCCAAAGACAATACCATCCATTATGACAAAAATGGTGACCAGGATGATGACAGCCGGAAAGAAACACCGGACCAGGACGATAACCGGAACCAGGATGGGGCGCAGGTACCGCTCAGTGCAACGCCGACGCCATCTCCGGAGCCGGAACCGACACAGGAACCGGAGGAAGACCATTATCCAACGATCGCCACAGACCTGACTGACGGGGAAACGGTAAATGCCGCGTACCGTACATTTTATGTACAGGCGGTAGACTGGTACGGGAACAGCTTATCCTCTACGGCACTGGAAGTAAATGGAAACGGTGAAAGACTTTCTTCAAAAGGGGAGCCTTCGCCGGGAATCCTGGCTTACCGTCTGGATCTGAATGAGGGCAGCAACACTGTGGATATCAAGGCAACGGATGATGAGGGATGGAGTACCACGCTTCCAACGTTTACCATCTATAAAGGGGATGAGAGCCAGGAAGAACCTGCCGGCTCCATCACGGTCAGCATTGAGGCGGGGACTGTCGGACTTGGGACAATCCTGCCGGCGACATCCATCGACTTTTATCAGGGCGAACAGCTTTCCTCCGTGGTCTTAAGGCTTCTGCAGAACAGCGGGTTTGACTGGAGGAATGATGGAAGTGCAACAGGAGGTTTTTACCTGAAAGCTATCGGACGCGGCGGCATCACTTCCGGAGCTTCGATCCCGGATGACCTGATGGCACATCTGACAGAAGTAAACTGCCAGCTGTCCGGGCATGATGCCAACTGGCTGGGAGAATTTGATTTTACCATGAATTCCGGCTGGATGTATTTTGTAAACGGTGAATATATGAACATTGGAATGTCGGGCTATTTCCCGGCAGACGGTGACGAAGTAAGGCTTCGCTTTACCCTGTATTCCGGAGCAGATCTGGGTGTCGGGGATAATGGCGAAGTATGGGGGGACTGGTAATGAAAAAAAACAATTTAAAGAGACCGATCATTAACAAATTTATTATCGGAACCCTTTCTGCAGGACTTCTGGCAGGAGGGGCTGCACCAGAAACAGATGCGATCTTTGTCAGGGAAGTTTATGCAGCAGACAGCACAGAGAGTTCGGAAGGGGAAACGCTGGCAGAACCATCGGTACCCGCAGAACCTACCGCCGTTCCGGAGCCGACTGCAGAACCGGAGCCGACTGCAGAACCGGAGCCGACCCAGATACCGGAACCAACCGCTGTGCCGGAACCGACTGCTGCACCAGAGCCAACTGCCACTCCGGAACCGACCGCTGCGCCGGAACCGACGGCAGCTCCAGAGCCTTCCGTTACGCCGGAGCCTTCTATTACACCGGAACCGACCATCACTCCGGAAGTTAAAAGCAGCAATGCGGATCTGAAAGAATTATATATATCCAGCTCCGATACCTGGGGAAAAGGAATCTTAAAACTAGATCCCGCATTAAACAAGGACCGTGACAGATACAAGGCGGTTTATGACGGGGAACGCCAGAGCCTGAACATCTGGCTGACAGCGGAAGAAGAACATGCCACGTTCAAGATCTATGCGCTGAGCGGAGTGAAGCATTCTACCGTGGAAAAAGATGAGACCATCAAAGAAAGCAACGATGGAAAGGGGCATGTTTACTGGAAGATCCATTTCGGAGACCAGGAAAAGGAAGCTATGGTCCGGGTGCAGGTAACCGCACAGGACGGCACCCGGAGGGATTATTACCTGACACTTGGGATCACGGACCAGACACCGCCGGAACTGAAAAAGATCAGTGCGAGCAGGATATCCGTGGACCAGGCCTCAGTAGTATATAAGACCAGTGAAAGGGGACAATGCTATTACCGTGTCATAGAGGCCGGCGCGAAAGTACAGATCCCGGATACCTCAAAAGAGGGAAGAGAAGTACTGAAAGGAAGCGATACCCTGACCATTACAGGCCTGTCAGAAGGTGAAAAAGATGTGGTGGTCGTGGTGAAAGACCTTGCGGGCAATGTTAGCAGTCCGCTGGTGATCCGGATCCCTGATGTCAGAAAGAAGAATAACGGGACAGCGGGAAATGGGGGCAATGGAAATTCCGGTTCGATCGCCCAGAGACCCGGATATGGTGGAAATAAAAGTGAAGCCGGAGTCCCGGGCAAAGGCAATAATGGGGAAGGATCCCTTACAAATCTGAAAACGGTTGGCGGAAAAGGTACGGCATCCGGAAAGAACGGATTGGATAGCACAGACGAAAACAAGGAAAAGAAACTGACGGCTTATGCCGGTACGAAGAAAAAAGGCTCCGGTTCCGGTACATCAGGTGAAAAGAAAAACAGCAAAAAAGCGGATGCCGTAAAAGACAAAACAAAAGAGAAAACAGAAGAGTCATCCACAGAAGAACTGACTGAAAGCAAAGACAGGGAGACCACATCCGGGATTGTGTCCGCTTCCTCCAAAAACGAAGGAAAGAGTATCCCGGAACTGGTAGGAAGTAAAGTAACAGACACCTGGACGCACATGAAACTCTTTACCAGGATTCTATCCTTATTTGCACTGGCAGGAGTTTTGTACCTGCTCCTGTGGACAGGAGCGAGACGCAGTTTCAGAAAAATAAAAAGCAGGAATCCACTGCTTCAGCAGTAAAAAAAGGGAGGTAAACATCAGATGAAAGGAAGACTAGGAAAATGGCTGGCAGTCCTTCTGTCGGTGAGCATGCTGGCAGGGACAGCTCCGGTCTATGGAGCCGACATATCCATGGAAAGTGATTTTTCTTCCGGGGCAGCAGAGACGGAAGCACAGCCGGATGTCCAGGAAGGGACAGAGATCACAGAAGAGCCGGGAGACAGTGACGTGGAGATCACCGAAGAACCGGAAACAGAGCAACCAGAAGATGCGGAATTCTCAAAGGGGGAATTTAACGGCGAGGATCAGGAGGAACTGGTCATGGACGGCTCTGACGATGAAGATTCTGCAGAACTTACCTTTGAGGATGCTCCATTTGCCGGGGAGAACAGTACGAAAGAATATCTCAAGGATCTCAGTGTGTATTCCGGCTATGGCGTTAAGGATCCTCTGGAGATCAGCCGCAGGGAAGATTTGGATGAAACTTATGGCGGGAAAACCTATACCGTTGAGATCGGATCCAGTTATAATTCTACCGGATTTTATGTAACGGCAGATCTGGGGGCCGATGCGCCGGAGGGATCAACGATCCGGTTATCTGCCTGCGATCTTGATGGAAAGACGGTTGAGAGTGAGATCATTGCAACCGGATATACCGATGGAAAACGTTATAATTTTTCAAATGTTTTTACAAAAGATAATGGAAAAAGGGCTGTTTACACAGTAACAGCCGGTACAGCCACAGACAGCCAGACTTACAAGATCGTAGTGCTCCGGAGGCTGGATCTTTCCATGATCGGCTGTTACCTTCCCTCGGACACGGACATGGCCAAAAACCTGATCTCAGAATTTGACAGTGCCGGTATCACCAGGGATTATGATGTGACAGTGGGTGAGAATACAGAATCTGTAAAAGTTTCTGCAAAAGCCTTTAATGACAAGTGGTATGGTCTTACCGTAAACGGACAGGCAGTATCCGGCAGCAATGCCATTGAGATCCCACTTGACGGTTCTGAGACCAGGATCACTTTCCAGATGAACGAAGACGGGACTTATCAGGATCCGGCTTATCAGGATATCACTTATACATCCACAGGCACCTATACGATCACCGTACATAAAAAAGCAAAGTCCTCGATCGCTTTTGTAACAGATCCATCGGATGCAGTGGTCAGTGTATATGATTCTAAAGGGGAGCGTGTGGAACCTTCCAAAGATGCTTCTGTGTATGATTCTCTTTATTACGGGGATGAGTATACCTGGAATGTGTCACGCCATGGATATATCTCCAGAAGAGAGAAGTTTACGGTAGGTGAGGAAACAGAGATCCAGGTAAAACTGGAACAGCAGACGGCAACGCAGCCAGAGATCACGGATAATGACTGGAGCAGTTACCGGAACAGTGAAACAAACAACGGGATCACCAATACCTCCACGCCGGCAAGCAAGGATACAACGGTGCAGAAATGGTCCCTGCATCTGGATGCAAAGGGATGGGATGCAGCACTTACCCCTCCACTGATCCTGGGCGGCTATCTTTACGTGGCATCCGGACAGTTCATCTATAAAATAGATAAAAATACCGGGGATATCGTGCAGACCAGTGAACAGATGCACGGAAATATGCAGTATGCCATGATCCCGCTTGCTTATGCGGAAGGAATGCTTTTTGCACAGATCGGCGGCGGACAGATCCAGGCACTGAGTGCCACTTCTTTAAAATCCCTCTGGATCAGTGAGAGCCTGGGAGGCCAGACACTTTCCCCGATCACCTATAAGGATGGATATATTTATACCGGAACCTGGACTTCGGATACAACCCCTGGTTCTTACTTCTGCCTTTCTGTTACAGATGAAGACCCGTCAAAAGGTGATGAGATAAAATACTGTACCTGGAAATATAACCATAAGGGCGGTTTTTACTGGACAGGTGCTTATGCGTCCGAAAATTATCTGGTGTTTGGTTCTGATGACGGGGCCGGTGATGCCTATACTTCTATCCTGTATTCAGTTAATACGCACACCGGACAGCTGATCGACAAGCGCACGGACATGATCGGCGATATCCGATCCACCATTGTTTATAACAACGGATATGTTTATTTTACGACCAAAGGCGGCTATCTCTACCGGGTTGCCATGAATGCAGATGGTACTTTCGGTGCAGTGGCAAGCTATAACCTGGGCGGTGCGGCAACATCCACACCGGTCGTCTATAAAGGAAGAATCTATGTAGGTGTCTGCGGAAACGGCGGACAGTACAATGCGGATGGGGGACACCATTTTGATGTCCTGACAGAATCTGCTTCCGGTCTTTCCCTTGCATATAAAGTTTCTATCCCGGGATATCCGCAGGCAGCACCGCTTCTTTCGACCGCTTATGAAAACCAGGACTTTAATGGAGATGGCAAAGCGGATGGACGTGTTTATCTGTATTTTACCTACAATGCAAAACCTGGCGGTATCTATATGCTGACAGATGAGCCGGGCCAGACTTCCGGAAAACCGAAAGAACTCTTCCGTCCGGTACTCGCACAGCAGGAGTACTGCATCAGTCCGATCTGCGTAGACAGGGATGGGACACTTTATTATAAGAATGACTCCTGTTATCTGATGGCACTGGAAACAAATGGAGCTTACCTTGACAGTGTATCAGCAGAAGCAGATACTGGCCGGGTCAGCTGGGAAAAAGCATTCCAGCGTTCGGAAAAAGAGCATACCTTAAGGGTTGCTGAAAATGCTACAAAAGTGACCCTGACATTTAAAGCACCTGCCGGATGTACCCTGACTGTCAACGGAAAAGCTTCCAATGGAACTTATGTGGCAGATGTAAGATCCGGACAGGCAGATGTTACGGTTAAAACAACACTGAACGGAAAGAGCAGGGATTATATCTTCCACCTTACCAGCGGGCTTGGAAATTCCTCCCTGGCAAACCTGGTGGTAAGTACCAGCAATACTTTTACAGATACTTCAAAATATCTTACATTATCACCGGTATTTGACAGCACCAAAACCAGCTATACCGTTTCGTATCTTGCAGACAAAGAGGAAAATAAGGAAAAGTTCCTCCGCCTTTATGTGGAACCTTCAGATGGGGATGCCACGGTAACGGTACAGAAAGTAAAAGGTGTTGAGAAAGTATCCATGCCGGTTGTGGCAAACGGAAAAACGAAACGTGTAAATGTATACTGGGAAACAGATGCAGGCGAAGCACAGGTGAAGATCACGGTAACAGCTGCCGGAAGCGGAAAAACAGACTATCTTCTTACCATACAGCGGAAAGAAAACGTTCCGACACCAACACCTACAGAAGTACCGGAGGTGTTCGGACCATGGAAAACGATCTCTGCAGCCACGGTATTTTCACCGGCTGTACAGATGCGTACCAGCAACAAGGGCCGCAAGGAAAAGAGGACCGTCGGCAAAAAACTGACACCTACGATCAAGGTAACGGCTACCCGCATTAAGCTGAAAGTAAAACAGTCTACTTCCAAAATAAAGGTTTCCAGACTTGCAAAGGGTGATTCCGTTAAAAGCTGGACTTCCAGCAATAAGAAAATCGTTTCTGTAAACAGAAAGGGAACGATGAAAGGCTTGAAAGCCGGAAAAGCCAAAGTGACCATTACACTGGCCAGCGGCAAGAAACAGGTCATTTCCATTACTGTGCAGAAAACAACGGTAAGAACAACAAAGATCACCGGACTGAAATCAAGAGTGACCGTTGCAAGGAATAAAAAACTTGCGCTGAAACCGGTCATCAGCCCGATCACTTCCCAGGAGAAAGTTACCTACAGTTCTTCGAATAAGAAGATCGTGACGGTAAATTCCAAGGGTGTGATCACCGGAAAGAAAAAGGGAACAGCCTATATAACAGTGAAATCTGGAAAGATCCGCAAAAAAGTAAAAGTAGTAGTTAAACAAAAATGATTTAAGCAGGAGCTGCCTTTCATGAATACACATGGAATGGCAGCTCCTTTTTTCATTTTTTGCATGTAGCTTTATTTGCAGAAGTAGATTACGATATTAATAGTTGACCAAGAGAGAAGAATGTTTAGATAATATGTTATAGTGATAATGGAAGCATGGTAACAAAAAAAATTATAAAAATAGAAAAAAAGTGCAACCAAACAGAAAAAAATACGTTCTATATAACAGAAAATATTAATATGGCACACTGCAAATAACCTATCTGCATAAAAACACTAATATACGGGGGAGAAATGTGATATGGAAGATACAAAATATAGCAAAAGTGCGATTGACGCCAACAATATCTTGTGTTAATATGATTGTGAGATTTGTATTTGTATCTGTAGACACAGATAAGAAACGCTGGTTCCGGGTCTGACCGGGAGTAAAACATTAAGGAGCCAAAAGCCTCCTGCCTTTGTAATAAATAAGGTCATTTAGAATGAAAATTTCTAAATGGCCTTTTTTTGTTGCAAAAATATGGCAGACAACAAGTACAGATCAGCAAATACGGAAAGGAGGATCATAAAAAACACAAGGAAACTCAAAATACAAGGAGGGCGTTATGAAACGAAAAAAGATGGAAAAGGAGGTTGTGCACCTTCTTGAATGGATTATCGAATATCCAGGAGTATGGCAGATTGTATGTAATCCAGATGGAAAAGAAACTTCGCCTGAATCTTTTAAGATGGCATATGATATGCTGGTCAAAAAATCTCTGTTTTATCTGATACCGGTATTGTTTGCAACACATCCGGGAGAAGAATCACTGGAGATGGCGAAAAATTTATGTACGGCTGACTCTGCTGCCCGCGAGATTCGAAAAAATGGTATGGGAGCATTAGTCAAATGTATGCGGGAACATCTGGAATGAAACTGGAAAACTTTATAAAGTTATGGGAGGACAATTATGAACAAATCAATCATGATGGGACGAGTAGTAAATGAGCCTGATTTACGCTACACACAGACAGAGAATGGAGAACTTGCCATTGCAAACTTTCGATTGGCGGTAGACCGGAAATTTGTACGAAGAGGAGATCCGGAAGCAGATTTCTTCAGCTGTACGGCTTTTGGCAGAAAAGCAGAGTTCGCGGAAAAATATCTGTTTAAGGGGATCAAGATTCTGGTAGAAGGCCGTATGCAGAATGACAACTATAAGAATCGGGCTGGTGAAAATGTCTATGGCATGCGGCTTATGATTGAAGAAATTTCTTTTGCAGAAAGTAAGAAAGCTTTAGAATCTGGAAATGACGAGCGGGAAGAACCGGAAAGAGAAACGAGGGCATCTTCTAATCGAAACCGTTCTGACCGTGCAGAAAACCAGCGTTCAGCTTCCAGAAGCACCAGAAGTGGAAGAGAAGCAGAAGTGGATGACCGTGACTATGACAGGGAACGTGAAGCTGGAAGGTACAGAAGCAATACCAGGGCAGGTGCATCGGATGACAGACGAAGATCAAATTCTGGAGGGACAAGATCCAGAGGAACTTCGGCAAGAAGCCGGGAGCGTAGTCAGGATATTGATGACCGGTACATGGAAACAGATGATGAAAAGCTGGATTTTGACTGAGCAAATCATAGGAGGAAATGCTTATGATGGAGGAAATGAACAAATGGTTGTCTGCACATAAAAAGCTGTGCGTGATAACTGGAATTTTTGGTCTGTTAGTATCACCATTTTTATGGCCGATATTTCTGGCAGTGATCATACAGTCCCTTTCACTGGTCATTCCGGTTGCAGCAGGATTGTTTTTCTATGAAAAATTTATTATGAAAAAGGACAAGGAGGAAACGAATGAGAATGATGATGACAACAAACAGCAAAAGAATGCAGATGCCCGTAAAGTACATGCAGATGCTGAAAAGACCGAGGATTTACCGAAAAATCATGAGAAGGGATCGGAAACGGTAAATTTCGATAATCAGGAGAAGCAGGCAAGATGCATGGCACAGGCTGCCATATGGTACGAAGATGAAGGCTTTGAGCGGATCCAGGCGATTCGGAAAACTCTGGAATCTGAAAATCGAAACCGTTTTTCAGTAAACAGGGAAGGAATCTGCAGTATTTCCATTGGAAAAAGGAAATATCGAAGGGTTGGAATTTTAAAAGGATATCCTTTTGGACAGACAGAGGTGATCCGGGAAAAACTAAAGAAGGATGGTTTCATCACCAGTATGGGATGCAATAATTATCTCTGGATCTCATGGTAGAGAGGAGCTGGAACATGAGCATTTGCTGTAAAGCCATCCGGCAGATCTATTATAATGCAGGAAGTGGATATACGGTAGCTTCCTACATGACCAATGAAGATTTACCGGAGGAAGTAAAAAAACAAAAGAATGGAAATTATGGAATATTTCAGGCATTTGGAACCGAACTTCCGGCGAACGAAGGCCTGGATGTGGAACTGACGGGAGACTGGAAACCCACAAAATATGGAATGCAGTATAGTGTGAGCAATTTTTCAGTAACCATGCCAACCACAAAAGAAGGTATTCGGACTTATTTGTCGTCATCCCTGATCAAAGGGATCGGACCGGCAATGGCAGCCCGCATCGTAGAAACGTTTGGGGAAGACACACTGAATGTTTTTAATGACAGCCCGGAGAAACTCCTTCAGGTAAAAGGAATTACGCAGAAACGCTTAGATGATATTCTGGAAGGATATCAAAAAAGCAGT
The DNA here is from genome assembly GCF_009883055.1 of Blautia sp. BIOML-A1. Taxonomy (GTDB): domain Bacteria; phylum Bacillota; class Clostridia; order Lachnospirales; family Lachnospiraceae; genus Blautia_A. The sequence goes on along the minus strand of NZ_WWVR01000003.1, from coordinate 49,675 downwards.
TCCATCCGGGAACTGATGATGTATTTGTCCCCTTTTGGGGTGACTCCTGCAAAAGTTTCAAAAATACAGGAGAAATTTGGCCCTGCTGCAGTTATGATCGTGAAGGAGGAGCCTTTCCGGCTCTGTGAGGTTCATGGATTTGGATTTCTGACTGTTGACCAGATTGCAGTAAAGGCAAAACATTTCCGTGCAGATGATCCCCTTCGTATTAAGGCTGCTATTTTGCATATTATGTCAGAAGCAGAAGGCGAAGGACATTTGTATTTAAAAAGAGAGGACATTATAGAACGTGTCGAAAAACTTTTAAATCACAACAAAGATGTTTCACCGGTCTCTGAACGGGCAATCCGGGATACAGGCAATGATATGATCCATACAGATGGAAGCCTGGTCTGCCACGATGGAGGGTTTTATACACGCAAAAGCTTCCAGGCCGAACTGGGAGCTGCTGCCGCATTAGTCAGACTCCATATGCAGACGGGAATAGCTGTAAATGTTGACCGTATTTTAAGAAAGATCCAGAAAGAACAGGATACTATTTTGAATGCGAAACAGCAGGTGGCAGTAAAAAATGTCTTTGAAAACCCGGTATCCATCATTACAGGAGGACCCGGCAGAGGAAAGACTACGGTGATCCGTTTCATCATTGCTGTACAGGAAGCATTGGATAAAAATGCGGTGATCCTTTTATGTGCACCTACAGGCATCGCCAGAAGGCGAATGCGGGAATGTACAGAGTATCCAGCACTGACGATCCATAAATCCATAGGGCTTACCGGAGAAGCTGGAGAGGAAGAATGGAAGAACGAGCAGCCAATTCCAGATGACCTGATCATAGCAGATGAGTTCAGCATGGTCGATATGTATCTGGCGGATAAACTGTTTGCCAGTATTAAATCCGGTGCCAGACTGGTCCTGGTGGGTGATAAAGATCAGATCGAATCCGTAGGGCCTGGAAAAGTATTTCAGGAGATCATTGATTCCGGCGTATTTCCGGTAACTGTCTTAGATGAATGTTTCCGACAGGAAGGGAATTCCACCATCAGCCAGAATGCCATTAAGATCAATAAGAATCAGCTGGATCTGGTGTTTGATGATACCTTTCAGTTTATTCCGGCTTCCACACCGGAGGAGGCTTCGCGAAAGATACAGAAGATCTATCGAAAAGAAGTACTGCAGAGAAACGGTTCTCTGGAAGAAGTGCAGGTGATGTCACCACTTCGAAAAGATACGGAAGCAGGTACGGATGCATTGAATCTGGTATTGCGTGACATTGCGAATCCAAAGCGTTTCGGTTATCCGGAAATCACAAATGGCAGGAATACTTACCGGGAAGGTGACCGGGTCATGCAGACAAAAAACAACGATGAAGTAGCAAATGGCGACATTGGAGAAGTCATAGGGATTTTTCGGAAAGATCAAAAAATGGTCATGCGTGTAGATTTTGGGGATGGCCGGGTCATGGAATATCAGGAGGAAGACTATTGGCCGCTGACACTGGCATATGCGATTACGGTACATAAGGCTCAGGGCAGTGAATATCCGATGGCAATCCTTCCAATGCTTCCATGTTTCCGGTGGATGCTTCGCAGAAACATTTTCTATACAGCAGTAACAAGAGCCAGAGAAAGGTTTATAATTGTGGGAAGCAAACGTGCAATCGCACAGGCTATCCGGACGGATTACATCAGCCGGCGAAACACCATGTTTGGGTACCGTATCCGAAAAATATATGAAGCAATCCTGGAACAGGAAAAGAGCGCATAAAGAATGAATGACAGGCAGACGTTGGAAAAACCCAATGCTCTGCCTGTTTCTTTCCTTCGTATGCAGAAAATCACATAATGAAAGAGGAGGGAACAAAATGCCAGATCTTTGTTTTTATGCACCATGGATTATGAAAGAACCCATTCCGGACCCATTTCGGATGATGTTGGAAAAAGCAGGGAAAAAACGGATCAGCTATGATGAAGCGGATTGTTCCATGCGAAATATCAGGAAGCAGGGAAAAGTATCGCGCCTTCATGGGCCTACGTTACATGCTCTTCTGACACTGATTCAGATCCGGAAAGAAAAAGACTCTGGTGCTGCCGGTATACAAAGGGGCAGGGATGCCATAAATTATTTCTGCATGGAATATCCTGGAAATCAGGGAAAGTATGTAATGACTTATAATTCGAAAAACGGACGTTTCAGTGGGATTTTAAAGACAGAAGAAAAAAACGAGAAGCTTCCGGGAATCCGGGAGGGCAAAAACACAGGCGAGCAGTACCTGGCCCTTTTAGCTTATGCCAATCTGGTCCCGGATAATCCTTTATTTAACGAAGAGTTCCAAAAAAATTTCTACATACTTGAAGAACAGGAAAAAAAGGAATGGGAAGACAAGGAAGCTGCACTGCGGGCGGCATTTATCTGCTGCGATGCCATGTACTGCGAAGTAATAGCAAATCCGCAGCAGGCAATCCCGCTGGAAAAGAGCCAGTTCCGTGCAGAGGAACTGGAGGATGTGCTTCCGGAATATAAAATTGCGGCCGGGGTATATGCACCAAACGATGAAATCTATGGAAAGTTTCATGTGCTTTTGCCTGTAAATGAGAAGACAAAAAGAACACTTTTTGAATTAAAACAGATCTACTCTGGCAGATGGGATGTAAATGAAAGGACAAAAGAAAGGATCCCTTCGCTTCCAGAAGACTATCTGGTAAGTAAGGAAGCTGAAGAAATCCTGCAGATGGTGGATAAGACACCGGCAAGGCTGTTTATGCTGACAGGCGATGCCGGTACTGGAAAGACAACGGATGCCAGAATGATCGCCCAGATATTAAGGCTTCCATATTATGTGTTCACCTGTGGACCTGGAACGGATGAACTGGAACTTTTAGCGACCACCGTGCCAAATATGGGCGGAACAGCACATCTGGAAATGGAATTGCCACGTCTGGAAGACATTGAAATGGATCCGGCTTCAGCTCTTGCAACGGTAAATGGCATTTATGAAGAGGGGATCAGCCGGGAAAAAGCTTTTCAGGAGATCCTGAAAGCAGTTTATGAAAAAGGCTATGAAAAGTCGAAAAATGAAAAAGACTTCCTATTAAAAGAGTCAGAAATCGTAAAGGCATGCAGGGAACCATCTGTGATTGAAATTCAGGAGCCGGCCATGATTGAAAAACCTGGGACACTTACGAGATTAAACTCCCTGTTTGACGATGGAGCTGTAACCGATCTGGTAAATGGAGAACAGATACGGAGAAATCCGGATACCATTGTGATCATGACCACCAATCTGGATTATGTTGGCTGTCAGAACTTCAACCAGTCAGTTCTTTCCCGAATGAATCTGATTCAGCCAAAGGAAGCCCTGACAGAAGAAGAAATGGCAAAAAGGGCAATGAAAAGAACCGGGTTTAAAAATAAAGAACTTCTGTCCTTTATGGCTGCCACGGTCTGCAAGATCCATGAATATTTGATCGAACAGGACATTACAGATGGCGTATGCGGATACCGAGAATTGGAAAACTGGGTGTTAAGTTACATGGTTTCCAATGATCTCAGGAGGTCAGCATGGACAGCACTGCTCAGTAAAGCATCCATGGACAGGGAAGAACGGGGAACTATGGAACGCGTCTTTCTTCTTCCTCATTGTGATGTGGATTAAAAACGGATGGAGGAAACGAATGAAAAAGGCTTTATACCGGAAACGGATATGTGCAGAGAAAGAAAAACTGACACCGGAAAAAGTATTTCATACGCCGCAGTATCGTGATCTTTTGACCTCGATCGGGCATGAAATCACGGGTGGAAAGTTGACTACATTACGGTTATACGATGATAAAAATTCAGGGATTGCAGGATGGAATCAGGGAGAAACTGTTGCCGTAAATCTTGGAAACCAGATTACGTCAAGTTTTCTGACACTGGAATTAAAAAGTGACAGCCTGATCGGGATTCTGGGACATGAATGCGGACATTACCGGTATACGGATTCTGCACTTAGAAAAAGGTATGCCGAGCATATGTTAAATGGCAGCTGGTATCCAAAGGAGCCAGCACCGGAAAATGCACAGGAAAAAGAGGCATTGGATGCGATGAATGTCTACTTTGAAAGAAAAGATAAAGCAATCCTTTCTATCTTTCTGCAGACAGCATCCTATCTCAGCAATCTTTTGAATGATATGTACATAGAAGAGAAGATGTGCGCCCTTTTTCCGGGAAGCATCCGCAGGGGAATCCTTATGAATCGTGACCGAAATGTGGAATGGCTTCCAACACTTAGGGAAATGCTGGAAACGGAGAAAGACAGGTTATCTATTCTTATGAACCTGTGTGCACAGTATGCCTTGTCTTCAAGGGTCAATGCCTGGGATGGTGCGGATTACGAGCTTATTGATACACTAAAACTGCTTATGCCGGTCATTGATGAAGCGGGAAAGGCAGCAGATGACATGGAGAGATATCTTGCCACCAACCATATTCTTCTGATGATCTGGAAATATTTTGCGGAAATCATAGATGAAATAGAGAAGAACAGTACAGAAAATGAAGAGCAAAAGCCAGAACAGGAAGAGCGTGAAGGGCAAAAGGAAAACCCGATTGAATCCGAAGAAGAACCGGAGGAAGAAAAGCAGGGTAACACAGGGGCACAGACTGAGCAAAATGAAGATAAGATCAGAAAAGAGGATACGGAACAGGAGTCGGAAACAGAAGACAAAACCGAAAGGAACGGAAAGGATCAGGAAACGGAAGGCCATGAATACGGGCGTACTGCAGAACTTCAGAAGTTCCTGCAGCAGCTGTGTGAAAATCTTCCGAAATGTGTCAGGGAGTCTGGTGGCTTCGAAGACAAACAGAATGAATGTGGCATCCCTGCCTCAGAAACGGAAGCATCCAGTGATAATGCCTTGCAAAAAATCCTTTATGAAATGGCGAAAGAGACGCTTGATGAGAAGATACAGAAAGAAATTTTCGAACATCTTCAAAAGGAATTGATGGAGATACCGTTTGAAGAAGGCCATGACCTGGTACAGAAAAAACTTTGCCGTAAGACCGAGATATCAGATTTTTTAAAATTACTGACAGAAAAGTATGAGGGGCAGCTAAAACAGGTAAAAAAGAGACTTCGCCTGAAACTGCTTCCTATATTGAAAAATCAGAAAGAACGCACGGAACATAAGCTTTTTCTTGGACGTCGGGTAGATCTTCGAAACATAGCTGCACCGTCTGGGGCAGTATTTAAGAAACAACAGCCAGGAAAAAAGCTGGATATCTGTGTGGCTGTGCTGGTCGATAATTCTTTTTCCATGTGTGGGGAACGGATGGATCATGCCATTCTTGCAGCACTTTGCCTGTATGATTTTTGTATGGAATCAGAAATACCGGTTTTGGTGTGCGGACATCATACAGATGGATACCGGCATGAGAACCTGAAAGACGAAACGGTGTATCTGCATTGCTGCGCAGATTTTGAAACGGATGAAAAGGATCGGTTCCGGATCGCTGGTATGCAGCCTTATGGAAGCAACCGGGATGGAACTGCATTGTGGTATGCTGGCAGCCGGCTTTTAGAACGACCGGAAAAGCAGAAACTGCTGTTTGTGATCAGTGATGGTGCACCTAATGCAAACCAGTATGGAGGCACAGGGGCAAAAAGGGACCTTCAGAAGATTCGGAAAAAACTGCTGCAGCAGGGAGTATTCTTTCAGGCTGCTGCGATCGGAAGCGACAAGGAAGCAATTCAGGAAATTTATGAGGAATCTTTTCTGGATATTACGGATCTTGAACAGCTTCCGGCTCTTCTGACAAAGAAACTGCTGCGTTTTATCAGGAGGTAAGGATGAACAGGAAAGAAAAAGAACAGAATACGGATGTATCAAAGCAGATCTGTGTTCATAAGACACAGAATACGTTACTGGAATTTAATAGCTTTTTGCGGATGGCAGAACCAGAGGAGTTCTGGCATCTTCACGAAGACTTTGCCAGCGATTATTCCCGGATCCGGGCGGTCATGGTTGACTACAGCAAAGAAGACAGCATCAGCGTTTATGCAAATCTGAGCCCGGAAATCATAAAATACCTGTACTCCCGTATATGGAATAATGTGCAGGAATTTAAATTCTTCCAGCAAAAGATCTTTTGCGAGGATAAAAATTCCAACATGGGAAGGGTTACAGTATTTTCCATACAGAGGAAGGTTCGCAACAACAAAGGAGAAGTTTTAAATTATCCGTGGGTTGTCAGGATACAGAATGGCACCGGTGTAGCGATGCATAATGCCAATGGCGGGCAGTATTGTAAAAAAGACAGCTACCGGAAAGAAAAAGAGGTTACCATACAACTGAAAGATGAGGAAATCTTCACACTGTTTGCAAGAACTTCTGCTGTGATCCGGGCATTTGAACAGGATTGCATGACACGCCGCAGACAGGCTGGAAATTTCCGGAACTTGTACAGAATGATAGAAAAACTCATTGTGGGAACTGAGGAGGAAAAAGATAATGCTGCGTAAAAGAATAAAGAAGAACACATTGAAATGGAAAAAAATCTATGCGGAACAGCTTCTTGATATGATGGACGAGGAAGAAAATGCTTTACAGAAGATTTATCTGACAGGGTATGTACTTGAACTGAAAAAGAACCGGTATTTTGCCGGATGGTACAAAGACCGGATCGTTTGCCGTTCCCTGGAGTATGCACGTTATTTTCCGAGTGCTGAGGCAGCGGAAGAGTATGTACATAAGTATCTGGGATTTGCAGGCATGTCCTGTTATGTCTGCCATGTAAACTGGACGCTGGCTTCCTGCGGGAGTGAAAATATGGAAGATAACGAAGAGAACTTGTTAGAGGAAAATGGTAAGATCCTTTCGTTTACAAATTATGCAGATGTAAAGCAATACCAGAAACAGCGAGGCATGGAACATTCTACAATGGCGATCACTTATGCAAGCCGGAAAAAGAAGATTATCCTGGCAGCATAAGAACAATTTTGGGGGACTGGCGAACAGTCCCCTTTTTATATGGGAAAACAGGAGGAAATTGGATGGAATGGAAGATTTATGAAGAATGGCTTGATATTACCCTGTACCGGCAGATGACGAACCTGATCTATAAGCTGTCATCTAATGAGGAAAAATATAAAATTTATATGCAATTAAAAGAAAATGATATGTTTCTGGAAAAGCCGAAAGTAGACATGGAAACCGCTTATGGACTGCACTATCCGGGAGAAGTCCTGGAGCGCATCGGAGAACATCTGACCTTGACAAAGCAGACATACCGTGCCCTCGGACTTGCCCTGGCAAGGATGATGCCTTTGCAGGAGACCTGTATGTTCAATGGAACTCAAAAGGATCTGTTTTGGAAAAAGATGAAACAGATTCTTGGAGAGAAAGACCTGTTTTTGATCAGTATCAATTATATCTGTGAGGAAAAGGAAAAGAATCGGTGGAAACAGGCCATGCATGCGTATCCATTTGAGCGAGCAGAAGAAATGCTGTTTGCCATGTCCATCCTTCCGGATGATGAAACACTGTGGGAAGGCATAAAACAGAGACTTGCTGACAGCTTTTCAAAGAACCGGAAGATATCCGTATTTACTGAATGGAATCTTTTCGTGTGGATGGTAGGCAAAGTAATGACAAAGCTTAAAGGGTATCGCAAAAAGGATCTGGATATCCTGAAACTGCTGGTAAAGTTAACAGGCACAAATGCTAAAAATGCGGATGCCGTTTTGGAAAAACGTATGCGTATGTTTGGATATTCCGACAAAGAGACCGCTTTTTTAAATTTTGTACTGATGTATTTTGTAGAGAGACCCGATCGGATAAGCCTTTCCGGGTTGACAGCAGAAAAAATTGGTCTGAATGTATTAGAGGCATTTTTGCCCGGAAAAGAGACATATCCAGAAGAAGCTTATGTACTTTGTTCACGGATTTTAAGAACATATGGGAAACTTTCTGTCCGTATCGACGGTAAAGAACGGCTGGAAAAATGTATGAATGAAACGTTCAGGGTGGAAAATGTAAAAACGTTTCTTACGTTGTTTCCATTTAGAAGTAATGAACCGGAAGAGTGGCACTACATTGATCTGACAGAAGAAAAATGGGATCCTCTGGTAAAAGAACTCTCTTCGGAAGAATTTGAAGCGTGTGTTACAGATACTCTGAAAGGCAAAACATACAGTACGAAAAGTTTGCTGAAGTATCTGGAACGTTATGAAAACCTTACAGGAAAAAGATACCAGGATGTTTTTTGGAAAAAGAGTGAGCCGGAACTACATGTGGTTTTCAACCGGCTGATCCTGCATGGGATTTTGGATGGAAAAAAGTATCTGGAAGAGTTTGTAAAGGATTATAAAAATGAAGATCCAGATTTGGAAAAGAAATGGGAATTTATGGCAGGATATTTAAAAAGTGAAATAAAGGGTCTTTGTAATGAGCATTCCTATCCTATGCTGAAATTTCTGATCAATGAGATTGGAATGGATGGATGCGAATTCTTAAGCCCCTGGAGGATTTTAAAGGAAACTTTCTCCTTGGGATACTATGCTATCCGACATAGAGAGTGCGAATTTTTTTCGCCAGTTCTGGGAAAAGAGGAACACCGGGAACTGTTTTCAATGGTAGAAAAGAAGTTTTTTTATGAATATCCGGATATTTATCCAGAATACCTGACGGCCTTACTTTTAAAGGAAAGTACAGCACTTTGGATGGAACAGTCAGAAGCATATGAGCTTTCCAAATTGCTTCTTCCATTTATAAGTGATTCTTATCGAAGAGAAACCCTGTATCAGAAATATATGACAGAAGAGGATCGGAAAAGATATCAGGAACGGAAAGAATGGCTAAAGGAACAGAAAAAACGGATAGATCACTGGAAAACTGAAAAAAACATCAAACAGCAGTTTAATCAGATATTACGGGAAAACAGAAAAACGGATAAGGAGATTCAGTCTATTTATGAGTTTTACAAGAATGGTCGTTATTCATATGGCCATAAAAAGCTCTACTGTAAGATCGTTTCCTCGTATTTAAAAGATAATTTTGCAGGAACAGCGAAAAAGCCTATGGCAAAAAAGGAAGCTCTGTATCTTCTTAAGCTGGCAGAAAATATGTACCAGGACGAATGCATGGAGTTACCGGAGATTACTGAATTAATAGAAAGGGCAGAGGTAGCGTGATGATCGAAAGAATCTTAAAGCACATGAATATTTACAGGGAAATGAAAAATGCAGCAATTCCCCTGAACCTGATAGGAAAGAAAGGGGAAGATTCCTGTATGAATGCGGCCAGACTGGTAAATCAGCAGGAACTTTCCGGTCTGATGGAGGGGTTAAATGAGGAGACGATTTCTTCTTTGATGGACGATCCGGAAATACTCAGCTATTTGGGGAAAATGAACAAAAAGGATTTTCCTATTTTAGAACCAGACCGCATCAGAATGGTCATAGAATGTGCGGGAAATGAAAAGCTGTCCGAATTTCCCTATGAAAAGATTGAGAAAGTACTGGCAGATAAAGAAATCCCGGACCGGATCGTATATGTTTATCTGAAATATTATGCTTTTCTGGAACCGAAAGAAGAGTTAAAGAAACAGCTTGTAGCAAGTCTTGATACCTGCATTGGTGAGTTTGATGTTGCCCGTGCGGGAATAAAGATACGCATGCTTTTGATAAATCCGGTTTTTTCAACAGAGCTTCTTTATGAGCTGCTCAAGGATGAGGAATCATTGGCATTACTTTTGAAGCAGGATCTGATGGAACTCGTAAATTATTTATCCGAGTTTTGTAAAGAAACGGAAAGCTTAAATAAGAAACAGCTGGAAGAACTGAGCCGGCATCCAAAAGAAATTCGGAATGGACTGGAAGTGGTTCTCACTCAGATTCCAAAAGAATGGCAGGCCTCTTTTCTTCACTTGTGGCTTTGGAACGAATCATTATATGCAGATATTCCGAAGCTGATAAGATTTTTGACAGGTCCGGATGCAGATTTTGAAAAGGTTTCAAACGGAAAGGCAGCCTATGTGAACACTCTGTATGGAAATCCGCTTCCAGATATGGATCTTTATGAGCTCACTTTGGAAAAGACAGAGCTTATCCTGTATGCCATTACGAAACGGAAGAAACATTTCCTGGAACTTTTGCGAAAGAATGGAGACTGGCTTATAAACCTTGACAGGAATTCGTTGATTCTGGATGAAGAGGTTTATAAAAGATGCCTGAATCTAAATACTTTAAACGAGCAAAATTTAAGGGATTGTGAATATATGGTAGTTCCCTGGAGAAAGAGTGAAGAATCACTGTTTTCGAAGCCTCGTGTATTTGAAGAATTGAAAGTCCTGTACAATGTGAAAGCAGTCTATATAGACCTGTATGATCGTTTAGCATACTCCAAAAGTGATGATCGTCTTCGGGTGATCCGTGAGTTGATAAAAAGAGACTGCCTGACAGATGCATTAGAGGAAAATCAGGTTGAGCGATTGGCAGAAGCTTTGTCAAAAAAGCCGCTTTCCAGATGGATGCAGGAGGATTTTAAAAACATTCTGGATCTTCGGCATGAAACAGCCATATGGATTCTGATATTTTTAATGAATTTTACTGAACTTTTAAAAGAGCTTACAAGGGATAATCAGGTTTACTTCCTTTTACATAATCAGAATCTTTTAAATGGCTGTTCCGGATTACCTGCATTGATGGACAAACTGTTGGCCCAGGATCCTTCCTGGAAGAATTTAAAGACAGAATTGAATATTTCGGATGCTTTTGTCGTGGAAAATAAATCCAATATCCAGAAGTTCATTTATGAAGGCGGCGCTGAGATCATGACTTCCTTTCTGAACAGGCAGCCGAAAAAGAAGGAAGAAATCCGAAGAATCGTAAATGCTGAGTTATTAGGCAAATTCATGGAGCTTAAATACCATGGAGGAGATCTGGGACGGGAAATTGCTTTTCCAATAAAAAGAGATACAGAAGAAATCTGGAAAGAAAAGCTGCTGCGCGTGGATTGTGGATGGGAAATCTGGGAAGAGGACAGCCTGCTTCCGGTCATGCAGATAGGAGAAGTACCGCTGCGCAGCTGCATTTCCTATCGGAATGGTCCAAATTGTGATTGTCTGTTATCCTGTTTTGATGCAAATAAAAAAATTATATTTATCAAACACAATGGTAAAATTGTATTTCGTGCAATCCTCCGTCTGACAAAGGGATCTTTTGTAGCTGCGGATGAAAGGAAGACGATTGAGTTTGTTGATGTGACTGTCAAAAGCGAACCACATGAAAATAAAGCAGAAGAACTGGTTTTGTTTTTGGAACGTTATTATCAAAGCGGACTTAGCGAACAGGAAATACGAAAAGCAGTAAATTTAACTGCTATGCTGGTAAAAGAAAAAGCAGAAAAACTTGGAGCAAGGCTTGTGCTTAGCAGCAGTTATAAGAATGTTCTGGAAAATAAAAACTATGTTTTGACAAACTTTTATATGTATATTTCCGCATCTAAAAATGGAAGCCAGTATCTGGACAGCCTTGGAGGGGTCGCTGGTGTCAGTGCTTCCGGAAGCTATACCTGTAATACATTTTTGCTGGAAGCAGAAGAGAGGAGAGAAGAGAGCTTATGAATATACGAAGAGCAGGAAGAAAAGTAGTAAAAAACCTACATAAAGAGTATGGCATATATCGGATCGGTTTTGTAAATATTTATGGTGAAGAAGATGAAACAGAATTGGACGCCATGAACATCAATGATCTGGAAAGATTATGGCTGTCTCTTTGTCCGGAATTTGAGTGCAAGGGAAACAGTGTATGCTATGTGGAACGGGTAGGTTAAAAAACACCCGATGCAACTCGGGGAAAAAGTGTCTTGTAAAGGTCATTCATTGATGCTAAGATAAAATAAACAAAAGCTTTTTCGAAAATTTAATTTCTTCATAACATAAAAAGAATAAAGTGGGAGGTGACAGCGAACGTGGCAGATGAAAAAATTGTGCCAGAGAACGGATTGGAAGTACGTTACGAAAGATATAAAGGTATTATTAAGAATTTTACACTCATGAGTGACATATTTATGAGAAATGTTTTCAAACAGAGAGAATGCCTGGAATATGTTCTGCAGGTCATTATGGAAAAACAGGATCTGAAAGTAATTGAGCAGATCATCCAGAAGGATTATAAGAATCTGCAGGGACGATCCGCAATCATGGACTGTGTTGCCAGAGATTCCGAAGGCAAACAGTTTGATGTGGAGATCCAGCAGGATAATGAAGGTGCATCACCTAAGAGGGCACGTTACCATAGTGGTTTGATGGACATGAACACTCTAAATCCAGGTCAGGATTTTGATGAATTACCGGAAAGCTATGTGATTTTTATTACCAGGGATGACATCCTTGGGTATGGTTTTCCTATTTACCATATTGACAGGCATATCAAAGAAGCCGATGATAGCTTTCAGGACGAAGCACATATTATATATGTGAATTCCAGAAAACAGGAAGACACAGAACTTGGGAGACTTATGCATGATCTGCATTGTAAGAATGCGGATGAAATGCACAGTCCAGTTCTTGCAAAGAGGGTACATGAATTAAAAGACACGCAGAAAGGGGTTGAGCTTATGTGCCATGAAATGGAAAAAATTTATAGCGAAGGAATGGAAAGCGGCGAAAAGCGCGGTGAATTAAAGGCTAAAAAGGAAACAGCCCTTTCACTTGCAGAAATGGGTCTGCCTGTTGAAAAAATTGCAAAAGCTGTAAATCATAATGTGAATGAAGTCCAAAAATGGATTGATGAAAATCTATGTGCAATAAAATAAGGAACGCATTTATAAATGGGCAGGTCTATTGGGCTTGCCCTGATTTATATAATATCGTGTTTAAGAGTAAATATCCAGTTATAATAGAGCAGTTATTCTGTATCAGAGTTGTAGAGACATCAGCCATAAATATATAGTATTAGAAAAGGAGCCTATCAAATGGAAACATTAGTTATCTATTTTTCGCAGAAAGGAAAGACAAAAGAAGCTGCTGGACGGATCGCACAGCTTTCCGGTGCAGATCTGGCAGAGATTAAGACTCATAAATCTTACCGGATGTCTTATAGAAAAACGGTATTTACCGCATTAAAAGAAATTTTATTAAATGAGCGGCCAGAACTGGATATGGAGATTCCTGATATTTCTACATACGACAGGATACTGATAGGAAGCCCGATCTGGTGTGGAACATTTCCAAATGCAGTATTCAGTTTTCTGGACAAGGTAAACCTGAATGGAAAAAAAGCAGCAATTTTTACAACCAGCGGAGCTACAGAACCACAGAATGTTGCAGTGAAGATCAAAAAGAAATATTCTGCAAAATGGTGCAGACCATTTAATGCGAACCATGCAACAGATGAAAATATCACAGATTGGTTAAAATAGTATGATCTCACAAACAGGAATGCGGATGAAATGCACAGTCCGGTTCTTGCAAAACGGGTACATGAATTAAAAGACACGCAGAAAGGGGCCACGCTTATGTGCCATGAAATGGAAAAAATTTATAGCGAAGGAATGGAAAGCGGCGAACTAAAAAAAGCAAAAGAGACAGCTCTTTCTATGGCAGAAGAGGGGATGGATGTTAAGAAAATTGCCCGTTTGGTTAAAGTAAGCGAAGACGACATCCAGAAATGGATTGATGAAAACATGTGTGTAGCGAAGTAAATAAAAATGATATTATAGTGGGTAAGTCGGTTTTCGACTTACCCATTTATATTAAAAGTTAGAAATTTTGAGCACTATGTCCAACAATTCTAAATAGCAATATACAATAAAAGCAGATACATAAGCTGTTCTTTTAATGAAAAATGTAGAAATCCGGGCTGCTCCCATGCTTTTGCCGGATATGCTTTTTCAAAAAAGTCTCCATCTTTCCAATAGAGTCCATAAATCAGAAGACGTTTCCCCTCCCGGATAGCTTCCGGCTCCATAATCAACTCCCAACGAACCTGATCCATAAGGTGAAGATAAAGTGATACACATAGAACCAGGTTACTGGTACGATTGTGTGAAAGAAACTTCTGCTCCAATAATGAGGGCATTTCAAAAGAAATCTTAAAATCATTAAAAATTTCTCTGTATTCTATATAAAACTCCCATAAAGTAGCAGGTGTGATCTTATATCTTGCCGTGCGTGCAGATAAAAGAAATTGTCTCGGACCAGAGGCTGCTGTTTGGTTAAGAAGAGCTTGTTTTACGGCAGATTTCACGGATTTTCCAATCAGTTCACCAAGTTTGGAATGTCCAGAAGCATCCGTAAGAGTTCTGGTACCACAAAGATTAGAAGCGATTACAATTCCGTCAGTTCCAGAACCTGTTGCGATCTCTTCAGAATAGCAGCTTCCCAGCAATAACTGAGAAACAGCAGCAGCTTTCGATTCTCCACAGAGCATCAGTGCTCTGGACATTGCTGCATCAGTCAAATTCTGATTAATGAACAGAAAAATATTGATTGTTCCAGGAGGAAGCATTTCATAATTTCCGTCCTCTTCATAGTAAGAAGCAGGATCGCCGGGATGCATACCATTGGAGTCAATTCCGCCGGTTACAACAGCAGTTACCGTAAGATCCCGAAAGCATACTTCTTCTATAGCACGTAATTCCGTCCAAGCTGCGGTACTTAATGCAGTAGTGCAGGAAGGGGAAAGCCCAAGGGCATGGACATGTGCAGCTAGATCTTTTTCGTAAGTATCTCCCAGCATTTTACATTCATAAGAACCATTCATACAATTGATATTTACAACATGAGAAAGGTGTCTTGTAATGCCGCCGTTTAAGGGACTTGTACTAAGAACTTTTGCTTTTTGTGAAAAAGTGAAGATGGTATTTCCCAATTTTTGCTCGCAGGTAAAAAAAGCTTTCATTACATTTCCTTCTTTTATTTTTATTTATTTATTTTATTAATATCTTTTGATCACGTCAAGTGACATATTTTCACCGCTTAAATTCTATAATTTTCACAGATTCTTAAAATTTATACCATAGTATCGTCATAAATATACTGTATATTAATAACTGCAGATGCTAATTAAGGTATCTCATTTTTAAATATTTTTCTTTTTCATATGCCGGTACGAAAGTATCGGTCTCCTTCCTTTTTAGGACGTATTATTATAATTTGCACAAATCTTAGCCCATAAGAGAGTGACGCTCTGCATATCCTCGACAGAGCGTCCTTGTGCGTTTATGGGATCTTATTTTTTATAGTATATTTCAATATATGACTCCTTGGAAATTTTCCTGATGAACGTAGAAATAACAGCGAAGTAAAAATAGTAAGCGTACTTGAAGAATGATAAAATAGCAAGATATAGTGTTCTAAGTACTGTATTTTGTTGACGAATACAATATGTTGTGTTACCATATAAATGGATTATTTTTTATGCATGGTTTGCCACGCAGCAAAGTTTTTTGTTCCGGATATGCTGTTCCGGGAGCAACATTTAGGCGAAGGCCTTTTATCAATAGGAAGACATCAAAAATCAAAAGAAGATTTTTGGTGTCTTTTTTTGTTGTCCAAAAACGAAATGTGAAGTGTGCAAAAAAACAGGAAGGGAGGAAATGTAAAATAATCCACAAAAGATGAACAGGAAAATCAAAAAAGGAGGCAGAATATGGGACAGGATATATGCAGTCGAAAAGATGAAAAACCATTGGGATATGACTGGGAATGTGGACATGAGGAATTATATGTCAGAGTGAATATGTACTACAACGGATCCCTGTATGTCGGATTATGGCAAAAGCAAAAGGAATGTGAGAAAAAGCTGGAATTATTCGGAGATCTTACAATTGGAGTTATGGGATTTCTAAGACCGGGGCAGGCAATAATCTCGGATTGCGGAGCAAAAGCAAAGGTTGCGTTTATTGAGAAGTATAAACTAGGAAAAGTTGTAGGTAAGAGGAAAATCAATTATGGCAGCTATTATGTCGTAGAGTTTAATCTTGCACGACTTGCACAGCTCGATCCAGAAGGTACGGAAAGATATCTGCTCGAAAATGGTCTTGATCAAAAAGAACTTAAAGCAGATTAGGGTAAAGAGGTACATTTGAAAACCAGGCAATAAAGGTGGTGCGGCATGAAAGACGACGAATATAAGGGATATTACTGTCTGCTGATCGCAATCCTGTGCGATTTGAATGCAGCGGAAGCCAGCACAATGTACGAATACGGACCAGATCATCCGCTTTGCCGGAAAATCCTGAAAAAGAAAGTTCGGAAACCGTCCATAAGAAAGCTCAAGGAAACAGAACAGGCAGCGGCTATGAAGGCTCTTCTTGATCAGGGGTACAGCCAGGATGCAGTATCGGAAGCATTTCAGTGTTTTCCATCTACGGTCAGGCGCAGAGTAAGAAAATTAACAGAAAGGAAGGAAACGAATGACAGATCAGAAATTGATTGCAGGAATATTTAATGATTTTTTGGGACTTTATACGGGTAAAATTCAGACCGGTATCCGTCCTTTGATTGAAAAATATAAAAACCATCCCATGCTGATGGGGCTCCTTTCCAATTTGGATGAAGCGGCAAAGATTCAGGCACCGAAAGCCATGAAAGAAATTTATTCTTTCTATAAGGAATATCGTGGCAGGGATCTGGAAGATGCTGACTGGAAGGAACTGACGGAAAAAGCCCGTCAGATCTGTGCAGGATGGGAGGAAAATGAATGGGTTCGCCGTATTGTACTGGAAATGATCAGCCTTTTGGATTCTGATGATGCAGAGAGACGCAGGATTGCATTGGAAGTAGAAAAAGAAATGGAAGCGGCTGAACAGAAAATGAATGCGGCATAAAAAGCAGGCAGAGGCAGGAGATTTTTTCTTCTGCCTCATGTTTTTATCAGGAAAGAAGGGACCGATTATGTTAAATGAGATCATAAAAACTGCAGAAGAATTAAATACAGCAGCATTGTATTACCGCCAGAGCGGGAATATGGATGGTGTGCGGGAACTTGCCAAAGCACATGCAGTTTCCAAAAAACAGACAGAGGAATTTATTCAGGGCAGCCGCTACCGGCTGGTTGATATACCGATTGAGGAAAGAAAGTTTGCGAATGCGTCTGAAAAACTGCGTGCAGAAGTGTTTGCCTTAAAGGATGCAGGCTTTGCAGACATCATAGGACAGTATCTTGTAAATCTTGCCAAAACGGATTCTGCTTTAGATGCACAGGTGTTAAAAAAACATAAGATGCTTCAGAGATGTTTGGATTACGTGACGCAAAAAGCCTATAACATTGCACTGGAGGAAGCGAAAAAAAAGGGAGAGAACGGCATTCGGGCCAATACTGGCCTGGCACTCTCCGACGACCAGGTTTTTCCCTGGGTACTTGAATATTATGCGAAAGATGATGAAAAAGAAATAGCAGAAAAAGAGCAGGAAGAAAAGAAAAAGATTCAAAAGGAATGGGATTCGGTAAATAAGAGAACGAAAACAATACCGAAAAACCAGGGGACAAAAAAAGATTCCGAGGTGCATCCCAAAGAAGCAGCGGAGCAGGAAGAAAAGCATATCAGCAAGAAAAAATCAAAAGATTCCGGGCAGATGTCCTTGTTTGACATGATGCAGCCGAAAGAGAGTTAAAGGAGAAGGATATGATCGCATATAAAGGATTTCAAAAGGATTTGAAATGTCGGGGCTTTCAGTTTCAGGAGTATGGCATAAATGAAACGGAAAAAGCAAACTGTAGACAAAATGGATTTCATTGTGCAGAAAACCCACTGGATTGTCTCTGCTATTATCCGAATTGGAAAAATTCCGCGTATTACATAGTAGATGCATCAGGGGATTTGGATGAAGATGGAGAAGATTCAAAAATCTCCTGCACAAAGATGCGCCTGTTAAAGAAAATTGAATTGAGAAGCCTGTTATTACATGGAGCTGCTTACATGGCGAAATATCCAAACCGGAAATGGAACTCCCATGTTGCAAAAGAAAGCGGGACCAGTTGCAACGGATTTTGTATTGTACGTGGAAAAGCCCCCAAAGCCAAAGGACAAAAGGGCGATTTACTGTTACTTTTAAAGGAGCAGCCTGGCAACAGCCAGATCCTGGAAATTGGGGTCATCTGTATCGATGGTCGGAAATATCCGGAGGAAGCATGGATTGATGTGACTGGAAAGCTGGTGGAGTTATGAGAAAAAAGATGTTGATGGAATTAAAACCATTAAAAGTGATGAACAGACATATCGCAGATGCAAAGAAAACTGAAATATCTTTGAGTCCATTGGAGAAACAAAGGGGTGAACCCGGAAAATATCGGATGTATTGTCGGGCAGCAGTAGAAAAAGGAATTTTAAAAGTGTATCTGTTTGCCGTAACGGATATTGAGGAGAATATAAACTTTCCGAGGTACCGTCTGTTTATCAGCAGAAAAGAGAGACGGTTTATTACCTATGATGAAAAATTAAAAAAATGGAGAAAGGCACTTCTTGAAAGTATCTTATGGGATGTAAGGATTAATCTTGGCAACATCTATGTAAATGACTGTGATACAAAGGTCATCCAAAAATATTTAAAGACAATGCAGCCTGCAATCCGGGCACTGGAAGAGTTTCAGGCGAATATCCGTAAAGAACAAAGGATACGTCATGATAAAAAACTTACAGATTCATGGGACCAGGTGATGAAAACTATATCTGGACTGCCTAAGAACTGGATCGGATGGGTTTCAAAATATGGAATTACGGAACACTATATCTTCTACAAGTATCAGAAAAATGGTGCTACAGAAGGATACTGTACATATTGCAAAAAACATGTTCCTATCCGCTCACCCAAATATAACCAGAAAGGACAGTGCAATGTGTGTGGACAACCGATTACTTTTCGTTCTGTGGGAAAGTCTGGAAGATTTTGTACAAAGTGGTACAGAGTCTATCTTATCCAAAGGAGACGCAAGACTTCTGGTTTTGTGCTCCGGATCTTTCATGCCAGAACGTGGTATAAAAGGGGCGGCTATACAGATTGCGAAACTACCTGCCATGAAGAGCAGAGAAGAATCTTCTCTGCAAATGGAAAGGAAATTTCCAATTTCGTTTATGATCTGTTCAAACAACGGGAAATGCGTTGGATTTCGTGTAGAAGTTCTTGGTATTATACTTGCTGTGACAGTCAATATAAAGGAATGGTTTATCCATATACCCTGTCGGATCTGTCCAGGCATGAATTAAAAGAAACAGGTCTGCGTGAGTACGCTCTTGGTCAGAAAAAGATAGATCCTGGAAAATATCTTTACCTGTGGAAGACATACCCGGTACTGGAACAGATTGTAAAAGCGGGGCTTTTCCAGTTAGTTGATGATGTACTGGACCACAGGGCAGCAGATGCAATAAAAAGGAAAGGCAGAAAACCAACAGAATTCCTGTCCGTAGATAAGAAAGAGTTTCGAAGACTCCGAGATATGAATGGCGGGGTAAAAGAACTTAAATGGCTGCAACTTGAAAAGAGTACAGGAAAAACAATCGGGGATGAAGAAATATGCTGGATGGTAAAAGAAGGATTTGAACCAAACGACCTGAAGTTTGTTCTGGATCAGATGAGCATCTGCCAGATTCGACATTATCTTGTGAAACAATCAGAAAAATCCGGGGATGATATCAGCCATGTGCTGCAGGTGTGGAACGATTATCTTTCTATGGCAAAAAGACTGGGAATGGATATACATGATTCCATTATTTACCGTACCAAAGATCTTCAACTGCGCCATAAAGAGGCGGTTTTGAAGATAGAAGAAATGAAACGCGGAATCCGACGCAGGGAGCTGGAAGAAAAGTATGTCGGATTTCAGAAACATCTCATTGATTTGAAAGAAAAATATGAGTTCAGTGACGGTGAATATCAGGTTATTGCGCCAAAGAGTATCGATGACATCCTATATGAAGGTGATACGCTTCATCACTGTGTAAATAAGACGGATACTTATTTTGACCGGATCGTTTCAAAGGAAAGCTATATCCTGTTTTTGCGGGAAAAAGAGAATCCGAAAGTACCGTTTTATACACTGGAAGTTGAACCAGATGGAACCATCCGGCAAAAACGTGCGGAATTTAACCGTCAAAATAAGGACATTGATAAGGTGACTTCTTTTTTAACATTGTGGCAGAAGGAAATTCAGAAGCGATTAACCAAAAAAGATCGTAAGAGCACAGAAGAAAGCAGGAAGCTCAGGCAGCAGAACTATCAGGAGATACGTGATAAGCATGTAGTTGTCCATGGCGGAGCATTTGCTGGGGAACTTCTGGCTGATCTTTTAGAGAAAGACTTAATGGACCTACCAGTGGAATCGGCAGAAAACGGAGAAAGCCCTACTGAAATAGCGGCGTAAATAAAAGGATAAAGTGGATGCGGCAGGGAGTTCCCCTGCTGCATTTGAGCAGAAAAGAGAAAATGACATTATATACAGCAGAAAATGAAGGAGAGGACGGAAATGAATAAAAAAGAATTGCGTAACATGAAATTGCTGGAAGCTACGGATGAACTGATAAAACTTGCAAAAGAAGATGTGCCGGTAAGAGATGAAGGATACTATACGGAGCAGCTGATTTATCAGAGGGGGCTATATTTACGTGCAGAAGTAGAAAACAATATTTTAAAAGTAGCATTTTATCTGGCAGAATATCTTTCCACGGACTGTCGGAAACCTGTATATACATTATACGTTGATAAAAAGAACGATGTTTTTAAAGGGTATGATTACCAGACAAAAAAATGGTCAGAAAGTATGCTGGATAAGACCATTTTTTCAAAATGGTTATATCAGGAAAATTCTTATATGAAAGAGGCGGATACAGCGTTGATCCAAAAGTATCTTGAAAGTGAATATGACGATGCTTTTTATGCACTGTATGTATATCAATGTGACCAGAGACACCGGAGGCTGGGAATGAAATATGAAAAAATTCTGACAAACTGGGATCAGTGTATGGATAGACTCCCAGAAGTTCCGAAAGACTGGCTGAGATGGCAGAAAAAAGTTGGAATTACCCAGAATTTTATCTTTTATCATTACAGCCGCAGGAAAGATCAGACAGGATATTGTAGTTGGTGTGAAAGCGAAGTTCCAATCAGCCATCCTCACCATAATGCAGTGGGGAATTGCCCAAAATGCAGACATCAGATTCAATATAAAGCATTAGGCCGGGCCAAAAATATAGAAACCCAAAAAGAGACTGCATACCTGCTTCAGACCTGTGGAAATAATGTGTTTGTTTTGAGAGAATTCCAGCTTCAGATGCTCATAGTAAGCAGCTCATATAAAAAACCAGTATATTCTTTCTTTGAGCGCCGGAGAATCCTGTATGATGAAGAATTAAATACGAAAGAATATTATTTCGGCCGTCATCATTGGACAAAAGAAAACCGATGGATCCAGGGTAAATTACAGGTTCCACTGTATCCAGGTTACGGTGGCTATATGACATATGAAAAATATAATATGGGAAATATTTATGGAAAATCACTGTATGGCATTAAAAACAGGACATTCCGTAGGACAGGATTCTACGAATATGCAAAAGTCAAAAGGTTTTTAGATCCGGTAAGTTTTTTTGAAATGGTTAAAGAAAGACCTTATCTGGAACGGCTCATTAAAGCAGGACTTTATCATCTGGCAGAGGACATTATGGATAATAAAGCACAGATCTATTGTGAAGATTCCGGAGACCTTGGAAAAGCACTGGGAATTGATAGATTCCGCTTAAAAAGGCTGCGTACAAACAATGGGGGAGAGATTTTTCTTCAATGGCTATTACTTGAAAAAGCCCAAAACAAATTGATCCGTGACGATGTGATTTCGTGGATGTGCCGGGAAAAGCTTAAACCAGCGGATCTTATGTTCATTATGGATCGTATGGCCCCTTTACAGATCAAAAATTATCTGGAAAAGCAGGCAGCAGAAAGTGGGGAATCCGTGAAAGACCTGATCAAAACATGGAAGGATTATCTCAATATGGCAATTCGGGTCGGAGTGAATGTGCAGGATTCTGTTATCTACCGTGCACGAAAACTCATGCAGAGACATAATGAAATGATAAAAGAGATAGAAGCAAAAGATTTGATTTTAAGAGCCGGAGAGCTGGAAAAGAAGTATCCGGGTCTGAATCGTATATGCAGGGATTTGAAAAAATATGAATATGCGGACAAAGAGTATCAGATCGTTGTGCCGGAAAAAGTGGATGACATTTTGTATGAAGCAAAACTGATGCATCACTGCGTAAATAATACAGAAACCTATTATGAACGAATGAGCCAGCAGGAATCCTATATCCTGTTTTTGAGAAAGGCAGAACAACCAACGGAGGCGTACTATACGCTTGAAGTGGAACCGGATGGGACCATAAGGCAGACACGTACTTTTTATAACCAGCAGAATGAAGATATTGAGCTTGCAAGGGGGTTTCTTATAAAATGGCAGAAACAATTAAAAAAGAAACTGGCAAAAGAAGATTATAAACTGGCTGTAAAAAGTCAGAGTCTTAGGAAAAAAGAGATTGACGAGCTCCGCAGCAAAGGCGTTCGTGTAAACGGTGTTGGGTATTGCAACAAATTGCTTGCTGAAATTCTGGAGGAAGATTTAATGGAGGCTGGGAATCGAGAACTGGAAGAACAGGCCGCATAATAGCAGATTGATATATCACAAAAGTAACTTTAACAGTAAAATGAAATTCCTGTGAAAATTTGGGGATATTTACAGAAACAGCTCTGAAATTCTCTTTTATTTAAGTATAAGGGATTTTATGGAATTCCTTAAATATACTCGAAACGGAGGATGAGCTTTGGAGGAAAAATTAAAGTTGCTTTGGCTGATATTGATCTTTGTTGATTTTGGGCTTATGTTTGTTTCATTTCCAATCTTGATTTATGTGATTTTTTGTATGACATGAATACAAAAAGCCTTCTGTAAGTGCCCTTTTCTGGTGAAAAGGCCGGAGGGGCATTTGCATGTATGCAACAGTTTATGCATGTATTCGCAGGAATACGAGTAAAATACTACCCAGCTGCTACTGTTTAAAGCCTGTAGTGAAATTGACATTAAATATCTGGAATGATACGATAAAATTGAACATTTTGCAAGGCAGATTGCATAAAATTTTATTCTGATACGAGGTCAGAATTTTATACTTTATACCGCGTCTGCGGATCAACCGATAAAGACACAAAAAGAGTAAAATGGACTCTTGGAGTGTCTTTTTTTGTTTGGCAAAATGTTTTGACATGTATCAGATCCAATCACGCCAAAAGGAGGAAAGAAGTTTTTATGCCACGTAAAATCAGATCAAACTATAGGGAGAAATTCAAATTTGTATATAATGGAAAGACTTTTGAAAGTAAACGTCAATGCTGCAAAGTTTATGGAATATGTTACCGTAGTGTAATGTCGTACCAGAATCAATATAAATGCAATACTGAAGAAGCAATTACACATTTTATTGAATTGAAAAAAAATAAAGAGATCATATTCCGAAATCGAAAATGGGCCAGCATTAAGACCTGCTGCGAATTTTATGATTTAAACGAAGATTCTGTCAAGACCGATATGTGGAATCGAAAATGCACACCACAGGAAGCGATTGAACGGGCAATAGAATGGAAAAAAGCACATGAAATCACATATCATGGTGTGAAATACCCATCACTGCCTCAATGTTGTGAAGACCTGGGAATAAATCCTATATCCGTACGTTTGTATATGGAAAAGAATGGGGTTTCTTCTACACGTGCGATTACACATTATATCAAATCTAAAGAGAAAAGAGCCTTTGAATTCCGTGGAAAAGAATACAAAAATTTTACGGAATGTTGTCTTGCGTATGGATTAAAGCCAAAGTCAGTAAGTTCAGCAGTATTTAAAGCGAAACGTCCTCACGCGGATGTTATGGAAGAAATTATCTCTCATATGGAAGGTTGTATGCCAAAAGAAGTAACGAAAAAAGAAGAAATTCCTGAAAATCAGGTGATGTCTAAAGAAAGGCATCGTGCGAAAGAGGCTTTTTTTTATGAGGGAAATAAATATATCTCACTTGGACAATGTTGTGAATTCTATGGAATTAATGAATCTAGTGTACGCAGTAGAGCTTGGCGAAAAAAGTGTACATGGGAAGAAGCTGTGAAATATTATATTCAAAAAAAGGAAACAGAAACACCGAAAATGCAATTCTTTTATAAAGGGAAAAAGTATAAAAGTGTTTCAGCATGTTGTGCTGAATACGGCGTTAATGCTTCCAGTGTGCGTAACCGTGCCAAAACAACAGAATGCAGCATTGAAGAATCTTTGGATCATTTCATAAAGAAAGCCAGAATGGAAATACAGCCGTCGGTATTTATTTTTAGAGACAAAACCTATAGGTCTTTGGAAGAATGCTGTCTGGAATATGGAGTCAACGCTGACAGTGTATCTTCAAGAAAATATAGATTGAATTGTACTATGGAAGAATCATTGGAGCATTTTATTGAAAATAAAGATATGATTGCCGAAAGAATACAAAAATTTACATTTAAAGGAATAGAATATCGAAGTCTCCGGGCATGTTGTCAAAAATATGGTATTGATGATATATGTGTGAGACAAAGAGCACGAGATAAGAATTGTTCTCTTGAAGAATCGTTTACACATTTTATGACGAGAAAAAGGAAAAAAAAGTTAAGTAACCCGGAATTTGAATATCATGGAACTGTTTATCCATCGCTTAAAGTATGCTGTGAGGAATTAGGAATAAATAAAAGCAGTGTAATAAGTCGAATCCATAGGGCAGGATGCAGTTTACAGGAAGCAGTGGAGTATTATGTCAGCCAACAGGAACATAGAACATTGGATTAACCTATAAGGCCAGCAGGCAGCCTTTTTTAGAATTTATATAATAGAGAGGAGGAACGGTCAATATCATCTGCCTGCAGATATTGACCGGTTATATATGTTGCGAAAAAAAACACAGCCGGAAGCAAACAACGATAAAATTCTTATATCCGTTAAAGAAGCCTGTGAGCTTACAGGACTTTCTGAGAAAACAATGAGATCATTGATGAATGAAAACTGTTTCATGGTACGGATTGGGCGCAGAACACTGATTGATAAGAAAAAATTTCAAAAATGGATAGATCGGCAGTCTTGAAAGCTTTTTTTTGTTGTGCTAAAATATATATCCAGTGCCATGCATTATCATCAGAAAGGATGGTGGTGTTATGGGCAAAAACTTAAAGGGTAAAGAATTAGGAAAAGGATTATATCAAAGAAAAGATGGACGATATGAGGCCAGAATTTTCGTTCGCGGTACAGGAAAAACGTTTTCAATTTATGGTACAAATTTACAACATCTAAAAAAAGAAAGAAATGCCTACCTTGCTAATGTTTCCCCCGGAATTGCAGGATATGATCCTAGAATTTCTGTTTCAAAGTGGTATGAAAAATGGATGCTTATTTATGTGGTGCATTCTGTTAAAGCAACCACTTTAAGTAACTATGTAAATGGTTTTGAGCGAGTAAGAGAATATATTGGTTACATGAGGTTAATAGAGGTCCGTCCGACACATATTCTTGACATGATAAAGGGACTCGAAGAAGAAGGATATGCACGTACAACGGTAATACAATCATTAAGTGTAGTCCGTCAGCTTTTCAAAAAGGCATATAGTGGAAAAATGATACCCATAGATCCCGTAGCCGATATTAAACTGCCTAAAGAAGAACCGGGTGAAATACCTGATGAGAAGATAATGCAGGAACAAGAAGATGAAAAATGTCTTAGTATATATGACACTCATCGTTTCCTTGAGAGCTGCAAGAATACCCGGTATTATGAACTCTTTTTTATTCTTCTTCATACAGGATTACGTATAGGGGAAGCACTTGCCCTAGAATGGTGTGATCTTGACTTTAAGCATGAAAAGCTTCGTGTATATAAAACCTTAAACAGAGTTACAAAATATTATGATTCGAAAGGAAATGAACTTCCTGAAAGGTATTCTACTATTCAGATTACAACACCAAAGAAAAGTGCCAGCAATAGAAAGGTTCCATTAACGGATGCAGTG
This sequence comes from Blautia sp. BIOML-A1, assembly GCF_009883055.1. Lineage (GTDB taxonomy): Bacteria > Bacillota > Clostridia > Lachnospirales > Lachnospiraceae > Blautia_A. The sequence goes on along the minus strand of NZ_WWVR01000003.1, from coordinate 23,629 downwards.
ATTGCTGCTTTTATGAGCTGGAAGGAAAAACAGGATCGTGATAAAGAAAAACTGGGGAAAAACTGGGGAAAACCAAATATACTTTTAAAAAAATATCCCGGTCTGATTTTTACAACATCTTCAGGAAGAAGTTATCTTCCATCATCAGCTCAAACAGAATGCAGGCGGATTGTTGGGATTGTTAATAAACATGAAATTGCTCTGGCAGAAAAAGAGAACAGAGATCCGAATTTAATGGATGTTCATCCTCATATTTTCCGTCATACTTTTGTAACAAGATGCATTCAATCGGGAATGGATGCCGCTACAGTAAAGAAAATAGCTGGACACTCTGATGAAAAAATGACTAATTATTATACACACATTGAAGAAGAACATATAGATGACGAATACGAACTGTATATTCAAAAATACGGAACAGAAACCTGATTTTGCAAATGGAGATAAAATTTTAAAGAGAGGTTTAAATACTTGAGTATAGACAAAAACACTAACGAGGGAAAAAACTATCGTAATAATGTGGTCAAATCAACATTTGGGACTTCTAAAAGCCGCATAAACACTGGGTTTCCGGAGAATATTAGTGTATTATCTCCGATGATGCAGGAATACTGCAAGACCAAGGAAACTTATAAAGACTGTATTTTATTTTACCGCCTGGGCGATTTTTATGAGATGTTTTTTGATGATGCACTGCTTGTATCCAAAGAACTGGAACTGACACTGACAGGCAAGGACTGCGGCCTTGAAGAGCGTGCACCGATGTGCGGGATTCCGTTTCATGCGGCGGAGACCTATATCAAACGCCTGATTGAAAGAGGACACAAAGTAGCAATCTGCGAGCAGGTGGAGGATCCGAAGAAAGCCAAAGGGCTGGTCAAGAGGGAAGTGATCCGTGTTGTCACACCCGGAACAACGCTAGATGCGACTTCTCTGGATGAGTCCAAGAATAATTATCTGATGTCTATTGTATCAATGGAAGATCATTTTGGCTGTGCCATCGCAGATATCACAACAGGTGACTGTTTTCTTACAGAAGTTGACAAACCTCAGAAGCTTCTGGATGAGATCAACAAATTCGTCCCTGCGGAAATCATCTGCAATGACGCTTTTTTTATGAGCGGAATTGATACCGATGATCTGAAGGACCGCCTTCGTATCTGCATCTTTCCACTGGATAACTGGTATTTTGATGACAGTCTCTGTCAGCGTACACTGAAGGAGCATTTTCATGTAAATACGCTGGAAGGGCTTGGTATTCAGGATTATGACAGCGGTGTGATAGCAGCAGGAGCACTTTTTCAGTATCTGAATGAGACACAGAAGACCGCACTTTCCCATATGGCATCGATCCGACCATATTCTGCCGACAAATTTATGCTGATCGACAGTTCGAGCAGAAGAAATCTGGAACTGGTAGAAACTCTTCGTGAAAAACAGAAGCGAGGTTCTCTTCTCTGGGTTCTGGATAAGACCAGAACTGCCATGGGAGCCAGAACTTTAAGAGGCTATGTGGAGCAGCCGCTGATCGATGCCACAGAGATCCGGGAGAGACTGACGGCGGTAGAGGAACTGACACAGAAGCCGATGCTCCGTGACGAGATCCGTGAATATCTCAATCCTATCTACGATCTGGAGAGACTGATCAGCCGGATCAGCTATCAGTCCGCAAATCCGAGAGATATGGTTGCATTTGCTTCTTCTCTGGCAATGATCCCGTTCATCCGTCAGATTCTGGGTGAGTTTAAGGCACCGATCCTGCAGAAGATCTATGAGGATATGGATCCTCTTGAGGACGTCACAGATCTGATCCGGCGTGCGATCGTAGATGAACCGCCGCTGGCACAGAAAGACGGAGGCATTATCCGTGAAGGATATCATGCAGATGTTGACAAATACCGCCGCTCCAGAACAGACGGCAAGAAGTGGCTGGCAGAGCTGGAAGCCCGTGAGAAGGAACGTACCGGGATCAAATCTCTTAAGATCAAATACAGCCGTGTATTCGGATATTCCCTGGAGGTTACAAATTCCTTCAAGGATCAGGTGCCGGATAATTATGTGCGAAAACAGACACTGACCAATGCAGAGCGCTATATCACACAGGAACTCAAAGAACTGGAGGATCTGATCCTTGGTGCAGAAGACCGTCTGTATGCACTGGAGTATGAATTGTTTGCGGATGTCCGTGATAAAGTCGGACAGGAGGTCCTGCGCATTCAGAAGACTGCCAAGGCAGTAGCTGCACTGGATGTTTTTGCCTCTCTTGCCCTTGTTGCGGAAAAGAATAATTTTGTCAGACCGAAGATCAATGAAACCGGTGTCCTTGATATCAAGGGAGGACGTCATCCGGTCGTAGAGCAGATGATCGAAAACGATATGTTCATTTCAAATGATACATACCTGGATAATCAGAAAAAAAGAGTTTCCATCATCACCGGACCAAACATGGCAGGTAAATCCACCTATATGCGCCAGACAGCTCTGATCGTACTGATGGCACAGATTGGAAGCTTTGTTCCGGCAGAGAAAGCGAACATTGGCATTGTGGACCGTATTTTTACGAGAGTCGGCGCTTCCGATGATCTGGCAAGCGGACAGAGTACCTTTATGGTGGAAATGACGGAGGTTGCAAATATTCTGCGCAACGCGACCTCAAAGAGTCTTCTGATCCTTGATGAGATCGGTCGCGGAACCAGTACCTTTGACGGTCTGGCGATCGCCTGGGCGGTGATCGAACACATCAGCAACACCAGACTCTGCGGAGCCAAGACGTTGTTTGCGACCCATTATCATGAGCTGACAGAGCTGGAGGGAAAGATACCGGGAGTTAATAACTACTGTATTGCCGTCAAGGAAAAAGGGGACGACATCGTATTCCTTCGTAAGATCGTCAAAGGCGGTGCCGATAAGAGCTACGGTATTCAGGTGGCAAAGCTTGCCGGTGTTCCGGATTCTGTTATCAACCGTGCGAAGGAGCTTGTAGAGGAATTAAGCGATGCCGATATCACGGCAGCAGTCAAGGATCTGACTGCTCCGAAGAAGAAACAGAAAATTGTCTATGATCAGGTCGATATGGCACAGATGTCTCTTTTTGATACCGTTCAGGATAATGATATCGTACAGGAGATCAAGGAGCTGGATATGACGAATCTGACGCCTATGGAGGCCATGAACATTTTGTATAATCTACAGAACAAGATCAAAAACCGCTGGTAAAAGAGCGTACCATGGAATGAGGAGGCAGCCTTGAGAAAAATAGCAGTTTTGGACCAGAATACAATTGACAAGATCGCAGCCGGTGAAGTGGTAGAGCGTCCCTCTTCTGTTGTGAAGGAACTGGTAGAAAATGCGATCGATGCCGGAGCGACGGCTGTTACCGTAGAGATCACGGACGGCGGCAAAAAACTGATCCGCATTACAGACAATGGATCCGGTATGGAAGAAGAGCAGATCCCGCTGGCCTTTCTCCGTCATGCCACCAGCAAGATTGAGAAGGTGGAAGATCTGGAGCACATAGCATCGCTGGGATTTCGTGGCGAGGCACTTTCCAGTATTGCGGCAGTCTCCCAGGTGGAACTGATTACCAAGACACCGTCTGCCATCAGTGGAAACCGCTATGTGATAGAGGGTGGAATGGAGCATTCGCTGGAGGAACTGGGAGCACCGGAAGGAACGACTTTTCTGGTAAGGAATCTCTTTTATAACACACCGGCCCGGAGTAAATTTCTGAAATCGGATAGTACGGAGGCAAACTATATCCACACCCTGATGGAGCAGCTGGCACTTTCACATCCGGAAATTTCCTTTAAATATATTCAGAACAAACAGGTGAAGCTGCATACCTCTGGGAACTACAGTGTCCGTGATGTGATCTACAGCGTGTACGGAAGAGATATTGCAAAGGCACTTCTGGAGGTGGAATGGGAAAATTCTTTTATGAAGATCACCGGATTCGTCGGTAAACCGGAGATCGCCCGCGGAAACCGCTCATTTGAGAATTATTATATCAATGGCCGTTATGTCAAAAACAACATCATCACAAAGGCAATCGAGAATGCCTACAAAGGATTTCTGATGCAGCATAAATTCCCGTTTGTCTCTCTTCGGATGGAAATGGAAGGAAATGACCTGGACGTCAATGTTCATCCTGCCAAGAGGGAAGTGCGTTTTGCCAGAGAACAGGAGGTCTATGATGCTGTCTATGATACCGTCCATACCGCCCTGACCAGACGGGAAATGATTCCGAAGGTGACACTCGGCACAGATGAACCTGTGAAGAAAGAGGCGAAAGAAACTGTAAAATCCGCTGCAGTGCCGGAACCGTTCGAACAGAAACGAAGAGAGCAGTTTTACAAAGCTTCTGCGACACACTCTCTGGTTCGCGAAAGTCCGGTATTTACGCCTCTGGAGGAAACTTTTTTTGAGGGAACTCTCAAGAAAAATCAGGAACTGGATGAAGCAAAGAGCCGACAGGCAGCCGTACTGCCTTCCAAGCCGGAAAAAGAACCGGAAGAAAAGCCGGAAATAAGATCAGAAGTAAATCCGGAAGAAAAGCAGCCAGAACTCAGGCGATCGGAACCGGAACTGTCAGAGTCAAAACGGCCGGAAACAATACAGTCAGAAGTAAAAGAAGGAAAGCCGAAAGAGGCAGAACAAAAAGTAAATGAACCGGAACCTAAGCAGCTGGAGCTTTTTGAGGAGAAGTTACTCTCTCCGCAGTCCAGAAGCCGCATCCGCATGATCGGTCAGGTGTTTGACACCTACTGGCTGGCACAGTTTGAGGATAAATTTTATATCATCGATCAGCATGCTGCGCATGAAAAAATCTACTATGAGCGTCTGGTCAGAAAGTTCCGGGAGCATTCCATAGATTCTCAGTATCTGACACCGCCACTTATTGTCTCCCTGAACATGCAGGAGGAGGAAGTCCTGAATGCAAACAGAGATTATTTTGAGAAGTTTGGCTTTGAGATCGAGCATTTTGGAGGACGTGAGTACTGTATCAGTGCAGTGCCGTCTAATCTGTATGGACTGACGGAGGAGGAACTTTTCCTTGAGATGCTGGATAAGCTGGAGAGCGATCACAGTAAGGATACTCTGGATATTTTTGCTTCAAGGCTGGCAACGATGGCCTGTAAGGCAGCAGTCAAGGGTAATAACCGCTTATCTATGGAGGAAGCAGAGAAGCTTCTGGATGAACTTATGACACTGGAAAATCCATATCACTGTCCGCATGGAAGACCAACGATCATTTCCATGACAAAGACAGAAATGGAAAAGAAATTTAAACGAATCGTATAGGAGTGTTTTATGAAAAAGCCACTGATCGTACTGACGGGGCCAACCGCAGTAGGAAAAACAAGTCTTTCGATCTCGCTGGCGAAGGCAGTAAACGGAGAGATCATCTCTGCAGACTCCATGCAGGTTTATAAAGGAATGGACATCGGTTCCGCCAAGATCCGCAGAGAGGAAATGCAGGGTGTCACGCACTATCTGGTAGATGTGCTGGAGCCAGAGGATGAGTTTCATATTGTGAAATTTCAGGAAATGGCCAAAGCTGCCATGAAAGAGATCTATGCAAAGGGAAAAATACCGATCCTGGTAGGAGGAACAGGATTTTATATTCAGGCAGTTACCAGGGATATTGATTTTACCCAGGCAGAACAGGAAACCTCCTATCGGGAGGAGCTGGAAGGCCTCGCCAGAGAAAAAGGGGCAGAATATCTTCATGAGAAACTCAAGGAAGTGGATCCCAAGAGTGCACAGAATATTCATGCCAACAATGTGAAGCGTGTGATCCGTGCCCTGGAATTCTATCATCAGAATAAAACACCGATCTCAGAGCATAACGACGAACAAAAGCAGCAGGTTTCCCCGTACAATCTGGCATATTTTGTCCTGAACGCACCGAGAGAGATTTTGTATGAACGCATCGATCAACGTGTAGATAAGATGATGGAGGAGGGACTTCTTGAGGAAGTCAAAGCGTTAAAAGAACGTGGATGTCATCGGGAAATGGTATCCATGCAGGGACTTGGATACAAGGAGATCCTGGCCTGTCTGGACGGAGAATATCCTCTTGAAGAGGCAATCCGCATCCTTAAAAGGGACACAAGGCATTTTGCAAAGCGCCAGCTGACCTGGTTCAGAAGAGAACAGGACGTGATCTGGCTGGATAAAGAAGCATTTCACTGGAATGAGAGTGAAATACTGGAATATATGATGAATATACTCAGTGAACGAGGTATTCTTGAAAGAAATTAACGAGAGAGGAACAGATAAGAAATGAAAGAAATGTATGAACAGCTTGGGATTTCTTCTGAAGTCTACGATTTTGGAAAAGAGATTGAAGCATCTTTAAAGGAACGTTTTCAGAAATTTGATGAGATTGCAGAATACAATCAGATGAAGGTACTTCTGGCAATGCAGAAAAACAAAGTCAGTGCAGACTGCTTTCAGTCTTCTTCAGGGTATGGCTATGATGATTTCGGTCGTGACACTCTGGAAAAAGTGTATGCAGATACGTTCCATACGGAAGCCTGCCTGATCCGTTCACAGATTACCTGCGGGACTCACGCACTTGCGATCGCATTGTTTGGAAATCTGCGCCCAGGCGATGAAATCCTGGCACCGGCAGGAAAACCTTATGATACCCTGGAGGAAGTGATCGGTATCCGCCCGTCCAGAGGCTCTCTTGCAGAATATGGTGTTACCTATAAACAGGTAGATTTAAAAGAAGACGGAACCTTTGATTACGATGCGATCCGCACTGCGATCAATGAAAAAACACGTCTTGTGGAAATTCAGCGTTCCAAGGGATATCAGACAAGACCTTCCTATTCTGTAAAGCAGATCGGAGAACTGATCGCATTCGTAAAGGGAATCAAACCGGATGTCATCTGTATGGTGGACAACTGCTACGGTGAATTTGTCGATACAGTGGAGCCAAGTGATGTCGGAGCAGATATGATCGTAGGTTCTCTTATCAAGAATCCGGGCGGCGGACTGGCACCGATCGGAGGCTATATCGCAGGAACAAAAGAATGTGTGGAAAATGCGGCAGCCCGTATGACCTGTCCTGGTCTTGGGATGGAAGTAGGTGCTTCTCTTGGTGTAAACCGTTCTTTCTACCAGGGCTTTTTCCTTGCTCCGATGGTGACCAAGGGAGCCTTAAAGGGTGCTGTTTTTGCAGCGAACATCTATGAGAAGCTTGGTTTTCCGGTTGTTCCAAACGGAAGCGAGCCACGGCAGGATATCATTCAGGCAGTTACACTTGGTTCCCCGGAAGCACTGATCGCATTCTGTAAGGGAATCCAGGCAGCAGCGCCGGTTGACAGCTATGTGGATCCGGAACCGTGGGATATGCCGGGATATGACAGCCAGGTCATCATGGCAGCGGGTGCCTTCGTGCAGGGCTCTTCCATTGAGCTTTCCGCAGATGGTCCGGTAAAACCGCCATATGCAGTTTATTTCCAGGGCGGACTTACCTTTGAGCATGCCAAACTGGGTGTTCTGATGTCGCTTCAGAAACTGGTAGAGAAAAATCTGGTAACTCTGCCTGTAAAATAAAGCAGGGACCGCGTTTTTTCTGAGAAGGAGTTATTTATGGATAAAAAACGACAGGTGATCATTGTCGGTGGTGGTGCATCCGGACTTACCGCAGGAATCATGGCAGCGAGAAACGGAGCCGCCGTCACGATCCTGGAACAGAACGAGAAGCCGGGACGCAAAATCTGTGTGACAGGAAATGGGCGCTGCAATCTGACAAACCAGGATATGTCCTGGAAGTATTTTCACGGAGAACATCCAGAGTTTGCAAAGAAGATCCTTGCTCAGTTTTCTCTGGAAGATACCTTAAGATTTTTTGATGAACTGGGAATTGTCGTGATAGAGAAAAAGGGCTGGCTGTATCCTCGTGGAGGGCAGGCGAAATATATTCCGGAGCTTTTGCTTCTCAGAGCTCGTTCCCTCAAAGTAAAAATCAAAACCAGGGAAAAGGTCTTAAAAATCTATAAAGAACAGAATACCTGGAAGGTTCAGACCGAAGGCTGGACGTATGAAGGTGATGCTGTCATTCTTGCAAATGGCTCCAAAGCTTCAAAGGTTCCGGGCTCTGACGGAAGTGGTTATGTCCTTGCAGAGGAACTTGGGCATTCTGTTTTAAGACCGCTTCCGGCACTCACAGGACTGAAGGCGAAGGGAAATTTCTTCTCTTCCTGGGCAGGGGTACGTACGGAAGGTAAGGTGACGCTGTGGATCGATGGAGAGGTATCTGACAGCGAAACCGGAGAGCTTCAGCTGACAGAGTATGGTATTTCTGGTATTCCTGTATTTCAGATCAGCGGAGCGGCAGCAAGGGCACTGGATCAGAAAAAAAAGGTGTCTGTCACATTGAATTTTTTTCCGGAATATACAGAAACAGCTGTCCGGGAACTTCTTTTGGAAAGGGAAAAGAAATATCCGGAGCTTTCTGCGGCAGAGAGACTTCTCGGCCTGCTTCCGGATAAGCTGATCAAAGTCCTTCAAAAGCAAAAAGACCTCTGCATGGCAATGACGGCATTTCCGCTTGAAATAAAGGGAACCAGCGGATTTGAGCAGGCACAGGTCTGCACCGGAGGGGTAGATACTACAGAAATAAACCCGGAAACACTGGAATCCCTGCTTTGTCAGGGACTGCATTTTGCGGGGGAACTCCTGGATATTGACGGTCCCTGCGGAGGCTATAATCTGCAGTGGGCGTGGTCAAGCGGAGCAGTGGCAGGCAGATATGCGGCAAAGGAGCAAAGATGATACGGATCACACAGTTAAAGCTTTCTGTGAATCATACAGAAGTACAGCTTCACAAAAAAATTGCACGGACGCTGAAGTGTCCGGAGGGAAGTTTTTCATATGAGATTATAAGACAGTCTCTGGATGCCAGACATAAAGAAGACAAGAAATTTGTCTATACGGTGGATGTTGTCGTTCCGAATGAAAAACAGATATTAAAAAAAGTTCACAATAAAAATATTATGTCAACAGAAAAGAAGGAATACCAGTTTCCGAAACCGGGAAGTACCAGGCTCGTACATCCACCGGTCATCGTCGGAAGCGGACCGGCCGGTCTTTTTTGTGCCTGGTATCTGGCAAAAGCCGGCTATCGTCCTCTGGTTCTGGAGCGCGGTGAGCAAGCATCCAGACGAAAGGAGACCGTGGATCATTTCTGGAAGAATGGTGTCCTGAATCCTGATTCCAATGTTCAGTTCGGAGAAGGCGGTGCAGGAACTTTTTCTGACGGAAAGCTGAATACTCTGGTCAAGGATCCAAACGGACGAAACCATGAGGTATTAAAACGCTTTGTACAGGCAGGAGCCCCACAGGAGATCGTCTATCAGCAAAAGCCCCACCTTGGGACAGATGTGCTGATCGGCATTGTAGAAACGCTCCGCCATCAGATCGAGGAGATGGGCGGCAGCTTCCGCTTTGAGGCGAAGATGACAGACCTGCTTTTTGAAGAGGGACATCTGAAGGAAGTGGAAGTGAATGCTCAGGAGAAAATCCCGGCAGAGGTCTGCGTACTGGCACTTGGTCACAGCGCCAGAGATACCTTTGAGATGTTAAATCGGCGGGGAGTTTATATGGAACCCAAACCGTTTGCTGTCGGTCTTCGAGTGGAGCATCCGCAGAGTATGATCAATATGGATCTTTATGGAGAAGAGGAAAATGAATTCCTCGGTGCTGCAAGCTATAAGGTGACACATACCTGCGAAAATGGACGCGGAGTGTATTCTTTCTGTATGTGTCCGGGTGGATATGTCGTGAATGCCTCTTCGGAACCGGGAAGACTGGCAGTCAATGGCATGAGCTATCAGGCGCGTGACAGTAAAAATGCAAACAGTGCCCTGATCGTCACCGTGAGTCCTTCCGATTTCCCGGATGATACGCCACTTGGGGGAATTGCTTTCCAGAGAGATCTGGAACGTAAGGCTTGGGAGCTTGGAGAAGGCAGGATTCCTGTTCAGCTTTTTGGGGATTTCAGAAAAAATCAGGCGAGTACAGCCTTTGGTGAGGTGATACCGCAGATGAAAGGTGGATTTGTCCTTTCCAATGTCCGTTCTATTCTTCCTAAGGCAGTCGGTGATTCCATCGAGGAGGGCATGCTTGCCTTCGGCAGAAAGCTTTCCGGATTTGACCGTGAAGATGCACTTTTGAGTGGAATTGAGAGCAGAACTTCTTCTCCGGTGAGGATTGTCCGCAGCAAAGAAGGACTATCTAATATAGAAGGAATCTATCCCTGCGGGGAAGGCGCCGGATATGCCGGAGGCATCACATCTGCTGCTATGGATGGCATAAAAGTGGCGGAATTCATTTGTGAAAAATTCAGAAATTTTTAGGAGGGAGTGTACATCTCCCTCTTTTTATGCTAAAATGAGTTTTGATTCTTCGGGGGGCCTGATCTTGTTTAGAGAGCAAAAGGCAGACATATGAATCAAATTATGAAAGAAATACCGGAGTCAGAGCGTCCTTATGAGAAATGTATACGGGATGGAGAGGCAGTGCTCAGTGACAGTGAGCTCCTTGCAGTGATTCTGCGGTGCGGTACCAGGGGGATGAATTCTCTGGGACTGGCAAACGAAATCCTGAATCATATGGAGCATTCTTCCTACCCGGGACTGCTTGGACTTCTTCACAGTTCACTGGAAGATCTGAAGAAGATCCATGGGATCGGTACCGTGAAGGCAGTACAGCTTAAATGCATCGGGGAACTTTCCAAACGCATGGCGTGTGCGGCTGCAAGACCGGCACTTAGTTTTCAGAATCCGGACTCGATCGCAGCCTATTATATGGAGCAGCTTCGACACCAGGAACAGGAACTGATGATCTGTATGATGCTTGACAATCAGAACCATCTGCTGAATGATATTGTATTGTCCAAGGGAACAGTAAATGCGACACTGATCACTCCAAGAGAAGTATATCTGGAGGCACTCCGCTATCATGCAGTCAGCCTGATACTTGTACATAATCATCCTGGCGGCAATCCTGCACCAAGTCATTGTGACCGTGAGATCACGGAGAGGATCTTTAAAGCAGGAGAAATGCTTGGGATTTCTCTTCTGGATCATATCATCATTGGAGATCACAGATATGTCAGCTTCAGGGAACAGGAAATACTCGGAGAATACCTGAAATGAAGGGATTGTTTTATGCTTTTACGAAAAACGTACGGAATAGACCTGGGCAGCAGCACCATCAAAGTCTATTCCTTTTTAAAGAACAAGAGTTACATGGAAAAAAACATGGTGGCATCCAAGGGGCACACGATCATTGCCATTGGAAATGAGGCCTATGAGATGTTTGAAAAATCCCCGGTAAATATTGCGGTGAACTCTCCGATGACTTTTGGAATGATCGCCAATCTGGAACTTCAGGAGATTGCCCTGTACAGCATGATGAAGAAGATTGATAAATTTCTCGGGATCGGATCGGATATGTTTTTTTCAGTTCCGCTGGATATGACGGCGATTGAGAAACGTGCATATTATCATGTGGTAAACGGTCACTGGCTTCGTCAGAATCGGGTTTATATGGTGGAAGCTCCCATAGCGGATGCACTGGCCATGGGAATTCGAATGGAGAAGAATGAGGGAAGTATGGTCGTCAACATTGGTGCACAGAGTACGCAGTTTTCCATTTTGACGGACGGAAATATTATTATGTCCAGGAAGGTTCCGATCGGCGGCAGACAGATGAATGAAGCTATCTGTGCAGAGATACGTAAGCGTTATAATCTGCAGATCGGCACACGTACCGGTAAGCGGCTTAAGATTGCCATGGGACGACTGAACGATCAGCGAAAGGATGCCCGCAAGGTGGTCGGGATCGACAGTATTTCCGGCCTTCCGAGGGAAGAGATCATTTCCGGATATGTCGTGAACGCCGGGATCATGGACTGTGTGAATGCGATCGCGGCAGAGATGAAGATATTTCTGGAACGAATCCCACCGCAGATCGCTTATCATATTTCCAGAGAGGGAATCTATCTTACCGGTGGAAGTACACGTATTCCGTATATCGACAATTATCTGGCAAGCTATACAGGCGTATCCTTTAATTTATCGCCTTTCTACGAGAAGTCGACGATCTGCGGACTTGAGAAGATCATCCGGGACCGGGATCTTAGAAATTGGGCACAGCCCGTCAAACAACGTAAATTATAATTTTCTTAGGGGTATGATACATGAAAAACCTGAAAAAGAAATTTCAATTTCGAATACATTTAAAGAGTAAGCATTTATTGGTCATCATGACATTCTTCTGTGGCAGTGCGGTAGTATCGACGCTGGCCTCCGGCGTTACGTCGGAACCTCTGGCAGAGGCAGCAGGTATGATCGTGGTTCCGTTTGAGAAGAGTATCGATGGAATCGGAAGCTGGATCGGTGAGATCAGTCAGACCTTCCAGGACAAGCAGGAGCTGATCAACAAAAATCAGGAACTTCAGGATGCCGTGGATACACTGACGGAGCAGAACAATATTCTGATCCAGAATCAGTCGGAGCTTTCACGTCTTCAGGAATTATATAAGCTGGATGAGGAGTATTCTTCCTACCCAAAGGTTGCGGCAAGAATCATCTCCAAGGATCCTGGAAACTGGTATGATACATTTATGATCAACCGGGGAAGCAACGACGGCATCCGCGTAGATAATAATGTCATTTCCGGCAAGGGGCTTGTTGGTATTGTCACGGAGGTAGGCTCGAACTGGGCAACCGTCCGTGCCATTATCGACGACAGTAGCTATGTCAGTGTTATGACTGTGGGTACGGATGATAATTGCGTGGTGACAGGAGATCTTGAGCTGATCGATGAAGGCAAGCTGCGTTTTTCACAGCTGTATGACAAGGACGACAAGGTGACCGTGGGAGAACGTATTGTCACTTCAAACATCAGTGACAAATATGTGGAAGGTTTGTTCGTAGGTTATGTCAGTGAGCTCGAACTGGATACTAACAATCTGACAAAGACAGGTACGATCGTGACTCCTGTGGACTTTAAGCATCTGAAGGATGTTTTTGTGATCACGGTCAATAAGCAGGATGCTGTCGATAGCGGCAGTACTTCACAGGAGGATGCCGCAGAGACTGGTCAGGAGGGAACAGAATAATGAAGAGTAAGATTGTTCTTTTCTTTACGATCATTGTATGCTTCCTTTTGCAGTCCACGCTCCTCCAGAAAATAGCCATTGGCTCGATCACGCCGAATCTCTTGTTGATCCTGTGTGTATCTATGGGACTGATGCGTGGGCGTAAGAGTGGTCTGTGGACCGGCTTTTTCAGCGGACTGCTTGTGGATCTGTTTTATGGATCTGTATTTGGATTTTATGCACTGATCTATATGTATGCCGGTTTTTTCAGCGGTTATGCATTTCGTATTTATTATGATGATGATATCAAGGTGCCAATGGCACTGACGGCTATTATGGATCTCATCTATAATCTTGCCGTATACGGGCTTCAGTTTTTCCTGAGGGGAAGACTTGGGATATTTAAATATTTATACAGGATCATCATTCCGGAAATCTTCTATACAGTTTTTCTGGCATTGATCGTATATAAAATTTTTTATTATATTAATCATCACTTTATGAATGCAACCAGGAAAGAAAGGGAATCTATTTGGGTACTAAAATAAAAAGAATATTCAAAAAATTTCAACTGAAACGAACCTCTGTACTTTTACTTTTATTTATCATGTTGTCTTTTGTCCTGATCCGACAGCTCTATCAGCTGCAGATCATACAGGGAGAGGATTATATTGATGAATTTCAGACAAGGACGACGAAAACGCGAGTCCTCAAAAGTACCAGGGGTAATATTTATGACAGAAACAATAAACTGATTGCTTCCAATATTCTGTCTTATTCTCTGACATTTGAGGATAATGGAAGTTATGATACCACCCGTGAAAAGAATCTGACTCTGAACGGAGTTGCCTATAAGGTTCTGCGTATCCTTGCAGATAACGGTGACAGTCTCTCTAATACATTCCATATCAAACTGGACAATGACGGAAACTATGTATTTGATATTGAGCCGGGATTTACCCTGAATCGATTTAAGGCGGATATTTACGGTCATGCGCTGATCGATGATCTGACAGAGGATGAGGCGGCTGCAAGTGCAGAGGATATTATGAGCTACTTAAGCGGCAGCAAGGGCTTTTCTATTGTTCTTTATGGTGACAATGCCTATACAACGGAAGAACTGAAGAAATATGGACTTCCGGAGGAACTGACCAGACAGGAGGTCCTCGACATTGCGATCATGCGTTATGAGCTGAGTACAAACAGCTTCCAGAAATATATGGCTGTTACGATAGCGACAAATGTCAGTGAAAGTACAGTGGCAGCAGTCAAAGAAAATCAGAATGAACTCCAGGGAATTGATGTGCTTGAGGATTCCAGTCGTCAGTATGTAGATGATGAGAGTATGGGACCGCTTCTTGGCTATACCGGAAAGGCATCTTCTGAGGAACTGGCGGATCTTAAGAAGCAGAACTCAAAATATAAGAGCAGCGCAGTGATCGGAAAAGCCGGAATTGAGCAGTATATGGAACTGGAACTGCAGGGGACAGATGGTCAGGAAACGGTTACGGTTGATAACCTTGGTAAGGTTTTGAAGATCGACAGCGATACTACCGTCGAGCCTCAGGCAGGAAATGATGTCTATCTTTCTGTTGATGCAGACTGGCAGGCGGCAATCTACCAGATTCTGAAGCAGAGAGTTGCAGGTATTCTTCTGAACAAGATTGAGGCTGTTAAAGAGTTCAACTATGAAGCTGAGCAGGATGCAAGTAAGATCGTTATTCCAATCTATGATGTATACAATGCTCTGATCTCGAACAGTGTCATTGATATTGACAAGTTCAGTGATGAGAATGCATCGGATACAGAAAAAAATTTATACGCCAAATTTCAACAAAAGCAGCAGGAAGTTTTTGATACAATAACTAATAGGCTGACAATGGATAATCCACCGGCATACAAGGACGAATCCGATGAGCTTAAAGAATATCTTTCTTATATCTGTGATACCATTCTGAGAGATACACTTGGTGTGATCAAGAAGGATGCGGTGGATACTTCTGATGCAACCTATCAGGCATGGGCCACAGATCGCAGCATCAGTCTTAAGGATTATCTGAACTATGCTGCCAGTCAGAACTGGATTGACATATCAGTCATCTCTCCGAAAGAAGAATATCTGGATTCCAACGAGGTTTATACAACACTTACAGATTATATTACTGATTATCTCAAGACAGATACCGGATTCTCCAAGCTTCTGTATAAATACATGCTTATGGATGACCGGATTTCAGGACAGGATATCTGTCTGGTGCTGTATGAGCAGGGAGTACTCTCAAAGGATGATGCAAGCTACGCAAGCCTTGCATCCGGTCAGATGTCAGCATATGATTTCATGATCAACAAGATTGCCAATCTGGAGATCGAACCAGCACAGCTTGCACTTGCACCATGTTCAGCATCCGCTGTCATTACAGATGTAAAAACAGGAAAAGTTCTTGCCTGTGTATCCTATCCGGGATATGATAATAATAAGCTCAGCAACAATATGGATACCAGCTATTATACAAAGCTTGCCCTGGATCAGTCGAGTCCGTTCTTCAATAAGGCAACGCAGCAGACAACGGCACCAGGTTCCACCTTAAAGCTTCTGTCTGCCGTTACAGGTATGATGGAGGGTGTTATCGATGACGGCACCTATTATGAATGTACGGGTAAATTTGACTTGGTGTCACCGGCCATCTACTGCTGGAACCGTCAGGGTCACGGATCTCTGGAGATCAGAGGTGCGATCGAACAGTCCTGTAACTATTTCTTTAACATGGTCGGTTTCCTTGCAGGCAAAAATGCGGATGGTGATTTTTCTGAAACACTGAGTCTTTCCAAACTGCAGAAATATGCTTCTGAGTTTGGTCTCGATGAAAAAACTGGCATTGAGATTTCAGAAGCAACACCACATATTTCTGACAGTAAAGCAGTTCCTTCCTATATTGGACAGGGTAATCATCTGTTTACAACCAGCCAGCTTGCCCGTTATGCGACAGCACTGGCAACCTCGGGAACCGTCTATGACCTTTCACTTTTAAATAAGGTTACAGACTCCCAGGGCAAAATTCTCAATGAATACGCACCGTCTGTAAAGAATGAAATGAGTGATGTACCGAATAATGTGTGGGAAGATATTCACGACGGTATGCGAAGAGTGGTACAGACGCATGAACAGTTCAACGGACTTGGGGTAACACTTTCGGGTAAAACAGGTACAGCTGAGCTGGATATTTACCATCCGAACCACGGTCTGTTTATCGGATATACAAACTCACCTTCTACGGGAGACGCGGAATATGCGATTGCTGTCCGTATTGCAAATGGATATACATCAGGAAATGCCTGCCTGACTGCAAATGATATTTTACAGTACATCTATGATCTGGCAGACGAGGATACAATTCTGACAGGTTATGCCTCCAGTGATACAAGTAATACTTCAAACGACTAAGGATATGTGCTGCGGCAAATATACAGAAGAGAATACCAGAGGTCTGGAACATATCTTTTCAGGAGGGTGCAGAAACATGGGTGAAGTGATAGTAGTTACATCCGGTAAGGGTGGAGTCGGCAAAACAACAACAGTAGCCAATATCGGTACTGGACTGGCAATGCTGGACAAGCGGACAGTCGTTGTCGATACGGATATCGGTCTTCGGAATCTGGATGTGATTCTTGGACTCGAAAATCGGATCGTATACAATCTGGTAGATGTCATAAATGGGAAGTGCCGCCTGAAGCAGGCATTGATCAAGGATAAGAGACATCCGGAACTGTATTTGCTTCCATCGGCACAGACAAAGGATAAATCCGCTGTTTCTCCGGAACAGATGATCAAGCTGACAGAAGAACTGAGAGAAGAGTTTGATTTTGTTCTTCTGGACTGCCCGGCAGGGATTGAGCAGGGATTCCGAAATGCGATCGCAGGAGCGGACAAAGCTCTTGTGGTCACAACCCCGGAGGTTTCAGCGATTCGCGATGCAGACCGGATCATAGGACTTCTGGAAGCAGATGGCATCCAGGATATTCATCTGATCATCAATCGGCTTCGTCCGGATATGATCGCACGTGGAGATATGATGTCAGTGGAGGATGTCGTTGAGATCCTTGCCGTGAATCTGATCGGAAGCATTCTGGATGATGAGCAGATTGTGATCGCTGCTAATCAGGGAGAACCTTTTTCGGGCAGAAATTCACAGGCTGAAGAAGAATATCGAAACATCTGCCGCAGGTTACTGGGTGAGGAGGTTCCATTTGCACCCCTTCATCAAAAAAAGGGAATGCTTCAGAGGATTGGAAACCTTTTTCATAAATGACTGCCTACAGACGGAGGGAGAGGATTCATGTGAAAGCTTTGTTTCAGTTCAAAAACCGCTCCGCAGAATATGCAAGAAACCGGATGAAGCTTCTTCTGGTTTCAGAGAGGATTGGCTGTTCCTTGCAAATGATGGATTTATTGAAGGACGACATGATCCATACAGTAAAAAAATACGTTTCCATAGATGAGGAAGGCGTTGTGTTCTGGATAAGTCAGGAACCTCCGGTCCTTCATGCAGACATACCGGTATATAAGAAAAGGGAATAAAATACAAAATGATTAAACAGTATAAATTACGATTTTATAATTTTAGACTGGTGCTTTTTCTTGTTGCGATCAGTGCGATCGGAATCATATTAGTCGGAAGTGCCAGAGATGATCTCAGAAGTAAACAGCTGATCGGTGTCATTATGGGTCTGCTGATCATGACAGCACTTTCGCTGCTCGATTACTCGTGGATCTCAAATTTTCAATGGATTTTGTACGGGGTCAATATTGTGCTTCTGCTGATCGTACGACTCTTTGGTGACTCTGCAAATGGAGCAGCCCGCTGGATCGATTTTGGATTCATTCGTTTTCAGCCTACAGAGCTGTCAAAGATCATTATTATTTTGTTTTTCGCCAGGTTCTTTATGGATCATGAGGAAGATTTGAACACGCCAAAGACGCTGGCCAAATCTGTTTTGTTACTGGCAGTTCCTCTTTTTCTGATCTTAGAGCAGCCCGACTTGAAAAACACACTTATGATGCTGGCTGTATTCTGTATTCTTATCTATATAGCAGGACTCAGCTATAAGATCATAGGAGGCACAGTTCTGATTCTGGTTCCTCTTATCATCATTTTTCTCTCGATAGTAGTTCAGCCGGATCAGAAACTGATCAAGGATTATCAGAGAAATCGAATCATGTCATTCCTTTACCCTGAGAACGACGAGTACAGTGATGATATCCAGCAGCAGAATAACTCCAAGACAGCGATCGCGTCAGGTGAGCTGATCGGTAAGCGGCTGTCCGGAAGTGACGAGGTGACCTCAGTAAATAAGGGTAACTTTGTTTCAGAGAATCAGACAGACTTTATTTTTGCAGTTGCAGGAGAGGAGTATGGATTTCTCGGCTGCTCCCTGATCATCCTGCTTCTTCTGGCAATTTCCATAGAATGTGTCCGGATGGGGCTTCGAGCGAAGGATTTGTCCGGTAAGATCATATGCTGCGGAATGGCCAGTGTCGTTGCACTGCAGAGTTTTTTGAATATCAGTGTAGCTACAGGAATAGCACCGAACACAGGTACGCCGCTTCCATTTGTAAGCTATGGTCTGACCTCATTGGTAAGTCTTTATATCGGAATGGGACTTGTCTTGAATGTAGGTCTGCAGAGCAGTGCATATAATAAGGAAATTCGCAAAAATTCTATGAATCAGAAAGAGGATTACTTATGAAAAAAGAACAGCCATATGAACGCAGGCGTACCGCAGATACAGCAAAATCTGCAAGGCCGCATATCTCATCAGGCAGAAGTGCCTCGGCAAACAGGAAATCAGGAAGATCTGCAAGGCCGACAGGAGGTACTGCACATACTTCTGTAAGAAATGCACGTCCGGTCGAAGCATCACAGGCCCGCAGAAACCCGCCTTCCCGAAAGAAAAAATCGCGCAGAAGAAGTTTTCTACCGGTCATAGCAGTGATCCTTCTTGTCATTGCTTTATGCGGTGGTGGATACTATGTATTCCGGACAGGATTACCTGCTGGAAAAAAGGTACAGGCCTTTGATATCAATCAGGAATTTCAGTATCAGAACACACTCAGGACAACCTCAAGGGCGGTTTCGTTTGCCGGTGACCTCTGTGTTGTAAGTGGGGATCAGGCACTTGATTCGGTCACTTTGGAGGATGGGCAGGAGGGACTGCTTCTGAATCTTAATGACAAATCTGTAATGTACGCCAAAGGAGCCTACGATAAGGTTTATCCGGCAAGTATTACCAAGATCATGACAGCACTTCTGGCATTCACCAATGGGAATATGGATGATGTTGTCACAATCTCAGAGGAGAATGTCACTTTGGAGGAAGGTTCTCAGCGTGTAGGATTCCAGGTGGGAGATCAGGTCACAATGGATGAACTGGTTCACTGTCTACTGGTATATTCCGGAAATGACGCAGCATCTGCGATTGCGACGCATATTGGAGGAACGACAGAGAATTTTGTTTCTATGATGAATGCGTATGCTGCTTCACTTGGGTGTACAGGAACTCATTTCACTAATCCTCACGGCCTGCAGGATGAAAATCATTATACAACACCATATGATATTTATCTGATGCTGAAGGAGGCTCTGAAATATCCTGAGTTTACAGAGATCACTCAGCTGGGAAGCTACACGACAAGCTATAAATACAGTGATGGTTCCGATGCGAGTGTAGCGCTGACTGCAACAGATCATTATCTTACAGGAGAAGCAACAGCACCAAAGGGTATCACGATCCTTGGAGGTAAAACAGGAACGACCAGCAGTGCAGGAAACTGTCTTGCCCTGTTGTGTCAGAATGAATATGGAAATCCATTTGTGTCCATTGTAATGGGTGCATCCACGAAAGAACTTTTGTATCAGGAGATGACATCCCTGTTGGAACATATCAATACTGTATAGTGAAGACAGCCCGGAGAACCTTAATAAATCCCGGGCTGTTATTTTTCAAGATGTAAATGTTATAGTATAGTAAATACAAATAACACAAAATACATTGCGCTCCGCGCTTTTATCAACCAGCATAGTCAACCTTCATCATCTGAACATCATGAAAGACTTGACTAACCCTGAAGTTTCCCTTATAGTTGATACGGAATAATAGAAAACTAAAGTTAAGGGGAAATCATAGAAAAATGTTATTTAATTCTTACATATTTATATTTGTTTTTCTGCCGTTGGCTATTGGAAGCTATTACGGACTACATAAACTTAAAAAACCTGTTTTAGCCAAAGTTTCATTGATTCTTATGTCATTCTGGTTCTATGGTTATTTTAATCCAAGCTATCTCTGGATCATGTGCAGTAGTATTCTTGTCAATTATCTGTTGTCTCAGCTGCTGCAGCGCAAATGGCTTTTTGCACCTGAGAGAATCTCACTGCTCAAAAAGACTCTGCTTGGTATTGGACTTATCTTTAATCTTGGATTGATCTTTTACTTTAAGTATTATGATTTCTTTGTTGACAATCTGAACAAAGTTTTTTCAGCTGACTTTCAGCTGCGACATGTTGTTCTCCCGCTGGGTATCAGCTTTTTTACTTTTCAGCAGGTTTCTTACATGGTCGATTCCTATCGTGGTGAAACAAAAGAGTATAATTTTGCAGACTATGCATTATTTGTAACATTCTTTCCACAGCTGATCGCCGGACCAATTGTTCTGCATAATGAGGTTCTGCCTCAGTTTGAGGACAAGAACAACTGGAAAGTTAACAGTGACAATATGGCTCATGGGCTTTATATGTTTGCGGCAGGCCTTGTTAAAAAGGCCGTTATCGCAGATACATTAAGTGTGTCTGTCGCATGGGGATACAGCCATCTCGGAAATGATCTTACTTCCATGGAAGCAATTCTGACTATGCTGGCCTATACCTTCCAGATTTATTTTGATTTCAGCGGATATTGCGACATGGCAACCGGGCTTGGATATATGTTTAATATCCATATTCCAATGAACTTTAATTCTCCATATAAGGCTCTGTCAATTGTAGACTTCTGGAAAAGATGGCATCTGACGCTGACCAGATTTCTGCGTACTTATGTATATTTTCCACTTGGGGGAAGTCGTAAGGGAACCATTCGTACCTACTTTAATATTATCATGGTATTCCTTGTAAGCGGACTCTGGCATGGAGCAAACTGGACTTTTATTTTCTGGGGCTTCCTGCATGGAATCGGTAATGCTGTCACCAGAATGTTCAAAAAACAGTGGGAGAGTATGCACGAGGTGATTCAATGGGCAGCCACTTTTCTGTTTGTAAATATCACCTGGATTTTTTTCCGGGCAGATTCTATTTCACAGGCGTTTACGTTTATCAAAAGAATCCTCGGCTTCAAAAATCTCAATGTCCGGGGACCTTTTTTGCAGACCTTCCAGTTAAAAGAATTTCATCTTATTTACAGCCATATTCCTGTATTGAATAAAGTTATGGCTTCCATCCGGGGTGTTGATGCACTGATCATGCTTGCCGGAATGTTATTCTTATGTCTTAATTTTAAAAACAATCAGGAAATGAAGTTTCGCCCGACAGTCTCTATGGCTGTTTTCACCGTATTCTGTATGGTATGGGGAATTTTTACCCTTTCAGGTGTGTCGGAATTTCTCTACTTTAACTTTTAGGGAGCAATAAATATTATGAACAGTAATAAATTTGTAAAAACAGTACTCGTCGGAACTGGTACGATGCTGGTTCTTATCGGCGGCATGACAGCAGTAATAGATCCATTTTTTCATTATCATAAGCCACTAGCACAGCTGGAATATCCTCTTGAACGAGGAAGAGAGCGTTATCTCAACAATGGAATCATCCGAAACTTTGATTATGATTCTGCAATCACCGGAACTTCTATGATGCAGAATTTCAAAACCTCTCAGTTTGATAAGCTATTTGATGCACATTCTGTCAAAGTGACTCTTACCGGTGATACATACTGGGCGATAGACGAGGAAATCCGGATGATTTTTCAGAATAAATCTGATATAAAATATATCTTCCGCTGTCTGGACTATAATAAGGTTTTTGATGACAAGTCTGATTATAATTACGATAATGTTCCGACCTATCTGTATGATGATAATCCCTGGAATGACGTACAGTATCTCTTTAATAAAGACATTTTTATAGACAATACACTCGGTGTCGTGAAATATACCCTTCATGGACAGAAAATGCCTGATATGGATCAATACAGCTCCTGGGCAGCTGATCATCCGGTCGGTAAAGATTATGTCCTTCAGAATTACTCCGCACCAGCCAGATGTGAGGATCAAAAGGAATTCACAGAAAAAGAAGCTGAAATTGTCCGACATAATGTAGAAGAAAATGTTCTCGATATGGTAAAAGCACATCCTGAAACAACCTTTTATTTCTATACTCCACCATACAGTGCCCTCTGGTGGTATAAGACGAAATGTTCAGGGAATCTTAAACGCTATTTTCAGGCAGAACAACTGCAGGCAGAGCTTCTCCTGCAATACGATAATGTGAAGCTTTTTTCCTTCACAGATCTTTTTGATCTGACCTGTGATCTTGATAATTACAAGGATGATACACATTACAGCGAGCAGATCAGTGCGGATATCATGGACTGGATCCACGATGGAACATACCAGATGACAGAAGCTAACTATAAATCAAGGATAGAGAACATGACAGACTATTATCTTCATTACAACTACTCAAAATCGGGAATTCCTCTGGCATAGGAAAATTAATCTGCCGCAGACAAAACACCTCGACCATAAGAACTATAAATTTTCCTCCTTTTAGAAAATTTCACAAAAACTTGCAATTATCTATTGAAATTTGATACAAAATACACTATAATACAAACATATTAATTATCGTATTTGTTCAAAATTAATATCATATTGTGTCTAAGGAGGAAAACAGGATGGTTGAACTGATCGTAGGAAAGAAAGGCAAAGGCAAAACAAAAGTACTGTTAGACAAAGTAAACGGCGCAATTAAGGATGCGAATGGCAGCATTGTTTATCTGGACAAAAGCACCAAGCATATGTATGAGCTGAATAATAAGGTTCGTCTGATCGATGTTTCTGTATATCCGATCAAGAACGCCGATGAATTTGTCGGATTTGTATGTGGAATCATTTCTCAGGACCATGACCTTGAGCAGGTTTATCTCGACAGTTTCCTGACTACAGCTAAATTAGAAGGACTGGATGTTACCAGTACACTGGAGCAGCTTACTACCGTTGGTGAGAAATTCAATGTGAAATTCATCATCAGCATGTCTCTTGACAAAGAAGATATTCCGGCTGCATTCCAGGATAAGATCGTAACTGCATTATAATTACGGATTCATTAAATTTTACATAGGATGGAGAAAGAACTCTGTTAAGTGCAGAGTTCTTTTTTTACTTTATAGGAAACTGCTCCTACGGAGCACTCTTGAATGAAAGATGCCCTCCGGTAGGCGGGCATACTAAAAGGACGG
>NZ_WWVR01000039.1 GCF_009883055.1 Blautia sp. BIOML-A1 | reverse complement strand
ATCTCAAGGCTTATGGAGAAAGATTTGCAGGCTGACACTGAAACGTCAATGCAAATATGTACGGATACGTTAGTCCGAAATTTACGCCTGTGGAGAGTACAAGAACTTGTGAGTAGATTGATATTTATATCATCAAAAACATACTCGTTGAAGCAGGAATGAAACATAGAAGTTTATAACTTTTTATAAGTTTTCAGTAACGGTTGCAAAACCAATCATTCGTAAAATAAAGGTAGCGCTGCAAAATATACGGAACTCTAATATCAAAGATGATAAGGGTATGGAAGAAATAAAAACATTGGGCAGGAATGTGAAATAATGCAGACAGATTACAATACTTATGAAAGTCTTCGGGCAATACTTGAGAAAGAAACACCAATTCTTATTGCGCAGATTCGTGCGTTGTACAGAGAACTAGATAAGAAATTTCATCTTCAGGGAGCAAAAGTGCCAATAACTTTTGGTTTTGACAGGGACTCATTGGGGTCTTATAATCAAAACGGACACGGGCAGAAAGAACATTTTCATTTTTCTTTGTTTTTTATAGGATATGCCGTAAATAATCCACTCAGCAAAGAAGATAGAATAGATCTTTACAAACACGAATACGCACATTATATGCGATACAATATGCCTATTCCGAAACAGTATCAGTGGCAGCCTGGAATTCACGGAAGTGCATGGAAATACTGCTGCTCATTGATAGGTGCGGCACCAACGCCCTATTATAAAGCGGGTGAGGCACTGATGAATCACAATTATGAAAAAACTCTCAGGAATCCGATTCATGACAAAACAGTCACCATACGGGATCAGCACAGAAGAGAGCAGGAATACAGAAGAACGCAGAATGTGATTATAAAATATGAAAAAGGGGAAAGCGTCAATCATCCAAAATTTGGCGAAGGAATCATAGAAAAAATAGAGCAACAAGCGTGCTCTGTGAGTCTTCATATTCGCTTTGGAGAAGAAATGAAAGTGATAGATCAGAAATGGCTTCTTCAGACAAAATACAAAAAAAGAAAATGATAACAGTAAGATAAAAAGGAATAATACATTTGTACTGCTCTAATATGGCTAAGTTCGGAATGAATCCAAAACTATTAAAAAGAAGAGAACTTCAAATCTTATACATCTGTTTTTATGCGAAATATTCATTTGAGATTGAGCCAAAAGTTCCATATACAAAGGCTGATCTTGACTGGATGGATAAAAAATCCCAAAGCAGTGTGGAAATGAGTGATAAGAAATACAGACCGGAGATTATGAAGAAAGAGATGGATATGAGTTCTTATGACGAGATTCTTTTAGGATTTCCTGTCTAGTGGTATGTAGCTCCGACAATCATCAATACATTTTTGGAAGCCTATGATTTTGGTGGTAAAAAGATCGTGCTTTTTGCAACATCCGGTGGAAGTGGATTCGGTAATACCGTAAAAGAACTGCAGCCATCCGCACCAGATGAATGGTTTTCTCATCTGGCAATTGAATAACTGTTTGTCACATTCTCGTTACTTCAGATGAAGTGGAGAATCACTTCAATAAAGGAACTGCAGAACAATGAAGACTCAAGTTCTGCAGCTTCTTTTGTGTAAATATGATGTGCCTTTTGCGGAGATACAGCTATAGATTTTCCGGTCTGCAAAATAACAGCAGAGGGGAAAGGGGAATCAGGTATGACTTCCTTCGGTCAGGGAACAGCCATCCATTATGCGGATTCCGTTTATGGTATCCAGATAGGTGTCATACATTTCCTTCCATTCATCAGAGGCATCCTCGGAGTACTGGCTGATGGTGGACAGAAGATCGTATTTTTTGCCATCGACGGTTTCGATGCGGCCGAGATAGCCCTGCCATACACTGTCCAGAGGCTGGTCTTCACCATCGTAATATCTGGCTTCCAGGGTCAGCACAGGAACATCCTCATTGTAATAAGTCAGTTTATATCCACCATTTTCGGTTTCGGTCGTTTCATAACGGCAGAGATATTTCCAACGCTCCGGAGTAAGAACCTGAAAGTAATCCGTCATGGCCATATCCACATACTCTGCGTAAACGAAATCTATGGATTTAATCAGTTCTGCAGCTTCCTTTTCAGCGGCTTTATCATAGGTGTCTGACGGGGTCAGGATAAAAAGTCCAAATGTATAATCGTCAGTCTGGCATACAAGCACATCTACATTTTGTTCTTCTTCGTTGACTGCGGTTAAATATTGATATTTCGTAGCAGGATAAGATTCAAAGGTAAGGTCCTCTTGGGTGATGATCTCACCCTTTACCGGATAGTATTCTGCCAGAAAACCATTAAGGGAAGAATCTTCCAGAGAAGAATTAGCTACTTTTAAAACAAAGGCAGTACTTTTTCCCTCATTTACGGAACGTTGCTCGAAATAACCTCCTTTTTCGGGCATGGATTCTCTGATTGTATCATCGGCAGGAAAGCCAACCCGCATATGAAGCTCGCCACGCTTTTCTGATTCAGAGGATTCTTCTGCATTTGTATCGGAAGAGGAACTGGGGGATGAAGAATCAGAATTCTGTGAGGAGGAGTTTCCACTGGAATCGGAGGAAGTTCCGGAATACGATTTTTCTGAAGAATCTCCGGAGGAGGAATCAGCTTCTGAAGCGGAATATTCCTGAAGATTGCCGTAGTCATCAATATAATAGTTATCTCTGGAGCCAATATAAGTGGTTCCGGTAGCATCCTCCAGCCATACACTGCCATCCTCATAGTAATAATGAGGTTCAAAATAACCGTCCTGCTCGGTCCAGCCGGCATCGTTGCCTTCCATCAGTTCACCGGAATCCGGATCAGGGGCATAATTACCTTCGCCGATATATTCATCCTCGGAACCATTGCGGTACCAGTAATCTCCGTTTTCATCCTGCCAGATGTACTGCCCATCATCGGTTGGAGAGTCAGAAGCGAGGACCGGGACTGCAGATATGGAAAGAGCAATCGAGCCTGTTAAAAGAATTAAGATTTTTTTATGCATAGGCACCTCCTGATAAAAAGAACCTGTCTGTTAAGTATATTGTAACAGATAGATTCTGATATTCAGAAATGTGAAGAAAAAGAGACATTTACCGGCAGGTAAAAAGATATCCCTTACCATAAACCGAGACAATGTCATATTCATCGGTATCCTCGGCACCAATCTTGATCCGCAGGTTAAAGATATGCCGCCGTACCGTGCTGGTATCTGTTCCCGCACAGCTGCCCCATACTGCTTCATAGAGCTCCTTTGCAGAAAAAATCTTCTCCTGATTTTCAGCAAGGAGACGTAGCAGGGAGAATTCGGTACGGGTAAGACCTGTGTCAGCATTATTGAGATATGCATGGCCGTCCGAAAGATCCAGCCGCAGGCTTCCAATGGTGATCTGGCGGGAAGCCTGAAATTTTTCTTTTATTTTTTCTTCTATTCGTTTCTGGCGTTCCAGAAGCATCTGGATTACGGCCAGAAATTCGTCGAAATTATAAGGCTTGGTGAGATAATAGTCGCCTCCCTGCTGAAGTCCTTCTACCTTATCTCGGATATCACTTTTTCCTGAGAGAAAAAGAACCGGCTTCATGGTTTTTTCGCGGAAGTGGCGGCAGATATCCAGGCCGTTTCCGTCCGGAAGCATAATGTCCAGGATGAGAAGATCTGGCAGCTGTTCTTCAAGCTGATGATAGACTTCGGAGACTGTCTGTGCAGTGCGGACATCGTATCCACGGCGCCGCAGCATCCGGCAGTTGGCATTCAGCACCTGTTCTTCATCCTCCACCATAAGGATAAGCGATTTCTTTTCATTCATTTATGATTCCTCCTCCGGAAGTGAGAAGAACACCTGAGTTCCCTCACCTTCTTTGCTTTTCAGCCATATTTTGCCGCTGTGGGCGGTGATGATCTGATGACAGACATAGAGGCCTATGCCGTGCCGCCAGTAATCTTTATCAGCAGAAACATAACCCTTGAGTGCGTTTTTTCGCATTTCTTCTGACATACCGGTTCCAGTGTCGGAGACGCAGATGGTCTGCCAGCCCGGTTCGCCTGTAAGGGAAATAGTGATGGTTCCGTTTCGGGTGTGACGCTCTGCATTGGAGACCAGATTGGTGATAACCTGAATCAGCCGTTCCGGGTCTGCAGAGATTTCCGGGAGGTCGGGTTGTATCGTAAGCACCATCTGATTATTCTCGGAACCTGGATGACTGCTGAAATCTTTTTCCACAGAATGTAAAAGTGCTCCCAGATCTGATGGCACAAGGGAAAGGGCCAGCCGTCCCTGCTCAATGGAAACGGTATCCATCAAATCCAGTACGATCCGATCGATCCGCATTACTGACTGTTCAATGGTACGGAGATTTTCCTGCATAAGAGAGAAATCCAGAGGTTCTTCTTCAAGGAGCTCAGAGGTGTCCCGGGCGTGGAGGGAGATGGAACTCAGAGGATTTTTTATCTCGTGGGCAACGGTGGTCAGGAAGGTAGACTTGGCATTGTCAAGGGAGCGCAGCCGCAGGTTCTGTTCCTCCAGAAGGAGCTGCTGCTGGTTGTATTCCTTCAGATGAAAATAGAGAACAATGCCGCAGACAGTACTTACAGAGACAAATGCCAGAAGAATATCTGCCAGTCGGTCTGCTTCCGTGGCAAAAGGAGTTACAATGTGCGGAAAATGGTATGCGGCCAGACACAGTCCCATATATAGGATAATTTCCAGCAGAGAAACGATCAGAGCACGTCTTTTTTCCAGCATCAGCACGGTAAAAATAATGGCAAACACGAAGAAGGCCGGCATACCGCCATGATATCCGCCGCTGGTAAAAAACATCACCGGAAAAACAATCAGAAAAATCATGACAATGGTGATCAGATAGCAGCGCTGATATTTCCCACTGTAATAGGAATAAAGAAAAAGTTCTCCTGAGACTGCGACCAGCATAATGTTGATCAGGACATTTCTCCAAGAACCGGTTCCGAGACTGAGAAAGGCCATGATCAGGCTGATCACAGTGCCTCCTAAAGCCAGGATATTAAACAGCCGAACACGGAAATCAAGGGTGGGACTGAATAATGAGTGAAAAAAATGATGTATTTCCTGCATTGAAAAATCCTCCAGTAAAAAGAAAACAATGGGAAAGCTTCTGAAGTTACTGTAATTTTATCATAAACAGAGTAAGAAAAACAGCCTGGTTATGTGAAACCGGAGGAGTCGAAAACCTGGAACAATTCTGGCAGATAAAAATCATTTCCCGGGAATTGATATTGTCAAATTCGGAGAAAGCATCAGTATCATTCAAAAAAGAGTGACCTTCGAAAACACATCGGCCTTAGATGTATATGAAAAAGCAATAGATGCATTTAGAGATTATTATCAATATGAAGTAATACAGGGCGCTGACAGAAAGATGATAGAGAAAATACCGGAAGCAGCATTTAGAGAAGCAATTGCCAACGTGTTGATTCATAGGGCATGGGATATTAATTCACACGTTAGATTTTGTAAATTGTTGAAAGAAATATATTGTTATATGATTACGTAAGTGATATACTTAAGCATAAGAAAACCGTGTGAAATTACAGTCTGCTTTTTGCACGGTTTTCTTTATACCAAACAGTTAGTCAAAACTAACACAATGAAAATATGAAAAATTATAGAATAACAGATATTAGGCAATATAATCAATAAGCTATAGAACTAATACTATACCGCTGAAGATAATTATTTTTGCCAATGAATTTTTTCAAGCATATATGGAAGGAAAATATAATGCAAATAAATATTTTTGAAGGTATACTGATTCCATTTGTTGGAACAACGCTAGGTACAGCATGCGTGTTTTTTATGAGAAAAACACTTAGCAAGTTACTGCAACGTGCACTTGCAGGATTTGCAGCGGGTATAATGGTTGCTGCTTCAATTTGGAGTCTTCTGATTCCGGCTATTAAACAATCTGAGAATATGGGAACTTTATCGTTTGTTCCGGCAGCTGTTGGGTTCTGGATTGGTATATTGTTTTTACTCGCACTTGATCATTTGATTCCGCATCTTCATGTTGGAAGTGAACAGGCAGAGGGACCGAAAAGCAAACTAGATCGTACTACGAAGATGGTGTTGGCAGTTACATTACATAACATCCCTGAAGGTATGGCGGTTGGTGTAATGTATGCAGGATTTCTTGCTGAAAATGCACAGATTACAGCAACAAGTGCACTTGCCTTATCACTTGGAATTGCTATCCAGAATTTTCCAGAAGGAGCGATTATATCCATGCCGCTTAGGGCAGAGGGTGAAAGTAAGAGAAAGGCATTTCTTGGAGGTGTACTTTCAGGAGTGGTTGAACCGATTGGAGCAGTAGTGACGATTCTTGCTGCACAGCTGGTAATCCCGGCATTACCATATTTACTGAGTTTTGCAGCAGGAGCCATGTTATATGTCGTGGTTGAAGAACTAATTCCGGAAATGTCGCAGGGACAGCACTCGAATATTGGTACGCTTTTCTTTGCACTTGGATTTAGTTTGATGATGATTTTGGATGTGGCACTGGGGTAAGAGGAGAGGAATGATTCTTATGAGAATGCTATGAAGGCACCAGATGAAATGAGGGAATTGCATAAGCAGTTTTATGCTTATATGAAAAGAAGGAAGAAATGTGGATGCAAGACGAAAAAGGCACAGTGATTGGAGGAAAAAGCATGAAAAATGAAGAATATAAAAAATTGTCAATTAAAGAGTTTACAAAAGCAGCAGGAAGATATGAAAGTAACCATGCTGGCATTTACGAAATGTGCAAAAAGGATTATCCGGATATTCTGGAAGAATTAGATAAGGAGCCATTTAGAGATTTATTGGATGCAGGCTGCGGACCTGCACCAATGATTTCTTTATTAGCAGAAAAACATCCAGACCGGCATTATACAGGACTGGATCTGACTCCTGCCATGATTGAACAGGCAAAAAAGAAAAATATTTCAAATGCAACATTTGTTGTAGGAGACTGTGAGAACTTTCCTTTTGAAAACGATTCATTTGATGCAATTATTTGTTCTATGAGCTTCCATCATTATCCAGATCCACAGGCATTTTTTGACAGTGTGAAAAGATGTCTTCGCCCAAATGGAAGATTGATACTGAGAGATGTGACCAGTGACAATAAAGTATTGGTATGGCTAATGAATACATTGGAAATGCCGTTGGCAAATATATGCGGACATGGAGATGTCCAAGTGCCAACAAGAGATGTGGTCATAAAATGTTGCAAAAAAGCAGGATTAAAAGTAGAAAAATTTGAAATTCGTAAAGGTATGCGAATGCATTGTGTTGTGAGAAAACCTATGGGAAAGGCGATAGGAAATGAAAGATAAGTATCTTAGGGAAACACGAATGGTTGATTTTTCTAATCCGGCAATTCAAAAACTTATTCAAAATATGAAATGGAAGGAAATGGGTGAATTTGAAAGGATTAAGGCAATCTACAACTATGTAAGAGATGATATTTTATTTGGATATAATATTGATGACGGAATTTCAGCTTCAAAAGTACTTGCAGATGGTTATGGACAATGTAATACTAAAGGAACTTTATTCATGGCACTTTTACGTGCCTGCAATATTCCATGCAGAGTACATGGTTTTACGATTGATAAAAGCCTGCAGAAAGGAACTATGACCGGGTTTGTTTACCGTAATGCTCCAAAAAATATTTTCCATAGCTGGGTAGAAATTAATTTTGAAAATCAGTGGTATGAACTGGAAGCTTTCATTTTGGATAAAACCTATATAAAGAAGTTACAGGAACGAAATCCGGAATGTAAAGGTGCATTTTGCGGTTATGGAGTAGCAGTCAAGGATTTCAGAAATCTCATTATTGAGTTTGATAGGAACAATACTTATATTCAGAGCGAGGGAATTAATCAGGATTTTGGTGTTTATGATTGTCCAGATGAACTGTTGAAGGAACATCATCAAGAAATTTCAGCCTTTAAAGCATTTGCTTATAGACATATTGGAAGACACCTCATGAATCGTAATGTCAGGAAGATGAGAGAACGATAGTTTTAAGATTTTAGAATTAAAATTAAATTTGGAGGGTAATATGGCAGACAAAATACAAAATGCTTATGAAACATCAAAAAATATTCTTGCAAAGAAAGGTCGGTTTTCTCCATCGTTTCAGACGGAGAAAGAGCTGAGAAATATCCTTCAAAAACTATATAAAGAAACCGATGTCCATGTTGATGGTTCCATGGTATATTTCTATTGCGTGAAGTAATGCAATGATGATGATTCATTATAAAGTTTCAGATGATAAGTCTGGAACTTTATTTTTTGTCCAAATAGATTACCAAGGTCCATTCGGGTATGGATAAAGCTTAATTCTCATGGTAAGATATAAAAAAAAGTTAGAAATGACTAACGAAGAAAATACAGCTATATGAAGGGAATGAGAAGAAATTTGAATGTGAATGAAATTGCAAGCCTTGGAAGTAATGTGAAACCTGTGATTCAGAATGAGAATTGTTCGATCCTTATGCTGAATGATATGACAGGAGAAGGAGTAATGACAATTTACCGTGTGCTGCCCGGAGTGATGATTTGCTTTTCAGACATGCATATGGAACAGTGTGTATCTGAATTTGAATTGAAGAATGACAGAAAAATATTCTGTATTGACCACTGCCGGGAGGGAAGAATTGAGATGGAGGTAAAGCCTGGTGTGTTCAGTATTATGCAGGAAAAGGAACTTCGTCTGGATAACAGAGAAAATCATAAAGGGACAACTTATTATCCTCTGAAGCATTATCATGGAATCAGTATTTTCATGGAAGTTGTGGAAGTTCAGAAGGCACTTGATGAATTGTTTCAGGGATTCTCCGTATCCATTGAGAATCTTCGAAGCCGGTATTGTGCCGAAGAGAAACCTTATGTAATTCGGGGAGATAAGGAACTTGAGTCGATTCTTTCCGGATTTTACCAGAAAAACATGGCTCATCCAGAGCTTGCAAAAGCGAAAGAATATTATCAGATAAAAGTCGTGGAATTATTGTTGTACTTAAACACGATGACCGTAGAAGACAGGAAGGAAGTCAGACCATATTATTACAAAACTCAGATGGAAAAAATCAAAGGGATTCATGCGCAGATTACAGGGAATCCTCAGACACGGTTTACCATCGAAGAACTTTCCTCTATGTATGAGATTCCACTGACAACTATGAAAAAATGCTTCAAAGATGTTTATGGAGATTCTATTTATTCTTATCAGAAGAGATACCGCATGAATCTGGCTGCAAATATGTTGTTACAGGATAAGGCGAAAGAAATACAGGAGATCGCCTCCTGTTTAGGATATGAAAATCCGGGAAAATTTTCATCTGCATTTCGAAGTGTGATGGGGCTGTCTCCGGCAGAGTACAGATTCAGAAAGGAAACATATGATGGAAAATAAAAAAGTATCAGAAAAAAAAGACAGCTGGCTGAAAGTATTGCTTGGCTATACCGAAGGAAGCGGGCAAAGGCTTGGAATATCCGTTGTTTTATCTGTTATCAGTATTATCAGTGGACTCATGCCATATTATTGCATTTACCGTGGCATTGATTTGTATATAAGAAATCTGAACCAGGCTCCTATGCAGGAAATTTTAAAGTGGTGTCTATATGCCCTACTCTTTTACATTATAAAAATTGTAAGCTTTTCTGCATCCACATGGATTTCCCATATAGCAGCCTATCACATATTGGAGGGTCTAAGGATCCGCCTGACAGACCGGTTTCTGAAAGCACCGTTAGGAGATGTAGAAGGGCACAGTATTGGTGAAATCAAGAGCATTATGATAGAAAAAATCGAAAATATGGAACCTCCCATTGCCCATATGATTCCGGAAGGAAGCGGACATCTCCTGCTTCCGGTAATCAGCTTTATCGCTTTGTTTACATTGGACTGGAGAATTGCACTGGCTTCTCTTGTAACCGTTCCATTGTCCATGGTATTTATGACACTTACCATGATTATCAGCGGAAAAAGTTTCACTCAGTACGATGAATCTAATGCACATATGAACAGTACCATTGTAGAATACATAGAAGGAATCGAAGTCATTAAGTCATTTGGCAGGGCTGGAACCTCTTATGAGAAATATGCAAAAGCAATCCTGGATTACAAGAAATTTGTTGTGAAATGGCTGTCCTCCACCTGGATCACCATGAAAATGACATTCGCCCTGTTTCCATCGACACTGCTTGGAACTCTGCCTGTGGGACTGTATCTGACGATGCATGGTCAGTTGACCATATCACAGCTTGTTTTGGCAATCATGTTGTCCATGTCCATGGTAACATCTTTTGCAAAGATAGAGGTATTTTCCGAAAATCTTCGTGAAATGCAGTACAACATTGAAAGCATACAGGATTTCCTTACGATGCAAGAATTGCCGGAGTCTTCTGTACGTGTAAATATCAGCAGTTATGATGTGAAGCTGGAAAATGTGCATTTTTCCTATACTGGTGAGGAAAAGGATGAGGTGCTGCATGGAATAGACCTGACAATGCCGGCAGGAAGTTTTACCGCATTGGTCGGACCAAGCGGCGGAGGTAAATCCACAGTAGCAAGGTTGATCTCAAGATTCTGGGATGTGACGTCAGGCAGCATTACTATAGGTGATGTAAATATTAAGGAAATTCCGCTGTCACAGCTTTCAGAAATGGTTAGTTTTGTAACACAGGATAATTTTCTGTTCAGGTGTTCCATTATGGAAAATATACGTCTTGGTAATCCGGCAGCATCGGATGAAGAGGTGCAGGAAGCGGCAAGAAAGGCATGCTGCCAGGAATTTATAGAGAAACTGCCACAGGGGTATGATACTCAGGCAGGGGAAGCAGGAAAACGCCTGTCCGGTGGAGAAAAGCAGAGAATTGCTATTGCCAGAATGGTATTAAAAAATGCACCGATCGTCATCCTTGACGAAGCGACTGCATTTACGGATCCGGAAAATGAGAACAAGATTCAGAAGAGTATTGAAGAACTGACAAAAGGCAAGACATTGCTGGTCATTGCACACAGACTTTCCACAATCACAGATGCAGACAAAATCGTTGTTTTGAAAAATGGCTGTATAGAAGAAGCAGGAACTCAGGAAGAACTGATTCAGAACTGTCCGCTTTATCAGAGAATGTGGCAGGCCCATGTGGGAGTAAGGCACTGGGCAGTTGAAAGCCAGAAAGAAGGTGAAGAATCATGTTTGGTACTGTAAAAAGAATCATTGACTGGTGTGGAAGCTTTAAAAAGAATCTGTATATCGGTTTTATTTTTTCCTTTTTTTCAGGCTGGTTTGCGGCAATGCCGGTCGTATGGGCTGCATATATGATCGGGAAGCTTGTAGAATGCGAAGGACAGGGAAAAGCTGTCTCAACGGTTTGGATTGGGAAAAGTATCGTGATTCTGCTGTTCTTCATTTTTCTGCGCTTTCTGTTTGATTATCTGAGAGCAAGATTTCAGGAGTCGATCAGTTATGAATTGATTGCCAGAGACAGACTTGCAGTAGGAGATGCACTGAAACGTGTATCTTTAGGATATTTCCAGAATATGAATACAGGTACGATTCTCAATTCCATCACGACAGGCCTTCATACGCTGGAAGGAATGGGAATTCGTATGATTGATAACTTTGTGGGAGGTTATCTGAATTTTATCTGCATCCTTTTGTGGCTCACCTGTATGAACTGGAGAGTGGGGCTGATTGCAGTGACGGGTGCTGCTGTTTCTCTGATATTTCTGCTTATCATTTCAAAGTACAGTACAAGAAATGCACCAATCCTAGCTGCGGCAAACAGAGATCTGACTGGAGCAACCCTGGAATATGCCAGAGGACTTTCTGTAGTAAAATCCTTTGGAAAAGCAGGAGCTTCTATGGATTCTATGAAAAAAGCATGCAGGGACAGCCGTGATATTAATCTGAAAATAGAATGGGGGTATATTCCTTATAATGCACTGTATCTGCTGGCGTTAAAGACAGCAAGTGTGTGTATCGTGATCGCTGCATTTTATCTGGGATTTTCTGGACAGCTGGATTTTACTTATATGATGATTATCATTCTGTTGTCATTCCATGTGTTTGGTTCTTTGGAGCCGATTGCAGACTGCGCCCATGTACTGGCTGTCATTGATGATGCCTTGGATCATTTGGATGCGTTGACAAAAGAGTCCTTCATTGATGCAGATGGACAGCAGATAGAGATTGCACACTATGATATCGAATTTCAGAATGTAGATTTTTCTTACGGGGAAGGGAAGGAAAGAAGACAGGTGCTTCATAATGTGAATCTGAAAATTCCGGAGTATTCAGTTACAGCAATCGTTGGTCCTTCCGGAAGCGGAAAATCTACAATCTGCAATCTGATTGCTCGATTTTATGATGCAGACAGTGGAAGTGTTCGTGTGGGAGAACATGATGTGAAAGAATTTACCTGTGACAGTCTGTTATCCAACATTTCCATGGTATTTCAGAATGTATATCTGTTTCATGATACAGTGAGGAATAATATTTGCTTTGGAAAACCGGATGCAACAGAAGCAGAAATGGTCGAAGCGGCAAAGAAAGCGTGCTGCCATGATTTTATTATGGCATTACCGGAAGGCTACGATACTGTCATCGGTGAAGGGGGTGGGAGCCTGTCCGGTGGAGAAAAACAGCGCATTTCCATCGCAAGAGCGATTTTGAAGGATGCACCGATTATTATACTTGACGAAGCGACAGCCAGTGTAGATCCGGAAAATGAACATCTGATCCAGGCAGCTATATCGGAACTTACAAAAGGAAAAACCATAGTAACCATTGCACACAGACTGGCGACGATTGAACAGGCAGATCAGATTCTGGTGGTAGATAATGGGCAGATTGTTCAGAGAGGAACCCACAGAGAACTTGTGGTTATTCCTGGAAAATACAAGGATTTTGTAGATATCAGAAGCCAGTCGGAAGGCTGGAAAATCGGCTAGGAGGAACGAAAAACATGGAAGAATCAAGAAAATTATCAGGAAAGGATCTTATTACAATAGGAATCTTCTCTGCAATTTATTTTATGCTCAATCTGGCAGCTATGTTTACTGGATTTGTGCCAGTGTTGTGGCTGCTGTTACCGGGCGTAACAGGAATTGTGACCGGAATCCCATTCCTGCTTATGACAGCTAAAGTGAGAAAACCAGGGGCAGTACTTATTATGGGAACAATTACTGCATTGCTTTATTTTGTGACTGGTCAGTTTACAGTATTGTTACTGATTACATTTGCTATTGCATGTATATTGTCGGAACTGTACAGGGCTGTGACAAAGTATGATAACAGTTTTACACATATGATGATATCGTTTGTGTTTTTCTGTTATGGAATGCTTGGCTCTCCACTGGCAATATGGGTGTATAAAGACAGTTTTCTGGCGCAGATTCAGCAAAATGGAATGTCTGCAGAATATGTCCGGTCTTTATCGGGATTGATTTCTACGCCAATGTTGATTATACTTTGTATCTCTCCAGTCATAGGAGGCGTGATTGGAGCGTTGATTGCTAAAGGTTTATTCCGTAAACATTTTAAGAAAGCAGGGATTGTCTGATGAATAAGATAACAGTCATCAATCATCTTGATCCAAGAGCTGGGCTGTGGCTGCTTTTAATGGCAAATATTGGTATGTTCTGTCAGAAAAATTCTGAGCAGGGGAGTATGCTTTCAGGCATATTTCTCCTGCTTATGCTGGTGCATGGACTATATAAGGCGGCAGGTAAAGGTATCGTTTTACTTGTTTCTTCCCACCTTTTACTAATGTATGTATTTCCGCAGTGCCCCGCATGGATGAATATGGTGTTTCCAGTTTTAGTTAATTATTCATTGCGTATGCTGCCGTGTGTTTTGGCAGGTTTGTTGTTGCTTCGAACATCGTCCATGCAGAAAATGATCGCTGCCATGTATACACTGCATCTACCACAAGGATTTATCATAGCAATGTCTACGACACTTCGATATTTTCCAGCTTTGAAAGAGGAGTTCGTACATATAAATGCTGCCATGAAACTTCAGAATATCTCATGGGCATCCCGCTTGGAGTGTACGGTAGTTCCATTGATTGTGTCTGCAGTCAATACATCGGATGAAATAGCAGCGGCGGCAGTGGCAAGAGGAATCGAGAATCCAGGAAAAAAGACCAGTGAAATAACACTTCACATGGGGATTTCAGACTGGTTGATAATGATTTTGGTAACATTTGGAATACTTATAGTGGTGATTGCAGGATAAAGAAAATGATAAAGTTTGAAAATGTAAATGTAACAATGCAAGGAAAAAGAATTCTGTCAGATGTAAATCTGGAGATACAGGATGGGGAGTTCGTATTGATATGCGGGGAAAGTGGATGTGGAAAAACCACAATGACAAAATTGATTAATGGATTGATTCCACATTTTGTGAGGGATGTCAGCGTAGATGGAACGATTACGGTTTACGGGAAAAATGTTGCAGAGATGCCTATGTATGAAATTGCAGAGCTTGTAGGGTCTGTTTTTCAGAATCCAAGAACTCAGTTTTTTTATACGAATTCTAATGCTGAGATGGCATTCGGCTTGGAAAACAGAGGCGTGGAACCGGAATATATACGAAAAAGAATTAAGAATACAATAAATGAATTAGATATAGAGAAGCTGGAAGACCGAAATGTATTTTCCATGTCAGGTGGTGAGAAACAGCTTCTTGCGTTTGCATCAGTATATGCCATGAATCCGCAGATTTATGTGCTTGATGAGCCGTCGGCAAATCTTGATATGGCAGGAATCAAACGGTTGAGTGAAAGACTGAGGGTAATTAAGGGAAAAGGGCATGCGGTAGTTGTGGCGGAGCACAGACTTTCCTGGGTTCAGCAATTTGCAGACCGAATTCTTTATATGAAAGAAGGACATATAGAACGGGAATTTACACCATCGGAGTTCAGGGCTTTGTCAGATTCAGAGCGGGAACAGTTGGGATTAAGGAGTATAGTGCCGGAACAGATACAGATTCCGGAAATTTCCGGTGACTTGGAAAATGCAGAGCTTAAGGTGTGCAATCTTTCCTTTAAGAGAAAGAAACAGATGATTTTTCAGAATATTAGTTTATCTGCAAGAGCGGGAGACATCATCGGTATCACAGGGAAAAACGGTGCCGGAAAATCTACTTTTTGCAATTGCTTGTGCGGTCTGCTTAAGCCCAAAGGCGGCGAGATTCTGTATCAAGGGAAAAAGCTGTCAGAAAAGGCCCGGACCAAACTGTTCGGGATGGTCATGCAGGAAGTCAATCATCAGTTGTTTTCAGATAGTGTGAAAAATGAATGCCTGCTTGCAAATGAAGACGCTTCCGAACAGGAAATCAGGGAACTGCTTGAAGAATTTGACTTGAAAGAGTATGCAGAATATCATCCGATGATATTATCTGGCGGACAAAGACAAAGGCTTGCTGTTTGCCAGGCAGTTATGAGTGGAAAAAAAATGCTTATTTTCGATGAACCTACCAGTGGCCTGGATTTTAGGCATATGTGTCAGGTGGAAAAAATGATGAAACGGCTGGCAGAAGAAAAATATATTATTATAGTTGTAACACATGACTATGAGTTTTTGAATCGAGCTTGTAAGAGGTATATTAGAATAAATAGTTGACTTTTAGGAAACAGTTCTCTAATATGGCACAAAGCAAGCCGTATAATTTTTATTCACTGAATAACGTGCCTGCCCTTGTATCATTGAATAATGATGATTACGACGAAGAACCGGAAACGGATTTTTCAGAAGAAGCAGACGGCGAAGACTAAAAAATGATAGTGTGTTATATATCAAAGGCATAACACACTTTCTAACACATAAAGTTATAAAGGAAATCCCCTTATTTATGAGGAGAAATGAAAAACAATTAAATATAAAAATGTGTAAAAATGTTGAAAAATAAAGGCTTATCACCTCAAATCCGTT
Organism: Blautia sp. BIOML-A1; assembly: GCF_009883055.1. Taxonomy (GTDB): domain Bacteria; phylum Bacillota; class Clostridia; order Lachnospirales; family Lachnospiraceae; genus Blautia_A. The sequence goes on along the minus strand of NZ_WWVR01000039.1, from coordinate 7,575 downwards.
GGCACGAAAGGAGATAAAAACGTGGTCAAAATACTATTTATATGTCACGGCAGTGTTTAAGGGACGGGGCAAAAGTCTTGATTTTATTGGGTCTCTTGGGTGGAAACGTAGAATTTACACCTTTGGAAGATCGGATCGGAATAATTAAAAAAGTTGTCATAATTCAGTTGGTCAAAAAAGAATACTACACTCAAAATTAATTAAAAAATCAATCGTAAAAAAATACGATTGATTTTTTGCGCGTTTTTGCATATAATATAATCATTATGGTTGGAAAGGGAACGATTACTATGCGTGAGACAAGAATATTAGAATTCAAGGAAACGATTACGAATGCTTTTTTGAAAACAGTTAGTGCCTTTTCGAATTACAATGGTGGAACAATTCTTTTTGGGGTTGATGATAATGGAAATGTGAAAGGATTGCCAGATGTAAAACAGGCCTGTCTGGATATCGAAAATAAAATCAATGACAGTATATCACCTCAACCAAACTATATACTTGAAATACAGAATAATGACCAGACGATAAAACTTACTGTAAAAAATGGTCTTCAAAAACCGTATTTATATAAATCAAAAGCATACAAACGAAATGATACAGCAACGATAGAGGTAGATACATTGGAATTTTCAAGGCTTGTATTAGATGGAAAAAATATTAGTTTCGAAGAATTATCTTGTAAAGATCAGGAGCTATCTTTTGAAATTTTACAGTGTAAACTGAAAGAAAATATTTACATTGAAACTTTCAATCAAGATACTTTAAAGACATTGAACTTGTATAACAATATAAATGGTTATAATAATGCAGCGGGACTTTTGGCAGATAAAAATCATTTTTCAGGAATTGATATTGTTAAGTTCGGTGAGAATATCAGTATTATTCAAAAAAGAGTAACGTTTGAACATATATCGGTTTTAGAAATATATGAAAAAGCACTTGCTGTATTTAGAGATTATTACCAATATGAAGTAATACAGGGGGCTGACAGAAAGATGGTAGAGAAAATACCGGAAGCAGCTTTCAGAGAAGCAATTGCAAATGCTTTGATTCATAGGGTATGGGATATTAATTCACACATCAGAGTTTCTATGTTTGATGATAGAATAGAAGTAGTATCTCCTGGTGGATTGCCGGCTGGAATAACGGCAGAAGAATATTTATCAGGTAAACTATCTATTTTAAGAAATAGAAATCTTGCAAATGTATTTTATAGACTGGGATTAGTAGAGATATTTGGAACAGGAATTACACGAATCAAACAACTGTATGCAGAGAGTTTGATAAAACCAGAATTTGAAGTGTCAGAAAATGCTATAAAAATTGTACTACCGATATTTGAAACGAATGTCAATTTAACCGAAGACGAAAAAGTGATTTACAAATTTTTAAGTAAGACGATGCTGAAACCAATAAGTGAAATTGCACCATATGTCCCATTTGGCAAATCAAAAACAACACAATTACTGAAAGCTATGGAGAAAAAGGGTGTGATTGCAGTTGAAGGAAAAGGCAGAGGAACAAAATATATCATTAAGTGATTGAGAACATAGAGGGTTCAAATTACACAATCTTTCAATAACACAAGGAGAAAATCATATGATAAAAATTTTATTTTTATGCCACGGCACTCTTTGAAAGCTTCGCTCAAAAGCCAGTAAAATCACAGTCTGAAGGGCATAGGCGGTTAGAAAATAACCCCAAAATAACCCACGGTATTTTGTGCAGATATTACATGTAAATATAGATGATATTGGGGACGCAATATGATAGAAGAGCTGTAAGATTTTGGAAAGAGAAATCTTATGGCTTTTTTGCAAACAAATTGAAGAGAAAAGGAGGTCATCACAATGAAGTTTGATGAATTATTTGAACAGAGAAGTCTGGTGGCTTCGAAGTTAAAAGATTGTATTAGAGATATGGGTTATACAAAAGTATCCTTTGCGGCAAAGGCAGACATTTCAACAAGATATAACAAGGATTCTCCCACCTCTATAGGTGGTGAGATGAATTGTAAACAAGAAAATGAACGGCAGTGGTGGGCGGAGAGAAATCGGTATCCCCCACTGACATGAGGCAAATCACAGTCAGCATGTTGCTGACATGTCAGACTCTGTGAAATTACCGACTGTGAGTTGAAACAAGACCAACTCTTGATAAGTTGCTGAATGGCAATATAGACAGTAAGAGTTCTTTTGATCGCCATTTGCAGAAAATACTGAAATTGCTCAACATAACGGTAGAAGACTTGATGTTATATCATTCAGCACCATCAAAGCTTTCGGAAGCAACGTTGTATTCACAGAACGCACCGATGAATCATGAAATGAACGATACAGCAAAGAAGCAGTATAATTTACTTCTTGATATAATTGATTTGTGTGCGATTTATTATTAAAGGTAAAGATATAGATGATGTCTGGGATGCAATATGATAGAATGGTTACAAGAAAAATTTGTAGGAATATAAAGATATGGAATTAAGATTATTACGCTATTTTTTAACAGTAGCAAAAGAACAGAGCTTTACAAAAGCAGCAGAACAATTGCATATTACCCAGCCAACGCTATCCAGACAAATGGCGGCATTTGAAGAGGACCTGGGAATAACATTATTTATTCGAAACGGGAAGAAAATATCGCTCACTGATGAAGGAATTTTATTAAAAAGGCGTGCCTTGGAGATTCTTAATCTTGAGGAAAGGACGCTTGAGGAACTGCAAGGAAAAGAAGAGGTTGTAGAGAGCACGATAACCATTGGATGCGGTGAATTTGCAGCAGTGGAGACATTGGCGAAGATATGTAAAACATATAAAGAAAAATATCCGCTGGTTCAGATTGTATTGCATACTGCAACAGCAGATGCAGTGTATGAGATGATGAACAAAGGACTTGTAGATATCGCATTATTCATGGAGCCGGTGGACACCGAAGGGCTGGATTATATCCGGATCACAGATTGCGATCACTGGTGTGTCGGAATGCGGCCGGATGATCCGCTGGCAGAAAAAGAGTTTATAAAAAAAGAAGATCTTATTGGAAAGCCCTTGATCCTGCCGGAAAGAATGAACGTTCAAAGTGAACTTGCCAACTGGTTTGGGAAAGACTTTTCAAAATTACAGATTGCTTTTACGAGTAATCTTGGAACGAATGCCGGAGTTATGGCGGCAAATGGACTGGGGTATCCAATTTCAATTGAGGGTGCTGCAAAGTATTGGCGAGAGGATATTCTTGTACAGCGAAGAATTTCTCCTGAAATCACGACCAGTACGGTGATTGCCTGGCGACGGAATATCCCATATTCTTTGGCAGTTCGTAAAATGATCGAGGAGATTAATGCTTTTCAGGCATAAAACAAAATTCAATATAAGCATTAGACATAATGAAGCGATAGAGCTTAAAATAGATGTGTAAGATGAATGTAAATCTTATACATCTATTTTTTGTGAAAAATACGTATAGAAAGGGGATTTTTATTATGAGTAAAAAATTAGTGGCATTTTTCAGTGCAAGCGGAACAACAAAAAAAGTAGCACAGATGATCGCAGAGGAAGTAAAAGCGGATTTGTTTGAGATTGAGCCGAAAGTTCCATATACAAAGCCTGATCTTGACTGGATGAATAAAAAATCCAGAAGCAGTGTGGAAATGAGTGATAAAAAATATAGACCGGCGATTATGAAAAAAGAGATGGATATGAGTTCTTATGACGAGATCCTTCTGGGATTCCCAATCTGGTGGTATGTGGCTCCGACAATCATCAATACATTTTTAGAAGCTTACGATTTCAGTGGTAAAAAGATTGTGCTCTTTGCAACATCCGGTGGAAGTGGATTCGGTAATACTGTAAAGGAATTACAGCCATCTGCACCGGATGCAGTTATCACAGAAGGCAGCCTGTTAAACCGTGGAACAAAACAGGAAATCAGTGAGTGGGTAAAATCTTTATAAATAACAGTGCTATGGAGGTATACAGAAAATGGGAAAAATAATACAGACAGCAGGAAGAAATGCACTTGGTGAATTTGCACCGGAGTTTGCACATTTTAACGATGATGTCCTTTTCGGTGAAAACTGGAATAACCAGGATATTGACGTAAAAACAAGAAGTATCATCACAGTGGTTGCTCTGATGGCTTCCGGAATTACAGATTCTTCTTTAAAATATCATCTTCAAAATGCAAAAAATCATGGTGTAACACAAAAAGAGATTGCCGCAGTAATCACACATGTCGCATTTTATGCAGGATGGCCAAAAGCATGGGCTGTTTTCAATCTTGCAAAGGAAGTGTGGGAGACAGGCGAAGGAGATTTGCCATACGAAGAGGAAGCGATGCGGGCGCATGCAAAAGAGATGGTATTTCCAATTGGTGCACCAAACGATGACTTTGCACAGTATTTTTCTGGCAGAAGTTTTCTTGCACCAATCTCTACATCTCAGGTTGGAATTTTCAATGTAACATTTGAACCTGGATGCAGAAATAACTGGCATATTCATCATGCAAAAAGTGGGGGAGGACAGATACTGGTATGTGTTGCCGGAAGAGGATATTATCAGGAAGAAGGGAAAGATGCTGTAGAAATGAAGCCAGGCGACTGCATCAATATTTCGGCAGAAGTGAAACACTGGCATGGCGCCGCACCGGATGAATGGTTTTCACATCTGGCAATAGAAGTTCCAGGCGAAAATGGTTCTAATGAATGGCTTGAACCGGTAAGTGATGAAGAATATAGAAAACTAAAATAGGAAGGTTGAAAAAAGTATATTTATAAGACAATTTGCATATGGAGGTTATATTTATGTTGAAAACAGAAGAATTAAAACTAGTATCTGAATGGGATAAAACTTTTCCAAAAAGTGAAAAAGTAGATCATGAGAAAGTGACATTTGTAAATCGTTATGGAATCACACTTGCTGCAGATTTGTATAAGCCGAAAAATGCATTTGGAAAATATCCAGCGATTGCTGTAAGTGGACCATTTGGTGCAGTCAAAGAACAGTGTTCCGGACTGTATGCGCAGACGATGGCTGAAAAAGGATACCTTACTATTGCATTTGATCCTTCTTTTACGGGAGAAAGTGGAGGCAATCCAAGATACATGGCTTCTCCGGATATTAATACAGAAGATTTCATGGCTGCTGTTGATTTCCTTTCTGTTCGGGAAGAGGTAGATCAAGATAGAATAGGAATCATTGGAATCTGTGGCTGGGGTGGGATGGCTCTTAACGCAGCTGCACTCGATACAAGAATAAAAGCAACGGTTGCATCTACCATGTATGATATGACAAGGGTAAATGTGAATGGGTACTTTGATTCTGAGGACAGTGAAGAAGCACGTTATGCGAAGAAGCAGTCGCTGAATACCCTCAGAACACAAGAATACTGTAAAGGCGAATATTCCAGAGCTGGTGGTTGTGTTTCTCTTCCGGTTCCAGAGGATGCCCCTTTCTTTGTAAAAGATTACAGTGAGTATTATAAAGGCAGATGTTATCATAAAAGAAGCCTGAATTCCAATGATGGCTGGAACAGTATTGGATGTATGTCATTTATGAATCAGCCAATATTAAAGTACAGTAATGAAATCAGAAGTGCAGTCCTCATTGTTCACGGAGAAAAAGCACACAGCTATTATTTTGGAAAAGATGCTTATGAAAATATGATTAAGGACAGCAAGTACACATCCAATAAAGAGCTGCTAACAATTCCAGGGGCTGTTCATACAGATCTTTACGATAATCTGGATGTAATCCCATTTGATAAAATCCAGAAATTTTTTGAAGAAAACGGAGTTGGTTAATTATGGCAAAAAAAGTATTGATCATATCGACAAGTCTTCGAGGAGGGAGCAATTCTGATATGCTTGCAAATGAGTGTGCAAAAGGAGCAAAAGAAGCGGGGCATGATGTGGAACTTCTTTCTTTGAAAGGAAAAGATATAAAATATTGTATCGGTTGTCTATCCTGCCAGAGGACTGGGATGTGTGTACAGAAGGATGATATTGCAGATATTATGGCAAAGGTAAAGAATGCAGAAGTTATTGTCTATGCAACCCCAATTTATTATTATGAGATATTTAATAAAAACAAAGTTTATTATGTCTTGAATAATGATTTTAGTAGCGTATTTGAATTTCAGTTTTAATACTGATGAATTTATAAATTTGCAATTATGATAAGAAAGGTTAAATATGATAAGTCTAAGAAAACGAGATATAAAAAAGGCATTAAAAGCTGGTGCAAAGGCTGGCGGTGTATCATTGGTGGATTGTTCTGATGATGAAATATTTGTTTCAAAAAACGAGAACGAGCCACAAATTCCTGCAAGTTTAGCCAAGCTGTTTGTTATTGAGTATGCGTCAACTTTAGCAGACCTTGATAGTATCGTTGTTGCAGACTATGGTGCTATTTCACTCACGAAACCTGGCTCGTCTGTTGCTCAAATCAAGGAAAAAGAATACTTTTTACACAATCTATTTGCGGCAATGTTAGTACCGTCAGGGAATGACGCAGCTTATGTGGTTGCTGATTATTGTGGAGGATTACTTTCGCCGCAAGCAGAAAGCTGTCAAGAGCGTGTGAGGATTTTCATGGAGAACTTAAACCTGCATTTGCAACAGCAGGGGTACTTAGACACAGTTTTATATGATCCGAGTGGTTTTGATATGGAGGCACTTACCACCACTTTAGATTTGAAAGAAGTAGTATATCGGTTGTTGGAATACTCGTGGTTTAGAGAAATTGTATCTCAAAACACTTATACGGCAACACTGCCTGATGGCAGTACACAAATATGGCAGAATACAAACGCCTTCCTTGATCCGACATCCGAATATTACAACGAAAATGTATGCGGAATTAAGACTGGCTCTCTGTCTGACGACTATAACTTGATTGTGCTTTATCAGCAGCACAGGCGATTGCTACTTGTGATGAGCAGAAATTATCAAGAGGGGATCAGGTGCAGTTCCAGAGGTTTGACACGATCAAAAAGAAACACTGGAGCCCTACGACAGTATCGGCAATCGTCCGGGATGAGATTTATATTGGAACCAGAATCTGGGGCAAAACACGTTGCAGTATGCATACGGGCCATAAAGCAGTTCTGAATGATGAAACAGAATGGGTTCGCCTGGAAAATCATCATACGGCAATTATAGACAGGGAATTGTTTGAAAAAGCAAATGAAATGCATCCGAAAAAGAAGAGAAGTGTTGCAGAATCACGCACCAATTTTACTCTGGAAAGACGTAAAAAACAGCCGGCCTTGCTGATATGTGCCAACTGTGGGCATTCTCTGTTAAAAGAAACAGAGCATCTGCTGAAATGTTCAGATGCCAGAACCAATGGTGATCCTGTGTGCCGAAGTCTGGTGATTCGTAGGGAACCGATGGAGGAGAATATCCTTGGGCTTGTCCGTCAGTATGCAGCGTCAATGTTGAAAAAAGGAAAGAAAGTATCTTCCAAAAGACAATGTGAATACAAAGAGATCAATACTACAGAATTGCAAAAACAGAGCCGACAGTTGACCTCGGAAAAGATGAAACTCTATGATGATTACAAAGATGGTCGTATA